>NZ_JBLXDV010000005.1:0-285597 GCF_048263705.1 Minwuia sp. | reverse complement strand
TTCAAGAATGGCAACTACCTGTGCGAGTTGCGTTATTTCGTTTTCATGGTGATTCCATGAAAACGAAAAACGCTCTATCAGCACCAGCGGCCCGTCGGGCGTCTGCAAGGCGCGCCGGACGAGACCGTCGTCCGCCGGCCAGCCCGCGAAGGATTGGGGTTCTCCGCCTGCGTGCCGCAGAAGGGAAAAGCTGCGGGGTCCACCTCCGAATTCGATCAGGTCGCCGAGCAGACCGTTCGCCGTCGGCACGAGCTGATACGTCCGGCTGTAGCGCTTTTCCTGTCGCGCTGCCGCATACAGGATATCCCAGGAAAGCCCCCGATCACCGGATCGAAGGATCTGGGCCGACCATGACGAGGCGGCGGCATAGAGCGTGTCTCCGCGCGGATAGATGCCGTGGACGTGGAACTGTCGGCCTACGCCCGTCTCCAGAACCTGCCAGTCCCGGCCATTGGTGACGGCGATCTGTCCCCAGCCGAGCGAGACGCGGGGGTCCTCGAACGGCCAGTAGAGCAGGCCGTCATGCACGGCGGGTTCGCCCACATCCTGGCTGAACAGGCGGCGTTCCATGCGCAGCCCGGACCCGTCGGGCCGCATCGACCAGATGTCGGCCGAGTTGTGTTCCGGCCAGCGGTTCGCGTTGGCAAACCAGATACGGCCGCGATAGCCGACGGGTTTCGCGGCGTGGGTCCACGGTTCCACCTTTGCCAGGACCGGCAGTTCGGTCGGTTCGGTCGCCGCAGCACCGGCCGGGCTGAACAGAAGGAAAAGGATCACAAGCGGAGAGCGAATGGTTCAGCCCTCTATCGGATCGCCACCGAGTTCGATGATCACGGCCTTCAGGGCCTGAGTTGCGCGGTCGAGCAGTTCGGCATCCGTCGAGCGCAGCACCAGCGAGGAGCCGAACCGCCCGTCGCGCTGGAACGGGTAGCTGCCGGCCTCGATGCCGGGAAAGTCTGTCTCGATCTTCTGCAGCGGCGTGGCGATGATGCCTTCGGGCAGGAATGCGCTCACCGAACGGCTCAACAGCGGATCGCCGCCGACCAGCTCGTGGGCGATGCTTTCGAACATGGCCTGCATGACGGCGGGGATGCCCGCGAACGTATAGACGTTCTCGACCCGGAAGCCGGGCGCGGTGCTGACGGGATTCTCGACCAGCACGCCCCCGTGCGGAATACGCGTCATCCGGCGGCGGGCCTCGGTGAAGTCGCTGGGATTCTTGTAGCGGGCCGAGAGCAGCGCCACCGCGTCCGGATGTTCCGAGATGCCGACACCAAACGCCTTTGCAATACAGTCCGCCGTGATGTCGTCATGGGTCGGACCGATGCCGCCCGTCGTGAAGACGTAATCGTATTTTGCCCGCAGGGCGTTGACCGCCTCGACGATCTCGGCCTCGATGTCGGCAACGACGCGTGCTTCCAGCATCCGGATACCCAGTGCGGTCAGCCGGTCGGCGATGAACCCCATGTTCTTGTCCTTGGTCCGGCCGGACAGGATCTCGTTGCCGATGATGATCAGCGCGGCCGTGACGATCTTTGGTTCTGCGGGCATGTCAGGCGCGTTCCTTACTTCATGAGTCCGCGTTCATCCAGAAAGCCGATGACGGCATCGGTGAACACATCGTTGCGATCGCCCGCCACCATATGCCCGGCACCGCCCACGTCAACGAAACCCGCATCGGGACGCAGCGCCATCAGATGTTTCACCGATTCCGGGCTGACGACATCCGAGAAGCGGCCCCGGACCAGCAGGATCGGGCAGTCGGCATCCCGAACGCCCTGGGCGCGGGCTTCTTCATCCAGCCTGGTATCGACACCCGATTTTCCAACGATCGTCTTCGGGTCCCAGTGCCAGAACCACCGTCCGTCACGTTCGCGCAGGTTCTTTCGGATCGAGTTGAGATCGACGGCCCGCTTGCGTTCGGGCGTGTAGGCCGAAACGGCCGCCGCGGCATCCTCCAGCGTCGCGAAGCCTTCGGCCATGTTCGCTTTCATGAAATCCAGAATACGGTCGGCACCCTTCGCTTCGACCATCGGTGCGATATCGACGAGGATCAGTGCGGTCGCCTGCAGTTTCGGTTCGTGGCCGACCGCCACCATGCAGCCGAGTCCGCCCAGCGAAGCGCCGATCAGAACCGGCTTGCCGCCCAGATACCCGGCCCACGCGCGCGCATCGTCGGCGATGTCGTGATAGCTGTATCGTCCCTCCGGGGACCATGCGCTGTCGCCATGGCCACGGTGATCGACCGTGATGGCCCGCCAGCCGCGCGCGGCCATGGACTGTGCCGTGCCGCCCCAGCTGTGGCGGGTCTGGCCGCCGCCGTGCATGAACAGCACCGGCGGCCCGTCTTCAGGACCGTAGCTGTCGCCGACGAGGGTCAGCCCGTCGCGCGACTGGCACTGAACCAGAGTAGATGACGCGGCGCTGCTCATTTCACTCGACCTGCTGTGATTTGCATCCTAATAATCTGCGCATGCATGTGTTTTGTTTCCTGAAAGTTGGTGTGGCGCTGGCCGGTGTTCTGGCTCTGAGCGCTTGTGAGATTGTCGATACGGGACGCAGCCGGGTCGGTGGCGGATCGTGCGGATTTTCCGATGCGACGCCGGGCACGCCCGAATATCGCGATTGCCGCAGCAGGAACACGTCAGAACCCAGAACACCGAGCCGCACGCCGGGCGGCAGCGTATTCTAGCCATCGCTAAGCGGGATTGCCGAAACCGCGCGCCACATCCTCGGCAATACCGACCTGAATGGCGCACTGCACCAGTTCTTCCCATGTCTGATCGTCAATCGGCAGACCGTTGGCGCTCCGCTCGGCGGATGATTTCCGCTCCGGATCGCCCGGCACCATGACCTCCTCGACGCCTGGCGCGGGGGGCGAGGCCTTCACGTGCTTGATGAACATGTCGACCTCGGCCAGCAGGGCGTCGGTCGATCCCAGCCGCGCCGGATCGACGATGATGGTCAGCATGTTGTTGATGATGGACCAGCCGTCCGAGCGTTCGGGCAGGAACGTGCCGCCACCCGAGAGGCCGCCCGCCAGGATCTCGCAGATCAGTGCCAGGCCATAGCCCTTGTGCTGGCCGACCGACATCAGCGCGCCGGTGGGTTCATTGAACATCACCGACGGGTCCTGGGTCATCACGCCGCGATTGTCGATCAGGCAGTCCGGGGGCACTTCGACGCCCTTGTTGAAGGCGACCCGCACCTTGCCCTGGGCCACCTTGGTGGTGGCCATGTCGAAGATGATCCGCGGATGTTCCGGGGTCTCGGGAATGGCGGTGCAATAGGGATTTGTCGTGTAGCGCGCGTCCGAACCGCCATAGGGAGCCACCAGCGGCATCTTGGTGATGCCGTTCACCCAGTGGATCGAGATCAGTCCCGCATCCGCCGCCATCTCGCCCCAGGCGCCGATGCGGCCCAGATGATGGCTGTTGCGCAGACTCATCAGGCACATCCCGTGCTCTTTTGCGCGTTCGATGCCCAGTTGCATGGCCTCGACACCGATCGCCTGTCCATAGCCCGCATTGCCGTCCAGCAGCAGGATCGCGCCATCATCCTTCACGACCGAGATGTGCCTGTTGGGGCGCAGCTTGCCGAACTGGCTGGCATTCACATAGGTCGGCATCAGCCCGATGCCGTGGCTGTCATGCCCCTTCAGGTTGGCCTCGACCAGATTGGTGGCGATCAGCCGGGCCTCGTCGTCCGACGAACCGTTGGCCTTGGCGATGGTGGCCATCATGGCTTCCATCCGGTCTGCTGCGATTGTGGGCATGGTTCCTCCCCAGGAAACGTTTGTGCGCCGACAATAGACCGCGCCGACGGGATGCTCAAACAGTTGGCGCGGGGCCTGTGCTGAAGCGCTCCAGAATGCGCTTGCGCAGGCTGTCGCGGACCTGACGCCAGGCGTCGAGACGGGCCTCGCGGCTGCCCTCGATCAGGCTGGGGTCCAGGGTTGGCCAGTATTCGACATCGCAGGCCATCGTGCGTGTCAGTTCGATGGCCTTGTGCTGGGATTCAGGGGACAGGGAGATGATCACATCGAAGAATGTGTCTTCCAGATCGTCGAAGCTCTTGGCGCGATGACCGCTGATGTCGATGCCCAGTTCGTCCATCGCCGCGATCGAGAAGCCGTCCACATCGCGCGACCGCACACCGCAGGAATCGACGTAGATCGCGTGGCCCATCAGTTGTTTCAGCAGGCCCTCGGCCATGGGCGAACGGACGCTGTTCTCGGTGCAGGTGAACAGGACTGCTCCGGGAAGCTCCAAGGGCCGGTCCTCAAGCGCGGATGTGCAGGACGCAGATCAGCGTGAACAACCGCCGCGCCGTGTCGAAGTCGATCTCGATCTTGTCCTGCAGCCTTTCCTGAAGCAGCTCCGATCCCTGATTGTGGATGCCGCGGCGGCCCATGTCGATGGCTTCGATGCGCGAGGGCGTGGCGGTCTTGATGGCGGAGAAATAGCTCTCGCAGATCTTGAAATAGTCGCGGACGGTGCTGCGGAAGGTGGACAGCGCCAGCACGATGCGGCCCTGTTCCACATCGTCCTCGCCGCAGATCTGGATCGCCAGACGGTTGTCCTCGATGGTCAGGTGAACATTGAAGGGCCCGTGATATTCGTCGCCGACGGGGCGGAAGCTGTTCTGTTCGATCAGGTCGAAGATCGCGACCTTGCGTTCGTGATCCACGTCCGGCCCCCAGCTCTTGATGGAGCTGTTGTCCAGCGAGATCGCGGCGATGCGGTTCTGATCGGACATGGCGGTCAGCGGTTCATGCGGATGCGAACCGAAAGCGCGTGGGCGGGCAGGCCCTCGGCATCCGCCAGTGTGGCCGCCGCCGGGCCGATGCGCGAAAGGCTCTCGGCGTCGCAGCTCACGAAGGTCGTGCGCTTCATGAAGTCGAGCAGGTTCAGGCCGGACGAGAACCGGGCGCTGCGCGCCGTCGGCAGCACATGGTTCGGTCCGGCGACGTAATCGCCGATCGCTTCCGGGGTGTGACGGCCCAGAAACACTGCCCCCGCATTGCGGATCCGGTCGAAAAGCGGTTTCGGATCGGCGACTGCAAGCTCCAGATGCTCCGGTGCGAGCCGGTCCACCAGGGGGATGGCCTCCTCCAGCGCAGCGGTCACGATGATCGCGCCGTGATCGCGCCAGCTTTTCCCGGCAATGTCGGCGCGGGGCAGAACCGCAAGATGGCTGTCCACGGCAGCGCTGACGGCATCGGCAAAGGCTGCATCGTCGGTGATCAGGATGGACTGCGCGGATTCGTCGTGCTCGGCCTGGGACAGAAGATCGGCGGCAATCCAGGCCGGGTCGTTCTCGCCGTCGGCGACGACCAGGATTTCCGACGGTCCCGCGATCATGTCGATGCCGACCGTACCGAACACCCGGCGCTTGGCGGCCGCGACATAGGCGTTGCCGGGGCCGACGATCTTGTCCACGGCTGCGATGGTCTCGGTGCCATAGGCCAGAGCCGCCACCGCCTGGGCACCGCCGACACGATAGATTTCCGTGACGCCGGCCAGATCGGCCGCCGCGATCACCAGTGGATTGATCACGCCGTCAGGCGTCGGGACGACCATGGCGATGCGGGATACGCCGGCCACGCGCGCGGGCAGGGCGTTCATCAATACCGATGAGGGGTAGGAAGCGAGGCCGCCCGGCACATACAGGCCGACGGCACCGACGGCGTTCCAGCGTGCGCCAAGCCTGACACCTTCCTCGTCGGTCAGCGCATCGTCGTCGGGCCACTGACGCCGATGAAAGGCACGGATCCGGCGCGCCGCCAGTTCCAGCGCATCCAGTGTCTCGGCATCGCATTGCGCACGCGCGGCATCGATTTCATCGGCGGTGAAGCGCAGTTTCCCCGGTTCCAGCTGCAACCGGTCGAAGCGCGCCGTGTAATCGACAAGCGCCCGATCGCCGCGCGCGCGGACATCGGCGATGATGGCGGCGACGACGTCATCGACGTCGGCATCGGTCTCCCGCTTGCTGTTCAGCAGCGCTTCGAAATCGGCTTCGAAGCCTGCCGCGCTGGTCTCAAGCCGCTTCGGCATCGACGGCACTCCGGAAACGGTTGATCCAGCCCTGAAGCTCTTCGGGGCGTGTCTTCAGCGCCGTGCGGTTGACGACCAGACGCGAGGTGATGTCGGCGATGTGCTCGATCTCGACCAGACCGTTGGCCTTCAGGGTGGAGCCGGTCGAGACCAGATCAACGATCCGGCGGCAGAGCCCCAGATTGGGTGCGAGTTCCATCGCGCCGTTCAGCTTGATGCATTCGGCCTGAACGCCCCTGCGGGCGAAATGGCGCTGGGTGATCGCCGGATATTTCGTGGCGACGCGGACGTGCGACCAGCCTGCCGGGTCGTCCGTCTTTGACAGTCCGGCGGGCTCGGCGACCGCAAGCCTGCAATAGCCGATGCCCAGATCCAGCGGCGCATAGATGTCGGAATAGTCGAATTCCATCAGCACATCGTTCCCGGCGATGCCCAGATGTGCGGCCCCGAAGGCGACGAAGGTCGCCACATCGAAGGACCGGATACGAATGATCGACAGATGGGGATGATTGGTGGCAAAGGTCAGCTGCCGGCTGGACGGGTCGTCGAATGCGGCCTCGGGCTCAATCCCGGCGGCACGCACCAGCGGCATGGCTTCCTTCAGGATGCGGCCCTTCGGCAGGGCCAGCACAAGCGGTTGCGGGGCGGATTTCTGAACGGTCATGGCGCATACCTGTCAATCGCCGTCGCCATCCTCGATCTCGTGACGCGGCCGATTGGGCGTATACCAAGCACGTCCCATATCGTCCACCAGCACGTCCACGCAGCCCGCCTCCAGCCGGACGGCAGGTCCGCCCGCGAATGTGAGGGTGATCGTCGCTTCGGGGACGTTGTCGCCCGGTTCCGATACAATCGACAGCAATTCCAGAACGGTCTCGCCGTCGATTCCGTTCATGCCCAGCGCCTGTACGCGGGCGATGTCATTGATCTGGATGCCGGCGCGGATGCGGCTGCCGCCCTTGTCGTCATCGACCTCGTCGCCTTCCCAGCGGAAGCGATTGCAGACAAAGGCAAAGCGTCGCGCATTCCGGTCGAACCGCATGTCGGCACGCTTGACCGTCGCGCTTGACAGGGCGGCGGACACGACCTTCAGGTCATCCTCGTCCACGGCATGCAGATGCAGCGGCGCAGGCGGCTTCCGCTTGCGATCCTTCATATCTTTCCCCCTCCAGAACCAGATCTCATCTCACTGAAACGATCAAACCGCGTTCTGTTGCCGTCAGTTCCCGCTGACACGTTCGATATCGGCCCCGCAGGCCTTCAGTTTCTCTTCCAGCCGCTCGTAGCCCCGGTCGAGATGATACACACGATTGACCTGGGTTTCACCTTCCGCCGCCAGACCCGCCAGCACCAGTGAGACCGATGCGCGCAGATCGGTTGCCATCACCGGCGCGCCCTTCAGCCGCCGCACGCCGCGCACCATCGCCGAGGAGTCGTGCACGGTGATGTCGGCCCCCATGCGCCCCAACTCGGGTACGTGCATGAAGCGGTTCTCGAAGATGGTTTCGGTGATCATGGCGGCGCTGTGGCTGATGGACATCAGCGCCATGAACTGTGCCTGCATGTCGGTCGGAAACCCCGGATAGGGTTCGGTCATGACATCGACGCCCAGGATGCCTGCACCGTCACGGCGCACACGGATGCCACCCTCAAGCAGGTCCACGCTGGCACCGGAACGCTGCAGCGGCGCCAGGATCGCCTCGACGATGTCGTGGTCCGCGCCCGTCAGCAGGATATCGCCACCCGTGATGGCCGCCGCCACCGCGAAGGTGCCGGTCTCGATCCGGTCCGGGATGACGCGGTGTGCGGCACCGTGCAGGGCGGGCTGTCCGGTGATGGTGATCCGGTCGGTGCCGCGCCCGGCGACGACGGCACCCATGGCAACCAGCAGGTCGATCAGGTCGCCGATCTCGGGCTCGCGCGCGGCGTTTTCGAGGACGGTGGTGCCCTCTGCCAGCGCCGCTGCCATCAGCAGGTTCTCGGTCGCGCCGACGGACACCACCGGCATTGTGACCGTCGTGCCGGTCAGGCCCCGGGGGGCGGTTGCGTGAATGTAGCCGCCTTCGATCTCGATCTCCGCCCCCAGTGCTTCCAGCCCCTGGATGTGGATGTTGACCGGCCGCGTGCCGATCGCACAGCCACCGGGCAAGGACACCTTGGCCTCGCCGGTGCGCGCCAGCAGGGGGCCCAGCACCAGAACGCTCGCCCGCATCTTTCGCACGATATCGTATGGCGCGACGGTCCCGGTGATCTCGGGTGTATTGAACTGCCAGCTGTTGTTGCCCTGATCCTCGGCCTTGCAGCCGAACTCTGCGAGCAGTTCCGCCATGGTCCGGATGTCGGCCAGGGCCGGCACGTTCGTCAGCGTGACGGGCTCGTCTGTCAGCAGCGTCGCCGTCATCAACGGCAATGCCGCGTTCTTCGCGCCACTGATCTGAATTGTGCCGCGCAGCGGGTTTCCGCCGCGAATCAGAATGCTGTCCATTCGAACCCTCTATTCCCGATCAAAACGCAATTCCGGCAAAAAGGCCTGACGAATGAGGCGTTGGAATGGCGGGAAAGCCGGCAACGCATCCGGTGTCAATGTTGTTCCCTGTTCTTGATCGCCTTCGGCTTCCGGGTCGTCTGCACGGCTTTCCTGCGGCGCAGATTCTCTTTCAGCTGCTCGGCAAGCCGGGCTTCCTTCTCGGCCGCCTTGCTGCCTTTCCGTTCATTTCCGCCGGTCATCGGCTGCGATCCTAGCGCCCCAGGCGGCTTCGGTTCAGCGCCACGGTCTCGCGGTCGATCAGGAATGCCGCGACGACCCGGTGCTGACTGGCCTCACCGTTCCCCTGATAGGGGATCTCGATGAGTATCTTCTCGTCCTCGAAGTTGGTTGCGCTGCTCAGGCCGATGGTCGTGCTGTAGGTCTGACGTCCCGTGATCACCCCGTCAGGCGCCACGGTGGCCACCACGTATTCCACGTCGATATCCTGGACCCGCGCACCCTGGAAGCGTGCTGCGGACACCCGGACGGTCATCGGAAACCTGACCTTGCTGTAGCCGGTCCGCGAGGCGTTGCTCTTGTCGTAGATGCAGGTGCCGTGCTGGACGCTGAGACGCGCCAGGGCCACGACCTCGCCATCGGGGCCTGTCACGGGGTTGTCGGCGGCATCAGGCAGCACACCGATCTTCGGACAGGTCCCGGCGGCGGCGGCACCGCCCCCGCAGGCATGCAGAACGGCGGCGATCGCGATCATGGACCCCGCAACGAGGCCGGCTTTGAGAAACTTCATTGAACTCAGATCTTGTTGTGGGAGCCGTCGCACATCGGCGATTTACGTGTGTGCTTGCAACCGCAGAAAAAGGCCTTGCCGGTTTTTTCGGCGGTGTATTTCTGCGGCGCGAAGTCGGATCCCTTGTGGGAGCCGTCGCAGAAGGGCTGTTTGCCGCTCTGGCCGCAGGTGCACCAGAAATACGACTTGCCTTCCTCGACATCGGTTGCGTACGGCGCTTTCTGGGCGATGACAGGTTCCGTCATGTTTGCGATCTTCCAGCCTTGATTGATTGTGTTCCGACCCAAACTTGTGGTTGGGACGGGCGCAATGTAGATGAGGAAGCGTCGCGCCTCAAGCGGTGCTGACGGCTTCCCTTGGAGTGTTGATGTGACGGTACACGAACAACCCCGGCTGAACGTTCTTCTGGCCAATCCGCGCGGGTTCTGCGCAGGCGTGGAACGCGCGATCCAGATCGTTGACAGGGCGCTCGACAAGTACGGCGCGCCGGTCTACGTCCGCCACGAGATCGTGCACAACCGGTTCGTGGTCGAGGGGCTGGAGAAGCGCGGCGCGATCTTCGTCGAGGAACTGGACGAGGTGCCGGCGGACGCCGTGGTCGTCTTTTCCGCGCACGGCGTGCCGAAATGGGTGCCGCAGGATGCCGAGCGTCGCAAGCAGTTCTATCTGGATGCCACCTGTCCGCTGGTTTCAAAGGTTCACGTCGAGGCCGAGAGGCATCATCGGGACGGCTTGCACATCATCATGATCGGGCATGAGGGCCATCCCGAGGTCATCGGCACCATGGGTCAGCTGCCCGAGGGGGCCATCACCCTGATCGAAACTGCCGATCAGGCGGCGACGGTTGACATCCCCGATCCCGAGCGTCTTGCCTTCATCACGCAGACGACCCTCTCGGTGGATGACACGGCCGAGATCGTCGACACGCTCAGGAAGCGGTTCCCGCGGATCAGCGTGCCGCGCAAGGAAGACATCTGCTACGCCACCACCAACCGGCAGGCGGCCGTCAAGGATATCGCAAGCCGGTGCGACCTGTTGCTGGTGGTCGGTGCGCACAATTCCTCCAACTCCAAGCGTCTTGTCGAAGTGGCGGAGAGGGCTGGATGCTCTCGTTCCCTGCTGGTGCAGCGCGCCGCCGACATCGACTGGGAGAAGATCGGACAACCGGGCACGCTGGGCGTGACGGCGGGGGCCTCGGCACCCGAGGTGCTGGTGCAGGAGGTGCTGGATGCCTTCCAGCAGAGGTTCGACGTTCAGGTTACCGAAGTCGATGGCGTTTCGGAGGATGTGATTTTCAAGATTCCGCGCGTCCTCCGGGACTGACGGGCCGGATCTTGGCGGTCTATACCGATATTGACGATGACGAGCTGGACGGCCTGCTGCTGGCGTATGACATCGGTCGCGCGGTGGCATGCAAGGGCATTGCCGAAGGGGTGGAGAATTCCAACTTCCTGCTGCAGACCGATCAGGGCCCCTTCATCCTGACGATCTACGAGAAGCGCGTGAACAGCGATGATCTGCCCTGGTTCCTGGGTCTGATGGCACATCTGAACGCCAACGGTCTGCCCTGTCCGCAGCCGATCGTGCGCCGGGACGGCGGTCTTTTGAGCCGGGCGTCGGGCAAGCCGGCGGCGATCGTCAGCTTTCTGAACGGGCGATGGCCGAAAAAGCCGAAGCCGGTCCATACGCAGAAGGTGGGTGACGCGCTGGCGCGCCTGCATCTTGCCGGTGCGGACCTGGCGGCTGAACGGGCGAACGGCCTTTCGGTCTCGGCCTGGCGAGATCTGCTGTCGCAGTGCGGCGAAAGATCGGATGAGGTCCATGACGGGCTGTATGACGCGCTGACGACGGAGGTCGGCTTTCTGGAAGCGCACTGGCCGGACGCCCTGCCGCGCGGTGTGATTCACGCCGACATGTTTCCCGACAATGTGTTCTTCATCGACGAAGAGCTCAGCGGTGTCATCGACTTCTACTTCGCCTGCACCGACGTGCTGGTCTACGATCTCGCGATCTGTCTGAACGCCTGGTGTTTCGAGCCCGACGGGGCCTTCAACATCACGAAGGCACGGCAGATGCTGGGCGCGTATCGGGAGCGGCGCGCGCTGACACGGGATGAGTTCGACGCGCTTCCCGTACTGGCGCGGGGCGCTGCCATGCGGTTTCTCCTGACCCGGCTGTACGACTGGCTCAACCACCCGGAAGGGGCGCTGGTCACGCCGAAGGATCCGATGGAATACTGGCACAAGCTCGCCTTCCATCAGAAGGTCGCCAGCGCCACCGCCTACGGCCTCGATTTCTGATGGCGACGGTCGAGATATGGACCGACGGGGCGTGCTCGGGCAATCCGGGCCCTGGCGGTTGGGGAGCGTTGCTGAAATACGGCGACCGGGAACGGGAACTCAGCGGCGGTGCCGCCGATACGACCAACAATCGCATGGAACTGACGGCCGCGATCGAGGCGCTTTCGGCGCTGAAGCGGCCCTGCGAGGTCATCGTGCATACCGACAGCCGCTACGTCATGGACGGTATCACCAGTTGGCTGCCCGGATGGAAGAAGCGCGGCTGGAAGACGGCCGCCAAGAAGCCCGTGCTCAACGTCGACCTCTGGCAGATGCTTGACGAGTTGAACGCCCGGCACACGGTCGAGTGGCGCTGGGTGAAGGGGCACGCGGGAGATCCGGGGAACGAACGTGCCGACGAACTCGCGCGCACCGCGATCGAGGCGTTCCGCTGACCGCGGCCCTGCCAGGGTTAACGGCTTTTCAACATCCGGCCTGTACTGGCTGATACAGGGGCATTCCTGTAACAGGCAAACGCGTTGTATCCATGTCGGAAATGATACGTGAAGATGCGTCCGTCCGGACCGACGGGCTTGTAACGGTCGCGCTGGGTGCCGTCGCCGTCCTGCTGCTGGCGACGCTGGGCGTCGAGATGACGCGCGCCGCGGGCAATGTGGCGAGCATCTGGCTGGCCAATGCGCTGGCCCTTGGCATTATCCTGCGCGTTGGCGGCGCGCTGCGATACGCAGCCTTTGCGCTGTCCGGCACAGCGATATTCCTCGCCAATCTGGCCTATGGGGACACCGTGACGGTGTCGCTCGGCCTGACCATCGCCAATCTGCTGGAGATCGCCTGCTCCGCCCTGATCCTGAATTACATGCGCTTCCGCCGTCGCGATATCCTGACACCGGAAGGCTTCTTCCGGTTCCTGCTCGTCGCGGGACTGGCCGGGCCGATCGTCGGGGCCGTGGCGGGCGCGCTGGCATTGAACCACTTCTACGGTGCGCCGTTCCTGGCTGTTTTCCAGACCTGGGTGGCGTCCGGGATCGTCGGTGCCGTGATCATCGGGCCGGCAGTCATCGCGCCGGTTCAGGACACCCTGAAGAAGAGGCGGTGGTTCCTTCTCACCGAAGCCGCGCTTTGGATCGCGACGATCTTCGCGCTTGTCTGGGTCGTGCACCGGTCCTCGTTCGATCTGCTGATCTATGCGATGCCGGCCCTGATCGTCTTTGCCGGTATCCGGTTGGGTATGCCGATGTCCGGCCTCGTCGGCAGCTGCCTGGCGATCTCGCTCATCTGGAGTGAAATTGGCTCGGCAGATCCGGCTTCCCGCGTGTTCGGCGGCAACATTCTGGAGATTCAGGTGTTTCTGCTCGCCCAGATCGCACTCGCGCATGTCGTGGCGCTGCTGTGGCATCAGCGCGGGCAGGTGGAACGCCGGATGCAGGACTACGTGCGCGCGGTGGAAGGATCGCAGGACGGGATCCTGTTCGTCGATCCCGATGACCGGTTCACCGCCTGGAATCGCGCCATGGCGCAGTTCTTTCCCGACATCACCCAGGTTCCGGCAGGCGGACGGCAGGCCTTTCATGCGCAGAATTCCGAACTGCTGCGCCGCCTGCGCGAAGGAGAGGTGATTTCGGACCTGCGACTCACCCGGCCCGACGGCAAGGGGGAAAGCAGGGAAATACTGCTCAACGCGGCACCTGTCTTCCGGAAGGACGTCTATGAGGGGGCCACGGTGACCGTCCGTGACGTCACCCGTGAGGAGCGTCTGAATCGGGTTGCGCAGGAACGCGCCGCGGAGCTTGAGGCATTTGTCGATGCAACATCGGATGCGGTGGTCGGTACCGATGCGGACGGCATCATCAACGTATGGAACAGATCTGCGGCGGTTTTCTACGATCTTCCGGCGGAGAAAGCGCTCGGCAGCAGCATTCTCGACGTCAAGCGCGGTTCCGATCGTGAAACCAGGGCGGCAAACATGGCGCGGCTGGCGCGCGGCGAGGAGATCCGCAACTCACTGGTGATCCGGGGGGAAGACGATTCGGTGGAACGTCAGGTGGAACTGGCGATCAATCCGATCTTCGATGCGGAACGGAATTTCACGGGCACGGCGACCGTGATGCGGGATGTCACCGATCTGCTGCAGACCGCATCACAGCGGGATGAAGCCGAAAAGCTGCTGGCGGTGGCCCTGTCTTCGATCACGGATGCCATCGCGATCTATGATGCCGATGAGAAGCTGGTGGTCTGCAACACGGCCTATGCCGAGATGATCGGACTGGAAGATCCGGCAGCCTGCGAGGGCCAGGCCTGGGAATGGCTGTTGCGGAACAACCTGGCCGCTGGCGACATCGCCCTCGCACCCGAAGCGTGGGACAGCTGGATCGAGGACCGGCGAAACCGACGTCGTGAGGGCGGCAGGCCCTTCGTCATGAATGTTCGGGGCGACACGTGGCTGCTGGGCAATGACTATCCGATTGCGGGTGGCGGATTCATCACCGTGCGTCAGGATATCTCCGACCTGAAACGCGTCGAGAAGCAGCTGGAGCGCTCCAACGCCGAACTTGAACAGTTCGCCTTCGTCGCCAGCCACGACATGCAGGAACCCCTGCGCAAGATCATGGCGTTTTCCGGCATCCTTGATGAGGAATTCGCTGACGTCCTGCCCGAAAAGGGGCGGAAGTACCTCGGCTTCGTGACGTCGGCGTCGCAGCGCATGCAGACGCTGATCCAGGACCTGCTGGCCTACTCCCGTCTGGACAGCGGCCATGGGAAAAAGGAAACGACCGATCTCGGCGATCTGGCGCGGCAGGCGCTGCAGAACCTGTCGGAAGCCGCGCGCGAAGCCGGTGGCGAGATCGAGATCCAGGACCTCGGGATGGCCGAAACCAGTCCTGCCGAGATGACGCGGGTGTTCCAGAACCTGATCGGGAATGCGATCAAGTACCGCAAGCCCGACACACCGCTGAAAGTTGTCGTGACGCGGGATTGGGGGATTCAGGATCAGGTCGTCATCCGGGTGGCGGACAATGGTATCGGGTTCGACATGAAGCACGCCCGGCAGATACTGGAGCCCTTCAAACGCCTGCACGCGCACAGCAGCATACCGGGAACCGGGATGGGGCTGTCGATCGTGGCCAAGATCGTCCGGAACATGGGCGGAGACGTCGTCGTGGAAACCGCCACGCCCGACGGGGCCACGTTCCGGTTGTCATGGCCGGTGCACGCGCCCGGTGAGTCCGGCCTTCCAACAGCACGGGGCGGGCGCTAGTATTCTTGATCAGGCAAGGGTCGGACACCGTGCGCCGGCGATGTTTTGACAGGGTTCCATTCCAATGACGTCATTGAACAGAAACGTGGTCTGGGCTGAGGACGATCTGGCAGACCGCGTGCTTTTCCAGCGCGCCATTTCGAAGGCCGGACTGCAGATGGAACCGTATTTCGTCGGCGACGGCGTGGAACTGATCCAGTATCTGAAGAATGAAGGATCCTACACGGATCGTACGACCGCACCGCGTCCGGACCTGATCCTGCTGGATCTCAACATGCCGCGGATCGACGGGCGCGAGGTGCTGGCCTTCCTGAAGGCGGACCACGATCTCCGACGCATTCCGGTGGTAATTTTCTCGACCACGAACGCGCCCAGTGAGGTCGTGACCTCCTATGACCTCGGCGTGAATTCCTTCATCACCAAACCCGGCTCGTTCGAGAAGCTCGTGAAGACGATGAAGCTGATCGAGGGCTACTGGGCGTGCGCGTGCGAAGTGCCCGCCGTCTGACCGGAAATTAGCATTCCGTTAACCGGTTTTCGCTGTTATCGATCCGACATTTATCAGGGATGCCGATTTTTGAGCAGCAGAGAGACATCAGGATCAGCGCAGATTTACCGCTTCGCGCCAGCCAGGACGGAAGAGCCGTCGGTCATGCGCGTCGTGATGGTCGATGACGATTACGAGGATTTCGTGCTCGTCAAGCGGCTGCTGAAATCAGTGGGTGCCTACAGCCTGTTTCACGTTGATAACGTCGAAGATGCTCTCAGGATGCTCCGGTCCGATGATTTCGATATTGCGCTCATCGATGGCAGTATCTCGGGCAAGTCGGGCATCGATCTGATATCCGAGCTTTCGATTCCGTCGCCCGTCATGCCGATGATCCTGCTCACGGGCCAGGGTGACGATGTCGTCGACGAGGCCGCGCTGCGCGCGGGGGCCTATGACTTCATCGACAAGAAGGATCTTTCGGCCCGGTTGCTCGCCAGATCGTTGCGCTACGCCCACGCGCAGTTCGAGTCCGAGACACGCCTGCGCCTGAGTGAACAGGCCATGCGCCTCGCGAAGGAGGAGGCGGAACTGGCGAGCGCCGCGAAGAGCCAGTTCCTCGCGCACATGAGCCATGAGCTCAGGACGCCGCTCAACGCCATCATCGGGTTTTCCGAACTGATGCTGCACGGGATTATGGGGCCGATCGAGAACCCCCGCTATCGCGAATATATCTCCGACATCGGCAACAGCGGCCAGCATCTGCTCACGCTGATCAACGACGTCCTCGATCTGTCCAAGATCGAGGCCGGCAGAATGTCCTTTCACATCGAAAGGGTTCGGGTGAGCGAACTGGTCGAAGATGTGGTTCGTCTGATGCGCCAGAAGGCTGTCGACGGCGACGTCACGATCGATATCGATCTTTTCTCCGATGTCGAACTGATGATCGACCGGCGGGCGGGCAAGCAGATGCTGCTCAACCTGCTTTCCAATGCGATCAAGTTCACCCGGCCGGGCGGGCGGGTGACCATCAGTTTCTCACCCAACGGCGCTCGGGTGACCCTGAGTGTCATCGATACGGGCATCGGCATCCCGCCCGAGAAACTGTCTTCCATTCTCGAACCCTTCGCGCAGGTCGAGCAGGAGCTCTATCTGACCGAAGAAGGAACGGGTCTCGGTCTGCCGATCGTGAAGGCCCTGATCGAAGCCCACGACGGGCATCTGGATATATCCAGTGCCGTCGGGCGCGGCACGCGGGTCAGCCTCTGCTTTCCCGAGAGCAGGATTGCGGAATAAAGCATTCCTGGCGTTCTTCTCGCCGCCCGGACATGAAAAAGGGGCCGCGACGACCCCTTTTCCCGTTCAAAACCGGTCTTCGAAAGGAAGACCGTTATCGGACTGAAACGCCCCCGGATGTTTCCATCAGGCGCGTTTCATCGCGGTATCAGAGCTTTTCCAGAATCGCGTCGGCACCCGAGACGGTGAGCTCGCCGGGATTGCTTTCGACCGCCAGGTGCTCGACCTTGCCGTCGTTCACGATCATGGCGAACCGGGTGGCGCGCTTGCCCATGCCGCGCGGGGTCAGGTCCAGTTCCAGGCCCAGCCGTGAAACATAGTCGCCCGAGCCGTCGGCCAGCATCATCACCTTGTCGCCGGCCGCCTGATCCTTGCCCCAGGCATCCATGACGAACACATCGTTCACGGACAGGCATGCGATCGTGTCGACACCTTTCGACTTGAACTGGTCCGCCTTCGATACGAAGCCGGGCACGTGCTTGGCCGAGCAGGTCGGCGTGAAAGCGCCGGGAACGGCAAACAGGACCACCTTCTTGCCGCTGAACAGTTCGTCGGTCGTGATCGGAGCGGGGCCTTCGCCGGTCATCTGCATCAGACCGCCTTCCGGCATTTTATCGCCTTCCTGAATCGTCATGGGTCGCATCCCCTTAATCTTGTTTGATTGGAACCGGACGTTCGGTCCGGCAGTGTTCATGCACTTAGTATCTCATCCCTCAAGTGTCCAGTTGCGGTGCCGATCTAGGGCCGAGCCACGCTCGCGGGCATCTCGGCGGCAAAACCCTCGCCGGAGAGCGTCAGAACCAGATCCTTTCCGGCCAGGGACCCGCCGCCGCGGTTCTCGGCAACAGCGATCGCGCAGGATGTCGTGGTGCCCGCGGTCGTGCAGGCGGGGCGTTCGAAAAGAAGGTCTTTCGGACCCTCGACGATCAGATCGGGCCGGACGACAGGACGGTCGGTCTGAATGCGTATCTCGACCACGGCACGGCCCGCGTTCAGGGTTTCCCGCACGCTTTCGATGCTGGCGATATCCTTGTCCTGTACCGGCACCTTCGACAGCGCCGTTCCGATGGACCGCGCATGGCGGTTCTCCGGCCAGCCGCCGGCGGGCAGATCGAGTGCAAGGCTGGTCGTCACGGGCACGCAGATGTCGGCGCAGGCGGCATAGAACAGCTCCAGCTTCACGGATGCGGCGCCGCCTTCGCGCTGGAAGGTGATGGGCAGGATGGCCTCATCTTCGTAGCCGTAGGTCTCCAGGCCGTAGAAGACGAAGCGCAGGGGCAGGGGCCACCTGATCTCCATGTCGGTCGCGCCGCTCGTGCCTTCCCATTCGGGCACGGGCGGGAAACCCGCATCGCCCGGACTGCGCCAGTACACCTTCCAACCGGGAGACATGACGAACTGCAGGCCCAGCATGTCGCCGTGACCGGGCACATGGCCGGCCACCAGCCTGACTTCCGCTTCCTGGATGCCGCCCCAGGGAGAGGCGAAGTCGGTCGCCTGCGCGGCCGATGAGGCCGCGAGAACGCCGCACAGGGCTGCCAGTAGGAATCTGATCTTCATGGTTCTGGTATATTGGCACGACCGGCCTGTTGCCAATGATGGATGGCTCACGATGGTGTGTCGCGGCGTGTCCGATGGTCTGTGCTTGAAAGCGGCGGCGTGGCGTACCATCCTGCCGGTATGGATGATGATCGGGAAACAAGCACGGCGGACACTCTGGAAGGCCAGATACTGATCGCCATGCCCGCGATGGCCGATCCGCGTTTCGAGCGGTCGGTCATCTACATGTGCGCGCACTCGGAAGCGGGCGGTGCCATGGGCCTGATCGTCAACAAGACGCTGGACAACCTCAGCTTCGCGGATCTGGCCGGGCAGCTTGATCTCGGGCGGCCTGACGAGATGCCCGACATCCCGCTGCACTACGGAGGACCTGTCGAGACTGGCAGGGGGTTCGTTCTGCATTCGCCCGATTACGGGCGCGACGCGACCATTCCCATCGGCGAGGGCGTGGCGCTGACGGCGACCGTCGATATTCTGAGGGCCATGGCGGAACAGCGCGGCCCGATGAGCGCGCTGCTGGCGCTGGGATACGCCGGCTGGTCTCCGGGGCAGCTTGAGGGCGAGATCCAGCGCAACGACTGGCTGCACTGCGAGGGGAGTCCGGAATTGCTGTTTGCGACGTCAGCCGAAGCCAAATGGGACGCGGCCATGGCGCGGCTGGGGATCGATCCGGCCCTGCTTTCGTCGGAGGCGGGCCGCGCCTGAAAGGACGACGGGGTTCAACGAGGGGGAGAGTGGCCGTGCAGATCGATGCCGAGCCTTTCAAGATCAGTGTCAGCGATGCGGTTCTCGACGATCTCAAGGATCGCCTGGCGCGCACGCGGTTTCCCAACGAGGTCGAGGGTGGTGGCTGGTTCTACGGGGCCGACCTGACCTACATGAAGAAGTTCGTGGAGTACTGGCGCGACGCCTATGACTGGCGAAAGTGGGAAGCGGAACTGAACCGCTGGCCCGGCTATATGGCCAGGGTCGACGGGTTCGACATTCATCTGTGGTGCGAACCGGGGTCGGGCAGCAACCCGGAACCCCTGCTGATCACCCACGGCTGGCCCGGTTCGATCTTCGAATTCCACGAGATCATCGAGCCGCTTGCCCATCCGGAACGGTTCGGTGGCGATGCCGAGGACGGCTTCACCGTGATCTGCCCCTCGCTGCCGGGCTATGGCTGGTCCAGTGCGCCGGCGAAACCGATGCACCCGAAGGAAATTGCCGATCTCTGGGCTAAGATGATGCGGGAGACGTTCGGCATCGAGCAGTTCTACGCGCAGGGCGGCGACTGGGGATCGATCATCACATCATGGCTGGCGCACCGGCACCCCGATCGGGTGAAGGCCGTTCATCTGAATATGGTGCCGTTGAGGCCCTACTTGGGCGAGGGCGCGCCGCCACTGTCCGATGACGAGAAGAAATGGATCGCAGCCTTCAAGAAGCGCACCGCCCGGGGCATGGGCTATTTCCAGATCCAGGGCACCAAACCGCAGAGTCTGAACTATGGCCTGTCGGACAGTCCGGCTGGCCTGGCGGCGTGGATTGTCGAGAAATTCCAGTACCGCCACAAGGAAGGTCCGGGCGTTCTGACGTTGCATTCGATGGACCAGTTGATCACCAACCTGATGTTCTACTGGGTCAACAATGCGCACAATTCGGCAAGCTGGATCTATACCGCCGTGACGGAGCAGGGCGGCATGGAACTCGGCAGGAGGGACGACGGGACGCCGGACCGGGTCGAGGTGCCGACCGGCTTCTGCCTTTTCCCCTACGATCTGGGGCTGATCCCGCCGGACAGCTGGTTGAACCGGAGCTATAACGTCGTTCACTATACGAAACAGGAAGATGGCGGGCATTTCGCGGCGATGGAGAAACCCGTCGAACTGACGGCCGATATCTTCACATTCTTCAAGGGCCTGAAATGACGGACCATCGCGACCCGGCGCGCCACTACGAAAGCTATCGGATTGGCGAGATCATCAGGGGGCCGGGCATCACGCTGACCGAAAGCGAGATCATCGAATTCGCCTTCAGATATGATCCCCAACCCCACCATCTGGACAAGGTCGCGGCGGAAAAGTCGATCTACGGCGGCATGATCGCGAGTGGCTGGCAGGTGGCGGCGACCGGCTTTCGTATGCTGGTCCAGGCCGGTTTCATCGGGTCGGCCTCCATGGGCTCGAACGGGATGAGCAATCTGACGTTCCACATGCCCGTGCGCCCCGGCGACACGATCTCCGGCGAGGTCGAGATCACTGAGAAGCGCGAGAGCAAATCGCGTCCCGAACTGGGTCTCGTCACCATGCTGGTGCGCATATTCAACCAGAACGGCGAGAAGGTCTGTTCGTGGGATGCGGTGCAGTTCGTCCTGAAGCGGCCGGCCGCATGATTGCCTGTCAGCGTCACCTGTTCGACATGCCCGATGACCGGGCCTATCTGAACTGCGCCTACATGGGGCCGCTCAGTCGTCGCGTCGTCGAAGCCGTGCGCCGGGGTGCGGCGCGCAAGGCGCAGCCATGGACGGTCGTGCCGGATGACTTCTTTACCGAGACCGACAAGGCCCGAGGCCTGTTCGCGGAGCTGATCGGCGCGACATCCGATGACGTCGCCGTCGTGCCAGCCGCGAGCTATGGCATCGCCACCGCCGCGCGGAACCTGCCGCTTGCGAAGGGGCAGCGCATTCTGGTGCTGAAGGACCAGTTCCCGTCGAACGTCTACGGCTGGCGGGAGATGGCGAAGGCCAACGGTGCCGAAGTGGTCACGCTGGGGAAGGCGCAGGACGATGACTGGACACGGGTCATTCTCGACGCCATCGACGACCGGACGGCGATTGCCGCGCTCGCCAACAATCACTGGACCGACGGCAGCCTGATCGACCTCGTTGCGGTCGGTGCGCGTTTGCGCGAGGTGGACGCGGCACTGGTCCTTGACCTCACGCAGTCTCTCGGCGCGCTGCCGTTTTCGGTGAAGGATGTGCGTCCCGACTTCATGGTCTGCGCCGCCTACAAGTGGATGTTGGGGCCGTATTCCATCGGGTTCATGTATGTCGATCCGAACTGGCAGGATGGCGAACCGCTGGAACAGAGCTGGATGACCCGCTCCAATGCGCGGGATTTCGCCAATCTGCTGAACTATGTGGACGATATGCAGCCCGGTGCGCGGCGCTACGACATGGGCGAGTTCTCGAATTTCGCCCTGATGCCGGGAGCGATTGCCGCGATGGAACAGCTGCATGAATGGACGCCGAAGGCTATCGCCGAGACGCTGGGCGCGAAGACGCGGGATATCGCCGCGCAGGCAGCCATGCTCGGTCTGACGTCGCCGCCGGACAGTTCGCGTGCGCCGCATTTTCTGGGACTTTCGTTTCCGGACAAGCCACCAGCGAACCTTGTCGCGGACATGGCGGCGCAACAGGTTCATATCAGTGTGCGCGGCACCTCGATGCGGGTGACGCCGCATCTGTACAACAATGACGATGACGTCGCGCGCCTGATGGATGCGTTGCGCGCCATTCTCTAAGGGGGAGAACGTGATGGAATATGTGCGATTGGGCCAGACGGGCCTGCGTGTCAGCAAGCTTTGTCTGGGCTGCATGACCTATGGCGACCCGGATAAGGGCCACCATTCATGGGTGCTGCGCGAGGAGGAATCGAAGCCCTTCTTCCGGGAGGCCTGGGAGGCCGGGATCAACTTCTTCGATACGGCGGACATGTATTCCATCGGCGCGTCGGAGGAGGTTACAGGCCGTGCGCTGAAGGAACTGGCGCCGCGCGATCAGACCGTCATCGCGACCAAGGTCTACAATCCGATGTCCAAGGCACCGAACGACCGCGGCCTGTCGCGCAAGCATATCATGGCCAGCATCGACGACAGTCTGCGTCGGCTGGACACCGACTATGTCGACCTCTACCAGATCCACCGCTTCGACTATCACACGCCCATCGAGGAAACGATGGAAGCCCTGCATGACTGCGTGAAGGCAGGCAAGGTCCGCTATATCGGTGCCTCGTCCATGTGGGCGCGCCAGTTCATGGAAATGCAGCATGTCGCGGACATGAACGGCTGGACGCGCTTTGTCTCGATGCAGAATTTCTACAACGCGGCCTATCGTGAGGAAGAACGTGAGGTGCTGCCCTATTGCGCCGACAACGGCATCGGCGTGATCCCGTGGAGCCCGATGGCACGCGGGTTCCTGACCCGTCGCCCGGAAGGCGAATCCCTTGGCGATACGGACCGCGCGAAGACCGACCCCGTGGCACAGCGCGTCTTCGGCCGCCCGGAAGACTTCGACGTGGCCAACGCCGTCTGCGATGTGGCCGAGGCGAAGGGCCTGCCGCCCGCACAGATCGCGCTGGCCTGGGTGCT
Organism: Minwuia sp.; assembly: GCF_048263705.1. GTDB lineage: Bacteria > Pseudomonadota > Alphaproteobacteria > Minwuiales > Minwuiaceae > Minwuia. The sequence continues at coordinate 263,014 of NZ_JBLXDV010000005.1, read as the reverse complement.
GAAGAACGACACGATCACCGCGCCGATCATCGGGGCATCGAAGCCTGGCCACATCTCCGATGCCATCGCCGCGCTGGAGGTCGAACTCTCCGAGGACGAATGCAAGCAGATCGAAGCACCGTACCGTCCGCAATGGCCGAAAGGGCACCAGTAAGCCACGCGGACGCCAGCCGCCCTCCCTGCTGACATTCTGCACGATTTATGGCATAGCTTGCCAAAATTCGTGTGCAATGGAGATAAGCTATGGCAACCATGAATGTCTCTCTACCGGACGAAATGCGTGAATGGGTCGAGCAGCAGGCGAAGAGCGGTCGCTACAGCAATGCCAGCGACTATGTCCGCGACCTGATCCGCCACGATCAGGACGCTCATGGCGCAGGCGGCTGGACCGAGGAAGAGATCTGGGCTGAACTCGAGCCTGCATTCGAAGACTTTGAGGCCGGCCGCTCGAAACCTGCGGAGGAAGTATTTGAGCGCCTCATCAACAAATATTCCGCCATGGCGCGCGAACGCGCATGATCGTTCGCCTGTCCCGCCGGGCTGAGCGCGATCTGGAAGAAATCACCGCTTACATTGCGGAGGATAATCCGGAACGGGCGGAATCGTTCGCGAGGGAATTGTATGGCCGTTGCCTGGCGCTGTCGGAATTTCCGGAGGCGTCGGCGGTCTGGAAGCGGTCACCCCAGCGGATCGTTCGGCGCGTTGTTCACGGCAACTACCTGATCTTCTATTCAGTGGAGAAGCGAACCGTCAGGATACAGCGTATCCTCCACGGTGCCCGCAACATCCGCCGCCTGCTTTGAGGTTTTGACATGACGACAGCCCACCTCAAGACCATCGAACAGCGGCTGCTCTGGCTGTCGCACTGGATGATCCACAATGCCAATCACCTGCGGTCGAAGGACGACGGACTGAAGGTGGGGGGGCATCAGGCCTCGTCGGCGTCGATGGTGTCGATGATGACCGCGTTGTATTTCTCGGCACTGCGCCCCGAGGACCGGGTGGCGGTGAAGCCGCACGCCTCACCGATCTTCCATGCGATGCAATATCTGATGGGCAACCAGACGCGCGAGAAGATGGAGAACTTCCGCGGCTTCGGCGGTGTGCAGTCCTATCCGTCGCGGACCAAGGACATCGACGATGTGGATTTCTCCACCGGCTCGGTCGGGCTGGGTGTCGCGATCACGGCCTTTGCTTCCATCATTCAGGATTACATTGCCGCCAAGACCTTTGCACCGGACAGGCCGATGGGCCGCATGGTGGCGCTGGTCGGCGACGCCGAGATGGACGAGGGCAACGTCTACGAATGCCTGCAGGAGGGCTGGAAGCACGGCCTGCGCAACTGCTGGTGGATCATCGACTACAACCGCCAGAGCCTCGACGGTGTCATCCGCGAGGGCCTGTGGGAGCGGATCGAGAAGATCTTCGATGCGTTCGGCTGGCGGGTCGTCCGCCTGCGCCACGGCGTCATCCAGGCAGCCGCTTTTGCCGAACCGGGCGGGGAACGCCTGAGGGACTGGATCGAGGACTGCCCGAACCAGCTCTATTCCGCGCTGACCTTTCAGGGCGGCAAGGCATGGCGCAAGCGGCTGATGGATGAGATCGGCGATCAGGGCGAGGTGACGGCCCTGCTGGACCGGCGGTCCGACGACGAACTGGCCGAGCTGATGGAGAACCTGGGCGGGCAGTGCGTCGAGACGCTGGCCGAAGCCTTCGCGGAAGCGGCGGACGACGACCGCCCAACCTGCTTTCTGGCCTACACCATCAAGGGCTGGGGCACGCCGCTGGCCGGCCACAAGGACAACCATGCTGGCCTGATGAACCCGACCCAGATGGCCGAGTTCCAGAAGAAGATGGGCGTGGCCCAAGGCGACGAATGGGAACCTTTTGCCACAGTCGAGGACCAAGGCGCGCTGAAGGCCTTTCTGGATGACGTCCCCTTCTTCTCGAAAGGCACACGCCGGTACACCGACCATGCCATCGATGTGCCGCGGCTCGATGCGCCGGGCGACAAGGCCGTCTCCACTCAGGCCGCCTTTGGCAAGATCATGGACGCCATCGCCAAATCGGACAGCGAGATGGCGTCGCGTGTCGTCACCACCGCGCCGGATGTGACCGTCTCGACCAACCTCGGTCCCTGGGTGAACCGCCGTCATCTGTTCGCGCGCGACAAGCTGGACGACACGTTCCAGGCGGAGCGGGTGCCTTCGGCGCAGAAATGGCGCTTCCGCCCGGACGGCCAGCACATCGAACTGGGTATTGCCGAGATGAACCTGTTCCTGCTGCTGGGCGCGGCGGGGCTGTCACACAGCCTGTTCGGGACGCGCCTGCTGCCGGTGGGCACGGTCTACGATCCGTTTGTGGCACGCGGGCTCGATGCGCTGAACTATGCCTGTTATCAGGATGCCCGCTTCATGATCGTCGGCACGCCGTCGGGCGTGTCTCTGGCGCCCGAGGGCGGGGCGCACCAGTCCATCGGTTCCCCGCTGATCGGCATGAGCCAGGATGGCGTGGCCGCCTTCGAACCCGCCTATGCCGACGAGCTGGCCGCCATCATGGAATGGTCCTTCGCCTACATGCAGCGTGACGGAGAGGGCGATCCGGACGAGCGCACCTGGCTGCGCGACGAGACCGGCGGTTCGGTCTATCTGCGCCTCTCGACGCGGACGCTGGAACAGCCCGCCGCCCGCTCGGACGAGGCCTTCCGGCAAGGCGTGATCGACGGGGCCTACTGGTGGCGTGAACCGGGCCCGAACTGCGAGGTCGTCATCGCCTATCAGGGCTGTGTCGCCCCGGAAGCCATTGAGGCCGCCGGCCGCATCGGCGGAAGCCGTCGCGACATCGGCGTCATGGCGATAACGTCCGCGGATCGCCTCATCGCTGGCTGGACCGCCGCCCAGCGCGCCCGCAAGCGGGGCGACCACAGCGCCGCCAGCCATATCGAACGGATGCTGCGCCCGCTGCCGCGCCACTGCACCATCGTCACCGTGATCGACGGCCACCCGGCCACGCTCGGCTGGCTCGGTTCTGTCGAAGGCCACAAGAGCATTCCCCTCGGCGTCGAGCACTTCGGCCAGACCGGCACCATCGACGATCTCTACAGGCACTTCGGCATCGACGCCGACACAATTGTCGATGCGGTCAGCGGTTTGACCGTGGGTCGGAAAGTGGCGGGGTGGTCGTAGCTCCCGCAGTGAATCCCCGAGGGTCACCCCCGCCTTGTGCGGGGACCGGCTTGTCCTGCGGCTGAGAGATCCCCGATCGGAAATATGGCACTTTCCGCCCCCGCACGGAGACGGGGGTGACAGGCCGTGCGGGTCCCTGATGCGGTACGAACCTACGCGTCCCCGTAATCAATCGGCGTCGTGTCCCAGCCTTCGGTGTGGCGCTGCCAGTAAGTTTCCTTCAGGCGCATCGAGACCGGGCCGGGACGGTCGTTGCCCTTGATGCGGCCGTCGATGCGGGCGCAGGGCATGACGCCGCCGGCGGTGGTGGCGGTGAAGATCTCGTCGGCCTCCAGCATTTCCTCGGGACGGATGGCGCGGATCTCGTTCGGGATGCCGAGCTGGTCGCAGATGTCCAGCACCGAGCGCCGGGTGATGCCTTCCAGCGATCCCCGGTCCGGGCTGACCACCGTGCCGTCGATGACCGCGAAGACGTTGAAGCCCGGCCCCTCGGTCACATAGCCGTCGATATCCAGCAGGATCGCCGTGTCCGCGCCCGCGTCATCGGCTTCGAACTGCGCGCGGATCAGGTCGCCCCAGTGATAGTTCTTGATGGTGGGGTCGACCGAGGCGGCGGGGATGCGCGGCACCTTCGAGATGATCAGGTGCGCCCCGCGTTCCTGCACGTCGGGCTTGATCACGTCGACCCAGGGTATCGCATAGCCGATGAAGCGGTTCTCGATCAGGTGCGGCTTGCGCGGCATGCCAGGGGTCGGGATACCGCGCGTGGTGATCATCGCAACATAGGAATCGCGCAGACCCGCACGCTTCACGCACTCGGTCAGGATTTCCGCCACCTCTTCCTGGCTGTAGGGGATCGACATGCGCAGCCCCTTCATCGAGGCCCAGAAGCGGTCCAGGTGGTGCTGCAGGCGGAAGAAGGCACCGTCCTTCACATGCACCACGTCGTAGGTCACGTCGGACTTGTTGAAGCCCCAGTCCAGCACGTTCACGCCAACCTCGGCGATGGGCTTGTAGATGCCGTCCTGAAAGCCGCAGCCATCGGACATGCTCCGATCGGTGACTTCATCACGGAAGGGTTTGACTTCGTTCATGGCGAACCTCCATTAGCGGGGCAGTATACGCTGTGCCTGCAGATCCTCGAACCATGCGATCATGGCATCCTCGCTGTCGAGACAGCCGGTAAATCCTGCCTGCTGCAGCTTGACGGTCGATAGGACGGTTGCGCTCGGTTTCTTGCCAAATCCCAGCACGAAGTCTGCAAACTGCCAGGATGCCCCGACCATCTCGGCGAGGTTCGAGGGGCGCAGATCGTGTTTCCGCACGATCTGCTGCCAGACCTCTTCCTTCTGCGGCATCGCTTCGGCCAGCGAGAACGGGCGGGGCGGTCCCAGTTCCATGCCGAAATGGTCGGCGATGGCGGGAAACAGGTTCTGCCAGATGACGATGTCGCCATTGGCGATGTTGAAATGCTGGTTCGCCGACGCCGACGGATTGTCCGCGGCCCATGCGAAAGCCTGAGCGATCAGGCGCGAATCCGACATCTGCTGGATGAAGGGCGGCCCGCCGGAAAAGGTCAGGGGCTTGCCTTCCTCGCGGCTGATCGCGGCAAAAGCCCCCATCGCGAACAGCATGTTGATCGGGCTGCCGGGTGAGAACCCGGTCACCAGATGCGGACGCCAGATGCTCCAGGTCCAGCCGTTGCCCGCCTGCTGCCGCTCTTTCAGATAGTCTTCCTGCAGCCAGTAGAAGTTGTCGTGGTCGTCGCGCGGCCAGCGTTCCTTGGCCGGACTGGCCAGAGGGTGGATGTGTACGCCATAGGCCTTGGCCCCCTGCATCAGCGAGACGTGCTTCAGGTCCGGTGCCGCAGGTTCCAGCGCGCCGAACAGGTTGCGCAGCATCTGATCGTTGGTCGCCATCTGCTCCGGATCGCGCCAGCCGCCGATCACGTCGTCCTTCTCGTAGAGCGCGGCGTAGACCAGATGGGTGACCGCGCCGAAGTGCTCCTGCGCCGTCGCCGCGCAGGCGTCCGCGTCCATCAGGTCAAGCGGGATGTGCGCGCCTTCGAAGGCGAAGTCCGGCACGCGCCGCGACAGGGCAACGACCTTCCAGTCCGGCAATGCCGAAAAATGCCGGACGGCGGCACCGCCGACGATGCCGCTCGCGCCTGCGATCAGAACCGTACCGCCCATCGCTCAGAGGTCTTCCGGCGGGTTCGGGCCGTCGTATTTTGTGCCCTGATCGCCGAGATGCGCCAGACGGAAGCCGATGGGGCGCTCCAGTTCCTCGACGCAGTGGCCGATCAGGCCGGCGGTACGGCACAGGATGGAAATGCCTTTCAATGCCGCAGGCGGAAAGTCGAGGTCCAGCAGGATCGCGGGCAGGGGACCGTTCAGGTTCATCACCATGGGGCGGCCATAGATCTCGTCGGCAACATCGGCGCAGGCGCGCAGGAAGGCGACATGCTCGCCCGCCGCGCCCCGCTCATCTGCCAGATCCAGAATACGCACCGCGCGCGGATCGACGGGCTTGTGGATCGGATGGCCGAAGCCGGGCAGGAATTTCCTGCTATCCCGCAGGCTTTGCACCATCTCGCGGGCGACGGCAGCACGGTCCTCGCCGGCCAGCACACGCTTCACACCTTCCGCCTGAAACTGCCCGGCGGTCTCCGCCGAGCCCAGGATGACGGAACCGCAGCCCAGAATGCCTGCCGCAACCGCACCCTGCATGGCGTCGGGACCGGCCTGCAGGGTCATGCGGGCGGCTTGCGCACTTGGCGTCAGGCCGTGCTCGGCCAGCGCCACCAGCAGCGCGTTCAGGAAGAACAACTGGTTCTCGGTCGGCATCTTCCCCGTCAGGTGCATGAAGAAGAAGCTGGAGAAATCCACCTTGCCCATCAGGTCGTCGCACAGATCATAGCCCCGGATGCGGATCGCGGTCCGGCTGGCCTTGGCGATGGCGGTTGCGCCCGCCCCCTTGTCACCCATCATGGTGCGATCCCCCTCAGGATTTCCAGCCGGCGGAAAAGCCCGCCGTCATGCCGCCGTCGACCACCAGATGATGCCCGTTGACCCAGCGCGGCTCGCCGTTGGCCAGCATCACCAGCGCTTCGGCGATGTCGTCGGCTTCCGCCGCGCGGCCTGTCATGCTGATCATGTTCTTCATGTTGTCCTCGCCCGCGAAGTGCGTGAAGTCGGGCAGCAGGGGCGTATCGACCGGGCCGGGACCGACATCGTTCACGCGGATGCCCCGCGTCAGCCCGCGACCCGCCAGCGCCATCGTGTAGACGACCACGGTTTCCTTGGAGAAGGTGTAGGGGTCGGTCCCGACGTCCGCGCCGTTCTTGTCCCACCAGGCAACGCCCTCCTCGAAGCTGCTGGTTGCCAGCAGGTCGCTGATCGCCGCACGGCGTTTCCGCCAGTTGTTGCCGGCGATGGACGACACACTCACTACGGTGCCGCCGTCGGCAATGTCGTCGAACAGCGCTTCCGTCAGCTTGCGCAAGCCGAAGACGTTGATCGCCATGCACTTGGCACCGCCCACCGATTCCGGCACGCCCGCCACATTCAGCAGCGACGAATACGGCCCCTTCAGCTTGCCCAGCAGATCGTCGATCGCCTTCGAATCGCCCAGGTCGCAGGTGTGGTGTTCGTGAACGGACTGTTTCGGTTCCTTGATGTCGACTGAGATGACCTTGTTGCCGGCGTCGAGCAGGCGCTTGGCCGTCGCGTCGCCGATACCGCTCGCCGAGCCGGTCAGCAGAACCGGATATTGCATCGCCATCGTCTTTTCCTCCCCAGGTGCATGACGTCTGCCGCAAGGGTAGGGGATTGGCTCAGCCGGTGGAAGCTTCCGCGTATACCACCAGGCGCATGGGCCCCTGTGCCTGCGCGTCCAGCGGCCAGCAGGTCGTCAGCGCGAGACGCGGCGGTCCGCCAGGATCCAGCGGATAGCGCCATATGCGGCTGTCGACCACTTCCGCGTGGGTGATCCGGTAGCTACGGTCCGGATGGGCGGGACGTTCGACGATCACTTCCGTGCCGGGGCCGAGTTCGCCGAGAAAGGCGAGGTGGGAATCGCGATGTCCGCCAATGGCGCTGAGGCCGGGGTTGCCGGGCAGGGTGCTGCCCGCCACATGGCCCGGCCCCCAGGCCATGGCCTTTCCGGAGGCGCTGTCGAGAACGACCACCGTCCGTTCCAGCGACGGTACCCTGAGACGGGCCACCGGTCTGACATCCGCACCGGGCCACGGTTCGGAAAGGCCGTCCGCGTAGGCCCGGTCCAGCAGAACCTGCCCCAGTTCGGCTTTCGCAACCATGAAGACGCCATCACCTGCGATGATGGCGCCGCCCAGGGCCGCTGCGACGAGAGCGGATCGCAGCGGCCAGCGGCTCCGGTTTCGCCGGGTCATGCGGCGGTCCCGGAACGGTCGGAGGGTACGGAACGGGAGCGCGTGGCAAGCCAGCCGACCAGAGCGCCAAGCATCAGCAGGAAGCCGGCGATCAACTGGCTCATCCAGTTCAATGCCCCCTGCGGCGGTGCGGGCGCGGCCTCGGCGGCGGGCGCACTTGTCTTCAGCGCGGCCGCCACATCGGCCGACAATGCCGCACGCTTCATCATCGGTGCGGGCGCGGGTGCGACCGGATCCATGAACACGTCCGGGTTCCAGCCCTTCGGCAGGTTCAGGGCGACGTCGGTCGATACCGTGTCCGCGCCGACGGGACGGCTGGGCTCTGCCTCGACCGCCACCAGCGAGGTGAGACGGCTGACCAGTTCATGCGTCAGCGCCAGTTCCAGGATCTGGGCATCCAGCTTGTCCTGCCCCATCTCCCAGCCGATCTGGCTGTTGTGCAGACCTTCCAGACTGCGGATGCGCTTGCGCGCCCAGAGCTTTGCCACACCGTCGCGCCCGGCGGCCTTCGCCAGATCCATGCGCCAGCTGTAGGCCCCGCCCTGACGGTTCGCGGACAGTTCGATCTCGCCCGTGGTGCCCGCCGGTGCATGGAAGGCGAAGATCACGGGGTCGCCTGCATAAAGGTCCGGCAGGGGATCGGGGGAGACGTCGGCGGATCCGCCCGGCAGACCGGCGGTCACATCCGTCAGCACCGGATTTTCGAGCTTCTGGAACAGACCGTCCATCTGCACGGCCACCCTGGCCAGATCGTCGATATAGACCGTGCTGCCACGCCCCAGTTCCGCTGCGCGCGTCATGAAATAGCTGTTGGGCGCGGAGCCGATCCCGACCGTGAAGAGCCGCGAACGCCCAAGCGACTGACCGATCTCCGTCAGCATCTGGGCCTCGTTGCCGACGGCACCGTCGGTCAGGAACACGATCTGGCGCAACTGACCGTCCTGGTTCCATGTGTCGATCAGTGCCGCCTTCAGCGCGGGCAGCATCTCCGTGCCGCCATCGGCTTCCAGGCCCTCGATCCGGGACAGGGCGCGCCGGATGTTGGCTGCGCTCGCCGGGATGGGCCGGTCCGCGAACGTCCAGTACTGATCGTTGAAAAGAATGATGTTGAAGCTGTCGGCAGGCGTCAGCCGGTTCAGGGCGAGCGCCAGGCCTTCGCGGGCCTGGCGGATGGATTCGCCGCTCATGGACCCGGAAACATCCTGCACGAAGATCACCTGCCGGGGGCCGGTGGACTGGACATTCTCGGGCTCCGGCGGCGTCAGCATCGCCAGATAATAGTCACGGTCACCGACGGTCTGCCGGAACAGGGCAGCATGCGGCATGGCACCGATGGCCGATGTCCAGCGCAGCACGAAGTCGCGATCCGCAGGCGCAGGGCCGCTCAGGCTGATTGCAGCCGAGGTGTCGTCCGGCCGGGTGACCGTGACATCGTGATGGCGGCTGTCGACCAGATCCAGCGGGAAGCCTGCCGCAAGATCGATATTGATGGCGACGGGATTGTGGATTTCTCCCGGTGCCTGCGTGCGCGGATCGACCAGCGGCGACTCGATGTCTTCGCGATCGGGTACCGGATCGTTCACCGCCCAGCCGTTCGGCCCGAAATCGACGGTCTGGACGACGGGACGCGGGTTGTAGCGCGGGGCCACGACCAGCGGCAGGCGCATCTCGTAAGCCCCGTCCTGCGGCTGCAGGGTCTGCAGCCAGGTGATCTGGACGACGATGACTTCTCCGGGACCGATGTTGGCGACGTCATTGGTGAACAGGTTCGGGCGGTGCTGTTCGATCAGCGCCGCCTTCTTGCCGTCGTTCTTCGCCTGCTCGTAAATTTCGCGCGCTTTCTGCCGCTCCTTGATCAGACCTTCGATGAACCGGTCGCCGATGCGCATCTTCAGGCCATCCACGGCGGCCTCGTCGGGCAGGGGAAAGGCGTAGCGGCCCTCGACCCACTGATCCGACGGGTTCAGGAAACGCTGGCTCAGGGTGGCCCGTGCGATCGGTCCCGAAATGTCGATGTCGAACGTGCTGCTGACAAGCGGCGCTTGAACGTACTTGCCCGGCTTGTCGGTCTTCAGCAGCAGGTTGCCCGTGCCCACGTCATCCAGTGTGACCAGCCTGCCGTTGCTGCCTGAGTTGGCGAATGCCGCCGGAGCGATGGTCATCACCACCAGCACCTGCATTGCGATCCTGAAAATCTGCCGTCTCATCTGCCCGCCTCCTTCTCTTGGGTGATGGCGGTATCAGAGCGGGGCAATGAGGCGTCAGCTTGCCGAAATGTGGCAGCCCGGCGGTGTTGTCAGGGCACGGGTGCCACATTGGGGCGGCCCGGCTGCGCGGGGTCCACGACCGTCGCGCGATACGCTGATTTCGGATCGGCCAGGAACCGATTGTTCTGTTCTCTCAACTGCGCGGCGGCGTCGTCATACAGGAATGGCAGGAAGGCGAAGCGCTGGCCTCGCGTGACCGGAGACACCCTGTGCAGCAGCGAGCACGAGAATATCAGCGCACCGCCCGGCGGCGGCTTGAAACCGCGGGGTCCATATTCGGGAAAGCCGACCTCGCCGCCGTCGAAATCGGCATTCAGGTTGATCGAGACGGCGAACCGGCGATGCGCGGTGCCGCTTGTGGTGTTGTCGCGATGCGCGCGGAAGTGACCGCCGTCCTCGCCGGAATAGCAGGCGACGATGTAGCGTTCCATCCGGGTCACGTTGAACTGATGGATCTTGCGGATCTCGGGCACGATGCGCCGGCTGACGCGTGCCTGTGCCATGCGGATGACGGTGTCATCCTTTATCACGTGATCGCGCCGGCGCTTGTGGCTGTTGTCATAGACGGGGACCGTCTTGCCATCCTTCTCGCGCATGAAGCCCGATTCCTCGCCGCCGTCGGTTTCATAGAGATCGATCAGCCGCTGGCAGAAAGCCGGTTCGAATACATTCGGCAGGATCAGGATCGGGGCCTGCAGTTCAAAACCGGCAAACCGGTCGGCAGGTGGCAGGGCGTCGAGACAGGCCGTCACCTCTTCGATGTCGGACCGGTCCGGCCGGAACGGAATGACGTGCGTGACCCGCAACGTTGGATCCAGCACGACCCACATGCGGCGCATGACGGTGGTTGCCGCATGGTCCCGGGGGACCGCTCCGTAGGCCCTGGCGATCGTGCCGTCGAAATCCCAGAAATAGCGGTATCCGGGATAGCTGTCGGCGACGCGTTTCTGCGTCTCATCGGAGGGGTCGTTGCTCACGCCGAAGAACGATCCCCGGACATCGTCGAAGAATTCCTTCCGGGCACGGACGGCGGCAATGGCGGCGGCACTGTGGGGATCGGACGCCGATCCGAAGAAGCACAGAACGATGTAGCGGCCCGCCGCCGTATCGAAGGCATAGCGCGCGTTGGCATACGACCGCTGATGAAACCACGGCGCCGGATCGCCGGGCATGAGCGTGACCTGATTCGTCATATGCGGAAGCTCGGCACGGTTCGGATTGCTCTCAAGATAAAGACCTGTCTGTGCAGGCGATCTGAGGTCCGGAGAAGCGAAATTGCAAGAGCATTGTCGGTGCCCGACACCTGCATGTCCGGCAGGGCGGGACACCGGCACGCCTGGGCGGGTTGCAGGGGGTCGGGACGGCATCTACGGTGCGGCCTGCATCGAGAGGGGGATGAGACATGAAACAGGCGGCTTTCTGGTATTACGACGTCGTATCGCCCTACGCCTATCTGCAGCTGAAGCGTTTCAGCGAACTGGAGGACCGGCTGGAAGTCACGCCGGTACCGGTGCTGTTCGCAGGCCTGCTGGGTGCTTGGGGTCAGCTCGGACCCGCCGAAATTCCCGCCAAGCGCGTACAGACCTACCGCTATGCGCACTGGCTTGCGACGCGGCGCGGACTGCCGTTTCGTGCGCCGCCGCGCCACCCCTTCAACCCGCTGGCGATACTGCGCATGGCCATTGCGGCAGGCAGCACCGTGGCAGTCACGCATGCGGTCTTCGACCATGTGTGGGGCAGGGGCGAGGACGGAGAGGATCCGAAGGGCCTCGAACGGCTGGCGGTCCTGCTGGGCATCGGGGATGTCGCGGAAACCGTCAACGATCCGGCGATCAAGGACCGGTTGCGCGGGAATACCGATGATGCAGTCGCGGCAGGTGTCTATGGGGTGCCGACGTTCCGTATCGGCGAGAGCCTGTTCTGGGGCGATGACCTGACGGACATGATGATCGACTGGCTTGACGATCCGGACATGCTCGACGCCGGAGAATACCGGCGGCTTGGTGCGCTGCCGACGGCTTCCGTCAGGCAGCAGAGCCGCCTCGTGAAATGAGAAACCCCGCCGGACGGATCCGGCGGGGCCTCGTTGTTGCGTCGAACCTGCGACAGGCTGTTATGCAGCTTTCGGCAGGCTCTTCTGGTTGCCGTTGATCGCGATCTGCCGCGGCTTCTCGGCCTCGGGGATCTCATTGACCAGATCGACGTTCAGCAGCCCGTTCACCAGTTCCGCGCCCGTGACCTTGACCGTATCGGCCAGATGGAAGCGGCGGGTGAAGGCGCGACGCGCGATACCGCGATGCAGGACGGCAGGCTGTTCGTCCTCGGACGACGCCTCTTCGACCGTGGCCTTGCCCGAGATGGTCAGGGTGCGGCCTTCCTGCGTGATGTCGATATCGCCTTCGTCGTAACCGGCGACCGCCAGGGTGATGCGGTAGTTGTCTTCACCGAACCTGACGATGTCATAGGCCGGAAAGGCCGGCCCGTCGTTGGCGTTGTTGAACGCGCCATCGAACAGGCGGTCGAAGCGGTCGAAGCCGACGGAGTTGCGGAAGAGGGGGGAAAGATCAAAAGTGCGCATGTCACATCCTCCTTGGAAGCAATGCTTATGTTGCCGATCCCGGGACCTTTGGGTCCGCGAAATCTTCTTCGCTGATCCGCTCGCCCGGAAGGCCGGCGCAAGCGGGGTTGAACAGCGACGCCCAGATGGGCCGCCGCTGAGCAATAATTTGGGAATTGCCAGAAACGGTTCAAGAGGCTGATCGAGCGGAAACTTGCACAAAAAAACCCGCCGATGCTGCCACCGGCGGGTTTTCCTGATTGATCCGATACGGGCCGGAAAGCAGCGTGCTAGATGCCCAGGTTGGCGTAGCGCTGCTTGAACTTGGCGACCTGGCCTTTTTCCATGATGCGCTGCGTGCCGCCGGTCCAGGCACCGTGGCTGGACGGATCGATATCCAGAACCATCGTGTCGCCTTCCTTGCCCCAGGTCGAACGGGTCTGGTAGGTCTCGCCGTTGGTCAGCTGTACCGTGATTTCGTGATAGTCGGGATGGATATCGGGCTTCATGGCATCGTCCGCTTTTCGTCTGCTGTGGGCTGCGCGCGGATTCGTGGATCGCCGCAGCACTGTTGTCCGGAAGCCGGGCTTATACATAAGCGGGGGGCAAGGGGCAAGCGCAGCGTTTCATGCCTGCGGGCTTTTGCTTGAACCCCCGGTTTGCGTCGCTATGATCCGCCCGCGCCGAGGTGATTTCGATCCCTCTGTGCCCCGGTGGCGAAATTGGTAGACGCGACAGACTCAAAATCTGTTTCTGGCAACAGAGTGCCCGTTCGAGTCGGGCCCGGGGCACCAGAACGCCTGCAGCTGCGGTTGACGCCGGACGGCATTGGACAGGGGCGCACCATTCGCCTGTCTATTATGAACAACGTCCCCCTCACATTTCCGCGCCAATAGTCTATCATGGCGCGAATTTCCTGATCCATGGGGCAGAGTCATGAACGACATCGGCAATTCACCGTCCGCACGCGACATCGAGAATGTCATCCATTCCTACACCAACCTGGACATGCACAAGTCCAAGGGCCCCATGATCATCGAAAAGGGCAAGGGCGTTCACGTCTTTGATGACGAGGGCAAGGAATATATCGAGGGCATGGCCGGCCTCTGGTGTGCCTCGTTCGGGTTCGGTGAGGAAGAACTGATCGACGCTGCCGTCGAGCAGATGCGCAAGCTGCCCTTCTATCATCAGTTCGGTCACAAGAGCTCGATGCCCCAGATCGACCTGGCCGAGAAACTGGTCGAGATGGCCCCGAACGGTCTGTCCAAGGTGTTCTTCGCCAACTCCGGTTCGGAAGCCAACGACAGCCAGTTGAAGCTGCAGTGGTACGTGAACAATGCGCTGGGTCGTCCGAAGAAGAAGAAGGTGCTGGCGCGGATCAAGGGCTATCACGGCGTCACCATCGCCGCGGCATCGCTGACCGGCCTGCCCGCCAACCATGCCGAATTCGACCTGCCCATCGCCAATGTCGGCCACGTGGACATGGCCTATCCCTATCGCGGGATGGAGACCGGGGAGACCGAAGAGGAATATGCGTCGCGTCTGGCCTTCCAGCTTGAAGAACGCATTCTTGCCGAGGGGCCTGACACCATCGCGGCATTCATCGCCGAGCCGGTCTGCGGAGCGGGCGGCGTGCTGGTGCCGCCGGCGGGATATTTCCCCAAGATGCAGGCGGTGCTGAAGAAGTACGACATCATGATGATCGCCGACGAGGTGATCTGCGGCTTCGGGCGGACAGGCAACATGTGGGGCTGCGAGACCTTCGATATCCAGCCGGATTCGCTGACCTGCGCCAAGCAGCTCTCCAGCGCCTACATGCCGATCTCCGCCGTCATCGTGAACGACACGATCCATGATGCGATGGTCGAGCAGTCCAAGAAGGTCGGCACCTTCGCGCACGGCTTCACCTATTCGGCGCATCCGGTCTGCGCGGCGGTCGCGCTGAAGACCATGCAGTTGATGGAAGAGCGCAAGATCCTGGAACATGTCCGCGAGATTTCGCCGGTCATGCAGGCCCGTCTCCAGAAACTGGCCGATCACCCGCTGGTCGGCAATGTCCGCGGTGTCGGTCTGGTCGGTGCTGTCGAACTGGTTGCCGAGAAATCCTCGAAGAAAGCCTTCAATCCCAAGCAGATGGTCGGTGCGCACTGCGCCGAATTCGCGCTGGATCACGGCCTGATCACGCGCGCCATGGGCGACAGCCTGGGCTTCTGCCCGCCGCTGATCATCACCGAGGAAGAGATCCACGTGATGTTCGACCGCTTCGAGAAGGCGCTGGACAACACCGAGCACTGGGTCGCCAAGGAAAACCATCGCGAGAACGCCTGATCGGACTGCCTGAATGACCACCGGCCTGTCGTTCGATGCCGAGGCGATCGCGGACGGTATCGCGCGATGGGCGGCGGTCGAAAGCCCCAGCTTCGACCCCGCCGGCGTGAACCGGATGATGGACCTGGCCGAGGCTGAAATGCGCGCGCTGGGTGCCAACGTCGAGCGCGTCCCCGGCACCGAAGGATATGGCGACGCGGTGCGGGCGCGGCTGGATTTCGGACATGCCGATGACCGGCCGGGCATTCTGGTGCTCGGGCATCTGGATACGGTGCATCTGGTGGGCACGCTGGATGACACGCTGCCCATCCGCCGCGACGGCGACCGGCTTTTCGGCCCCGGTGTGCTGGACATGAAGGGCGGGATGTATCTTGCCTGTCACGCGGTCCGGAAGCTTCTCGAATACCGTGAGCGTCTGAACCTGCCGCTGACCTTCCTGTTCATTCCCGACGAGGAAATCGGCAGCCCCTCCACGCGGGCGCTGATCGAGGAAACCGCGCGCGCCAACCGCTACGTGCTGGTGCCCGAACCCGGCAAGCCCGCGCACTTCGTCAGCGGCCGCCATGCCTTTCTGCGTTACAAGCTTCACTGTTACGGGCAGCCCGCGCACGCCGGCGTTGCCGTGGGGGTGGGCCGCAGCTCGATCAGCGTCATGGCACGCCTGATCGCCCAGGTGGAATCCTGGTCCGATGTCGACCGTGAGATGACCTTTCGTGTCGGCACGATCACGGGCGGGACGTTCGTCAATGTGATCCCGACCGAATGTCATGCCGAGGTGCTGTGCGTGGCGCCCGACATGGATGCTTTTGCCGAGGTTCAGCAACGCATGTCATCGATTGTCAGCCCGGACCCGGATGTGCGCGTCGAGGTCGAGGCCGGACCCGTGCGGCCCCTGTTCCAGCCGCAGCAGGCGACCCTCGAACTGCTGGAGGTCGCGCAGCGGATTGCCCGCGATGTCGGTCTTGAACTGGGGCATGCCCAGTTCGGCGGCGGCAGCGACGGCAATTTCACCGGGGCGCTGGGCATTCCGACACTGGACGGGCTGGGCGTCGAGGGTACGGGCGTTCATACCAAGCAGGAGCATCTGCTCGTTTCCTCGCTTGTGCCGCGCGCCCGGCTGTTTTCGGGGCTCGTTGCCGCACTGTCGGATCGCAACGCCTGACCGGCCGGTCACGGCGTCAACAGATCGTGCGCCTTTCGACAAGCCGTTGGACGGACACGGACGAGGGCGCGCGCTATCGTTTCACCGCACCTTGGCAGTCAGGAGATACAGATGATCGTCGGCACTCCGAAGGAGATCAAGAACCATGAGTATCGCGTCGGTCTGACACCCGAAAGCGCTGCGGAACTGGATCGGCATGGCCACGCGGTTCTGATCGAGACCGGTGCCGGTGATGGCATTGATGCCAGCGATGACGATTATCGTGCCGCAGGTGCTGAAATCGTGGCTACCGCCGCCGAAATCTTCGAACGCGCCGAGATGGTGGTGAAGGTCAAGGAGCCCCAGTCCGGCGAACGCGCAATGCTGCGCGACGGGCAGATCCTGTTCACCTACCTGCATCTGGCCCCGGACCCCGAACAGACCGCCGATCTGGTGAAATCCGGGGCGGTCTGCATTGCCTATGAAACGGTCACGGGCCGGGACGGGGGCTTGCCGCTGCTGAAGCCGATGAGCCAGGTCGCTGGGCGCATGTCCATTCAGGCCGGCGCGACGGCATTGGAAAAATCCCATGGGGGACGCGGCGTCCTGCTGGGTGGCGTCCCCGGCGTCATGCCGGGCAAGGTCGCGGTGATCGGCGGCGGTGTCGTCGGTTTCAACGCGGCGCAGATGGCCGTGGGGCTGGGCGCGGACGTCACCATTCTGGACCGCAGTCCTGAGGTTCTGGAGAAGTTGGGCGTCTACTTCGAATCCCGTGCCAAGACGCGCTTTTCCAACCATGCCAACCTGGCTGCCAGCGTCGCGGAAGCCGATCTGGTCATCGGCGCGGTGCTGATCCCCGGCGCGGCCGCGCCGAAACTGGTCGACCGCGCGATGCTGAAAAGCATGAAGCGGGGCTCGGTGCTGGTGGATGTGGCGATCGATCAGGGCGGCTGTTTTGAAACGTCGAAGGCGACGACGCATGCCGAGCCGACCTATGTGGTCGATGAGGTCGTCCATTACTGCGTCGCCAACATGCCCGGCGGCGTGGCGCGGACATCGACCTATGCCCTGAACAATGTGACCCTGCCCCATGCGCTCAGGATCGCGGATCATGGCTGGAAGGGCGCGCTGGCGGCGGATCCGCACCTGATGGAGGGGCTGAACGTCT
Organism: Minwuia sp.; assembly: GCF_048263705.1. Lineage (GTDB taxonomy): Bacteria > Pseudomonadota > Alphaproteobacteria > Minwuiales > Minwuiaceae > Minwuia. Next base: position 245,957 of record NZ_JBLXDV010000005.1, on the reverse strand, counting down.
GCGCCGGGAAGGTCACCTGCGCACCCGTCGCGCGCGATCTGGGCTACGACTATGTGCCCGCAGCCAGCATGCTCTGAGGGAGGTTCGAGCCATGACCGAGGATACTGCCGAAGTCCTGATCATAGGCGCGGGCGCATCAGGCGCCGTCGCCGCCAAGCACCTGGCCGAGGCCGGTGTAAAGGTCGTCTGCCTGGAACAGGGGCGCAAGGTCGAAACCGACGAGTTCTACGGCGACAAGCCGGAATGGGAACTGATGACCCAGCGGCGCTGGCATCCGAACCCGAACATTCGCGCCATTGAGAGCGACTATCCTATCAACACCGACGAGTCGGACGTCAATCCGCTGATGTACAACGCGGTCGGCGGATCGACGATCCTGTATTCGGCGCACTGGCAGCGCTTCATGCCGTCGGACTTCCGGGTCCGCTCTCTGGACGGCGTGGCCGAGGACTGGCCCTTCACCTACGAGGACCTGGAACCGTTCTACGATCTGATGGACGTGGAGATGGGCGTTTCCGGGCTGGCGGGCGATCCGGCATACCCTGAGATGACGCCGCCGCCCTTGCCGCCGATGCCCATCGGCAAGATCGGGCGCAAGGCGGCGCAGGGGATGAACAAGCTGGGGTGGCACTGGTGGCCCGCGCCGCAGTCCGTGCCTTCGCGCGCCTATCGCGGGCGCAGTCAGTGCGTGCGCCGCGGTACCTGCAGTCAGGGTTGTCCGGAACAGGCGAAGGCCTCGACCGACCTGACCCACTGGCCGGACGCGCTGGCGCACGGCGCGAAGCTGATCACCGGCGCGCGTGTCAGCCGGATCACGACAAACGCCAGGGGCCTGGCGGACGGCGCGATCTGGACGGACAGGGACGGCGTCGAGCACCACCAGAAGGCCGGAATGGTGCTGGTCTGCGCCAACGGCATCGGCACGCCGCGGCTGCTGCTCAATTCCGCCACGAAAGATCATCCCGACGGGCTCGGCAATTCTTCCGGTCTGGTCGGGCGCAATCTGATGATCCATCCCTACGCGGCGACCACCGGCTATTTCGATGACGATCTGGAAAGCTGGATGGGTCCGGCGGGGCAGGCGATCCAGTCCATGCAGTTCTATGAGACCGACGACTCCCGGGGCTTCGTGCGCGGCGCCAAATGGCAGGTCATGCCGACCGGTGGACCGCTGGGGTTCCGCTCGATCCATGAAGGCGGCCCGCTGGAGGAGGCATGGGGCGAGGCGTTCCACGCAAAGACAGCCCGCACGCTGGGACGGTCGTTCGAATGGGGCATCATCGTCGATGACCTGCCGGAAGAATCGAACCGGGTCGTGCTGGACGCCGATCTCACCGATGCGGATGGTATTCCGGCCCCGAAGATCCTCTACAAGAGCTCCGAGAACACGGCCCGGCTGATCGACTTCCACCTGGCCCGCCAGCAGGAGGCCATGGAAGCCTCCGGCGCGATCAGCACCACGCAGACGCGACTGATGCGTGACAGCGGCTGGCACATCATGGGTACGGCCCGCATGGGCAACGATCCGAAACGATCGGTACTGGACCAGTGGTGCCGCAGTCATGACGTGCCGAACCTCTACGTTCTGGACGGCAGCACCTTCGTCACCTCGTCGGGCGTCAATCCGACGGGCACGATCTGCGCGATCGCGCTCAGGGCGGTGAGCAACATGCTGGAGAACCGCGGCGCGATGGAGGTGGCCTGATGCTGACGGATGCCGAACGTAAAACCTTCAACCGCATCGCCGATGAGCTGATCCCGGCCCATCAACCCATGCCGGCCTTCAGCCGGTCGGGTGCAGACCCGGTCCACGTCGACAGGGTTCTGACGCTGCGACCCGAAGTGCTGACCGATCTGCGGCACGCCCTGAAGTTGGCCGAGAATTCAGACGCCGAGGCGCTGAACCGGGACCACCCGATGGCGATCGGTGCCATCGGCCTGGTTGCCTCGTCGGCCTACTATCTGGTGCCGGAAATCCGCGATCTGCTGGGTTATCCCGGCCAGATCCAGCGCCCGGCCGAGGACCACGAGGAACACGACTATGCCGACCTGATCCAGCCGGTCGTGGACCGGGGGCCGATCTATCGCCGGCCCTGATGTGAATCAGGCCGCAGCGGCGTCCTTTGCGGGACTGGAGCCGGTCGCCGTCCGGATGACCTGATGCACCAGGCGCAGCTTTTCCTCGACGGGCGGGGTGATCACGCCGGGGACGAGATCCAGCAGGCCCATGGTGCGGTTGAGTTCGTTCAGGACCAGTCCGAGACTGCTGAAACGGTCCAGCATCGACTTGAAGTCGTCCCGGTCGACAGGTGCGATCAGACCGACATTCGCGGCCGTAGTCAGCACGCTGATCATGTCCAGATAGAAGGCGAAACTCTCGGCCCAGTCTTCCCAGGGGTGCATGGTCGCGTAGCTGCTGATGTAGCTCTGCTGCCACCCGTCCGGCGGCCCTTCTTCGTAGTGGCGCTTCAGGGCGTCCTGATAGGTCGGGTTCTCATGATCGCCGAACAGGGTCTTGAAGGTCTCAAGGTGCTGTTCCGGGACCAACAGGTCCCAGTAATAATGCCCGATCTCGTGACGGAAGTGGCCGATCAGCGTGCGTTGCGCCTCGCCCAGATCGACGCGCAGCTTTTCGCGCTCCACATCGTCGGCTTCCTGGATGTTGATGGTGATCTTGCCGTAATCATGCCCGGTGAAGACGCGCTCTTCCTCGCCCATCGTCCGGTAAACGATGTCATCGGGCAGCACATCGGCCTTGAAATCGAACGACAGCGGGGGATCGAGGCCATCTTCCTTGGTGCCATAGGGCAGGCCCAGATCATCAAGAATATAGATCAGGCGGCGTTTCGCGGCCTCCAGCCGCGCCCACTTCTCCCGATTGCCCTCCACCGACAGGTCCGGCACGGTATCGTTCAATCGGCAGCAATCGCAGAATTCCGCTTCCCCGGGCGCATCCAGAAACCGGTTGCAGACGTTCTCGTTCAGGTAGTTCGAGCACTTGATCAACTGGACGCCGCATTCGGTGTTGGTGCAGCGATAGGTGCCGTCACCACCGGGCTCGACGGCCCGGATGGCATTGCAATAGGGACACCAGCCGACCTCGCGCCCGCAACTGGTGCAGTTCGTATTCTCGAAGAACAGTCGCGCCTCGCAGGCACATCTGTAGAATTTCATCACCGTCTCCCGGAACGCTAACGTGCAGGCGCGTGCTGTTAACGCGCTACGCCCATATGGCGGTGCGTGTGTGCAACAGCAAGCCGATTGACACGCGCACCTGACCTGCCGGAACAGACGCGCCCGTTGCAGCCTTCGCCCGGCTTTCCGATCAGGTGACGATATCGATCAGGCGAGCGCGGTCCGGATCCTGTCCATCAGCGCGGCCCGGTCGGCGCGTGCCTGCAGGGCCTGATCCATGGTCACCTTCACGAAGCGGGTCGGCGTATGGGGCTGCATCTGTCCGATCAGATCGAAGTCCGCAGAAATCACCGCACCGAGCATGAAATAGCCGCCGCCTGAAACCGCGTCGCGATGCAGGCAGATCGGTTCCGTGCCGCCGGGGACCTGGATCGACCCATAGGGGTAACAGCCGTCCACGATGTTCGATGGATCGGAGCCCGCGCCGAAGGGACGTTCGCGCTCGTTGAACCTGATGGGTTCGCCACCGCGGAACCGATAACCGATGCGGTCGGCCTCGGGGGCGACTTTCCAGGTGTCGGCGAAGAACTGCGCGCCGGAAGATTCCTCGACCCAGTGCCAGTAGATGCCGGGCAGGACGCGCAGTTCGGCCGGATTGCCGGGTGCCCGTCGCAGGCTCTTGTCCAGGCTCCTGCCGGCCTTGCCGGATCCTTCTCCGATCGGCAGTTCGTCACCTTCGGCTATAGCGCGGCCCTTGAAGCCGCCCAGTGCGCCCAGCGCGTAGGTCGAGCGGCTGCCGAGCACAACGGGCACGTCGATGCCGCCGGAGACGGCGATGTAGGATCGGGCACCCGCTTTCAGGAACTCGAACGACAGGGTTTCGCCCGCGCGTATGTCGAAGGACACCCAGGTTTCCTGAGGCTCGCCATCGATCATGGGCGTCAGTTCACCGCCGGTCACCGCGACGGTCGCGTCTTCGGTGAATTCCAGCTCCGGCCCCATGAAGGTGGCTTCCAGAACGGCTGCGCCCGCCGGATTGCCGACCATCAGGTTGGCGGCTTCCAGGGCAAGCAGGTCCATCCCGCCCGAAATCGGGATGCCGAGATGATAGTATCCGGGACGGCCGAGATCCTGAACGGTTGTCGCGAGACCGGGTTTGATGACCTTAATCATTGAGCGCACCCTCCAGCTTCGCGTTGTAGGCGTCCGCGCCCTTGTTGAATTCATCGAGCGAGAACTCGACGGAGCGGATCTTCGGTGTGTAGGTGTTCCTGTCGACCTCCTCGACCGCTGCGTCATAGGCGTCGCGATCGACCGGCTTGAACTTAACCAGATCGCCCGGCTTGAAGAAGATCATGAAGTCTTTCAGATAGTTGATCTCCTGCTGCGGATCGTAGATCGGCATGGGGGTCACGCCGAACATCTGATAGCCGCCTGCGCCGCGCACGGAATAGATGCAACTGAAGCAACCGCCGTACCCGACCGTCAGCTTCGGCGTGTCGGTGCGGGGGCGGAGATACTTCGGCACCTCGATCTGCCGTGCGCGCTCGACCGTCTGATACAGGAACGGCAGGCCGGCCACGAACCCGACCATGGAAACGAACCAGGGCGAGCCGGAGTGGGCGGCAATGAACTCGTCCACCGAACCGAAGCCGTTGATCCGCGCCGAATAGTCCAGATCGGTGCCGCTCGGATCCTGATGGCGCTCCCGGAACCGCATCAGCGTCTCATGCGTCCACGGATCGTTGTACAGCACCGGAATCTCGACGATGCGCGTGTCCAGTTTGGACTCGGCGGCATCGGCCTGACTCTCCAGCTTCTTGATCTCGGCCATCATGTCATCGGGCTTGATGACGTCCGGGTCGAACTTGACCTGAAAGGACGCGTTGGCCGCACAGACCTCGCTCACGCCCCGGATCTGGCTCTCGCGCACGGCGTTGGTCATGGACAGGCTCTTGAAGAATGCCTCCAGCGACATCTCCTCGCCGATCTGGCAGAAGACGTGTTCGTCGCCGCCGAATGTATATCTGGATTCCATCGGTATGGGGTCTCCTCGCGGGTTACTCGGACGGGATGGGGTTGGCCTCGAGCCATGGCTCAAGGAACTGGGTGTGTATGTCGTTCGACCGGATGGGTGCGGCCTTCGCCAGTTCCCTGTGCAGCGGAATGGTGGTCTTCAGGCCGTCGATGGTCAGACCTTCCAGCGCTTCCGCCATCCGGTCAATCGCGGTCTGCCGGTCTGGTCCGTGCACGATCAGCTTGCCCAGCAGGGAATCGTAGAACGGCGGAACCTGATAGCCCTCGTACAGCATGGTATCGAAGCGGACATGATCGGCTGCGGGGACGGACAGCCTGTCGATCACGCCGGGTCCGGGCATGAAGTTGTTCGACGGGTCCTCGGCATTGATGCGGCACTCGATGGCGTGCCCGTTCAGTGTGACGTCCGACTGCTGAAAGCGGAGCGGTTCGCCGCCGGCAATGCGGATCATCTCGGCCACCAGATCGATACCGGTGATCATCTCCGTGACCGGATGCTCGACCTGGATACGGGTGTTCATCTCGATGAAATAATGCTCGCCGCTGGCGTCATCGAACAGGAATTCCAGCGTCCCCGCGCCGCGATAGCCGACCGAGCGGGCGAGGGCGACGGCACTTTCGCAGATGGCTTTGCGCTGGCTGTCGTTCAGGGCCGCCGACGGGGCTTCTTCCCAGACCTTCTGGCGGCGACGCTGCAATGAGCATTCGCGTTCGAAGCAGTGCACGGCGTTCACACCGTCACCCAGCACCTGCACCTCGATATGGCGCGCATTGCGGATGACCTTTTCCATGTAGAGCGCGCCGTTGCCGAAAGCGGCCTGCGCCTCGTTGCGGGCTTCGGACACCAGCTTTTCAAGCTGGCTCTCGTTCTCGGCGATCTTGATGCCGCGCCCGCCGCCACCGGCAGACGCCTTGATCATCACCGGGTATCCGATCCGGCTTGCCGCATCCTTGGCGGCTTCGGTGCTTTCGATCAGCCCGTCGCTGCCCGGTACGGTTGGCACCTTGGCGGTCTCAGCGGCCTCGCGCGCCGCCGCCTTGTCGCCCAGGCGCGAGATCGTCTCGGGGCGCGGGCCGACAAAGATCAGCCCCGCATCCTCGACCGCCTGTGCAAAGGCGGCATTCTCCGACAGGAAGCCATAGCCGGGATGAATGGCGTCAGCATTGGTATCCCGCGCGGCCTTCAGTATCGCATCGATATTCAGGTAAGACTTCGCGGCGTGGGGCGGGCCGATATCGACCGCCTCATCCGCCATTTTCACGGCAAGCGAGTCGGCGTCGGCCATGCTGTGCGCCTGCACGGTCGGGATTCCCAGGCCCTGCGCGGCACGGACGACACGGACGGCGATCTCGCCGCGGTTCGCGATCAGAAGCTTCTTTATCGCCATTGTGCCGGATCAGCCGAGGTCGACCAGGGGCTGGCCGGCCATCACCGCTTCCTCATTGTCGGCGAGGAACGCCGAGATGGTGCCTGCCTTGTCGGCTTTCACCTCGTTGAAGGTCTTCATCACCTCCACCAGGCCGATCACGTCGCCTTCGGCCACGCTGTCGCCGACTTCCTTGAAGGCGGGCTCGTCGGGCGAGGGCTTGCGGTAAAAAGTGCCCGGAAGGGGGCAGAGAATCTGTTCAGCCAATGTATGCGCTCCTTGTTGTGTTCTTCTGTAAGGGGGGACAGAAACGGCTATTCCTTGCGCGGTCCTGAACCCCCTCCCCCTTGAGGGGGGAGGGTCGGGGAGGGGGTGAATTCGGCGAAGCCGAAACCGGGTCGAAGTGTGCGTACGAGCCTCCGGTTTCACCCCCATCGACCGCCTTCGGCGGCCACTTCCCCCCTCAAGGGGGAAGACAAGACTCCTGCGTTTATCGTTACTCCGCAGCCTGCGCCATGTAGGGCTGGGCGGCCTCGTGAACGGCTTTGGCGAGCGCCACCGCGCCCGGCGTGTCCGAATGGACGCAGACGCTGTCGGCGCGGATTTCGACATCATTTCCGTTGACCGACTTCGTCTTGCCTTCCTCAATCGCGCGGATCAGGCGTTCGACGGCGTCCTTCTCGTCGATGGCGTCATGCTTGCGCGTTGCGATCAGTTCGCCCTTATCGCCATAGAACAGGTCGGCGTAATATTCGGAGACGAATTCATGGCCACGGGCCTGATAGATCTCCTCATGCAGGCAGTTTATCTGGCCATAAAGCGGTACCTTGAAGACATCGGCACAGTCGGCGATGGCGTGGGCAATGTGTTCCTGGTTCGCTGCCATCTCGAACAGCGCACCATGCGGCTTGATGTGGCTGAGCGGCATGTCCTGGGCGTCGAGAAAACCCTTCAGCGCGCCGACCTGATAGATCAGGCAGTTGGCCAGTTCCTCGCGCTCCATCTGCATGGGACGGCGCCCGAAGCCCTGCAGATCGGGCAGGGACGGATGCGCCCCGGCGCGCACGCCGTATTTCTTGGCCAGCTTCACCGTGTCATGCATGTGGTTGAAGTCGGATGCGTGGAACCCGCAGGCGATGTTGGCGACGGTGATCAGCGGCATCAGCGCCTCATCGTCGGCCATTTTCCAGAGCCCGAAGCTCTCGCCCATGTCGCAGTTGATTTCGACAGCCATTTTGCTCTCCCTCGTCCTGCCTAAGGTTTCAGTTGTTGCGTTTCAGAATATAGCTTCCGCTCTTGTGCAGCGAGGCATGCCAGCCCGGTTCGATCACGATGGTGGTCGTGATCTCCTCGATCACCGCAGGCCCGGCCAATTCTGCACCGGCACCCAGCTTTTCGCCATCATAGACCGGCGCGCTGACGCTGGAACCGTCCGGACTGAAGATCATGTCGCGGTGGGTGCGGATCGCCTTCGATGCGTCATCGCCGGCGTCCAGATCGGGCAGCACGGGCCGGTCGACGCGACCGTACAGTGTACTTTCCAGGTTCACGACCTCGATCGGCGTGTTCTTTTCCGAATAGGTGTAGAGCTGCTCGTGCTTGGCGTGGAAGCCGTCCTTCAGCTTCGAGACCGTGTCGGCATTGATCTCGAACGTGTCGATCTCGACCGTGCATTCGTGGATCTGGCCGACATAGCGCATGTCGATGGAGCGTTTGACATCGATGCGGTCCCGCTCGAAGCCGTCATCTTCCAGATGTTCGATGCCCTCGGCCTCGATCTGCGCGTAGGTGTCGTTGATGTGCTTGTAGGCTTCGTCGCCCTCCAGCCGCAGCGGGCAGGTGGCCATGTAGTTGTACTTCACGTCGGAAATGATCTGTCCGAAAGCGCACAGGCCGGAGGCCAGCTTCGGCACCAGCACGGTGTTGATGCCCATTTCCTTGGCCAGTGCCGTGATGTGGGCAGAACCCGCACCGCCGGCGGCGACCAGCACGAAATCGCGCGGGTCGTAGCCGCGCTCGACCGAGACGCGGCGGATGCCGTTCACCATGTTGTTGTTGACGATGGTGAACATGCCATAGGCCGCCCGCTCGACCGAGATGTTCAGCGGATCGGCGATCTTTTCCTTCACGGCGGCAAAGGCCTTGTCCCGATCCAGCGCCATGCGTCCGCCCAGGATGGCCTCCGGGTTCAGATAGCCCAGCACAAGGTTGGCGTCGGTCGTTGTCGGTTCCGTCCCGCCATGGCCGTAACAGGCCGGACCGGGGTTGGCACCGGCCGACTGCGGGCCAACCTGCAGCAGGCCCAGATCGTCGATCCAGCCGATGGAACCGCCGCCCGCGCCCAGGGTCTCCACCTGGATCATCGGTACGCCGATGCGATAGCGCAGGAAGTCGATGTCCTTGTTGATGTTGGTGCTGCCGCCGCTGGTCAGCGTGATGTCGAACGACGTCCCGCCCATGTCGACCGAGATGACATTGTCGTAGCCGAAGGGGGCGGACACGAAGAGTCCGGCCTGCGGGGCCGAAGCCGGGCCCGAGTTGATCGCGTAGACCGAGCGGTCGGTCATCGCCTGACCGATGGCGAGCCCGCCGTTCGACTGGAAGTAGCGCACCGGATATTCGGCACCCAGATCGCGGAAATACTGGTCGATGCCGTCGACATAGTGCTTCAGGATCGGTCCCAGATAGGCGTTCGCGATCGATGTCGACGTGCGCGTGTATTCGCGGATCTGCGGATAGAGTTCGGAGCCCACGGTCAGAAACGCCTTCGGCATCATCTCGCGCACGATCTCGGCGGCGCGGCGCTCGTGATCCTGGTGCAGCACGGACCAGACGAAGGAAATCGCGACGGCCTCGACGCCTTCCTGGATGAAGTATTCGCAGGCCGCGCGGACCTCGTCCTCGTTCAGCGGTGTCATCACGCTGCCGTTCGAGACCACACGTTCGGACACGCCGAAGCGCAGGTGGCGGGGCACCAGCATCTGCGCGGGCGGATAATCGGCATCATAGCGATAGCCGTCTTCCTTGTGGCCCAGCCGGATCTCGATCGAATCCTCGTGGCCCTTCGTACAGATCAGCCCCGTCTTCGCGCCCTTGTGCTGGATCAGCGCGTTCAGGCCGACCGTCGTGCCGTTGATGCACAGGTCGCACTGGGACACGATGTCCTTCGGGCTCAGACCCGTATCTTCCTCGATCAGGGCCAGGCCCTTGGAGATGGCTTCGGTGGGGTCGTGCGGGGTGGAAGGTGATTTGTAAAGGCGGACACCGCCTTCCGCGTCAGCCAGAACGAAATCCGTGAACGTGCCGCCGGCATCGACGCCGAGCCTGTATCGTGTGCGCATAATTCCTCCCTAAGGGCCGCGCGGAAACGTGAGGTGAAGGTTGCAGTCGACCGGAATTACTCGGCGGCTACATTGTGACCGCGCAGCGCGGCGGTCCCCTCCATATCGACGATCAGCTTTGCGGCGTCCGAGAACACCACGCCATAGTCCACGCGGGCGCCTTCGATCGACACCAGGCGGTTCTTCACGTCCCAGACCACCGCGTCGACATCGCGCTCGAACGGATCGCCGTAGCCGCCGCCGCCCGGATTCATGTTCGCCGCCCGCTCGCCGGGGTTGATCGTCTCGATGACGTTTTCCTTGATCAGATCGACCTTGCCGCCGCGGGTGATCTCGATGCGGCCGACCTTGGGTTCGATCATCTTCGATTCGGCACCGGCGGCACCCGTCGCCGGGTACTTGCGGCCTTCGCCGAAGGTGATGAAGTCCATCGGCTTGTCCAGGGGCTCGACCTCCCAGCGCGTGCCGGAGCCGCCCCGGTATTTGCCCGCGCCGCCGGAATCGACCATCAGGCCGTATTCGTGGATCACGATGGGATAGGAATATTCCAGCAGCTCGATATCGCCGGAGGTCAGCGCACCGAAGCAGCATTCGGGCCCGCAGGCGTGCCAGCCGTCCTGCGACGGGGTGGCGCCAGCGCCGGAGATCAGCGAGGCCAGCACCATGGTCACATATTCCTCGTCATGGCGGGTGTCCCAGCCGGCGATGTTGCAGCCGTTGGCATGCCCCCAGCCCGCCGATACCTTGTCGGGCGCGGCCTGTTCGAAGGCCAGGCGCACGGCATCGGTCAGCGTTTCCATCGGTGTGGTCGTGGAGTTCATGTGCGGCGCGGGTTCGGCGGCATTACAGATCGTGCCCTTCGGCCCCATGTCGACCTCGAAACAGCGGTAGAGCCCTTCGTTGTAGGGCGGTGGCAACTGCGCGAACATCATCACGCCCAGATAGACGCCCGAGTAGGAATTGCCCTCGTAGGAATTGATGAAATAGGGGATCTGCGGCGGGCTATCGATCTTGATCTTGCAGCCCTCGTCATGAACCGTGACCGTTGCCGTGATGTCCAGATCGCCAAAGCCGTGGCCAGCGTCCTCGATCGTGGAGGTGCCGGTGTAGGTGCCGTTCGGAACCGTCCTGATGAGGGCGCGCATCTGGCGGTCGGCCATGTTCATCAGTTCGTCGATGCAGGCCTGCACTTCTTCCAGGCCATATTTGTCCAGCATGGCCAGCAGGTTGCGCTCGCCGACCTGGACCGCACCGAGCTGGGCGTTGAAGTCGCCTTCCTGGTCGCGCCGTGCGCGCATGTTGGTCAGCAGAAGGTTGATGACGTCATAGCGGCGGACGCCCTTGTCATAGATCTTCACCGGCGGGATGCGCAGGCCTTCGCCGTAGATCTCTGTCGCGTCGGGGTTGTAGCCCGCGGGTACCGGGCCGCCGATGTCGGTCAGGTGACCCTTGCAGACCGTCCAGAACACGAGTTCGCCCTTGTAGAACACCGGCTTGTACATGCAGGTGTCGATCATGTGGCTGCCCATGTAGGCCGGGTCATTGTGCATGATCACGTCGCCCGGATGGATGTCGTCGCCGAAGTAGGCCGCCACGCATTTCATCGCCGGGATCAGGCTGCCGAGGTGGATCGGAATGTCCTGCCCCTGCATGATCATTTCCGGCACGCCGTTGAACAGGGCGTTGGAGTAATCGTGCGCCAGATTGAACACGCTGGATCGTGCGGTCTTCTCCAGCGCGAGTGTCATCTCGCGCTGGGTCGTTTCGAGAACGCCGCGGACAACGGAGAGGGTAATCGGATCGACACCGGACATGTATTTCTCCCAGATCGCATCAGGATGAATTCAACTGATCGTAACGATAGCAGTGTGATCCGCCCCCGCAACGGCCATTCGGGCAGCGGCGAAGCGGTGTCAGGTCAAAGGGCGGTCTCGTCCAATTCGCTCAAAAGTTGATCGGTCGTGACCTGTCGGCAGTAGCCCCGGTTCAGCCGCAGCGAGGCCGCGTGGCGTTCCGCCGAGTGGGTGGCGCAGGCGTCGGTCACGACGGTGACCAGATACCCCATGTCACAGGCGTCGCGTACCGCGGAATCCACACACTGGTCGGTCAGCAGCCCGCTGATGACAAGTTGCCGGACGCCCAGGTTGCGCAGCACGTAATCGATGTTCGTGGAGATGAAGACGCTGGACGACGTCTTGGGGATGACGATTTCATCGTCAGTGGGGGCGAGGGCGTCGATGACCTTCGCGTCCCACGATCCTTTCGGCACATTGAAGCCGGTGATCTTGTAGTCCAGGCTGCGGTCGCGTCCGTCCCGCGTCAGGCTTTCGATCGTGGTGTACATGACCTCGATGCCGGCGCGGCGGCAGGCGCCCCGGAGGCGCTGCATGTTCGGCAGGACGTGGCCTTCGAAGTGGCTGAAGAACCAGCCGTATTTCGCGTCGAAATGGGCCGGATCGGCGTCGGCATATTCGCCGCCTTTCCGCTCTGCGCCGAAGTTCTGGACATCGATGAACAGCAGGGCCGACTGATCAGGCACCAGCGGTATGTCTCGTGAAAGGGTCATGATCGGTCGCCTGTTCGAAAGGGTTCGCAAGACCGCGATTCTTGCGCCATCCCGGATGCCGGGACAAGCCCGGCGTGACGGGCTGCGCGTCAGGTATCGCGGCTCCTGAGCCATTCGGTTAACACGCCCGCCAGGTGATCGGCCCAGAACTCGATACCGGCGTCGGAGGCCAACTGGTCGTTCCGTATCTCGACCAGGGCGTGCGGAATGCCGTTCTGTTCGCCATGCACGGGCAAGGTGTAATCGGAGACGTCGTCGACGGTGTAGGGTTCGTTCAGGGCAAACCGGAAATAGGGCGCGCGGCCTGCCGATATCCGGACCATGGCCTCGGCGGCTTCCGGCATCCGGTTGGCCAGGAAGCCGGCGTGCCAGGGCCGATCCGCGCCATTCATATGCGGTGTGAAGCTGTGCACCGCGAAGATCAGCGCAGGCCGCTGGCGCTCGATCTCCGCCGCAATGCGGTCGTGGAAGGGAGTGTGGATCGCCGCGATGCGGGCGGTCCGGTCCGCGTCGGAAAGGTCGGCGTTGGCGGGAATGGCCGTGCCATCGCTCGCCGTCGGCACCAGTTCGGGCGAAATGTGGGCGCGGTTGCAGTCGATGACCAGCCGGCTGTAACGCTGTGCGATCAGGCGCGCGTCCAGCCGGTCCGAGACCGCCCTGGCGAGATCCAGCGCACCGATGTCCCAGGCGATGTGCCGTCCCCAGTCCGTGGCCGGGACGCCCATGTCGCCCAGCGCCGATGGGGTTTCGCGACCGGCGTGCTCGCAGGTGATCAGGACCGGACCATCGCCGCCTGCGTTGTATGCGATGACGGGATGCGGATCGTCGGATGAAAGCACTGTTCCGGGGTTCCTGCGGCAGTTGGTTTGACTTCACATCGTATGGCCTGAAAGATCGCAGGCAAGAGGTTCGGCAATTTCGAGGCACAAGAGCGATGGCAGACGACACTTCGATCATCATGGCGTGCTGTTCCGACATCGCCGGTCAGGTCCGGGGCAAGGGGTTTCCGGCCAGCGACCTGCCGAACCGGCTGAAACGCGGCATCGGCTGGACGCCGACGAACGTTCAGATCACCTGCTTTGACGTCATCGCCGAAAGCCCCTTCGGCGCGCTGGGCGACCTGCTGCTGATTCCGGACGAAACCACGCGGTTCCGGGCGATATCCGACGCAGGGCGGCAGCTTGAAGACACGATGCTGGGCGATATTGTCGATCTGGAGGGGCAGCCGTGGGCGTGCTGTACGCGATCGATCCTGAAAGCAGCGCTGGGTCGCCTGAAGCAGGTATCGGGGGCGTCCCTGACGGTTGCCTTCGAACATGAATTCCAGCTGGAACCGCGGCCCGGCGGCGGCTCGTCCTATTCGCTGGAAGGGGCACGGACCCAACTGCAACTGGGCCAGCGGATTTTCGACCTGATGGCCGCGAACGGTCTGAAGCCGGACACCTTCATGAAGGAATACGGCCCGGACCAGTACGAGGTCACGATGAAGCCTTCGGATGCGCTGCGGGCGGCGGACAATGCGGTCATCCTGCGGGAACTGATCCGTATCGCGGCGGGCGAACAGCAGCAGCGGGCCACGTTCACGCCGATCCGCGACCCGGCCGGTGTGGGCAACGGCGTGCATGTCCATCTCAGCCTGAACGACGCGGACGACCAGCCGATCACCTACGATCCAGCCAGCGAGACCGGGCTGTCGCAACTGGCCGGCCATTTCGTTGCCGGCATCACGCGCTACCTGCCGTCGATCATCGCCTTGCTGGCGCCGTCGGCGATTTCATGCCTCAGGCTGACGCCCCACCGCTGGAGCGCCGCCTGGAACAATCTGGGCCTGATGGACCGCGAGGCGTCGGTACGCATCTGTCCGACGACCGCACTGGATCCGGAAGGCATCGCGCGCCAGTTCAATGTGGAAGTCCGTGCCGCCGATGCGGCTGCGAGCCCGTACCTGCAACTTGCCGCCATCGTTCATGCCGGGGCTGAGGGGATTGCGCAGGCCATGCCGCCGCCGCAGCTGACGCAGACCGATCTCAGCGATCATACCGAGACCCAGCTGGCCGATCTGGGACTGCAGCGGCTGCCGATGTCGCTGGAAGAAGCGCTGCGCGGCTTCGAGTCCGATCAGACGGCCAGGGGCTGGTTCGAGGACCCGTTCGCCGATGTCTATCTGGCGCACAAGCGCGGCGAACTGAATGTCGTGCGCGATCTTTCAGCAGCAGATATGTGCGCGCGGTATCTGAACGTTTATTGAGTGCCATTGGTGCGGTCCCGTCCAAGCGGTGTTGACGCAGCGTGCGCTATCCTTCGCGTCATGTTCGATTTCGGGAGGTGAGAATGGCGGGAAGAACGGTTGGCGTCGATGTCGGAGGGACGTTCACGGATTTCGTGGCCTACGATCCGGACAAGCATGAAGTCTCGGTGTGGAAGAACCTCTCCACGCCCTCCAATCCGACCGACGGCGTGCTGACCGGTCTTTCGAGCCTGAATGAGGGGATCGGCAAGCTGCGGCTCGGCACGACGGTGGCCACCAACGCCATTCTGGAGCGCAAGGGCGCGCGCGTCGGCTATGTCACGACGCGGGGGTTCCGCGACGTACCGTTCATCCAGCGCGGCAATCGCAAGCATCACTACGATTCGCTCTGGAAGAAATCGAAGCCGCTGATGAAGCGTCGCGACTGTTTCGAGGTGGATGAGCGGATCATGGCCGACGGCTCGGTACTCACCCCTCTGGACGAGGCGCAGGTCCGCGAAATGGCCGCGGGTATCCGCGAGAAGGGCGAGATCGAGGCGCTGGCCGTCAATCTGCTGTTCTCCTACGTCAATCCGGAGCACGAGTTGCGCCTGAAGGAAATCCTGACCGAGGAACTGCCGGATGTACCCGTCTCGCTGTCCTACGAAGTGCTGCCGAAGTGGAAGGAATACGAGCGGGCCTCGACGACCATCGCGGATTCCTTCGTGCGTCCGCTGGTTGCCAACTATCTGCGGGACCTTGAAAAGCAGCTGGGCGAGCGCGGCGGTATCGACAGCCTGTCCATCATCAAGTCCAACGGCGGGGAGATGACCGCCGGCGCGGCAGCGGATGCGCCGATCCACATGACCGTGTCCGGCCCCACAGGCGGTGTCGTTGCGGCCAAGCATATCGCCGGTCAACTCGGGATGGACCATCTCGTGACCTTCGACATGGGGGGCACGTCCACGGATTGCTCGACGGTGGTCGGGGGACGTGAGAGCTTCACCACCAGTTTCGAGATTGAATTCGGCGTCCCAATTCAGGTGCCGATGATCGACATCCGGACCATCGGCGCAGGCGGCGGGTCCATCGCCTGGATCGACAAGGGCGGGATGCTGCGCGTCGGGCCGGAAAGCGCCGGGGCCAATCCGGGGCCGGCCTGCTACGGCCAGGGCGGCACGCGACCGACGGTGACTGATGCGAATGTCATCCTGGGCCGGATCAGCCCGGAAAACTTCCTCGGCGGCACCATGAAGCTGGATACCGATGGCGCACGGACCGCCATGGCGACCGTCGCCGAGCCGCTGGGCGTGAGCGTCGAGGAGGCGGCGCTGGCGGTACTGAAGATCGTGTCCAACAACATGACCGGCGCGCTGCGGGCGGTGCTGACGGAACGCGGGCTCGACCCGCGCGACTTCGCGCTGCTCGCTTTCGGCGGGGCAGGACCGCTGCACGTCGCCGACCTGATGCGGGAGGCGTCGATCCCGACGGGCGTCGTGCCCAACCATCCGGGACAGTTCTCGGCTTTCGGTTTCATCATGACCGATGCCCGTGTCGATCTGGAGCGGACCGTGCAGATGACCTCGGCCACGTTCGATATGGAACGCGCGAACGAGGTGATGAAACAACTGGTGGACGATTCCCTCGCCAATCTGGCGACGCAGGGGTACCGGGAAGGGCTGTCCGTGTACCGCACCCTGGAACTGCGGTATCTGGGCCAGAACTACGAACTGGAGGTGCCGGTCGGTTTCGAGACCTTCGACGAGGAGACGGCGAAGGAATGCTGGCTGAAGTTCCACGAGATGCACAAGGCGCGGTTCGGCTTCAACATCCCCCGCGAAACCATCGAGGTCATCACCTTCAAATGCACGGCGATCTCGGTCAACGAGACGCCGAAGCTGCCCACACTGGAGGATGCCGGCGAGGCCGCGGAACCGGATGGCAGTCGCGAGGTCATCTACGATGACGGACCGGCACAGGCGGCCGTCTACCAGCGGGTGAACCTGCGTGCCGGTCACGAGGTTTCAGGACCGGCCCTGATCGAGGAACCTGCGTCGGTGACCGTTCTGCTCGCGGGACAGGCCCTGACCGTCGACCGCCACGGCAACATGAGCATCCGCGACACCTGAACGATGAAGTCGCGTTTCTCGCATTTGGACGGAGATATTTTTCTTCCCCCCTTGAGGGGGAAGTGGCCGCGAAGCGGTCGTTGGGGGGGATGGCCGGAGGCCAGTTGGGCTTCGCCGATTTACCCCCCTCTCTGGCCCTCTCCCCACAAGGGGGAGGGAATCAGCACGTGACTACGGATAAGTTGAACAGGCGAAGATAAGGACAGAAACATGGCAAAAGCAGCAGGCACCGACTTCGTCAGCATGAACATCGTGGAGAACACGATGATCTCGATCTGTCGCGAGATGGGCATCACCCTGATGAAAACCTCCTATTCGACCATCTTCAACGAGGCGCTGGACTTCACCTGTGCCATCGCCAGCCCGACGGGCGAGATGTGGGCCGTGGCCGAATTCTGCCCGGCGCAGATCGGCGGCATGCCGCTGATCATCCGCTCCAGCCTGGAGGAAATCCCGCTCGATACGATCCACCCCGGTGACGTCATCGTCCACAACGATCCGTATCGCGGCGGGCTGCATACACCGGAGCATACGCTGTTCTGTCCGGTGTTCGTCGATGACAGGCTGGTCGCCTTCACCGTTGCCATCGGTCATGTGGCCGAAGTCGGCGGTATGGTGCCGGGCGGGTTCCCCTCCGAAGCGACAGAGATCTTCCATGAAGGCATCCGTGTGCCGCCGGTGAAGATCAAAAAGCGCGGCGAGGATGTGGACGAGGTCTGGAAGCTGTGGCTCGCGAACGTGCGGACGCCCCGATACAACTACGGTGACATGCGCGCCATGATCTCCGGCGTGGAACTCGGCTCGGAGCAACTGGCGAAAACGGTGCAGAAGTATGGCATCGACAGCTTCAACGACATCTGCGCCGACCTGATGGATTATTCCGAAGCCCGCATGCGCGCTGAACTGAGCGAGATCCCGGACGGTCACTACGTCTTCGAAGACTATATGGATAATGACGGTGTCACCGAGGAAGAGATCAAGATTCACGTCGAATGCTACAAGCAGGGCGACGAGATCGTGGTCGATTTCGACGGATCCTCGCCGCAGGTCGGCGGACCGATCAATGCCACGCTGGGCGTCACCTGGTCGGCGACCTACAACGCCATCCTGCATCTGACCGACCCGTCGATCCCGAAGAACTCGGGCTGCTTCCGTCCAATCCGCGTGCTGGCACCGGAGGGTACGGTGGTGAACGTCAACTTCCCCGCACCCGAGGTCGGCGGCAATACCGAAACCCATCCGCGCATCGCGGGCACGGTGATCGGTGCCCTGGCACCGGTGAAGCCGGAACGCGCGATGGCGGCAGAGGGTGGCACACACCTGAACTTCGTCTTCGGGGGCGAGGACAAGAAGAACGGCGAGTATTTCGCCTGCTACGACATCGAGGTCGTGGGCTGGGGCGCGACGCAGGGCGGCGACGGCAACGATGCGACCGACTCCATCAACGGCAACTGCCGTGTGATGCCGGTCGAGGTGTTCGAGACGCGCTATCCGTGGCTGACGGAGGACTTCAGCCTGGTCCCGGACTCGGGCGGTGCCGGCAAGACCCGTGGCGGGCTGGGGACGCAGAAGCGGTTCCGCTGCCTGGATGCCGAGATCACCTGCAGCCAGCTGACCGACCGCCACGTCAACAGCGCCTGGGGCCTGAACGGCGGCGGAAACGGCACGACCGGCATGACCCTGTTCAAGGCCGCCGGGTCGGACAAGTGGCAGTCCATGGCGGAAGCCTTCAACAAGCCGTCCACCAGCAAATGGTCGAACGTGAAGATCAGACCGGGCGATACGGTCCACATCATCACGCCGGGCGGGGGCGGCATGGGCAATGCGTCCGAGCGCGACCCCGACATGGTCGAGGAAGATGTTCTGGAAGGTTACGTGACGCCCGAGCGTGCGGCGTCCGATTACGGCCATGCCGCCGGAGGAGATGACTGATGCGTTTTTCCGACACGGGCTATTACATCGAAGCCTACATCAAATGCGGCAACTGCGGCGTGCTGGTCTATGACGACGGAGTCAAATCCGATCGCGCGGATCTGAAGGGGGTGACCTTCTGCTCTGACTGGTGCGTGGACTGGAAGGCCCAGAAGCTGGACGGTGTGAGCGAACCGAAGATCAAGCGGGCGATGTGACGCCTGGCCTGACGCCAGGCTCTAGAGAACGTCCTGCCATTCGGGGTGACGGTCGATCTGGGCCTTTGCAAAGGGGCATAGCGGCAGAACCTTCTTGCCAGCCGATCGGGCATCCGCGACCCCGCGCTGAACGAGAGCTTCTCCGACGTGACGACCGCGGAGCGCATCCGGCACGCTGGTATGATCGATAATGATCATGGTCTCGCCAGCCTTCGAGTAGGTCATTTCGGCTTCATGCCCGTCGACTTCGACGCTGTAACGGCCTTTCGATCCGCCTTCCTCATGAACGATGTGCAATCTGGACATGTCGGTTGCCACTTCCCTGGGGGTCATGTCCGTGCCCGGCGCGGCCGGCGCGGACGTTGTATGCCGCAATCCAGAGCCTCGTCCCAGTCAGCCGCCCTCGCGGCGGCGTCATATGTGGTCTGGAGGAAATCGAGCAGCGTCTCTTCCGGATTTCGAGCCTTGCGAACCTCGTCATAGGGCAGCAGGAATTCGCCCAGATCGCTGTCCCATCGCGCGCCATCCGGACAAACGCTTGCGTTCCTGAAACCATCGGGGTCGGGATAGGCGTAGGAATAGAACATGGGCTGCCCGGCACCATTGCCCGGCCAGAATCCGGCGGACGATACCTCGTGACTGTAGGCTTCGCGGGTCACGATGTCGGGCAGGTTTGGAATGCCGCCCGGGTGCTCCGGTGCATCGCGGCCCGAGAAGCGCGTGACTGCGAGATCGAACGCGCCCCAGAAAAGGTGAACCGGAGACGTCTTCCCGAGAAAGCCGGTTGCGAAGGTGGAGAACACCCGATCAACACGCAGCAGCGCCTGGTGATACCGTGCGATCGCCGACGCGTCGTAGGGGCGCTCGACCGTGTCTTCATGGAACGGGGTCGCGTCAGGGATTTCATTGGGCGCACCGTGGATGTCGAAAGCCGCACCCGCATTCCGGACCAGTTCGCCAGCTTTTTCGGTAAACGCGGCGATCGACATGGGGCCCAGCGCGAAACTCTCGCGGCGGCCATCGGCATTCTCGGCGATGAGACAGTGATCGTGCAGATCGAAGGTCAGGGTCATGCAGCCGCCATCATGATGGATCGGTCCGGTGCTGAGGCCCCGTGGGGTGACATAGAAGGTTGCGTGCCAGGAATGGTTGACCCAGGGTGTGTGTGCCAGACGCACCTTGCCGACAACCTGACTCATCAGGTGAAGCGCCGTGCATGTATTGGCCCATGCATCATAGGGAATATCCGGCCAGTGATCCGACATGGCTGCGCTCCATCCTGTTGCGGCACGACGATAGCAGGAACGCTCCGGCGAAAAAGTCCGGTGTTCCGGATGAAGCTTCCGCCTCGATGCGATGGCTGCGGCCTTCAGGTCACCCCGGGCGCCTGCGGTGCCAGTCGGTCGCCTGCTGATAGGCATGGCCCGCGTTCAGGATGGTGGCCTCGTCGAACGGCCGCGACGCCAGTTGCAGGCTGACCGGCAGACCGTCCTCACCGAAACCGCAGGGGACGACCAGTGCCGGCAGGCCGGTCATGTCGAACGGCTCGGTGTTGCGCAGGATCGCGCCGAAGACCGGTTCGGGCGTGCCGTTGATATCGACATCCAGCTCGCCGATCGGCGTGGCGGTCATGGCGATGCCGGGCGTCGCGATGACATCGACATCCTCCAGCACCGCCGCCATGCTCTGACCGAGCAGGGTGCGGAATCTCTGGGCGTGCAGGTAGTCCTTCGCCAGGATCTGGTCGCCGACTTCCAGATAGGTCCGTACCTGATCGGTGAACAGGTCCGCGTTCCGGTCCAGCGTATCTTCGTGATAGGCGGTCGCCTCCGCCAGGTAGATCGCCAGTGCGGCTGCGGTCGAATGTTCGATATGCGCGATATCGACGTCCACCAGTTTCGCGCCGCGCTTCTCCAGTTCCTTCAAAGCGTCCTCGACCCGGTCGGTGACCTGCGTCTGCGCCTGATCGAAGAAATACCGGCGGGCCACGCCGATCTTCAGGCCCGAGATGTCGCCGGTCATCGCTGACAGGTAGTCCGGGACGGGACGGTCGGGCGCGGCGGCATCCTTGCCGTCCGCGCCAGCCGTGGCCTGCAGGATCAGGGCGGCGTCGATGGCCGTGCGCGACAGCGGTCCGGAATGGTCCATCGACCAGCACAGCGGCAGGATGCCCGAGCGCGGCACCCGTCCGTAGGTCGGCTTCAGTCCGGTCAGGCCGCAACAGGCCGCCGGCATGCGGATCGAACCGCCCGTATCCGAACCGGTTGCGACCGGTGCCAGACCGCCCGCCACGGCGGCTGCCGAGCCGCTGCTCGATCCGCCGGTGATGCGGTCCAGATTCCACGGGTTGCGCGTCGTGCCGAAGGACGAGTTCTCGCCGGTCGGGCCGTAGGCAAACTCATGCGTGTTCAGCTTGCCCAGCGTGACCATGCCCGCATCGTTCAGACGCGCCACGGCGGTCGCATCCTCGACCGGGACATTGTCGGCCAGAACCCGCGATCCGCCTGTGGTGAGCACGCCCGCCGTCGCATAGAGGTCCTTGTGACCGATCGGCAGGCCGTGCAGCGTGCCGCGCCGCTTGCCGCTGCTGATCTGCTGATCGGCCTGTTTCGCGGCAGCGCGTGCGTTGTCGGCGGTCAGGGTCACATAGGCATTGGTCTGCGCGTTCTCGCGCTCGATCCGCGTCAGGAAGGCGTCCGTGATCTCGCCGGCGGACGTCTTGCCCGCGTCGATCAGGTCGGAGAGTTCCACCAGGTCGAGTTCTGTCAGATCAGTCATGGCGCTTGCCCTCGACCGGCTGGAAGACCGTGGCCGGCTCCAGGTTCTTCAGGGGCAGGGCGCGAATGGCCTCCATCCCCTGAAGGATGGGCTCCAGCGCTTCGGCATAGATGGCGGCGCGTGCATCATCCAGCGGATGACCCGCATTCTCGGCGGCGACCGCAGATACGGTCTCTGCCCTGACGGGGCGTCGTTTGCCCATGGCTTGGTTCCTCCAGGCGGTTACGGCTTCTTCAGGTTTTCCGTGTCGGCGTCTCCGGCGCGTTTTCCGAACATGCCCTGCGCGCGCATGCCCAGCCAGTGACCGTACTGGATCGGCCAGTCCGCATAGGCGTCCGGTTCACCCAGTTCCGAGGCGGCATGACGGGGCCAGTAGGGGTTGTTCAGGGCTTCGCGCGCCAGTGCCACAAGATCGGCGGCACCGGCCCGCAGGATGCTTTCGGCCTGGGCGGGCGACGTGATCAGACCAACGGCCTGTGTTGCAATATCCGCCTCGCGCCGGATATCGGCGGCATGCCCGACCTGATAGCCGGGTGTCGGCACCGGCAGGATGTTCTTGCCATAGCCCGCAATACCACCGGAGGAACAGTCGATCACATCGACGCCGAGCGCCTTCGCGCGCCGGGCCAGTTCGATGGAGTCCGCGATCGCCCAGCCGTCCTTCTTGCCGTCGATGCAGGACAGCCGCAGGAACAGCGGCATGCCGTCGGGCATCGCGCCACGCACGGCTTCGACCACTTCCAGCGTGAAACGCATCCGGTTCTCCCGGCTGCCGCCGTAGGCATCGGTGCGCCTGTTGGACATGGGCGAGTAGAAACTGTGGCTGAGGTAGCCATGCGCGCTGTGCACCTCGATCAGGTCATAACCGAGCGCAACCGCCCGACGGGTGGCGCTGGCCCATTCATCCACCAGATCGCCGATTTCGGAGGTCGTCAGTTCGTGGGGCACGATCCAGCCGTCGTCGAAGGGAACGGCGCTCGCGCCCACTGTCTCCCACGGCACCTCGCCCTTGTCGATCTCGCGCTGGGTGAGGGGGCAATCGCCTTCCCACGGGCGGCTGATCGACGCCTTCCGGCCCGCGTGTGCCAACTGGATGCCGACGGCCGAGCCGCGCTTCTTCACCGACTCGATGACCGGCCGCATGGGTTCCATATGCGCGTCGGACCACAGACCGGCATCGCCCCAGGTGATGCGGCCGCGCTTCTCGACTGCCGTGGCCTCGGTGAAGATCAGGCCGAAGCCGCCCATCGCGAACTGGCTCAGGTGGGTGTGATGCCAGTCGTTCATCATCCCGTCGTCGGCGCTGTACTGGCACATGGGCGCGACGACTGCCCGGTTTTTCAGGGTCAGGTCGCGAATCTCGATGGGTGTGAAAAGGCGCGTGCGGGCCATCGGTCAGTCGCCGCGCACGGTTTCGGTACCCGCCCAGCTTTCCAGCGATGGTGTGTTGAAGTTCACCAGAAAGTCGATCTTCCTGAACATCCATTGCCCGTCGACGCGGACGTACTCTTCCTCGTAGTCGCCCAGGATCCAGCGGCTGACCTTCTTTCCGTCCTCCATCATGGTGCAGGGCATCAGGATACGCCATTCGCCGGTGGCCTCGTCACCGTTCACATCGATGACGAAGTTCATCGCCAGATGCGCCGCGAAGACGATCTGCGCCGAGATGCCGCCGAAGAATTCCTCGATGGCCGCCCGCCCGGCATGGTGACCGAACACGGCGCTGGTCCAGACCGCTTCGTCCACGAACAGGGGGCCGAGCTGCGCGGGCGGATAGCCGACGTCACAGTGTTTCATGTAGACGTGTTTGAGCTTCTTGATCGCCTCGATGCTTTCCAGACGATCGATGCGGGTTTCCAGTGACTCGGTCATGGCGTGCTCCTTTTCCGGTGCCTGCTATTCCTTGGCGGGTACGATGGCGAGGCTGCCGGATTTCTCGCGACTGACTTTCGCCCCCGGGCCGACGACGACAGTCGTGAACGAGTTCTCGACGATGGCCGGACCGTCGACCTGCCTGCCGACGTCCAGCGAATCGAAACTGCGGATTGCCGCATCGACCCAGCCCGTGCCCTCGAAATAGGCCTTCCGGCTGCCGGCGTCGCTGGTGCCCTCGGACAGGTCCGACAGGCTGGCCAGCTTGCCGTCGCGCAGGCGGCAGCTCACGCGCGCAGTCCAGCCGATGATCTCGACTTCGGACTCGGGGTCGCTGATGGCGAAGATCTCGTCATGCGTATCGTGGAAATCCGAAACCAGCTTGCGCACATCCGCGTCACCATCGAACCGGTCCGTCCGGAGCGGCACCTCGATCTCCCAGACCTGACTGGGATAGCGGGCCTCTGCGGTAAAGCTGATCGTGGTCTCCAGTGCGCCTTCGCCGGCTGTCCGCGCGAACTCCTCGCAGCGTTTCTTCAGGTCGGCGAGGACGGCGTTCACGCCTTCGATATCGAACCTGTCGGTCGTGGTGTAATGCGTCGCGCGCGCATCCGAGATCAGTTCCGACATCAGCGCGCCACCGGCGCTCAGCGCCGCACCCACATCGGGGATCAGCACCAGCGGGCAGTCCAGCCGCTGACCGATGCGTTCGGAATTCAGTCCGGCTGCACCGCCGCCGCCGATCAGCACGGCCTTGCCCGGATCAATGCCCTGATTGATGGTGATGTCCATGATGGCCTGCACCATGTTCTCCGTTGCGATCTTCACGATGGCGATGGCGGCATCCTCGATTGAAATCCCGAGCCTCTTGCTGACGCTCTTTTCGATGGCCGTTCGTGCCGCCTCCCGATCCAGTTTCATGGACCCGCCCAGGAAATAGTCCGGATCGACATAGCCCAGCGCCACGCAGGCGTCTGTCAGTGTCGGTTCGGTGCCGCCCCGGCCGTAGGCCGCGGGGCCGGGGACGGCCTGCGCCGACTGGGGCCCGACATGCAGCAGACCGCCGTCATCGACCCAGGCGATGGAACCGCCGCCCGCGCCGATCGAACGCACATCGACCGAGGGAAAGCCGGTCATGTTGCCCTGGTATTCGCCGCCGACCCAGGTTTCGCGTGTCCAGGGGATGCTGCCGCGCCGGACGAGGCTGAGGTCATAGGTCGTTCCGCCGGTGTCCGCGACGATGGCGGTCTCGGCCTGGGCATCGATTTCGGCGAAATGCCGGCCGGCGACCGGTGCCATGGCCGGACCCGAATTGATCAGGTGGACAGGGGTCTCGGCGGCGTCCATCGCATCGATCACACCGGCGCCGGAGGTTACGATCAGCACGCGGCCGGTGAACCCTTCTTCGCTGAGCCGGCCCGACAGGTTGCGCATGTAGGCTCCCATCAGAGGCTTCAGCGACGCGTCGATGGCCGTCGATGAAGCGCGTCGATATTCCCGCAGCGACGGGTTCAGCCGGTGCGAAAGCGTGTAGGGCACGCCGGGCAGATGTTCGTCCAGAAGTTCGCCGATCCGGTTCTCGTGGGCGGGATTGACGATGGACCACAGCAGGCAGACCGCGACCGCTTCGACCTCCGCCGCCTTCAGCTTGGCGATGACCTCCAGCGCATGCGCCTCGTCCAGTTCCTGCAGTATCGTCCCGTCGGTCGTGATCCGCTCGTTGATCTCGAACGTCAGGGACCGCGGGACGTAGGGCGCGGGGTAGGGCACCGTGAAGTCGAACACGTCGCCGCGTCCGCCCTCGCGCAGCACCAGAATGTCGGGATGGCCCGCCGTGGTCAGGAACGCAGTCTTCGCCGTATCCCCGGTGATGATGGCGTTGATCGCCCGCGTGGTGCCGTGAATGAACAGGCCGCCGTCTCCCAGAAGCTTCCGCAGCGGGACCTCGAAGTGATCCGCGGCCACCTTCAGGCTGTCGATCACGCCCCGGATGGGGTCGTCGGGCGTCGTCGGGGCCTTGAACATGTTCAGGCTGCCATCGTCCTGTTCGACCAGCAGATCGGTGAAGGTGCCTCCGGTATCAACGGCAAATCTCATGTTGTCAGTCCCCCAATAAGGTCGTTTTCATCCAAGGCGGTTCTGTTTGCCGCAGGGTTAAGCTTGCGGTCACCGAACCCAGGGAGGGAACCGTGATGGGCAAGACGCTCGGTGTAGTACCGATTTCGATGCTGATAGCCGCCGCGCTGATCTATGGACTGGTGTTTCCATTCAACGCGCTGGCCACATTCGCGGGTGCGAGTTTCTTCGGACACGCGTTCTGGCAGGTCTTTCTGGGCGGCGCGGCGCTCTTTGTGGTTTCGCTGCTGCGCGGTCAGGTGGTCAGTTTCCGCTGGACCTATCTGCGCGCCTATCTGGTGGTGGGGGCTTTCGGGTTCGGTCTGCCGATGGCGCTGCTGACGTTCGTCGGACCCAACCTGCCGCAGGGCATCATTCCGCTGGTCCTGGCGCTGTCTCCGACCTTCACCTACATCGCCAGCATCATCTTTGGCCTGGATCGTCTGGCGGCGGTCGGTGTCGCCGGTATCGCACTGGGATTTGCGGGTGTCGCCGTGGTGCTGGTGCCGGAAAGCTCGATGCCCGGCGAGGGCGCGGTGAGCTGGTTCCTGCTGGCCCTGATCACCCCGATCCTGCTGGCCGTTGCCAACATCTCCGCGGCGCTGCTGCGTCCGCCGGAAACCACGTCGACGGTCATGGGCAGCGGGTTCCTGCTTGGCGCGGCGCTGTCGCTGCTGCCCCTGATGCTGATCTTCGGCCAGTTCTATCTGCCGCTGTCCCGGGATCTGATCATACCGACGCTGGGGTCGGCCGCTGTGAACGGCGTGTTCATCATCCTGTTCGCAGAGATCGTCCGGCGCTACGGACCGACCTTCTTCGCACAGTTCAACTATCTGGCCGTTGTGGCCGCCATCGGCTGGGCATTCGTCTTCTTCGGTGAGATGCCCACGATCTACGCGATCATCGCGCTGGCGCTGATGGCCGCCGGTGTGCTGATTTCGGAACTGAGACACAGATCGGCTCCCGCTGTGGACTAGCTGCGCAGTGCTGCCGTTGCGTCCCTGTCCACGCTGCCGTCGGCAGCGAGGGCGACGCGGTAGACGTCGCGCGCGCGCTCCGGCGTGATCCAGCCCTCGGCGACATCGTGGCGGACCACTTCGGGGTCGCGCTTCTCGGGCGCACCGTAGCCGCCGCCGCCGCAGCAATGGGAGACGATGTTGTCGCCTTCATGCAGCGTCACCACGGCGCTGTTCTCGGTCGGTGTCAGGGTTCCGTCCGCCTTGCGCACGCCCTGATAGGCATTGCCGCCCAGACCGCCGCCGCGCACGCCCTGCGCCGGGTTGTACGTCCCGTCAGAGACGAAGGCGACGTCCATCTCGCCCCGGGTCGGACCGTATTCGACCAGCATGCCCGGTCCGCCCTTGTGCGTACCGGCACCCTCCGAATCGGTGATGAAACGGCGCTGCTTCACAAGCAGCGGCTGCCGCATTTCATCCAGTTCAATGCTGTCCTGATAGCAGAGGCCGGCATTGCCCACATGCCCGAGCGTGATCCACGCATCCGTGCGCGGGGCCGCAGCACCGCCGGTCATGGCGAGGAAAAGCTGGTTCACATAACGCTCGTTCGTTGCCGGATCGAAGCCGGAAACGACACCGATGGAGGCGGGCAGGATCGCGCCCGACTCCGCCATGCCGAAGCCTTCTTCCAGTTCCGCGATGGCGGCCTGGACCGAATTCGCCACACGGTCGGCGACGTTGGTGGTCGCGACCGAGCAGCTCGTCGGATGTTCCGGGATGCCGCAGACGGAATTTCTCTTCAGCTTGATGTCCAGCCGCCGGAACGCGCCGGCGTTCTTCGGGACGGTCGGGTCGATGGAGTTGAACACACCGATCATGGATGCGGTGCGCGCGCAGGCTTCCGACAGGTTCAGGCCGCAGGGCAGGGCGTCGATGTTGTCGGTCAGGTCAACCGTGATGCGGGAGTCGGTCTTGTCCACCTTCACGGTGACGTTGATCGGGATGCCGTCTTCCGGGGTGCCCGGCACCGGGTCGTGGCGGCTGCTCCAGCTTGTCGTCCCTTCGGGCATCTTGTCGATGGCGTTGATCATGCGGCTTTCGGAATAGTCGAACCACTGGTTGGTGAAGTCGTGCAGCGTGTCCCAGCCGACTTCCTTCGCCAGCGCCAGAAGTTCGCGCTCACCGATGCGGGCCGCGCCGATCATCGCCAGATAGTCGCCCCACCACTGTTCGGGCACGCGAATGCGCATCTGGCACATCCGGACGATGTCCTCGTTGTTCTCGTAGTTCTCCTGAACCTTCACGCCGGGGAAGATCAGCGCGCCCTCGTTATAGACGTCCTTGGCGTTGCCCATGTAGGTCGTCGGTTCGGAGTTGCCGCAGTCGGCCTGATGCGCCTTGGCCAGCACGGTGAAGTGGTGCGTGCCCTCGTCGTCGATCACCGGCACGATCAGCGTGTGATCGGCGGGGTGAGAGCAGCCGTGATAGGGCGAGTTATGCAGGAAGGCGTCGCCCTTCTTCAGAACGGGATGGAACTCCTTGATCGAGCGCGACATCAGATCCGGTCCGCTCAGGACGTGGATCGGCAGGCTCTCGGCGGTCGCCAGCAACTGGTCGTCCGCCGTGATGATGCAGCAGGAAAAATCGCGCGCGATGTTGAGCACGCCCGACCGGCCCGTGCGCAGCAGCGTGTTCGCCATCTTGCGCGCCACGCCTTCCAGGCGGTTGTTCAGGATCGCCAGTTGAACACCGTCGATCTTCTTCTGTCCCGGGTTCGCGTTCATCATTGTCTCTCCTTCAAATGCGCCATCACCAGGCGCGCCAGCCGCCATCGACGGGCAGGATCACGCCGTGCACGGATTTCGCGTCGTCGGATGCGAGAAACGTGACGGCGCCTGCCATGTCGCGGGCGGCCAGAAAATCATCCCCCGACGGGGTGCGTTCGCGCATCTTCGCTGACCATTCCGGGTCCGCGCGAAGATCGGCATTCATGGGTGTCTCGATGTTGCCCGGGGCGATCGCGTTCACATTGATGCCGAAGGGTGCCAGTTCCAGGCACAGCGACTTCGTCAGATTGTTCATGCCGCCCTTGGACGCGCAATAGGCGGCGGAGTTCGGAAAGCCGCCGATCCCGGCGATGGAACTCACGTTGATGATCTTGCCCCAGCGCTGCTGTTTCATGTGCGGCACGGCGGCCTTCGCCAGAAAGAAGCAACTCTTCAGGTTGACGTCCATCTGTGTGTCCCAGTTCGCCTCGTCGACCTCTTCGATCGGGCGCGGCAGAAAGATTCCCGCATTGTTGACCAGAATATCGACCGGACCGAGATCGGACACGACATCGCGCCACAGGGTCTCGATCTGGCGCACATCGCCGATATCGGCCTGGAATGCCGTCGCTTTTCCGCCGGAATCCCGGATCTGCGCAACGATCCGGGCGGCTGTTTCGGTGTTCTGCCGGTTCACGACCGCAACCGATGCGCCTTCTGCGGCCAGCGCCTGCGCGATCTCCGCGCCGATGCCCTGTGCGCCGCCTGTCACCATCGCGATGCGTCCGTCGAACCTCAAGAAACCATCTCCTGCAGGGCTGGAAGAAAAAGCCCCATCCCGGTGGACGCCGGAATGGGGCTCGTTCGTGTCAGTTCATGCGCCGATCAGCGTGCGATGTAGGTGTAACGCTTGCCGAACAGCACATCCATCGGAACCGGTTCCGAGATCGTGAACTCATCCGCCACGGCAGGCTTGCCGTCGGTGGTTTCCACGATCAGGTACGGGCCGTAGTTCTGGTGGTGAAGCTGCGGGGTAAAGGTCCGCGTGCCGATCAGGAAGGGCTCATCCTTGAACTTCTCCATCTCGGCGATGACCGCATCGGTCTCGAACGTACCGGCACGCTCGACTGCGCGGGCCCACATCTCGATCACCAGGTAACCCGGATAGGTGTACTGGCTGTTGGGACGCTCGCCGAAACGGGCTTCGTACTTCTTGTTGAACTCCTCGACGGCGGGACGCGGGTCATCGCCGTAGATCGAGGCCTGTTCCGTCACATAGTGACCGGTCAGGCCCGGAACCGAGTCGAGCCAGTAGGTGCCGCTCATCGAGCTGCCGCCGGCCAGGGCGGATTCGATGCCTGCCGCACGGATCTGGCGCAGCGCGCTGGCACCGCCAGGAATGTACGAGCAGTTGATGATCAGGTCAGGTTCGCTCGGCAGGTTCTTGATGCGGGTGATCTGGGCTGCGATCGACGCATCGGCGTTCTGGTAGACATCGTGGCCGAGAATTTCGAGACCGAGCTTCTCTTTCCACATCCAGTCAAAGCCGTAGCAGATGCCCTTGTTGTACTCGATCGAGGTGTCGAGCAGGATGTAGGCCGTCTTCCAGCCCTTGGTCTTCGCGCCCCATTCCGCGATCGTCGCACCCTGAACGGCGGCGAGGATCGAGGACGAGAAGGCGTTCTTGCCGACGCCCTGAATACCGGCCAGCACGCTTTCCGCACACAGGAAGATCGCGATCTTGTTGGCGTTCTTCGCCGCCAGGGCCGCAGGTGCGCCGAAGTCGTAGTCGCAATCGACGGCCATCATCTGGGCGCCTTCGTTCAGCACCTGCTGACCGGCTTTCGCACCCTCGACGCGGTCCGTCTTGGCATCGGCCATGACAGCCTTGATCTTCTTGCCCAGCAGACCGCCCTTGGCGTTGATGTCGTCGATGGCGATCAGGGCCGCATTCGTCGATGGCTGGCTGTAGGCCTGCATCCAACCCGAGTAGGATGCGGCGAAGCCGACCACGACCTCATGGTCGTCGGCGACAGCCACCGTCGACATTGCGGCGGCACCCATTGCCGCCAGACCCGCAATAGCGGAAGTTGTTAGTTTTCTCATCAGACTGAAAGCCTCCTGTTTGATACGCGAACCCGTTGTGGCTCGAGGTGGCGCAGTGTTTTTCACCGTCGCCGTTTCACGCAATGCCCGTCGCGCTGAGGTCATGCTACGACAAAAGCCCCGGCAGGCAAGCGGTGGAAGTGGCATCGAGCTTGGATCGAAACGCCCTAAACCGGCTCTATTCACGAACCCAAGGCTGAACCGGACCTTAACGGCGCGCGTGAAACCATAGAAAAATCAGGCGTTTCAGCGGGATTTGCTTATTCGTTCGGCAGTGCAAACGACTTGTTCCGCCCGGTGTTCCTGTCTAACCTTTATTGTATCGAAACGAGCCGCATCGCAGTATTCGGGCGGCAAGTTGGAGGGTGGAGAGTGCAGGCAGGCACAGGTGACGGGGCTGCATTGCAAGTCAGCAATGTGACTGTTCGCTTTGAGGGGTTAACGGCCATAGATTCTGTTGAGGAATCGGTCGCGCCGGGCGAAATACTGGGATTGATCGGCCCCAACGGGGCGGGCAAGACCACGCTGGTCAACGTCATGACCGGCTTCCAGATACCGACGGAAGGCGACGTGCTGCTGGATGGCGAGAGCGTATCCGGCGTCAAGCCGCATGCGCTGCGCCACCGTGGCGTCGCCCGGACCTTTCAGGCGGGGCGGCTGTTCCGCGAAATGAGCGTCGTCGAGAACGTCGAGGTCGCGGGTGTCGGCATGGGACTGCGCCGGACGACCGCGCATGCGGAAGCCATGGAACTGCTCGACTGGATCGGGCTGGCAGACCGGGCCAACGTGCTCGCCGGCGCGCTGCCCTATACCGACGAACGCCGCGTCGGCATCGCGCGCGCCCTCATCCAGTCGCCGAAGTACATCCTGCTGGACGAGCCTGCGGCCGGGATGTCGGATCTGGAGTGCGATGATCTGATGGGACTGGTCAAACAGGTGCGCGACCGGTTCGGCTGCGGCGTCGTGCTGATCGAACACAACATGCGCGTGGTCATGGGCATCAGCGAGCGCATTCATGTGCTGGACAGCGGCAGGACGATCGCCCGCGGCAATCCGACCGAGGTTCAGGCCAACCCGGCCGTCATCGAAGCCTATCTGGGCAAGGGGTAGGGGATGCTTGAAATCACGGATCTGCATGTGCGCTACGGGCGTCTGACGGCGCTGCGGGGCATCTCCCTGACCGTTCAGGAAGGTGAGATCGCCTGCGTTGTCGGTCCGAACGGCGCGGGCAAGTCGACCACGCTGCTGTCGATCTCCGGTGTGCTGAGCCCGGCGGAAGGCACGATCACCTTCGATGGCCAGACGATCAACGGAACCAGGGTCGAGGATGTTGCGCGCATGGGCATCTCCCAGGTGCCCGAAGGCCGCCACATCTTCACCGGGCTGTCGGTCGAGGAGAACCTGCAGGTGGGTTCTGCCGTTCGCAAGGACAAGGATGAAATTCGCAAGGATTTCAAGCGGGTGCTGGAAACCTTTCCCATACTGGGTGAAAGGCGGAAGCAGCCGGCGGGCAAGTTGTCGGGCGGTGAGCAGCAGATGCTGGCCATCGGTCGGGCCCTGATGACCAACCCGCGGTTCATGACGATTGACGAACCCTCACTCGGTCTGGCGCCGAAGATCGTCGACCGGGTCTATGAGGTGCTGATCGACCTGCGCGAGAAACGCGGGCTGACGCTGCTGATCGTCGAGCAGAGTTCCGAGCGGGCCCTGAAGGCAGCGGACACGATGTATGTCCTGCGCAACGGCGAGATACAGCTTCACGGCAAGGCGGCTGACCTGCAGGACGGTGTCGAGGTGCACAAGGCCTATTTCGGGTTCACCGAAGATCACGAGAACGAGGTGATGATCTGATGTCGTTTGCGATCCAGGTCTTTGTCGATGGTTTGAGCCTCGGCAGTTTCTACGCGCTGGCCGCGCTGGGCATCGGGCTGCTGTTCGGAGTGCTGAAGCTGATCAACTTCGCCCATGGTGATTTCATCACGGTGGGCGCCTATGCGTTGATCATTCCGTCCGCGGCCACCCAGGCAACCCTGTTCATCGGCGATTTCCATCCCCTGCTGCTGGTGCCCTGCATTCTCGGCATCGTCATCGTCCTGGCGCTGATCTCGGAATTCGCGGTGTTCCGCCCCTTGCGCGATGCGTCGCCCGCCACCCTGATGATCGGGTCGTTCGCGCTGGGCTTCATCATCCAGAACATCATCATCATGATCTTCGGCGGCCGGCCCAAGGCCGTGGGGATATGGTCCGACCTCAATCAGGGCGTTCAACTGATGGAAGGCGTTCAGGTTCCACAGCTTCAGTTGCTGATCATCGGCGTCACCTTCGTGATGATGATCCTGTTGGTGCTGTTCCTGAAGCGCACAAAATACGGCGTTCACATGCGGGCGGCGGCCGAGGACTTCCGCATGGCCCGCATGCTGGGGGTCGAGGCCAACCGCGTGATCATGCTGGCCGTGGCCATAAGCGGCATGCTGGCGGCGGCGGTCTCGATGCTGTTCGTGGTCCAGACCGGTATCCTGGATTTCCGCATGGGCGTGCCGCTGATGCTGTTCGCCTTCATCGCGACCGTGATCGGCGGCATGGGCAGCCTGCTCGGTGCCGTCGTCGGCGGGTTCACCGTCGGGTTCCTCAGCATTCTGCTGCAGACTTTCCTGCCGTCCGAATATCGTGTCTTCCGCGACGTGTTCGTCTTCGCGATCGTCATTTTCATTCTGCTGGTCAGGCCGCAGGGCCTGGTCCTTTCGAGTGCCTCCAAGGAGCGTGTCTGAGATGGAACCGAAAACGCCCCTTGGCCATCTGGTCCGCGAAGTCTGGCCGCTGCTGTTCCTGATCGTCATGCTGCTGGTGATCGTCGGCGGCATCCAGATGCTGGGCGACCGCAATATCAACGTTTCGCTGACGGAGGCCCTGATCCGGCTTTCGGTCGTGGTCGGCCTCTATATCTTCGTGGGCAATTCCGGGCTGATCTCGTTCGGTCACATCGGCTTCATGATGATCGGTGCCTATGCGACGGCGTGGCAGACCATGGACCCGATGACCAAGGACATCTTCATCCCCGGCCTGCCCGAATACATGCTAGCGAACTCGCATCACTGGATACCCGCAACCATATCGGCGGGATTCCTGGCGGCGGCCATCGCCTTCGTATCGGGGCTGGCGCTGATGCGGCTGTCGGGCATCGCCGCATCCATCGGCACGTTCGCCCTGTTCATGAGCTTCTATTCCTTCTACCTGCAATGGAGCACCTGGACAGCGGGGCAGAGCTCGCTGGTCGGCATTCCGGTGACGACGACACCCTGGATCGCGCTGTGGTTCGCCATCGCGGCCATGATCGGCGCGTTCCTCTATTCGCGGTCGAAGTTCGGTCTGGCCTTGCGCGCCAGTCGCGAGGATGAGGTCGCCGCGAAGGCCGCCGGCGTGAATGTGACCATGGAACGGGTCATCTCCTTCACCATCAGCGCCTTCTTCGTGGGCATGGCCGGGGGCCTGTACGGTCATTTCCTGGGCCTGCTGACGGTGGACACCTTCTATCTGCCGCTGACGTTCGTGACCCTGTCCATGCTGGTCGTGGGCGGCATGCAGTCGCTCTCCGGTGCCGTGATCGGTACAATTGTCCTGTCCTTCGTCATCGAATTCCTGCGCAAGGCCGAGAAGGGCATTCAGATGGGGGACACCACGATCGGCCTGCCGGCAAGCTCGGCGGAAGTCGGACTGGGTGTCGTGCTGTTGCTGATCCTGATCTTCCGTCCCAGCGGGCTGACCAGAAACGCCGAAATCTACTGGCCCTGGAAGCACAAGGTCGTCATGACCGCCGTGACCAGGCGTCAATCCTGATCTGAGACCCGAACGCGCCCGGTGCGATCCCGTCGGGTCGGGCGCGTGACGATCAGGCGGCGCGGCCCATCGTCAGGAATTTCTCGCGCCGACGTTCCAGCAGACGGTCGGGCTCCACTTTCCCGAGTTCATCCAGGGTTTCGGCGATCACTTCGCCCAGCGCCATGATGGTATTGCCGGGATCACGGTGCGCGCCGCCGATCGGTTCATCGATGACCAGATCCGCGACCCCCAGCCTGTACATGTCCTGCGCCGTCACCTTCAGGGCCTCCGCCGCGTCCTTTGCCCGGTCCGATGTCTTGAACAGAATGGACGAGCAGGCCTCCGGCGAAATCACCGAGTAGACCGAGTTCTCCATCATGATCACCCGGTCGCCGACCGCCAGCGCCACGGCACCGCCCGATCCGCCCTCGCCGATGATGCACGAGATCAGCGGCACCTTGACGTTCAGGCAGACTTCGATGCAGCGCGCGATGGCCTCCGCCTGCCCGCGTTCCTCGGCACCCACGCCCGGATAGGCGCCTGCCGTGTCGACGAAGGTGATGATCGGCAGGCCAAACCGCTCCGCCAGCTTCATCAGCCGCTGCGCCTTGCGATAACCCTCGGGGCGCGCCATGCCGAAATTGTGCTTCAGGCGGGCTTCGGTGGTCGCGCCCTTTTCGGTGCCGATGACCATCACGCTGCGACCGCGAAAGCGCCCCATGCCGGCCAGCATGGCCTTGTCGTCGGCGTAGGAGCGGTCGCCGGCCAGCGGGGTGAAGTCGCTGATCAGCGCATCGACATAGGCCTGGGCGTGGGGCCGTTCCGGGTGCCGGGCGACCTGCGTTTTCTGCCACGGGTTCAGGGACCGGTAGGTGTCCTTCAGAAGCTTGTTGACCTTGGTTTCCAGCGTGCCGATCTCGGTCGCGATATCGACCTTCTCCTCATCCTGGGCCAGATGTTCCAGCTCCCGGATCTTGCCTTCAAGTTCGGCAATCGGCTTTTCGAAATCGAGATAGGTTTTCATGGTCCGCCCGCGTGTCTGTTTGATCTGCCAGCTTTAGCTGAGCATCTGCCCGCCGTCCACGGCCACCGTCTGTCCGGTGATCCATGAGGCGGCGTCCGATGCAAGGAAGACGGCCAGGTTGCCGACTTCTTCCGGTGTGCCCAGTCGGTCGAACGGGATGGACGACCTGATCGCGCCGTAGAGCTGGGGATTGTTCTGTTTCGCGTCGTCCCAGACGCCGCCCTCGAATTCGATGGATCCGGGCGCGATGCAGTTGACCCGGATGCCCTTCCGGGCCAGTGCGGCGGCCTGGGACAGGGTGTACTGGATCACGGCCGCCTTCACGGCACCATAGGGTGGCGTGCGTGTCGATGCGGTCAGTCCCGAGATCGACGAGATGTGGACCAGGCTGCCGCCGCCGGACTTCTCGATCAGCGGGATGGCCGTCCAACCCGCGCGGACCAGGGCCATCAGATCCACATCCAGACTGGCCTTCCAGCCGTCCTCGTCGTCGCTGCGCCCGAACCCCGACGGATTGTTGACCAGAACATTCAGGCCGCCCAGGGCATCTGCGGCAGACCGGATGTAGGCCTCCAGGCTCTCGGCGTTCGAAACGTCACAGGTTGCTGCATGCACGGTCGTGCCGGATTTCTCCAGTTCCGCCTTCGCCTTGTTCAGGCTCTCCTCGCCCCGCGCGCAGATGGAGACGTTCGCGCCCTCCGCTGCGAATCCGCGGGCAATGCCGAATCCGATGCCACGGCTGCCGCCGGTGACGATCACGTTCTTTCCCTTCAGGCCCAGTTCCATGATCGTATCTCCCTCAGTTCAAATGCTCGCCTGTACATGATTGCGACAGGCCGGTCTGGCAACCCGCGGGGATGCCGGAAGCTATACCCAGCCGTAGGCCACGCTCAGAAGTATGCCGCCCAGTATCAGGCGGTAGATGACGAAGGGCCCGTATCCAGCCCGTTTCAGCCAGCTCATCATCAGTGCGATGGCGGGCAGGGCGGTCAGAAAGGCCACGGCCATCGCGATCAGCACTTCCAGGCCGAAGTCGACGTCGCCGGCCTGCCAGATCTTCACCATGCTGTAGCCCCCGGCGGCGAGAATCGCAGGGATCGACATCAGCAGCGAGAACCGCGCGGCCTCGGCCCGCTCGAAGCCCAGCATGCGTCCGGCGGTCATGGTCATGCCCGCGCGGCTGGCCCCGGGGATCAGGGCGATGATCTGGAACAGGCCGATCATCAGGGCGCTGCCCGCGGTCATGTGCTCGACCTTGCGCACCGTCATCCCGAAAAAATCCGAGAGCCACAGCAGGAGTGCGAACACGATCGTCGCCCAGGCCACCATCTCGATGGACCGGAACATCTCGGTCCTGTCGAAGTAGGCCAGCGCCGCGCCGGCGATGACCAGGGGCACGGACGAAAAAGCAAGATACAGCAGCATCATCCCGCCCGGCGTCCGCTTGAATGTCAGGGCGCTGCCCAGTCCGCCCAGCATGCTGCCGATGTCGCGCCACGAGTAGAGCATGACCGCCGCCAGTGTGCCCAGGTGGACGGCGGCATCGACGAGCACGCCCTGGTCGGGCCACTTCAGCACGGCAGACGTCAGGAACAGATGGCCGGACGAACTGATCGGCAGGAATTCGGTGATGCCCTGAACGACGGCGATCACGATCAACTGGTAGAGCGCCAACGTCGGTTCATCCTCGTCGATTGCAAGCAGGGGCGGGAAAATGTCATATCAGAGGGCTTCGGTTAAGTCGAAGCTCAATGATCCGGGTTTGTTTCAGCGGGGATCCCACGCGCGCCATGGCGACGCTTTACCATTACTGGCTGTCGCCGGGCAGCCGGTTCATCCGCCTGCAGCTGGCGGAGCGCAACATCGCCTTCGATCTGGCGCTGGAGAACCCGTGGGAGCGTCGTCCGGCATTCCTGAAGCTCAGTCCGTCCGGCTGGCCGCCGGTCTTCGCCGCGGGGGGCGGCGTTCCGGCCATGTCGGATGCCCGCGCCATCGCCGAGTACGTCGAGGAGACCCAGGGCGACGGGGGGCTGCTCGGCGAGAATCCGCTGCATCGCGCCGAAGTCCGGCGGCTGCTCGGCTGGTTCGATACGAGATTTGCGGGCGAGGTTTCCGATCTTCTGGTCTACGAGCGTATCTATCGCAGCGAGATGAAGGCCGGGACGCCCGATCCGGCCACGATTCGCGTGGCCCGGCAGAACATGCGCTTCCACCTGGACCACGTCAGCCAGCTTGCCGAACAGCGGCGCTGGCTGGCCGGAGACGCCATGAGCCTGGCCGATCTGATGGCTGCGGCGCATCTGTCGGTGGTCGACTATCTGGGCGAAGTGCCTTGGGATGCCTTCCCCGAGGTGCGGCACTGGTACAGCCGCCTGAAGTCGCGCCCGGCCTTCCGCCCGCTGCTGGCGGACCGTGTCTCGGGCTTTCCGCCGCCGGACCATTATGACGACCTCGACTTCTGAGCCCGCGGCCCTGCTGGCCCGGCTGAAGCAGCACGCGATGGACGAGGGGTTTGCCGAAGTGGGCGTCACGACACCGGATGCGGTTGCTGTCGCCGGGGATCACCTGAGAGAATTCATCGCGCTGGAGCGGCACGGCGACATGGGTTGGCTTGCGGACCGGATCGACTGGCGTTCGGACCCGTCCGCGCTGTGGCCGGAAGCGCGGACGGTGATCATGCTGACCACCAGCTACGCCCCCGCGCATGATCCGCTCGACCTCCTGCAAGACGGCAGCAGCGGCGCGGTGTCGGCTTACGCTGCCCGTCGTGACTATCACGACGTGGTCAAGAAGCGGTTGAAGACCGTCGGGCGCTGGCTGGTCAGCGAGACCGGCTGCGATATCAAGGTCTTCGTGGACACGGCGCCGGTGATGGAGAAACCGCTGGCAGCCGCCGCCGGGCTGGGCTGGCAGGGCAAGCACACCAATCTGGTCAGCCGCTCTGCCGGGTCATGGACCTTTCTGGGCGCCATCTTCACGACGCTGGACTTCGCACCGGATGAACCGGCGGCGGACCGGTGCGGCCAGTGCCGCCGGTGTCTCGACATCTGTCCAACCGCCGCCTTTCCCGCGCCCTATCAACTGGATGCCAACCGCTGCATCGCCTATCTGACGGTCGAGCATCAGGGACCGATTCCGATGCAGTTCCGGGCGGCCATCGGCAACAGGATCTTCGGCTGTGACGACTGTCTGGCGGTTTGCCCGTGGAACAAGTTCGCCGAGGCGTCGCGCGATACCCAGATTGCCGTGCGCGAACAGATCCTCAACCCGCCCCTGTCGGACCTGCTGGGGCTGGATGACGCTGCTTTCCGGACCATGTTCGCGCAGACGACGGTGAAACGTCTGGGTCGAGACCGGTTCCTCAGGAACGTCCTCATCGCGGCCGGAAATTCAAGCGATAACAGATTGATAGAGCCTGTAGCTGATCTCTTGCACGACCCATCGCCCCTGGTCCGGGGCGCGGCGGTCTGGGCCTACGCGCGGCTCGCATCGGCGGCCGAGAGTCGAAGCGCTCAGGCCCTGCATGTCATCAACGAGACCGACCCGGACGTGCTGGCGGAGTGGGAGGCGGCGCTCAGTTGAGTTCCAGTTCCTGAAGATAGCGCCGCGCGGTTTCCGCGACATTGCCTTCCGGATCCTCGGCGATGATGTCATTCAGGTCTGTGCGGGCACCGGCAATATCGCCGCCGCGCGCGCGGGCGAGCGCCTGTTCCATCCGGGCCATCGGCTGCGCCGGATCGAGCGCGAGCGCGTTGGCCAGCGCGGCATCGGCGTCATCCAGGCGGTTGGCGCGGCGCAGCAGCATCGCCTGCAGGGCATAGGCATCCGCCAGCAGGTCATCCAGCTTCAGCGCGGCGGCCACTTCAGAGGCGGCGGCGTCGAACCGCTTCTGAGCCGCAAGGACATGCGCCAGATCGAGATGCAGCCGCGGGTCATCCGGATCCAGCGCGATCGCCTTGCCATAGGCCTCCGCGGCCAATGCGTCCTCCTGCCCCTGCAGCCAGACCGCGCCCGCCTGTGCCCAGACCTGGGCTGCGGCATCTCTGTTGTCGGTTTCAAGCCCCGCCGCGACTTCCTGCATGCGGACGCCCGCGAGCCGGAAATCGCCGTTGGCGGCATAGGCGAGGGCGACGCAGTGCCGTGCCGCCAGTCCGCCGCCCAGATCACGCCATTGCAGCGCCTCGGTCAGTCCGGCTGCGGGGTCGGCCTCGACCCGCGCGATACAGGCCTCGTAGGTATCGACAGCCTCTGCGGCGCGGGCGAGCAGCAGGCATGCGACGGTCAGGGCAATTGTACGCAACATCCGAAACCGATAGCCAAGGTCGGGCCCGTCATCAACCGGAGATCGCTTGCCATGAAGCTAATGTGTTTCGGAATGGGGTTTTCGGCGAAAGCGCTGCTCGCGCGCCTGCCGGACGCCGAGGTCGTCGCCACCGCGCGTTCAGAAGAGTCCGCGCAGGCCCTCGACGCGCTGGGCATCGAGACGGTGCCCTTCGATGCGACGGGACCGCTGCCCGACGATGCGCTGGATGGCGTGACCCATGTGCTGGCTTCCATCCCGCCGGATGACGCAGGCGATCCGGTCGTCCGTCATTGCGGCGCACAGTTGCGCGCTGCGCGGAACCTGCAGTGGGCCGGCTATCTGTCGACCACGGGCGTCTATGGCGACCGGCAGGGCGGATGGGTCGACGAGACCGCCGAGCTGCGTCCCGCCGGCCAACGCGGCGAGCGACGCGTAAAGGCGGAGCGCGACTGGCTGGACCTGTTCGATGGTGCCGACCGGCCGGCGGTGCAGGTCTTCCGGCTTGCGGGTATCTACGGGCCGGGCCGCAGCCAGTTCCGCGCGCTGAGAGAGGGGAAGGCTCGCCGTCTCGTCAAACAGGGGCAGGTCTTTTCACGTATCCACGTCAATGACATAGCCGCAATACTGAAAGCATCGATCGAGCATCCGCGGGCCGGAGGAATCTACAACGTCTGCGATGATCTGCCCGCACCGCCGCAGGACGTCGTGGCCTTTGCCGCGGACCTGCTGGGGATGGATCCGCCGCCAGAGGTCGCCTTCGAGGAGGCCGATCTCAGCCCCATGGCGCGCAGTTTCTATGGCGAGAACAAGCGGGTCAGCAACGATCTGATCAAGCGGGAACTGGGTGTCACGCTTGAATTTCCAACCTATCGCGAAGGGCTGCGGGCCGTGCTGGCAGAGGAACGGTCAGGCTGAGATCAGGGCGGAAAGCTCGTCGATCGTCGCGCGCAGCAGATCCAGATCGCCGGGTTCCGAAAGGCGGTGATCCCCGGACTTGGAAAAACTGATGCGCACATCCGCGGACCGCAGATGCTGTGCGATCCGCAGCGAATGCTGCCACGGCACATCCGGGTCTGCCATGCCGTGCAGCAGCCGGACGGGCATATCCAGCGGAATCTCCGCATCGGTGAGCACGAAGTTCGGTGTGCCGTCATCGATCAGTTGCCTGGTGATGACGTAGCCGTCGGGATCATATTCCGAATGCACCCTGATCTGACCCTTGTCGGTCAGTTCCGACTGCTGTTCGGAGGTCAGGTCTTCCCACATCCAGACCGTGAAATCGGGGGCGGGCGCGATACCGACCAGCGCCGCGACCGGTTCCTGGTGGGACAGCGCCAGTTTCAGGGCCACCCATCCGCCCATCGACGATCCGACCACGATCTGCGGGCCGTCGGTCAGTTCCGTCAGCACCGCTGCGGCATCGTCGGCCCACCGGCTGATGCAGCCCTTCGCTGCGAAATCGCCGCTGCTCTGGCCATGGCCCAGGTAGTCGAAGCGCACGAATGCCTGTCCGCGGGTCCGGCAGTGCTCTTCCAGCGCGATGGCCTTGGTGCCGGTCATGTCGGACATGAAACCGCCGCAAAAGATCACACCGGGCGCTTTGCCTTCCAGTCTGTGATAGGCGATGCTTTCGCCGTCGGGCCGCTGGAGTCGTTCTGGTTCAGTCATTGTTCAGGCCCGCCGTTCAACCATTGCGCAATTCGAAGAGCCGGAAGGAAGCATGACCATGTCGCCGCAGCAAGCACTGCCGCATGACTGAGGGACGATTTACGGTTCTGCAGGTGCTGCCCGCGCTGGAAACCGGCGGCGTCGAGCGCGGCACGCTGGAGATCGCCGAAGCGCTTGTGGCGTCTGGCCATCGTGCCGTCGTCGCGTCGTCTGCGGGCAGCATGGTGCGCGATCTGGAAAAGACCGGCGCCGACTATTTCCGGCTGCCGCTGCGGCGCAAGCGGCCTCTGGTGATCTGGCGGAACATCAAGCGGCTGACCCGGCTGATCGAGGGCGAGCAGGTCGATCTGGTGCATGCGCGTTCGCGGGCACCCGCCTGGAGCGCGCTGCACGCGGCCCGCCGGACCGGACGGCCGTTCGTCACGACCATTCATGGCGCATACGGGGCGGGATCGGCGCTGAAGCGGGCCTACAACAGCGTGATGATGAAGGGCGATCGGGTGATCGCGATCTCCGAATTCATCCGCGATCATGCGATCAAGCACTATCCCGCGCTGGATCCGGAGCGGATCCGCGTGATCCCGCGTGGTGTGGACGTCGACCTTTTCCGCCCCGAGGACGTCACAGCAGCCCGCAAGATCCAGCTTTCACGGGTCTGGATGCTGCCCGATGGCGCGCCTGTCATCCTGTTGCCGGGCCGCCTGACCCGGCTGAAGGGACAGGAGATTCTGATCCGAGCGCTGGGACAGTCCGCGCATCAGGACGCCGTGCTGGTCTTCGTGGGCGGTGACGCGGGCCGGGAAGCCTTCAAGGTCGAACTGCGCAAGATCGCCACTCAGGCGGGCGTCGGCGACCGGATCCGGTTCGCGGGCCTCTGCCGTGATATGCCCGCGGCCTATTCCCTCGCCAGTGTCGTCGTTTCCGCCTCCATCAAGCCCGAGGGATTCGGTCGCACGGCAGTCGAGGCGCAGGCGATGGGCCGCCCGGTGATCGTGACGGACCACGGCGGTGCGCGCGAGACGGTGGAACCCGGCCAGACCGGCTGGCGTGTCACACCCGGAGATCCGGCAGCGATGGCGGTGGCGCTGGACGAGGCGCTGTCGCTGGATCACGATGCGCGCGCGGCGCTGGCGGATCGGGCGATGACACATGTGCGTGCGCACTTCACGCGCGACCTGATGTGCCGCCGCACGCTGGACGTCTATCACGAGTTGCTGGGGAGATGAGCATGACCGACCGAAAGACCGCGCTGGTGACCGGCTCGACGAGCGGGATCGGGCTGGGAGTCGCGCAGGCGCTGGCCGCGGCCGGCATGAACGTCGTCATGAACGGCCGCCGCGAATCGTCGGAGGTGGACTCCCTGCGCGCCTCCCTGGAAGGCGGCGGCGGATCCGTGGTCTACGCACAGGCGGACATGACCTCTCCGGGAGAGATCGAGGCCATGATGCAGTCAGCCATCGACGCGTTCGGTGCGGTCGATGTGCTGGTGAACAACGCCGGTATCCAGCATGTGGCCCCGGTCGACGAATTTCCGGTCGAGAAATGGGATGCGGTGATCGCCACCAACCTGACATCGGCCTTCCACTGCACCCGGCTGGCCTTGCCGGGCATGAAGGCGAAGGGCTGGGGTCGGGTGATCAACATCGCCTCGGCCCACAGCCTTGTCGCCTCGCCGTTCAAGTC
The DNA here is from genome assembly GCF_048263705.1 of Minwuia sp. Taxonomy (GTDB): domain Bacteria; phylum Pseudomonadota; class Alphaproteobacteria; order Minwuiales; family Minwuiaceae; genus Minwuia. The sequence continues at coordinate 202,939 of NZ_JBLXDV010000005.1, read as the reverse complement.
CGCCTATGTCAGTGCGAAACACGGGCTGCTGGGCTTTACCAAGACTGTCGCGCTGGAAGTTGCGGCGCAGGGCATCACCTGCAACGCCATCTGCCCCGGGTATGTGTTGACGCCCCTGGTCGAGAAGCAGATTCCGGCCACCGCTGCGGCCCGCGGGATCAGCGAAGAGCAGGTGATCAACGACGTCATGCTGGCCCCCCAATCGACCAAGAAGTTCGTCACGGTCGAGGAAATCGCCGATCTGACGGTTTTCCTCTGTTCGTCGGGGGGCGCGTCCATAACGGGCACGGCCCTGCCGGTGGACGGTGGCTGGACGGCCCACTGACCCGCTCGCCGGTAAAAGGCGGCATCCGTCAGGACAGGGCGTCGTTCAGCGCCGGAAAGTCATCCACCACGATATCATAGTCGCCCTCGACGGCTTTCGGATCGTTCGCTTCGGCCTCCGGACCCCATTCGGTCGGGCGGCGGACCAGCGCAGTCCTGTAACCGGCGTCGCGCGCGGCATCCAGATCGAACCGGTGGCAGGCCACCATCAGGCACTCCGACGGGTCCAGTTGCAGAAAATGCGCGGCCCTGGCGTAGGCGGCGGGCAGCAGCTTGTAGACGCCGAACCCCTCGCACGACAGCACCGCATCCCAGCTCAGGCCATTGGCGCGCGCGGTATCGATGATCAGCCGGTAACTCAGGATGGTGAAGGACGCGACGATGTGGCGTTCGCGCAGCTTCGGCAGGGTCGGCGGAAAGTCCGGCCAGCAGGTGAAGCCGTGCGGCGCATCGTAGGCAATGGCCTGACGGTCCGCCGTGTCGAAGACCTCCAGCCCTTCCTCTTTCAGGATCGCATCCAGAGAGAACCGGTGAGCATCGTCAATATTGTGCTGCGGTGGTCCGTCACGACCCTGGTTCAGCATCGCCTTCAGCGAGCGCCGGCGCAGCTCGTTCGCCAGCATCGCCCAGTCGCGCTCCACGCCATGCCGCCCGCCCGCCGTGGCCAGCGCATCGCGAAAGCCGCTGTGCCAGTCCAGGATGGTGCCGCCGGTGTCGAAGGTCAGCGCCCTGATTTTCGAAAGACTCATTTCCCGTTCTCCTCTCGCTCTGCCTCACCCTTGCGGATGGTCTCTTCGCGCCGTGGCGGTGCGACCCAGCCGCGTTCCGCCCCGGCATGGCGTTCGCCACGGTCTGTCTGCATCAGATCGGCCATGGTATCGAACTGGGCGCGCATGGCGTCGATGTAGGTCTGGTCAACGCCGCCGTCGTTCCAGTTGTCCTGCAGTTCGCGCAGCATCTTCACGTCGTGCCGCCTGAATGTGCGGACCTTCGTTTCGGCCAGAAACGGATGCGAACCGAGCGTTTCAAGGGCCGACCGGCCCAGCCTCAACGCGCCTTCGAAAACCTCCCGTGTCGCCAGGTGCGCGCCCGCCTTCTCCAGTTCGTAGACGTGGTGACGGTCGCGCGCCCGCGCCAGGATGGGCAGGCCGGGATAGGTGCGCGAGACGTGTTCCACCAGCGTGATCTGTTTCTCCCGTTCGTCCAGCGCTGCGATGAACAGGTCTGCCTCGCCGAGTCCGGCGGCGGCCAGCAGATCGGGCCGGGTGGCGTCGCCGTAATAGGTGCGCATGCCGATCCGGCGCAGGCGTTCGATGGCTTCGGCGTCGTGATCCAGCACGATGACCGAATAGCCGTTGGTGGTCAGCAGGCGGCTGATGATCTGGCCGTACCGGCCCATGCCCGCGATGACCACGGTCCCGGTCTCTTCGATGTCGTCGGCGGCCCGCTTGCCCGATTTGCCCGAGCGCGGGACGATCAGCTTCTCGTACAGGATGAAAAGCAGCGGTGTCAGCAGCATCGAGATGGCGACGACCAGGGTCAGCGTGCGAATGAGGTCGGGTGCCAGCGCACCGGCGCTCAGCGCGAACCCGAACAGCACGAAGGCGAACTCGCCCGCCTGTGCCAGCCCCAGCGCGAACAGCCACCGGTCCGCACCCTTGAGGCGGAAGATGACGGCCAGCACCAGCAGGATGATCAGTTTCAGCGCCATCACGCCCAGCGCCAGTCCGACGATCAGAACCGGGTCGCCGAACAGCAGGGCGAAATCGATCCCCGCGCCCACCGTCAGGAAGAACAGGCCGAGCAGCAAACCCTTGAACGGCTCGATGTCGCTTTCGAGTTCGTGTCGGAACTCGCTGTCGGACAGGACGACCCCCGCCAGGAACGTGCCCAATGCCGCCGACAGCCCGACCATGTTCATCAGTAGCGCGATGCCGATGACCAGCATCAGCGCGGTCGCGGTGAAGATCTCCCTCAAACGGGTGGCGGCGATGAAGCGGAAGAGGGGCCGCAGCAGAAACCGTCCGGCCACGATGATCCCGGCAATCGCCGCGATGATGATCAGGGCCTGCGCCCAGCCGGGAAGGGGGCTGAGCAGGCTGCCGCCATGATCGGCGGCCTCGCTGCCTTGAAGGCCGGGAAGGGCGAGCAGGGGCATCACTGCGATCATGGGGATCACGGCGATGTCCTGCGTCAGCAGAACCGCGAACGAACTCTGTCCGCCCGTGGTTTTCAGCCAGGCTTTCTCGTTCAGGGTCTGCAGAACGATGGCGGTGGAGGACAGCGCCAGAATCATCCCGACGGCCAGTGCGCCCTGCCAGGGCAGGCATGCGGCGAAAGCGATCGCGGCGACGGCGGCGAGGGTGATTGAAATCTGCAGGCCGCCGAGTCCGACGAGTTGCCGCCGCATCTCCCAGAGCATCGAGGGTCGCAGTTCCAGCCCGATGACGAACATCATCATGACCACGCCGAACTCGGCGAAATGTTGAACCTCGGTCGCTTCGGCGCCCACGATTCCGGTGACGGGACCGATGATCACCCCGGCGATCAGATATCCGAGGACCGATCCGAGACCGAGCTGCCTGGCGACCGGAACGGCCACCACGGCGGCAACCAGATAGACGAAGGCGTCGGCAAGCAGTCCCATCACACACCGTCCGTCTCGGAGATCAGCTCGTCCAGATCGCCCGAGAGCGTCTGCGCGGCACTGGCGGCGTCCAGATCAAGACGCCCTTCGCCCAGCGCCCCGAGCAGCCGTCGGTAAGCCGTCACCGCACCCGGCAGGCGCGCGGTCATGTCCGGACCGCCGGACCCAAAAACCGCGAAGGGCGGCAGATAGTGCATGTGGCAGAGGTGAAAGGTCTTGCGGAACGGCAGCAGCAGGTCGGACAGTTCATGTCCGAAGGCCGACCGGTTCGAATAGGTCTCACGCGTGCCGCCCGTGCTGACGGCATTCATGGCAACCTTGCCTTCCAGCGCCCGGCCGCCCTCGCCATAGGCGAAGCCGTGTTCCAGAACCAGATCCTGCCATTCCTTCAGGATGGCGGGCGATGAGTACCAGAACAGCGGATGCTGCAGCACGATCACGTCGTGGTCGACCAGACGCTGCTGCTCCCGCTCCACGTCGATATCCATGGTCGGATAGTCGGCATACAGATCGACTGCCGTGACGCCTTCGAGGTCGCGGATCCCGTCGAACAGCGCGGCATTCACGGTCGACAGGTCCGGGCGCGGGTGGGCGCAGAGTACCAGCACCCGCTTCAAGACAGCCGCTTCCGCATGGACTTCAGGTTGGTGCCGCGCATCTTCTCCCCTACGATGACGGTCAGAGTGGCGCGGTGTGGGGAGTATCGCAATGCCCGATAGTGGCAGACAGGATCCGGGACTTCCGGTGAAACAGTGGCTGGACGCCTTCGAAGCCGGGCTGCAGGCGGACCGGAGCGTGGCAGATCTGTTCGGGCAGGAGTGCTTCTGGCGGGACGTGCTGGCCTTCACCTGGCGGCTGGACACGTTCGAAGGTGCCGAAGTGATCGCGGAAATGCTGGAACAGACGGTGGCGGCCACACGGGCCAGCGGATTCCGCCTGGACGAGAGCAGGACGGCACCGGCCCATGTGACGCGGGCGGGGGACGACTGCATCGAGGCGTTCTTCCTCTTCGAAACGGCGGTCGGCACGGGAGAAGGCATCGTTCGCCTGAAGCCGGACGCGGATAGGCATCTGAAGTGCTGGACGCTGCTGACGGCCCTCGCCGGTCTGAAGGATCATCCCGAAAGGATCGGCCAGGCGCGCCCCACCGGTCAGTCGAACGCGCGCGATTTTCGCGGGCCGAACTGGCTCGACAAGCGACGGATCGCACAAGCCTACGAGGATCGCGACCCGGCGGTCGTGGTGGTGGGCGGCGGACAGGCCGGACTGGCAACGGCGGCCCGGTTGACGCAGCTAGGCGTGGATACGCTGATCGTGGACCGGCACGAACGGATCGGCGACAGCTGGCGGAAGCGCTATCACGCGCTGACCCTGCACAATCAGGTGCAGGTCAATCACATGCCCTACATGCCCTTTCCGCCGAACTGGCCCACCTATATCCCGAAGGACAAGCTGGCCAACTGGTTCGAGGCCTATGTCGAGGCGATGGAACTGAACTACTGGACCGGCACCGAGTTCCAGGGCGGCAGCTACGACGATGCGGCGGGTCACTGGACCGTTGATCTCAAGCGCCCGGAAGGCACGGTGCGGACAATGCGCCCCCGTCACGTCGTCATGGCGACGGGCGTGAGCGGTATCGCCAACAGGCCGGACATTCCGACGCTGGAGAATTTCAGGGGGCCGGTGCTGCATTCCAGCCAGTATTCCGATGGCGAGGACTGGTCGGGCAAGCATGCGATGGTCATCGGCACCGGCAACAGCGGCCATGACATTTCCCACGATCTGGCGTCCAGCGGTGCCGACGTGACGCTGGTCCAGCGCAGTCCGACCCTGATCGTGAATATCGAGCCAAGCGCACAGATTCCCTATGCGCTCTACGATTCCGGGCCGTCGCTGGAAGATTGCGACCTGATCGTGGTGTCCACGCCGACCACGCTGTCGAGGCGCGCGCATCAGATGATGACGCGCCAGGCAAAGGAGATGGATCGCGATCTGCTCGACGGGCTGACTGCGAAAGGCTTCAGGCTGGACGACGGTGAGGACGGCACCGGCTGGCAGTTCAAGTATCTGACCCGCGGCGGGGGATATTATTTCAACGTCGGCGCTTCGGACATGATCGTGAACGGGGAGATCGGTCTGGCCCAGTTCGACGACATCGAGGCCTTTTCCAAAGATGGCGTGCGCATGAAGGACGGCGCTGAAAAGCCGCTGGATCTGGTGGTGCTGGCGACGGGGTACAAGCCGCAGGAATATCTCGTCGAGCACCTGTTCGGGCCCGAACTGGCCGACAGGGTGGGGCCCATATGGGGGTTTGGCGCGGGGCAGGAACTGCGCAACATGTACTGCCGGACGCCCCAGCCGGGCATCTGGTTCATCGCGGGCAGTCTGGCGCAATGCCGCATCAACTCGAAATATCTCGCGCTGCAGATCAAGGCTGTCGAGGAAGGCTTGATCCGGGCGTGACCCGCGCGCTATCCAAGCGCCACTGACATTCAGGGGAGAAACACTGTGAAAGCGATGCTGTGCAAGGCATGGGGCGGACCGGACGATCTGGTCTTCGAGGAGACCGACGATCCGAAGGCCGGCAAGGGCGAGGTTGTCATCGACATCCACGCCAGCGGGGTGAATTTTCCCGACATCCTGCTGATCGGCGGCAAATATCAGTTCAAGCCCGACTTCCCCTTCTCACCCGGCATGGAAGTCGGCGGGATAGTCTCCGAAGTGGGTGAGGGGGTCACGGCGGTGAAACCGGGCGATCGCGTCATGGCGATGACGATGACCGGCGGCGGCTTTGCCGAGAAATGTGTCACCCCCGAGCGCAAGGTTTTCAAGCTGCCGGACGGTGTCTCCTTCGAACAGGCGGCCGGTTTTCCCGTCACATACGGCACGACCTATCACGCCCTGAAGGACCGGGCGGAACTGAAGGCGGGCGAGGTTCTGCTGGTGCATGGCGCGTCCGGTGGCGTCGGCCTGAACGCCGTCGAGCTAGGCAAGCTGATGGGGGCGACGGTGATCGGCACGGTCGGCTCCGATGCGAAGATGGACATCGTCAGGCAGTATGGTGCCGATCATGTGTTCAACTATTCGGACAAGTCCATCCGCGAGACGGTGAAGGAACTGACCGGCGGGCAGGGGGCCGACGTGATCTACGATCCGGTCGGCGGCGATGCATTCGACGAATCGCTGCGCTGCATCAACTGGGGTGGCCGTCTGCTGGTCGTGGGATTCGCATCCGGGCGCATTCCCGAAGCCAAGGCCAATCTGGTCCTGCTGAAACAGTGCCAGATCGTCGGTGTGTTCTGGGGGGCCTGGACCGAGAAATTCCCCGACGGCTGCCGGGCGCAGTTCGACGAACTGCTGGGCTGGTGTGCCGAGGGCAAGATCAATCCGCACATTTCGATGCGCTTCCCGCTGGCGGATTCTCCCGAGGCGTTGAAGGCGCTGGCCGCACGCAAGGCGACAGGCAAGGTGATCGTGAACGTCCGGTAGCCCGGTCAATCGCTTGTCCGACAAAAAAGGCCGGGGAATTTTCCCGGCCTTTCTCGTTCAGGATGGTCCTCAGCGGCGCCGCCACCAGCCGCGCTTGGGCGGGCCGGTGTCTTCTTCCTCTTCGGCGACCAGTTCCGGTTCCGGTTCAGGTGTGGGTTCGGGCTCAGGCTCAGGTTCAGACGCCGTTTCCTGAACGGACTCTTCCACCGCCTCATCGGTTTCGGTTTCCGCCGCTTCGGACTGAGGCGCGTCAGGGGTGTCGGCTTCAAACGCCGGCTGGGCTTCCGCGTGGGTCGCGCCCTCCTGATCCGGTGCCGTTTCCGCGGGCGGTTCCATGGTCCCGTCGGTGCCTTCCTTCACGAAGGCTGCGGGTTCGACATCGGGCTGCGGCGCTTCGGTCGCATCGGCCTCTGCTGAATCGTCCAGCTCGACTTCGGCCTCGTTGGCGATCTCCGCCTTCTCCGCAGCTGCCGGATGGTTGGGAACGGCCGCTGCCGCCGCGAACGGCATGCCCGGATTGTCCCCGCTCTGATCGTTGCGCCGTCCGCGTCTGCGGCGTCCGCCACGACGTCCGCGACGCTTCTTCTGACCGTCGCCGTCGCCGTCGTCATCGGAATCGGTGTCGTCCGATGCGCTCTGATCAGATGTCTTCTCGTCGGATTTCTCGTCATCCTGCTGATCGGACTGCTTGCCGCCCCGGCGGCGGCGGCGGCGGCGACCGCCGCGGTTGCCGCGATCCTCGTTCTCGCCGTCGTCATCATCATCGTCGTCTTCGTCATCCGACGGATCCTCGTCCGGGACGGGCGAGGGCAGTTCAGGCAGCGGCTCGATCGCCCGCATTTCCTCTTCGCTCTTGGCGGTCAGCCGTTCGATGCGGAAATCCGGTGCGATCAGTTCCTCATCGGCGACGATCTCCACCCGGAACCCATAGCGTTCCTCGACATCGGCCAGCACGGCACGCTTGTGATTGACCAGATAGATGGCAATCTCGGTCGGCATGTGGACAGCGATCTCCTTCGACCGGTCCCGAATGCCCTCTTCCTCGATCGCGCGCAGGATGTGCAGTGTCGCCGAATCGACCGACCGGACCTTGCCAGTGCCGCCGCAGGTGTCGCAGGGGCGCATGTTGATGTCCTGCACGCCCGGGCGCAGCCGCTGACGCGACATCTCAAGCAGGCCGAAATGGCTGATCCGTCCGACCTGGATGCGTGCACGGTCCACCCGCAGGCAGTCCTTCAGCTTGCGTTCCACCGCGCGGTTGTTGCGGTTGTCTTCCATGTCGATGAAGTCGATCACGATCAGACCCGCAAGGTCGCGCAGCCGCAGCTGGCGCGCGACTTCCTCGGCGGCTTCCATATTGGTCTTGTAGGCTGTCTCCTCGACCGACCGCCCCCGCGTGGACTTGCCCGAGTTCACGTCGATTGCGACCAGGGCTTCCGTCGTGTCGATCACGACGTAACCGCCGGACGGCAGGGTCACTTCGCTGGAATACATCGTGTCCAGCTGCTGTTCGATCTGGAAGCGGTGCAGCAACGGGATCCGGTCCCTGTAAGGCTGAACCTTCTTCGCATGGGACGGCATGATCCGTTTCATGAAGTCCTTGGCGGTCCGGTAGCCTTCCTCGCCCTCGACCAGCACCTCGTCGATGTCCTTGGAATAGAGGTCGCGGATGGCGCGCGTGATCAGCGAGGCCTCTTCATAGACCAGCGCGGGCGCCGTCGACTGAAGCGTCAGATCACGAATGTCGTCCCAGAGGCGCAGCAGATATTCGAAGTCGCGCTTGATCTCCGACTTGGTGCGCGAGGCACCGGCGGTCCGCACGATCACGCCCGTGCCCTGCGGTACGTCCAGATCCGCAACGATCTTCTTCAGCTTGCGGCGGTCGGCGGTGTTGGCGATCTTGCGGCTGATGCCGCCGCCACGGGCCGTGTTGGGCATCAGAACGCAATAGCGGCCAGGCAGGGACAGGTAGGTCGTCAGCGCGGCACCCTTGTTGCCCCGCTCTTCCTTCACCGCCTGAACCAGCAGGATCTGGCGGCGCTTGATGACTTCCTGGATCTTGTAGGGGCGGGAGGAGGAAATCCGCCGCGGCGAGACCTCGTCCTCCATTTCGTCACCGCCGACACTTTCCACCGACAGGTCCTGATCGTCGTCGGACGGGCCGCTGCGGCGGGAGCGGCGACGGTTGTTGCGTCGGCCGCGCTTCGGCTTCTCGTCGCCCGATCCGTTCTCGCCTTCCTCGTCCGCATCGTCCTCTTCGTCGATCTCGGCCTCTTCGGCTTCGGCGGCGCGGGCCACCTCCTGGCGCTGTTCGGCCAGCAGGGCTTCGCGGTCGGCGATCGGGATCTGGTAGTAATCGGGGTGAATCTCGTTGAAGGCGAGAAAGCCGTGGCGGTTGCCGCCGAACTCGATGAAGGCCGCCTGAAGCGACGGCTCCACCCGGGTCACCTTGGCGAGATAGATGTTGCCCTTGAGGGGCTTGCGGCTGCCGACCTCGAAATCGAATTCATCGAGTCGGTTGCCTTTCATGATGACGACCCGGGTTTCCTCCGGATGGGCCGCATCAACCAGCATGCGCGTGGCCATAAGCCAAATCTCCTGAGCGGTGCAGGCTCCGGCGAGTATCGGAGCGGCAATCCGCCATTGTTAGTGCAGGCCATCACCATCAGACCGCCTGCAACCGGACTGCGCAGCCTGTTTCCCAGGCGCGCCCGTGGGCGATCTCTACAATGGTGTTCCGCTGCGCTCTGGCACCGGAACGGCCTTGCTGTTCATTTCATGGTTCAATCACCGAAGGGTGCCGGTCGGAAAACCGGTATCAGGGCGGAAACCCTGCAATCAGCATACATTGGGGGCGGGAACGGCAGCGTTGAGTTCTACTTAACCGGTCGTTCCGTTGATCATCCTTCTTCTGCAACCCGTACTGACTGTCTTGAGGTCGGGACATGCCCGCCACCCGTCGCCTCACCCCACAACCGTGGATCTGAGGCCGGCAATTGAAACTCGCAGGCGCGACACTAGCAAATCGGGAGTCCCTCCAGCAAGCTTTCTGGTACGCATTTTGCGCGAACCGCGATATCGACGCTTTTCAAGCCGATATTCCGGGATGTCGGCAGTGCTGCGCCCCCATGAAAATGCCGCAAACAAGGTTATAGTCCTGCGCATGATTCGATTGTTCGTGTTCGTCCTGTCCGCGTTTCTCCTTGCCCAGTCCGCCATGGCCGCCGGACAGATTCAGGGGGTGCGCACCGGTGAGCATGTCGGACTGACCCGTATCGTGGTCGATCTGACGGAGAAACCGGACTGGAACCTCTTCGTGCTGGACGATCCCTATCGGGTGGTGATCGATATCGAGGAAGCGGTCTGGAAACTGCAGGCCCAGCCTGATCCGCCGCGCGGGCTTGTCTCCAACCTGCGCTATGGCCGGTTTGCCGCCGACACCGGTCGGCTGGTGCTGGAACTGAAGAGTCCGGCCCTGGCCGCACGGCAGTTCGTCCTGCCGCCCCAGGCTGGTCAGGGCTATCGGCTGGTCGTCGATCTGCGGTCTGCCGACGATACCGAATTCACCCGGGCAAGGACGGCGGCGATTGCGAAACTGACGAAGCCGCCGGTGGCAGCAGCGCCTGCAATCACACGGTTCGGTGCCGGCGTCCCGCCACTGCCGCCCCCGCGTCCGGGACGGATCTACACGGTCGTGATCGATCCGGGTCATGGCGGTGTCGATCCCGGCGCCCTGGGCAGGGGCCGCACGCGTGAGAAGGACATCGTGCTGGCCGTCGGCAAGAAGCTGCGCGACGCCATGAAGGCCACCGGCCGCTATCGCGTGGTGATGACCCGCGACCGCGATGTGTTCGTCAAGTTGCGGGAGCGCGTGCGGATCGCACGCCGGGCCCGTGCGGACCTGTTCATATCGCTGCACGCCGATGCGGCGGCGGGGCGCTCGGTGCGCGGCGCGGGGATATACACGCTGTCGGAAACCGCGTCGGACAAGGAAGCGGCGGCGCTGGCCCGCCGCGAGAATCAGTCCGACATTCTGGCGGGCGTGGACCTGACCCAGAGTGCGGACGAGGTCACCAGCCTGATCCTGATCGATCTGGTCCAGCGTGAGACGATGAACGACTCCGCCCGGTTTGCCCGGGTGGCGGTTGACCAGATCGGCAAGACCATCCGGTTGCGGCGGAATCCGCACCGGTTTGCCGGATTTCGGGTCCTGCGGGCCCCCGATGTGCCTTCCGTACTGGTCGAACTGGGCTTCGTTTCCAACGCCGAGGAGGAGCGCAAGCTGAAGTCGCCCGAGTGGCAGCGGCGGGTGGCTGCGGCACTGGTCGAGGCGGTCGACAGCTATTTCAGAACGCGGAAATGATCCGCATCGGCAACAGCCGCTGCGACACAAAGGACTCGACCGCTTGCCTTCGTCTGGCCAAAAACGTCCTATATCTCTTCTGCACGGAGAAAAAAATCAGAGCAGTGCAGGGGTGCTGCAACTGACTTCGCGTTCAACATGACGGGTAAAGATCATGCGTGTTCTGTTCAAGATTGTGGGCTGGTTGACCGCCCTTGGCATTGTCGGCGTGATCGGTGTCGCGGCAGCCGGCTATTTTGTCTTCTGGCATTATGGGCGCGATCTCGATCCGGTGGACAAGCTGGCCGAGTACAGGCCGCCCGTGGCGACGCGCGTCTACGCAGGCGACGGCCGCCTGATGGCCGAATATGCCCGCCAGAATCGCCAGTTCGTACCGATCGAAGCCATTCCGCCACGCGTGATCAACGCCTTCCTGGCCGCCGAGGATTCGGATTTCTATTCCCATATGGGCGTGGATCTGAAGGCCATCGCGCGCGCCGCGGTCAACAACATCAAGAACATCGGCAAGAACAAGCGACCGGAAGGCGCTTCGACGATCACGCAGCAGGTCGCCAAGAACTTCCTGCTGACGAACGAGGTCTCCTACGAACGCAAGATCAAGGAAGCCATCCTCGCCACCCGTATCGAGGAGGCTTTCAGCAAGGACCACATTCTCGAACTCTATCTCAATGAAATCTATCTGGGGCAGGGTGCCTATGGCGTTGCGTCTGCCGCACTGACCTACTTCGACAAGACACTGGAAGAACTCACCGTCGATGAGGCCGCCTATCTGGCCGCATTGCCGAAGGCGCCGAACAACTACAACCCCTATCGCCACAATGAACGTGCCAAGGCGCGGCGCGACTGGGTGATCGACCGGATGGTCGCCACGGGCCGTATTTCGCCAATGGTGGGCGAACAGGCCAGCGAACGCGAACTGCAGGCCACCCGCCAGCGCGCTGTCGAAATGGTCAAGGCAGACTGGTTTGCCGAAGAGGTGCGCCGCGAGGTGAAGGCGCTCTACGGAGACGACGGTCTGTATGACGAGGGCTATTCGGTCCAGACCACGGTGAACCCGGAGATGCAGGAGATCGCGCAGGCGAAACTGCGGGAGGGGATCATCGCCTACGACCGCAGACACGGATATCGCGGTCCGCTGCAGACCCTGACACCCGAACAGATGTCCGACTGGCGGGCGGCGCTGGCGGCGACGGAACGCCCGCTGGGCGTGCTGGACGACTGGAAACTGGCGGTGGTCCTTGACGCCGGGCGCGACAGGGCGGAGCTTGGTTTTCTGGACGACAGCCGCAACGAACTGACGCTCGATCAGGTCAAATGGGCGGCGGAAGCGCTGGACGAAGGCAAGGTCGGGCCTGCCCCCAGAAGCACGGCCGATGTCTTCGAGAAGGGGGACGTCATCCTGGTCGGTCCCGACACCGAGGATGCCGAGAAGATCCAGCTGCGCCAGATACCGAAGATCGACGGTGCCGTGGTGGCGCTGGACCCGCATACGGGGCGCGTCCTTGCCCTGGTCGGCGGGTTCTCGAACGAGCGGTCGGAATTCAACCGGGCCACCCAGGCCGCCCGCCAGCCGGGTTCCGCGTTCAAGCCGTTCGTCTATGCCGCCGCGCTGGAGCAGGGATATACGCCGTCCAGCATCATTCTGGATGCGCCCTTCGTCATCGACCAGGGAGGCAACCAGGGCAAGTGGAAGCCATCGAACTATTCCAACCGGTTCTATGGCCCCAGCACCCTGCGTCTGGGCATCGAGAAGTCGCGCAACCTGATGACGGTTCGCCTGGCGCAGCAGATCGGCATGCCCACGATCACTGAATATTCGAAGGCATTCGGCATCTACGACCGGATGCCTGCCGCGCTTTCCTATGCACTTGGGGCCGGTGAGACGACCCTGCTCCGGCTCACCGCCGCCTATGCCATGCTGGTCAACGGCGGCAAGAAGATCGAGCCGCGCCTGATCGACCGGATTCAGGACCGCAAGGGCGCGACCGTACTGCGCCACGACGTGTTCGGATGCGGCGACTGCGGCGTCGGCGAATGGGACCGTTCCAGCGAACCCCGGATTGTCGACAACCGTCCCCAGGTGGTCTCTCCGGGAACCGCCTATCAGGTCGTTTCGATGCTTGAGGGGGTCGTCCGGCGCGGTACCGGCGTCCGGGTTTCGGCCGTCGGAAAGCCGCTTGCCGGCAAGACCGGTACGACCAACGAGAGCAAGGATGCCTGGTTTGTCGGCTTCTCGCCCGATCTGGCGCTGGGTGTCTTTGCCGGCTTCGACGAACCGGCGCCGCTCGGCCGGAAGGAAACCGGTTCCAGCGTCGCCGCGCCGATCTTTCGTGACATCATGGCCGAGTATCTGAAGGACAAGCCCTCGACACCTTTCCGCATTCCGCCCGATATCCGTCTGGTGCGTGTCGATGCCAAGACCGGCGCGCTGGCATCCCGGTTCAGCGACAAGGTGATCATGGAAGCCTTCAAGCCCGGCACCGAGCCCCGGACGGCGGCCAGCACGTTCGCCTCACCGGGCAGCAGTACCGATACCGCGCCGCCCGCAGCCACCCGCAAGGTGCGCAAGCTGACCGATGGAGTCTACTGACCGGACCACGGGTGCGCGAACGGACGCAATCGTCTAATCGCGGTTCAATCATGTCGCGGAACGCTATAGGTTGCGCGGCAATCGATTCAGATCATCAGAAGGTTCACATCCATCCATGCGCGCTGAAACGGAAAATCTCATTCAGAACATCAAGCAGTCGCTGGAACTGCTGAGGAGGCGTCTTTGACTGGGATAACGCTCTCCGCCGATTCGACGAACTGACGGCCCTCGCCGAGGCACCGGACCTCTGGGATGATGCCGACCGCGCTCAGAAACTGATGCGCGAGCGGACCGCGCTGGAGCAGGCCATCGAAGGCCAGCGCACGATGGAACAGGAACTTGCCGACAACATCGAACTGATCGCGCTGGGTGAGGAAGAGGACGATCCCGACACGGTGACCGAAGCCGAGGCCGGGCTCGCGCGGTTGAAGGAAACCGTCGCCAAGCGGGAACTCGAAGCCCTGCTTTCGGGTGAGGCCGATGGCAACGACAGCTATCTGGAAGTGCATGCCGGGGCCGGGGGGACCGAAAGCCAGGACTGGGCGGAAATGCTGCTGAGGATGTATGTCCGCTGGGCCGAGGCGCACAAGCACAAGGTCGAATGGATCGAGGAAAGCGGCGGCGACGAGGCGGGCATCAAGTCGGCGACGGTGAAGATATCGGGCCCCAATGCCTATGGCTGGCTCAAGTCGGAGAGCGGCGTGCACCGGCTGGTCCGCATCTCGCCCTATGATTCCCAGAACCGCCGGCACACCAGCTTCGCGTCCGTCGGGGCCTATCCGGTCATCGACGACGCGATCGAGGTCGAGATCGAGGACAAGGATCTGCGCATCGATACCTACCGGGCCTCGGGTGCCGGCGGGCAGCACGTCAACCGCACCGATTCCGCCGTCCGCATCACCCACGAACCGACCGGCATCGTCGTCCAGTGCCAGAACGATCGCAGCCAGCACAAGAACCGTGCGGCGGCCATGAGCATGCTGAAGGCGCGGCTCTACGAACTGGAGCTTCAGAAGCGCGATGAGGAAAAGCAGGCGCTGCACGATGCCAAGGGCGACATCGGCTGGGGGCATCAGATCCGTTCTTACGTGCTGCACCCCTACCAGATGGTGAAGGACCTGCGCACGAACGAGGAGACCGCGGACACGCAGGGTGTGCTCAACGGCGACCTCGACCGTTTCATGGAAGCCGCGCTGGCACATCGGGTTGGCGTCAACGAGGACGCCGACGCCTGACAATCGGCAGGTCGGACGAGGGGGCGTCAGTCCACCGGATCGCCGCGCCAGTCGCCGGGTTCGAAACCGAGCTCCGACTCCTCGGATGCGGCTTTCGTTCCGGCGACCAGGGCCAGCCCGTCGGGTGCCACCAGCCCGACGGAACCGTCAGGCATGTCATAGACCCTGTAGCAGTAGCGATTCCGGCTCATGCGCGGGGAATCGATGATGCAGAACTCATCGTCCTCGATCCGCCATTCGGCCTCGATCCGGTTGCCCGTCAGATAATCGCCGGGAAACCATTGCAGCAACTCGCCGTCGGGCCGTGCGTGGAACCCGCCCCATCCGGGCGGTCCGACGATCGGATAGAGTGCCCGGCCGCGCATCAGGCGCTTCAGCGCGACACCTTCCACCCGCGTCCCGCCGAGGTCGATCAGGTGCGCCTCGGTTGCTGCGGCGCGATTGTCCGACAGGCTGAAGGGTGTCGCGCAATCCTCGAACCGGACCGGAGCGCCCGCCAGGAAATCTTCCAGACAGACGCCGTATATCCGGTGGAACGCGACCCGGCCGCCGGCGCCGTGACCTGCCAGTTCGGCGGGCTGATCCAGTACCGCCACCGTTGTCCCGATACGTTCCCGCAGGCGCGTTCCCAGTGTCTCGGCCCGGCCGCCGGGATCGTAGGGATCTCCCTGAAAGAATGCGAAGAAATAGGGCAGGTCCGCCGCACCCTGAACAAGGCGGTCGAAGTCTTCCTCACTCTTTTCGAACCGGGGGTTGGGCTTCCCGCTCCAGCCCTCCGCCCGTCCATGCGCCGCCGGTGCGAACAGCATCGCGCCATCGATGCCTAGCCCCCGGGGGGTTGCCGCCAGGATCTCCCATGCACCGCGCGACTGACCGTTCAGGAAAACACGCCGATAGCCCTCGTCACGCAGGCGTCGCACGGTGTTCACCAGCATGTCGCCGAGTTCCCGCCGGTCGGTGCGCGAATAGTCATAATGCGCGATGTTCAGGCGGAACGTGTCGTATCCCCGCCTGTTCAGATGCAGCAGGTGATAGGGGGTGATCGGGTGATCCAGCGTGCTGGGATACCGGTGCCCGGCGAATCCGGGGATATGGACGACCGCGCCTTTCGCCTCGGCGGGTCCCCGGTTCTCATGCAGCCACGGCACCACCAGCCTTGATCTGACTTCGGTTTCGAACTGCTGCGGAACGGGCCAGATTGTCTTGTCTCGTATCGAATGGACCAGGCAGTCGCCAATGTGCGCGCGCTCGGCGCAGACCTTGAGGGCGCGTTCGACATAGACCTCATCGTCGAACCGGCAGTTCTCGTCGCGACAGCGCCAGTAGGTGGCGTAGCCGCCGTCGGGTGCGATGACCAGCGCAAGCGGAAACGGTTCGTTCCGGTAACGATGGATCGTATCCCGCGCATGGATCGAAAGCCGCTCCGGATAAGCCGCTTCCGGCTGTACCCAGCGCTTGTCGTCTTCTCCGGCAGAGCGGGCCGAACAGGCGACCGCCAGCAGGCCCAGGCAGGCAATTGTCAGAAGAAAGGCTGCGCGGATCTGCAAGGCGGTGCGGCCTGATCAGGCTTCCATCTTGGCGACGGTCTGGCCTTCGGCCACCGCGTCGTCCTTGGCGACCAGAATCTCGGTGATCTTGCCGTCTTTCGGTGCGCCGACCGGAATTTCCATCTTCATGGATTCCAGGATGATCACGGCGTCATCCTCCTCGACCTCCGTGCCGGCTTCGGCTTCGATCAGCCACACCTTGCCCGCGATTTCCGACTTGATTTCAATTTCTGCCACGTAACTCTCCTCCCGCATGTGCTGGCGGAAAGCTAGAGTGCAATCCGCCATTTAGCCAGACCCAACGCGCCCGGATCATTCGTCCTTCGCGGTGAAGTCGAAACGGAAGTCGCAATGCGTGGCACCGGACAGGATCGTCTGCGTCCGTGTCAGCCTGGCATCCGTGTTGAACCCTTCGGCGAAGGCGAAGTCGCGGTTGCACGACAGCAGGGCCCCCAGTTCGGGAATACCCAGCGCCCTGTACATCTGGGCGTAGCGGCAGCCGGTGACGTTGAACTCCAGCTTTTCCTCCGTCTGGGTCAGGACATCGATCTCCAGCGCATTGTCCTGCCGCCAGTATTTCATCGACTCCATGAAGGCCGCGGATCCGTTGTCACCCATCGCCTCGGCCAGTTCGCCACCCTGTTCGTTGGCCAGCCTGATGATGGTGTCGCGCAGGATCTCCAGCACCTTCTCGCGCCCGAAGGCATCCGCCATGGCCTCGATCACCGGTGCCAGGATGCGGGCCTCGGTCTCGCGCCGGGCCAGCACGCCGATCCGCTGCGTCAGCGTATCCGGCATCTGTTCGGTCGTTTCGGGTGAGGTCATCTGCCTCGCCTCCCGTCGATGGAAAGCGCCCCCGCGCCGTGGGCGAAGACCACGCCCATGCCGCCGGCGATGGCCAGGTTCTTCATGAACAGGATCATCTGCATCTGCTGGCTGAAGTCGCTGTGGAAGATGATGGCGGCGATGACGCAGAAGCCGCCCAGCAGAAAGGCCACGATGCGCGTCTGGAACCCGATCAGCAGCAGCACGCCGCCGCCCAGTTCCAGAATGATGACGAGCGGCAACAGGATTGCCGGCACACCGGCGCTTTCCATGTATCCGGCTGCGCCGTCATAGCCGCCGATCTTCTGAATACCCCCGAGAATGAACATCACCGAGAGAAGCACCCGGCCAATCAGATCGGCCAGCGGTCGCAATCCGTCCATTGCCCTATTTCTCCATCCAGGGCGCGGCGACCATCAACTGGTTGCGCTGCGCGGTGATGTTGCCGGCTTCGGCGGACTTCTTCAGAAACGCGTGCCAGTCCGGGTCGGCCTGCATGGCCTTGCGTTTGGTCTCGCGGTCGGCCTGGCTCTCATAGACCCAGATGTGGGTGTAGGTATTCAGTTCGCCGACCTCGGGAAAACCGTACATGACGGGTTCGCCCAGATGCTTCTTCTGGGTCGCCATGCCGTGTTCCTGATACAGCTTCAACTGGGCCGGAACCGTCCCCGGGCGGCAGGTATACGTGCGAACGTCGTAGATCATGATCTCTCCCCTCAATATGGTGTGCCCACATTTGACCGGATGAGACGCGGGAAGGGAAGCAGCATGATCGGGTTTGACCTCACGAAAGAGCAGCAGGAACTGAAGGAACGGGTGACCGCCTTCGTCCGGGACAAGGTGATTCCGTTCGAATCAGACCCCCGCCGCACCGCGCACGGACCGACCGATCCGCTGCGCGATGACCTGGTTGCACTGGCAAAGGCGGAGGGGCTTCTGAGCCCGCATGTGTCCGAGGCCTGGGGTGGCATGGGTGCCGACCACATGACCAAGGCGATCATGTTCGAGGCGTCGGGCTATTCGATGCTGGGGCCGATCGCGATGAACATCGCCGCACCGGACGAGGGCAACATGCACCTGTTCGACGAGGTCGCGACCGAAGCGCAGAAGGAACAGTACCTGCGTCCACTGGCCGGCGGCGAGAAGCGTTCGGTGTTCCTGATGACGGAGCCTTCGCCGGGGGCGGGGTCCGATCCGTCGGCGATGCTGACCGAGGCGCGGCCCGACGGCAACGGCTGGAAGATCAGCGGGACGAAGTGGCTGATCACGGGGGCCGAGGGTGCCGAGATGGGCATCGTCATGGCGCGCACCTTCGATGACGCCGGTGAGGATATCGGCGCCTCCATGTTCCTGACCCCGCTGCCGGCGGACGGGCTGAAGATCACCCGCGTGCTCGATACGATGGATTCCAGCTTCACCGGCGGTCATGCGGTGGTCGAGATGGACGGCCTGCGCGTCGATGGCGATGCGGTGCTGGGCGAGGTCGGCAAGGGCTTCCGCTATGCACAGGTCCGCCTGGCCCCGGCGCGGCTGACCCACTGCATGCGCTGGCTCGGCGCGGCACAGCGCGCGCATGACATCGCCTGCGATTACGCCCGCGAGCGCGAAGCCTTCAAGACCAAGCTGATCGATCATGAAGGCGTCGGTTTCCAGCTTGCCGACAACGAGATGGACATGCACACCGCGCGGCTGGCGATCTGGCATTGCGCCTGGGTGCTGGACCAGGGAGAGCCGGGCGGGCGCGAAAGCTCGATGGCCAAGGTGATCTGTTCGGAGGCGCTGTATCGCGTCGCGGACAGGGCGCTGCAGGTGCTGGGCGGTCTTGGCATGACCCGCGACACCGAAGTCGAGCGCATCTTCCGCGAGATGCGCGGCTTCCGCATCTATGACGGCCCGTCCGAAGTGCACCGCTGGTCGCTGGCCAAGCAGATCAAGCGGCGCGGCAACGGCTGAGCCTACTCCTTCCCCCTCGTGAGGGGGAAGGCCGGGTAGGGGGTGGCGGCGCTAAATCCCATCTGTGCTTTTCGGGCTGAATGTCGAGCCATCAACCCCCTCCGACCGCTGTGCGGCCACCTCCCCCTTCGAAGGGGGAGGAAGTGTCTGGCAGACTATGTTCAGGGAATGATTCCGTGCGGACGTGCCGGGCCGCTGGCGAGGCCGAGGCATCCGGCCATGGCCCTGCCCAGCCCGACATCGCGGAACACGAACCGCGCGCCGTATGTATCGCGCAAGGCCGCCACCGTGCCGGGCGTTTCCGATTCCGCGATCCACCCGTCGATGGCGGTGATCACGCGTAACGGACGCGCGTCGCTGCCGGCCAGCCGCATGTAGGCGTCCGTATCGTCGGTCTGATCCTCGAACACGACCAGAATGCGTCCGGTATAGTCGTCCGGCGCAAAGGCGATGGCCGCGATCGCCGCGACGCCCAGCACGGGCAGGCCGATGGCGACCAGCAGCGCGATCCACAATGTCCGAAGTCCCGTCATGACCGGGATGTGGGGCGACCGGACCCGCAGGTCCAGCCGCCCGGCACATCATTCGGATCAGTGGTGCAGTTCGATCCAGGCGACGTGACCGTCGGTCGGCCAGGTCCGGGCCGCGATCTTCTCGCCATTGAATTCGGCGACCACGGGTTCGCCGGCCTTCTCGGTGACGTGCCAGCTCTGCCACTTGTTCGGGACGGGGCTCTCGTTGATCCCGCCGGCGCGTTTGCCGTTGAAGGTCACCGTATCGTCGGCACCGAAATAGCCGCGCGGGCGCATCATGCCGATCGCCGCCGTCTTGCCCTTGGCTTCCTCGGCCAGCGGATAGAGCCGCAGGTTCACATACTCCGAAGAGCGCGGGAACGGCGCCCGGTAGATGTGGTGTACCGGATAACCCTCGGCGCGGACGACGAACTCGTAGGCCTGACCGGCCTGCGCCTCGAAGGGCCCCCACTTGCCGCGGCGTGTCGCGGTGCTTTCGTGCACCGGCTTGTCGCCGATACGGGCACCGGTCGTCGCATTGACCGCCCAGACACGGATCTTAGCACCCGACAGGGGCAGGTTCGTGGGACGCTCGTTGGCCCAGCCGCTGACTTCGCCGTTCAGCGTGATGTCCGTGGCGCGTTCGATGCCCGTGGTCTTCGGGGGGGTGCCGGTGATGGCTTCGTACATGATGGCGAACGCGCGGGGCGAATAGGCCGTCTCGCGGTGATCGACACCCTCGAGCACGCGATTGTCCGCGCCCTCCAGTTCCGGGCCTTCGAACGAGCCGCCGATCGGCTGTCCGGGCTGACCGATGAAGTCGCCCATGGGCTGGTTGTAGAGGTCGAACCTGTCCGAACGGATGGTGACCGTCTTGATACCGTCGATCACTTCGCCATCGGCGTTCAGCTTGGTCAGGAAGTGGCCCGCACCGTTGTATTCGCTGCCCATGGCGACGCCGGGCGCGACGAAGACACCGTGATGCACGCAGCCCGTGAGAACCAGCGTCTCGGTCAGCGCCGCGCCGCCGCCGTTCTCGACGTAGTTGCGGATGGTCTGGCAGCCGCGTGAGTTGCCGACCAGTGCGACCTTCTTCGCGCCCGTGTTCAGCAGCACGCGTGTGACGAAGCCGCCAAGCTGGCTGGCGACATCGGTGGTCGAGGAGCGGTTGGGCTGCGGCTTGGTGTCGTCGCTGCGCGCGGCCGGATTGTCGAGATCGACGGCGAACAGCCGGTCAGACGGATAGCCGTTGGATTCAAAGCGCCAGATGGTGGTCTTCCAGTTGGCGGCGGTATCGCTGTCGCCGTGCACGAAGATGACGGGCGTCGGCTTGTCGGCGTGCGAGGCCGCCATCGCCATCGGCGCGCCCAGCGATATCACGGCGGTCGCCGCGATCGCGAGTCGGGTAAATCGGGACATTTCCTGTTTCTCTCCTGTCAGACGTTTTCCTTGCTGTTGGCAGACTAACCTGAGTTCCCGACAGAGCGCACCACAAGAACGTGACAGCACGCCGCCCGGCGGAACAGCGAAACGATCCCGTCTTGCCCGGACACCGCACAGCCCCTAAGTTCCGGCGAAATTCAATCAAGCGCCCCAGGGGAGAGACGCCGATGCAAGGCCTGATGCAGAACAAGCCGCTTCTGATCCACACACTGATCGACTATGCCGCGCAGTATCACGGCAGGACCGAGATCGTCACGCGCTCGGTCGAAGGGCCGGTGCACCGCTACACCTACCGCGATGCCGCCGCGCGCTCGAAGCAGCTTGCCAATGCCCTGACGCGGCTGGGCGTCGAACTGGGCGATCGCATCGGTACGCTGGCCTGGAACACCTACCGTCATTTCGAGTGCTACTACGGCGTGTCCGGGCTGGGTGCCGTGCTGCACACGATCAACCCGCGCCTGTTCCCCGAGCAGATCGTCTATATCGCCAATCATGCCGAAGACCGGATCATCTTCACCGATCTGACCTTCGTGCCTCTGCTGGAGAAAATTCAGGACGAACTGAAATCGGTCGAGCACATCGTCATCATGACGGATGCTGCCAACATGCCCGAGACCAGCCTGAAGAACGTCATCTGCTACGAGGACATGCTGGCCGCGGAATCGACGGAGTTTGACTGGCCGCAGTTCGACGAGATGACGGCCTCCAGCCTCTGCTACACCTCGGGCACGACGGGCAACCCGAAGGGCGTGCTGTACGCGCATCGCACGACCGTGCTGCACAGCTTCGCCGCCTGCATGGGCGACTGCCTGGGCCTGTCGTCGAAGGATACGGTGCTGCCGGTCGTGCCGATGTTCCACGCGAACGCCTGGGGTCTGGCCTATGCCGCGCCGATGTGCGGGGCGAAGATGGTGCTGCCGGGCAAGGACCTGGACGGCAAGTCGGTCTACGACCTGCTGAACGACGAGGAAGTCACCATGTCCGCCGGTGTGCCGACGGTCTGGCTGATGCTGCTGAACTACATGGAAGAGAACGGCCTGAAGCTGCCGCACATGAACCGCACCGTGATCGGCGGGTCGGCGGCGCCGGCCTCGATGATCCGCAAGTTCGAGCAGGAATATGACGCCGCCGTCATCCATGCCTGGGGCATGACCGAGATGAGCCCGCTGGGCACCACCGGCGTCATGACCAGGGAACTGGAGAAGAAGCCGTTCGAGGAGCAGCTTGAGTACAAGGCGAAGCAGGGCCGTGTGATCTATGGCGTCGATCTGAAGATCACCGACGACGAGAACAAGGAACTGCCGCGCGACGGCGTGGCCTTCGGTAACCTGAAGACCCGCGGCTACTGGATCACCGCCGGGTACTTCAAGGGCGATGGCGGCAAGATTCTGGACGACGGCAACTGGTTCGACACCGGCGACGTCGCGACCCTGGACGAAGACGGTTTCATGACCATCACCGACCGCGCCAAGGACGTGATCAAGTCCGGCGGTGAATGGATCAGTTCGATCGATCTGGAAAACGCCGCGATGGCGCATCCGGACGTGGCCGAGGCCGCGGTGATCGGCATCTACCACCCGAAATGGGACGAGCGCCCGCTGCTCTGCATCATCAGGAAGAAGGGCAAGGATCCGTCGAAGGAAAGCATCATGAAGGCGCTGGAAGGCCAGATCGCCAAATGGTGGATGCCCGACGATATCGCCTTCGTCGATGAAATCCCGCACACGGCCACCGGCAAGATCCAGAAGGTCACCCTGCGCGAGCAGTTCAAGGATTACAAGCTGCCGACGGCGTAGAAACCGCAGCCGCGCCGGGGATGGTCTGGTCGGCCAGCATGGCGGCTGAGCCTTTCAGGATTGTCTCACGCAGGGCCAGGTCGCAGGAATAATGATGCCGTTGCGGATCACTGGATCTGTTGGCGGCGTCATCCCCGTTTTGCGCAGCAAACACCGGGATCGGGTTGAACCAGCCATATTCTGAACCCGACCCCCGCGCTACGCTGTGCTTCGGCGGGGATGACAGATTGGATCAGGAGAACCGACATGCCTTATGAACTGGTTGCCCTCGCAATAGCGGGCCTGCTCTGGGTCGTGCACTTCGCGCTCGTCGCAGTCGCCGCCCACAGGCAGTTCGGAAAGAAGTATCTGTACGGTCCGCGGGACGAACAGAAACAGCCGACGGGTACGACCGGGCGTCTGTTCCGCGCGCTGAACAACTACAATGAAGGGCTGCTGGTCTTCGCCGTCGCCGTGGGCGTCACCGTGATGGCGGGCAAGACGGGCGACATCTCGGCCTGGTGTGCGGGCATCTTCCTCGGCGCGCGCGTGCTCTATATCCCGGCCTACGCGCTGGGCTGGTCTCCGTGGCGGTCCTACATCTGGACGGTCGGTCTGCTGGCCTGCGTGGTGATGCTGCTGGCGGCACTGTTCACCTGAATTGACCCTCGACCAAGCGGCGGCTAAGTCTGGCCCACGTATTTCAACCGGGGAGAGAAGTTCGTGGCATTGCCGTTGGAAGGTGTGGTCGCCTATGAGTTCGGTTCCAATGTGGCCGGTCCGTTCGCGGGTCTGATTCTGGCCGAGCTGGGGGCGACCCTGATCAAGATCGAACGGCCCGAGGGCGACGATGCGCGGGTCTGGGGACCGCCCTTCGCCGAAGACGGCACGGCGACGATCTTCCACGCCCTGAACCGCAACAAGAAGTCGGTGACCGTCGATCTCAAGGATCCGGCGGACCTGGAAAAGCTGCGGCAGCGGATAGCCGATGAGGCCGACATCGTGGTCCAGAACATGCGGCCCGGCGCGATGAAACGGCTGGGGCTGGATTCCGAGACCCTGCTGAAGCTGAATCCGAAGCTGGTGTACTGCAACCTGAACGCCTTCGGTGCGGACGGCCCGCTGAAGGACAAGCCCGGCTACGACGCGCTGATGCAGGCATTCGGCGGCATCATGTCGGTGACGGGCGAGGAAGGGCAGGCCCCGGTCCGTTGCGGCATCTCGGTGATCGACATGGGTACCGGCATGTGGTGCGCCATCGGTATTCTGGCGGCGCTGTTCCGGCGGGGCGTCACCGGCAAGGGCGGGCTGGTCGATGCGGCCCTGTTCGAGACGGCGGTGCAGTGGATGACCTTCTATTCGGCGGACTATCAGACCACGGACACACTGCCGAAGCGCCACGGCTCCGGTGTGCGCGGTATCGCCCCCTACGAGGCCTTCGAATGCGAGGACGGCTATCTGATCGTCGCCGCGTCGAACGACCGCCTGTTCCTGAAGCTGGCCGACGCGCTGGGGCGGCCCGACTGGAAGACCGATCCGCGTTTCGAGGCCAATCCGAAGCGCGATGCCAACCGGGTTGAACTGAAGCGCCAGCTTTCGAACCTGCTGATCCAGCAGCCGCGCGCGCACTGGCAGGCGATCCTGGACGCGGCTGGCGTGCCCAACGCGCCGACGCAGACCATCGATGAGGTTCTTGACCATCCCCAGACCATCGCCGCCGGCATGGTGCAGCAGATCGCGGGCGCGCCGTTCGGGCTGATCGGCCTGCCGCTCAGTTTCGATCGCGACCGGCCCGGCCTGCGCAGCGCCGCACCTGAACTGGGCGCGGATACCGAGGAGATCATGGGCAAGGCCACGTCCTGATGGGCACCTACACGCTCTACGGGGCGGAATGTTCGTACTATTCGGCCAAGATCCGATCCTATCTGCGGTGCAAGCGCATTCCATACCGCGAACGCACGAACGCCGACGAGGGCTATCGTGAGCGGGCGCGCGTCGCCGTGGGCTTCGATGTCATTCCGATCATGGAGACGCCGGACGGCGAGATCGTGCAGGACACGGTAGACATGATCGACCATCTGGAGCCGCTGTTTCCCGATGTGCCGGCCTATCCGACCGGCGCCGTGACGGGCTGGGCGGCTCGGTTTCTGGCGACCTATGCCAGCCACGGTCTGATCCGGGCCGGGCTGCATTTCCGCTGGTCCTACCGGCAAGACAATCTCGACTTCATCCATCACGAGTTCGGGCGGACGATCCTGCCCAACGGCCCGGAATCCGAACAGGTTGCGATGGGGGTGAAGATCGCCCGACGGATCACCTCGTTCCTGCCGTTTCAGGGCGTCGTGCCGGAGACGGTTGAAGCCATCGAGGATTCCTGCATCGAACTGATGCGCCTGATGGACCGCCATTTCGAGGCGCATCCTTACCTTCTCGGCGGCCAGCCCACGCTGGCCGACTACGCGATGACGGGGCCGTTCTATGGCCACTTCGCGCGCGACCCCTATCCGTCGAACCTGATGAAGCGGATCGCGCCGAACCTGTTCCGCTGGACCGAGCGGATGAACTGGCCGGACATGGCTGCCGAGTTCGCGGACTATCCTGTGGACCTGTTCGCAGACGACGCGATCCCGGAAACGCTGAAGGCGATCATCGCGCACGCGGCCAGCGATTTTTCGAATGAACTGTCGCAGACGCTGGATTCGATGGACGCATGGTTCGGGGGTAATCCGCAGATCAGCACCGGCATGCGTCTGCCGGCCGAGCGCGGCGCGGGCTACATGAGCAGCCACGTCCTCGAAGTCCACGGTGTCCCGATGAGCGTGCCGATCAAGGCGAACATACAGTGGGAGCACCAGAAGGCCGCGGATTTCTATGACAGCCTGACCGACCGAAGCGTGCTCGACGGACTTTTGGCAGACTGTGGACTGCTCGACCTGATGCAAAGGCCGATCGCGCGCCGGATCCGGCGGCAGGACTTCGGTTTCGTTGCGGTTTGACCGTCTTCTGATCCCGGCTTAACGTGCGCAGGCTACTGACCGGTAGCATCACCAGCAGCATTGTGGGGCTTGGGGAGGCGATCCATGCAGGAAACATTCGATACCATCGCGCTGGACCGCCCGAGCCGCCATGTGCTGGTCGTCCGCTTCAACCGGCCCGAAGCCCGTAACGCCATGAACACCCAGATGGGTGCGGACCTGAAGCAGGTCTGGGAGCAGATGTATATCGAACCTGGCGATACGCGCTGCATCATCCTGACGGGCACGGGCGACAAGGCGTTTTGCGCGGGCGGCGACCTGAAACAGCGCAACAACATGACCGACGCCGAATGGATGAGCCAGCACGCCCTGTTCGAGCGCGGCATGATGGCGATGATGGACTGCCCGGTGCCGGTGATCGCGGCAGTGAATGGTGCGGCGTTCGGTGGCGGATGCGAGTTCGTCTGCGCCGCCGACTTCGCCTATGCCTCGACCAATGCGCGTTTTGCCCTGACCGAGACGTCGCTGGGCATCATGCCCGGTGCCATGGGCACGCAGAACCTGCCGCGCGCGGTCGGCATCCGGCGCGCCAAGGAAATCATCCTGACGGCCACACCGTTCAATGCACAGGAAGCTCTGGACTGGGGGCTGGTGAACAGGGTCTGCGAACCGGACGACCTGATGGACGCGGCCCTGGCGACCGCCGAGCGCATCGCAGGCAACGGCCCGATCGCGATCCGGCAGGCCAAGAAGTCCGTCTCCATGTCAACCCAGACCAGCTATCACACGGGTTATCTTTACGAGATCGAGGCGTATAATCGCATGGTTCCCACCGAAGACCGGCTGGAAGGCGTGCGCGCCTTCAACGAGAAGCGGAAAGCCGACTTCAAGGGGAAATAGACATCGCCATCTGGCGTCATCCCCGATCGAGCTTCTGCGAGAGTCGGGGATCGGGATCAGAATGGAATTCTTTCGGTGAGCGATCCCCGTGTTTCGCGCTGCGAAAACGGGGATGACATGAGTTGGGCAGGGGATCTGGGAGGATCAAGAGATGGAACGTGACGTCATTCTGCGTGAGGTCGGCATGCGCGACGGGCTTCAGATGGTCAAATCCATCTTCCCGACGGATGCCAAGAAGCAGTGGATCGACAGGGCCGTCGCCGCTGGCATGCCGGAGATCGAGGTCTGCTCGTTCGTGCCGCCGCATGTGGTGCCGCAGTTCCAGGATCACGAGGAAGTCGTCCGGCATGCCCAGACGCATCCCGATCTGCTGGTCTCGGCCCTTGTCCCGAACGCCAAGGGTGCGGAACGCGGTTTCATGCTGGGGGTCGACAAGCTGAACTTCGTGGTCTCGGCATCGGAAACCCACAACCAGAAGAACGTGAAATGCACGACCGAACAGTCGCTGGAACGGTTCGATCAGATCATGGAAGTGCGCGCGTCGAAACCAGAGTACGCGAAGACCGAGGTCTGCAGCGGCGTCTCGACCGCGCTGGGCTGCACCATGGAAGGCGAGATCGATCCGAAGCGGGTGATGTGGCTGATCGAGGAACTGCTGAAGCGCGGCGCGACCGAGATCGGCATTGCCGACACGGTGGGCTATGCCAATCCCGCGCAGGTGAAAACCATGTTCACCAACGCCATCGCCGCGTTCGGGGCCGATGTCATTGTCGCGCATTTCCACGATACGCGCGGTCTGGGGCTGGCCAACGCGCTGGCTGCCTACGAGGCCGGATGCCGGAAGTTCGATGCCTCGCTGGCGGGTCTGGGGGGCTGTCCCTTCGCACCTGCCGCGACGGGCAATGTCGTGATGGACGATCTGGTGTTCATGTTCGAGGCCATGGGCGTGAAGACGGGGATCGACCTGGACGCGCTGCTGTCGGTACGCGAGATTCTGGAAAGCAATCTGCCGGACGAACCGCTGCACGGGATGGTCGCCAGGGCCAGCGTGCCCAAGGGATTCGTCCCGGCCTCGATGGCTGCGGCAGCGGAGTAGGACGCATGAACGCTGATACAACGATGACTGCGCCCGAGACGGCAATGCTGGAACTGGGCAAGGACTGGCCGGAGCTGCGCGACCAGGTGCGCCGCATCTGCGAGAAGTTTCCACCCGAATACTGGCAGAAGCTGGATGACGCCTCGGAGTATCCGTTCGACTTCGTCAACGCGCTGACCGAAAGCGGCTATCTCGCCGCGCTGATTCCGGAAGAATACGGCGGATCGGGTCTGCCCCTGCGCGCCGCGTCCGTGATCCTGGAAACCATTCACGCCAGCGGCTGTTCGGCCGCCGCCTGTCATGCCCAGATGTACATCATGGGCACGGTCCTGCGGCACGGTTCGGAAGAACAGAAGCAGCAATATCTGCCCAAGATCGCGACCGGCGAACTGCGGCTTCAGGCCTTTGGCGTCACTGAGCCGACGACGGGATCGGATACGACGCAGTTGAAAACCCGAGCCGTGCGCGAAGGCGATGAATATGTCGTCAACGGTCAGAAGATCTGGACCAGCCGCGCGCTGCAGTCCGACCTGATGCTGCTGCTGGCGCGGACGACGCCGGCGGATCAGACGGCCAAGCGCACCGACGGCCTGTCGGTGTTCCTGATCGACCTGCGCGATCTGGTCGGCAACGGCTGCGAGATCCGGCCCATCCCGACGATGGTCAACCACAACACCAACGAAGTCTTCTTCGACAACATGCGGATCCCGGCCTCGTCCCTGATCGGGGACGAAGGCAAGGGCTTCAAGTACATCCTGTCGGGCATGAACGCCGAGCGTGTACTGGTCGCCTCCGAAGCGCTGGGCGATGGCCGCTGGTTCATCGACAGGGCCGTGACCTATTCGAACGACCGGCAGGTCTTCGGTCGGGCCATCGGGCAGAATCAGGCCATCCAGCATCCCATCGCGCGGGCCTATGCCGAACTGGAAGCCGCCGACATGATGATCCGGCAGGGCGCGGCCCTGTTCCAGGCGGGACTGGACTGCGGGGAGGCTGCCAATATCGCGAAGATGCTGGCCTCGGAAGCGGCGTGGCATGCGGCGGAAGCCTGTTTCACGGCGCATGGCGGCTTTGCCTTCGCCAAGGACTTCCAGATCGAGCGCAAATGGCGTGAATGCCGCCTGTTCCAGACCGCGCCGATCTCGACCAACATGATCCTGAACTATGTCGCGCAGAACATTCTGGGGCTGCCGCGTTCCTACTGATCGCGGGGGCGAGCAACCATGAGAGTCTGTGTGTTCGGTGCTGGCGGGCTTGGCGGCCTGTTCGGCGGATTTCTCGCGGCAGACGGCGCGGATGTGTCTTTCATCGCCCGCGGAGCGCATCTGCAGGCCATGCGTGCGAACGGCCTGCAGATCAAAAGCCCGCTTGGCGACCGGCATGTGCCGGAAACGAAGGCCACAGACAATCCAGCGGACGTCGGCCCGGTCGATCTGCTGCTTGTGTGCGTGAAGAGCTACGATCTGGAAGCGGCCGCGAACCAGTTCGAACCGGTACTGACCCCAGACACGGCCATCGTGCCCGTCCTGAACGGGGTCGAGGCGATGGGCTATCTGGGTGACCGCTTCGGCGCCCACCGCGTGACTTCGGGCATTGCCCATGTGCCGTCCAACATCGACGCCCCCGGCCTGATCGTCCACAAGTCGCCGCGCATCGGTCTCATTGTCGGTGCGCTGGAAGGAAAGGCGGGCGAACCCATCGACTGGCTCGTCGAGGCGGGATGCCGGACCGGCATGGAAGTGTCCCTGTCGCAGGACATCGAGATCGATCTCTGGCGCAAGTTCATCCTGTGGGCCGCATCCAGCGGCGTGACCTCGGTCAGCCGATTGCCGATCGGCGCTGCCCAGACGATCCCTGAGCTTCAGGCGTTGCTGAAGGGATTGATGCTGGAGACGGACGCCGTGGCGCGGGCGCGGGGCGTCGGCATGCCGGACGACAGCGTAGAGAAGGTCCTGAAGACACTGAACGCCGCTCCGGAAGGCATGAAGAGTTCGACGCTGGTCGATGTGGAGGCGGGGAAGCGGCTTGAGATCGACGTGGGCGTTGGTGCGGTCATGCGGATGTCGGAGCAGCTTGGTCTGGACGCACCCATCGCACGCACGATCTACGCCGCGCTGAAGCCCTGGCAGGATGGCGCAATATAGCTATTCAAAGGCGGGCAATTGCTTTGTCCGGCCAAACCGCTTTCAATTGACCATCAACGCATTCCTTGGGGAGGGAACATCATGCTGACTGTCGAGACACCGAACGATCTCAAGAACCATGTGGGCGCCGATCTGGGCGTGTCGCGCTGGGTGGAAGTCGATCAGGACATGATCCAGGCCTTCGCCGACGCCACCGGCGACCATCAGTGGATCCATGTCGATGTGGAGCGGGCGAAGAACGAGATGCCCGGCGGCAAGTGCATCGCTCACGGCTTCCTGACGCTCTCCCTGATCCCGCAACTGATGTACGAGATGGTGAAGGTCGAGAAGCTGAAGAACGGCATCAACTACGGCTCGAACAAGCTGCGCTTCACCAACATGGTGCCCGCCGGCAGCAAGGTGCGTCTGGGCATGAAGATCAAGGAAGTCAACGACATGGGCGGTGGCGGGACACAACTGGTCACCGAAACGCGGATGGAGATCGACGGGCAGGAACGCCCGGCACTGGTCGCCGAAACCATCACGGCGTACTTCGCGTGAGCGCCCCCGACTACAGCACCGAGCTGATCCGCTGCGAGATCGGTGACGATCACGTGGCCACCGTGACCATGGCCGCCGGTCCGGTCAACGCGCAGTCCCAGCCGTTCCACGACCAGATGATGCAGGTGTTCGACACCCTGTCGGATGCGCCGGAAGTGCGCGCCATCCTGCTGTGTTCGGACTTCAAGCATTTCTCGGCAGGCGCGGAGATCAAGAACCGGGCGAACGCGAAACGCGGGCCGGGCGATCACTGGCAGCACAGCCGCCGCGCGCGTGAATGCTTCCATTCGATCATGGAATGCCGGACGCCGGTCGTGGCTGCCGTTGGTGGCGTGGCGCTGGGCGCGGGGCTGGCACTGGTTGCGTCTGCAGACATCATCGTCTGCGCCGATGACGCGCGCCTTGGGCTGCCCGAGATCAATGTCGGGCTGGCGGGCGGCGGGCGCCACTGCATGCGCCTGTTCGGGCACAGCCGCATGCGCCGCATGATGTTCACCGGCATGCAGGTCTCGGGTGAGGAATGCTACCGGCTGGGCGTCGCAGAGGCATGCGTGCCGCGCGATGAGCTGATCCCGACCGCGCATGCCATCGCTGCGGAGATTGCTTCCAAGAGTCCGGTCGCGATGGAAATCGCCAAGCATTCAGCCAACACGTTCGAGGAAATGAGCCTGCGCGACGGCTACCGTTTCGAGCAGACCATGACCTGGGAACTGGGCAAATCCGAAGACTCGAAGGAAGCCATGCTGGCCTTCGCCGAGAAGCGGAAACCCGTGTTCAAGGGGCGCTGAAGGAGACATCGCAATGGAAACCCACGTCACCCGCGATCTGGCGGTGAAAGCGGCCAGCCTGCGTTTCGAGGATATTGACGACGAGGCGAAGGCGGTTGCGCGGCAGTGCCTGCTGGACTGGTTCGGCGTGACGCTGGCCGGAGCGACCGAACACTGCACGGCCATCGTCGCGGCTGACGCCGAGGATCAGGGTGGCAACCCGCAGTCGACGCTGGTCGGACGCGGCGTGAAACTGGCGAGCCGTCAGGCGGCCGTGGTCAACGGCACCGCGAGTCACGCACATGACTATGACGATGTGAACATCACGCTGTCCGGTCACGCCACGGTTGCGGTCGCGGGCGGACTGCTGGCGCTGGCCGAGCGGATGGATGCGAACGGGCGCGATGTGCTGACGGCCTTCGTGGCGGGCTATGAGACGGCCTGTCGGGTGGGCGCGCTGGTGATGCCGGGCCATTACGCGATGGGGTTCCACTCGACCGCGACGGCGGGCACATTCGGCGCGGCGGCGGCGTGTGGCCGCCTGATGGGGCTGGATGCGGATCAGATGGCGCGCGCCTTCGGCATCGCTGGCACCATGGCGGCGGGTCTGAAAAGCCAGTTCGGTACCGACTGCAAACCCTTTCACGCAGGTCGTGCGACGGAGTCGGGTTTGCTGGCAGCCACGATGGCTCAGAAGGGCTTCTCGTCGCGGGATGACATTCTCGACTGCGCCCAGGGGTTCGCCGACACGCACTCGAAGCATTTCCATCCCGAGGAGGCCGTGGGCCCGGCACCGGGTGGCGGCTATCACATCCGCAACAATCTCTTCAAATATCACGCGGCCTGCTATCTGACCCACGCGGCCATCGAATGCGGCAACAAGCTGCGCATCGATCGCGGCATTGTCCACGATGACATCGAGAGCGTGACCCTGCGCGTCGAGAAGGGCGCGGACCGCGTGTGCAACATTCCCGAACCGAAGACCGGTCTCGAAACGAAATTCTCGCTGCGCATGACTGCGGCTTTCGCGCTTGCCGGGATCGACACGGCGGGCATGTCGAATTTCAATGAAAATAATGCATTGGACTCCAATCTTAATGCATTGCGTGAGAAAATTTCGGTCGATCTCGTCGACGGGCAGACCGCGACATGGTCCGAGATGACCGTGCGCCTGAAGGATGGCCGCTCGATCACCGTCGAGCATGATTCCGGCATCCCGGCGCGGGATGTCGACCATCAGGCCGAGCGGATCGCGCACAAGTTCAGAATGCTGGCCGAGCCGATCATCGGCGACAATCGCGCAGGCGCCCTGCGCGCCGCCATCATGACCATCGAAGATCAGCCCTCGATGGCTGATCTCATGCAACTTGCAGCCTGAAAAGAGACACCTTCCCCATGAGCCAACCCCGCGATCTGAGTCCGCTGATCAATCCCAAGTCCATCGCGGTCATCGGCGCATCGAACGAGCCCTACAAATTCGGCGGCCGCCCGATCCGCTACATGATCCAGGCGCCTTTCGGCGGCCCCATTTATCCGATCAATCCGAAGGAAGACGAGATCCAGGGTCTGAAGGCCTACAAGGACATCCGCGATGTCGGCAAACCCATCGACATGTGCATCATCACCATCCCCGCGCCGGCGGTGCTGGGGGCGGTGAAGGCCTGTGCCGAAGCCGGGGTGAAGTCGCTGGTGATCTTCTCTTCCTCCTTCGCCGAGGTCGGCGGCGACGGTGCCGTCTGGCAGGACGAGATGCGCAAGGTTGCCGAAGAGTCGGGCATGCTGATCTGCGGCCCGAACTGCCTGGGGATGCTGACGCCGGACAACTGGGCCATCGGTACGTTCTCGACCATGTTCGACCATGGCTGGCCGGTCCCCGGTGGGCTGACCATCATGACCCAGTCGGGCGCAGTCGGAGCGCATATTCTGGTGCAGGCCCGCGACCGGGGTCTCGGCATTCGCACCTGGGTTGCCACCGGCAATGAGGTCGATGTCGATATCGCCGACTGCATTGCCTATGGCGCGTCGGACGCGGAGACGAAGGTCATCACAGCCTATATGGAAGGCTGCAAGAACCCGGACCGGCTGATCACGGCGCTGAAGATGGCGCGCGAGGCGGGCAAGCCGGTGATCTGCATGAAGGTTGGTTCATCCGAGGTCGGTGCGGCGGCGGCCGCCACGCATACGGCCTCGCTCGCGGGTGCCGACGCGATCTTCGATGCCGTGTTCAAGCAGTTCGGCGTGCTGCGCGTCCACAGTCTGGAAGAGATGATGGATGTGGCGGCGGCAGCGCTGGTCAGCCCGCTGCCTCAGGGGCGTCGTCTGGGGGTCGTGACCGTGTCCGGCGGGGCAGGGGTGATGGCCTCCGACGAGGCCGAGAAGATCGGTCTGGACGTGCCGGAACTGCCTCAGATCGCGCAGGACGCGGTGAAGGCCGCGATGCCCTATGCCGCCGCGCGCAATCCGGTCGATGTGACCGCCATGGCGACCAACCAGTTCGACCTGCTGCAGCAGGGACTGGAAGCCATGCTGGAACACGGCAAGGTGGACATGACGATGGTGTTCCTGTCGGCGGTCGGCTTCTCGGACCGGATCATGGAGGGCCTGAACAAGATCTTCCCCGAAATCCGTGCGAAATACCCGGAAGCGATCATGGCCGTCTCCATGCTGTGCTCGGACGAGAACCGCCGGAAGTTCGAGGACAACGGCTATCTGGTGATCGAGGAGATGAACCGGGGCCTGCGGATCATGGAAGCGCTGGCGCGCATCCGCGAAGGCTTCGACCAGGGCAGGGAAAGCGATCCGCTGCCCGCACTGGACGCCGACGTCCGGATCCCCTCGAAGATCCTGAACGAGCATGACGCGGCTGAATTGCTGGCCGGCGTCGGCGTGCCGTATCCCGAGATGAAGGTTGCGACATCCGCGGATGAGGCCCGCGCTGCGGTGCAGGCACTTGGCGGTCGGTGCGTCATGAAGATTCTGTCCGCCGATATTCAGCACAAGACCGACATTGGCGGTGTGAAGCTGAACGTCTCGGAAGAGACCGCCGCCGACGCGTTCGAGGCGATCACGGCTGGCGCAAGGCAGCATATGCCGTCGGCCAGCGTTGACGGTGTGCTGGTCGCGCCCATGGCTGAACCGGGCGTCGAGACCATCATCGGCGTGCAGAACGACCCGGTCTTCGGCCCGACGGTGATGTTCGGGCTGGGTGGTGTCTTCGTCGAGGTGTTCAAGGATGTCAGTTTCCGCGTGGCGCCGTTCGGACCCGGCGAAGCCATGCGCATGATCCGCGAACTGAGAAGCCTGCCGCTGCTGGAAGGCGCGCGCGGTACGAAGGCCGTTGATCTGGTGGCGCTCGCCAACATGCTGTCACGCCTGTCCGTCTTCGCGGCTGCGAATGCGGACCGATTCGAAAGCATCGACATCAATCCGTTCGTGGCGCGGGCGGACGGTGGCGTGGCTCTGGATGCGGTGATTGCCCCGAAAGCCCAGAACAGTCCTGTCGTTGACTGACGCGCCGAGTTCCGGACTGCGGCGTTCGCGGGGTCGTCGGTTGCCTCCGCACGGGGGCGGGTGACACCCCGTGCGTTTGACCGTTTCGATCAATTGCCGAAACGCCCTAACGCCTTGTTAAGGCATGTCGGTTAGTCCTTGGACGCAAGTATCAAGTTTCCGTCGTACAGGATTTTCCATGGTTGCCACTCCGTCCCGCTTTGCCACGCTGATGCCCAGTCGGCATACAGAAATCGACCTGTCGGAGATCGGCCAGTATCCCATGCTGAAAGCCATGGTGGACTTCTGGCAGCAGGCGTCCGGTGAAAGCCTGCCCCGGCGGATCGAACCTTTCGATGTCCCGAAGAAGCTGATGCCCTACGTCATGCTGCTGGACCTGGAGACCGAGCCGGAGTGTCTGCGTGTGCGCCTGGCTGGCACGGAAGTCTGCGCGAAGCATGGCGGTGAACTGCGCAGCAAGACAACGAACGACTTTTTCCTGGAGGATGATGCGCAGGCTGTTGTGGATGCTGCCAAGCTGGCCGCCTCGACGCGCAAGCCGACACTGGCCCGGCGTGAATATGTCGGGCTGGACGACAGGATGTGGGGTTACGTGCGCCTGATTCTGCCGCTGTCGAGCGACGGGGTGAAGGTGGACCGGTTCTTCAAGGCGATCGAACCGGCCACACTTCGCGAATTCAGGGCAGCGTCACGCGGCTGACAGTTCCTTCACGGCTTCGGCCAGCGCAAGCTGCTTCTTCGCCTGCTCCACATGCAGGTTCTCGATCATGCGGCCATCGACCGTGACCACGCCCTTGCCTTCGCGCTGGGCTTCCTCGAAACCGGCCACGATACGGGCCGCCGCTTCCAGTTGAGCTTCCGTGGGCGAGAAGACCTCGTTGCAGGGCGCAACCTGTGAGGGGTGGATCAGCGTCTTGCCGTCGAAGCCCAGTTCCAGGCCCTGCTCGCAGGTGGCGCGGAAGCCGTCGTCGTCCTTGATGTCATTGTAGACACCGTCGAGGATCTGGATGCCGTAGGCGCGGGCCGCGAGCATGCACAGGCCCAGCGCCGTGATCATCGGCAGGCGCATCGGCGTATGCTGCGCGCCCGTATCCTTGGCGATGTCGTTGGTGCCCATGACCCAGACCGCGACGCGATCCGAGGCGGCAGCGATCTCCTTGGCGTTCAGAATGCCGATCGGCGTCTCCATCATGCACCACAGCGCCATCGACTTCGGCGCACCGGCGTCGTCCATGGCCTTGACCAGTTTCTTCACCGTGTCGGCGTCGTTGATCTTGGGCACCAGCATGGCGTCCGGCCCGGCCTTGCAGACAGCGGCGATGTCGTCGGCACCCCAGTCCGTGTCCAGCCCGTTCACGCGGATGATCATCTCGCGCTTGCCATAGCCGCCTTCGGTCACCGCGTTGCAGACCTGCTCGCGTGCGGTTGCCTTGGCGTCGGGGGACACTGCGTCCTCCAGGTCCAGGATCAGCGCGTCGGCGGCGATGGTCTTCGCCTTCTCCAGCGCGCGGGCGTTGGAGCCCGGCATGTAGAGGACGGAGCGGCGGGGACGGACGGAAACGGCCATTTGGTTTTCTCCCTGAAAAAATTTCGCGCAATATAAGGCTGAGCGGAACTTCTGCAACGTGGGGAATGCAAACCTTGGTAATCCTGAGCATCTCAAGCCAGGTGGCGATGGGCCATGTCGGCAACGCGGCGACAGCCTACGCATTGCGGCGCTTGGGGCATGAGGTCTGGGATGTGCCGACGATCATACTCAGTCACCATCCGGGGCACGGCAAGCCCGCTGCCCTGCGCACGCCGCCGGATACAGTCCGCCAGATGATCGCTTCGCTGCGGTCGAGGGCCGAGCCGGACGCAGTCTTCTCGGGCTATCTCGCCGATGCCGAGAATGCCGATATCGTGGCCGAGACGGTCGCCGATCTCGGCGCGACCGTGCCGTTCATTCTGGATCCGGTGCTGGGCGATTCCCATACCGGCCTCTATGTCGCGCCGGAAATTGCCGATGCGGTGGCCTCGCGCCTTGTCCCGCTGGCGTCGGTCATGCTGCCGAACCGGTTCGAACTGGCGCACCTGTCCGGTCGAAACGTCGATTTGATCGGTGATTGCCGCGAAGCTGCCCTGAGCCTTGTCGAAAAGGGACCGAAGGCTGTCATCTGCACCTCGTCGCCAGCCGACACGGGCATGGTCGCGGCGCAGCTGGTCACGCGTGACGGCTGCTGGCGCGTGCAGATGCCGCTGATCCCCGAAGCGCCGCACGGCACGGGTGACCTCTTCGCTGGCGTGTTCATGGCCAGATGGCTGGACGGCGCGCCGATGCAGGAAGCGATGGGCTATGCTGCCGGTGCGGTCCACGCCGTCGTCGGCTGGTCTCAGGCGATGCGTTCGGGCGATCTGGCCCTGGTCGCCGGGCAGGCGGCCCTGAACGAACCGCCGGTCCTGCCGGAGATCGAGAAGCTTTAGCTGCTGTAGAACAGAACGACGAGCGCGCCGCTTTCACTGCTGGCTTCGTGGATGGCACCCGGCGCGCGGATGGCAAAGTCGCCGGGACCATAGGTGACCTCGCCGTCGCTGAACTGGCCTTCGATCACCAGAAACTGCTCCAGTTCCTCATGCGCATGCGGGGGTGAATAGGCGCCGGGCTCGACCTTCATCAGCCAGGTCCGCTGGTTGCTGCCGGCGTCTTCATAAAGCGGCTTCACCAGAAACCCCGGCGCACTGACCTGCCAGTCCGTCTGATCGGCGGCCCTGGCGACCAGCGTGCCCGTATCGGGCCGGGACAACCCACCGCCATCGCTGCGGAACATCTCTGTCATGACAGCACCCTCACATCTTCAGCCCGGCGCGCGCGGCCGCGTTGAGGCGCGTCTGCCAGCCTTTCGGGTCGGGCTTCTTCAGTTCCGAAATCAGGTCCTTGTCCAGCCGCACGGTGACCTGTTCCTTGGTCCGGCCCGGCGGCCTGCCGACCCGGATTGGCACTGAATCCTCTGCGATCTCCCACGTATCGGGGTCTTCGGTGATCGCACGACGTGTCGCCGCCTCTTGTTCGGGGGTGTTGTCAGGTATCACAGGCGGTCGTTTAGGCATTGATCTCATGTCTCCATCTCTCGATTTCGCGCTGCTTTGCCGTTCGGATCGAAACCACACGCGTCATACGGCCTCTCTCAACGATCACGACAACCAGAAGATTGCGAGGTGTGGGGGCCAACCAAAGCTCGCGCTCCTCGCCATGTAAAAACTGGACTTCAGACAGGACTGCAAATTCCCAGTCCACTTCATGCACGATCTCGAAGCCAAAGCCGCGTCGGGTCTCTTCGCTCTTTCTGTCGTCCCATTCGAACTCGGGCATCTTTGACAATTAATGTAACTACAAAAATTTCCGAAAACAAGCCATCATCGGTGTCGACGTCCGCCGCGTCGTCGGCTCCCGCCACCTTCCTCGCCGCCACTGCGCGGCTGCTTCCGGGGCAGGGCGACGGTCTTGGCCAGACGCGGGAAGGGCTCGACCTTGTTGGGCAGCGCCATGGCGTTGACGAAATGCTCCTGGAATTTCGGTTCCATGGCGGTTTCGATCTTCTCGACGTCCCGGACCAGTTGCTCGACCTCGCGCCGGTGTCCCCTGTTCAGCAGGGCCATGCGCGCGCCGGTGCCGGCGGCGTTGCCGACTGCCGCGACATGCTCGACCTCGCAGTCGGGGATCAGGCCGAGCACCATGGCGTATTTCGGATCGATGTAGCTGCCGAACGCACCTGCCAGACGGATGCGTTCGACTTCCGCCACGCCCAGCTTGTCCATCAGCAGCCGTACACCGGCATAGAGCGCTGCCTTGGCGAGCTGGATCGCCCGGACGTCGGTCTGGTTGATGGTGATGTCGATGCCGTCGCCCTTCCACAACATGTAGGTGTAGGTGCGGTCGTTGGCGAAGACGCGATCCGATCGCTCGGCCAGCGCGCCGTTGATCACACCGTCTTCCGAGATGATTCCGGCCAGGAACATCTCGGCGATGGTTTCGACGATGCCGGACCCGCAGATGCCGGTGACCCCGACCGATGGCACCTCTTCGGCGAACTCAGGGGCGTCCGACCAGTGATCGCAGCCGACGACCTTGATCCGCGACTCCAGGGTTTCCGGGTCGATGCGCACGCGCTCGATCGCACCAGGAGCGGCGCGCTGACCGCAGGAGATCTCGGCACCTTCAAAGGCGGGGCCGGTGGGCGAGGACGCGGCGAGCAGACGGTCCTTGCTGCCCAGGATGATCTCGGCATTGGTGCCGACATCGACCAGCAATGTGATCCTGTCGGTCCGATGTGGCGATTCCGCCAGCGTGGCAGCGGCGGCGTCGGCACCCACGTGACCGGCGATGCACGGCAGGACATAGACCTGTCCGCCCGGATGGATCTCCACGCCGATGTCGCGCGCAGGCATGTGGATGGCGCCGGACACCGCCAGCGCGAACGGCGCGCCGCCCAGTTCTGTCGGGTCGATACCGAGGAAGATATGGTGCATCACCGGATTGCCGACGAAGGCCGCTTCCAGAATCTGGTCGCGTGTCGTATCCGCCTGCGCCGCAACCTTCTCCGTCAGCCCGTTGATCGCGCCACGCACGGCTTCGGTCAGGGCGGGCAGGCCATCCGGGTTCATCATGACATAGGAAACCCGGCTCATCAGGTCCTCGCCGAAACGGACCTGCGGGTTGGCCGTGCCCGCCGAGGCAACGGTGCGCCCGCTCATCAGATCGGTCAGATGCGCGGCGATGGTGGTCGAACCGATATCCACCGCCAGTCCGAACGCGCGCTGCTGGAGGCCCGGCCAGAGCGCGGTGATCAGCGGGCCGTCGCCATCGTCGTGGACTGCAGCCGTCACCTTCCAGTCGCCCTTGCGCAGGATCGACTGCAGTTGCGGGTAGAGCAGGGAGTCTATGCGCGCGCCCTTGACCATCCACTCCCTCTCAAGCGCCTGCCGCAACCGGTCCAGGTCACCGGAAGGGTTGGCCATGTCCGGTTCGACGACCTCGACATACATCAGGCGGGTCGCGGGGTCCCGGTCGATCTTGCGCGTTTCGGCGCGCTTGCGGACGACCTGCTTGTTGACCGCGGAATCGGTCGGCACATCGACCACCAGATCGCCGAGGATCTTCGCCTGGCAGGACAGGCGGCGATCCGCGGGCAGGGCGCGGCGCTTCGCATAGCGGGCCTCCACCTCGCCGGATGGCGACAGGTGTTCCAGCTTCGAGGTGATCTTGTGCTTGGCGAACTGGCCCGGCGTCGGGGTGATCTGGCAGCGCCCGCAGAGGCCCCGTCCGCCGCAGACACTTTCGACATAGACCCCCAGCGAGCGGGCGGCGTCCAGCAGGGGCGTACCGACCTCAAACCGGCCCCGGCGGCCCGAAGGCATGAACAGGACCAGCGCGTCCTCGGAATCCGTCATCGCTAAAGCCGCCTTTCAAAAAAACTTGACCCTCGCGATTAGTGCACACCGGGCCGGAACGCGCGTGTCATTGCGACCTCGGCTTGATTTTCGGCGTCGCACGGGCGCATTCTTGCGCCTGATCCATCCCGGAGAACACCTTTCCAGATGTCAACAGCATCCAGCATGATGCAGGGCGCGCGCGCCTCTGCAGGTTTTGCCATTGGCGCCTTCATGTTCGGGCTTGTGTTCGGTTCGACCGCGATTGCGCTGGGCATGCCCGCTGACCAGAGCCTCGTGATGAGTGCGACGGCCTTCGCCGGAGCGGCGCAGTTCTCGGCGCTGCCGCTGTGGTCGCATCCGCTGCCCTATCTGGCGATCGCCATCTCGGTGGCGCTGGTCTCGACGCGGAACATCCTGATGGGCCTCAGCCTGTCCGCCGATTTCCGGCAGGCACCCTGGCCGCTTCGGCTGCTGGCGATCTTCACGCTGGTCGATGCCAGCTGGGCGCTGGCCATGCGGGAGCGGGGGCGGGCGGAACTGACGGCGTTCTTCTGCGGCAGTTCGATGACGCTCTACGTGTCCTGGATGGTCGGTGTGCTGCTTGGCAATCTGCTGCCGGAGATGCTGGACCCGGTGACAGTTGCGGCCATCGGATTCGGGGGCGTGATCTTTCTGGCACTGGTCCTTGTCCTGCTGGCGAAGAACCCCGTCGGGCCGCGCCTGCCCTGGGCTGTCTCCGCTCTGGTGGCGGTCGTCCTGTCGTATGTCGCGGCACCGCACTTCATCCTGCTGGGGGCGGTGGGTGCCGGCGCGCTCTCCTCGGTGCTGATGCGGAGACGGGTGCGTGACTGAGACCGAATCGGGCTATCTGGCCATCGTGATGATCGTGGCCATCGTCTTCTCCTCGCGTCTAGCGGGCTATCTGCTCGGTTCCCGCATCAGTGCCGACGGACCGGTACGCAAGCTGTTCGATGTCCTGCCCGGATGCGCCATCGCCGCGGTCATCGCGCCGGTCATCGTCCGTGCCGGACCGGTGGAGATCGGTGCGCTCCTCGTCGCTTCCTGCCTGCTCTGGCTGACCTCGAATATCGGACTGGCGCTCGCGAGCGGCCTGCTGCTGCTGATTGCCGGATCTCACCTGATGGCGGGCCTGTAGCGCGCGCTCGCTCACGCGTCGGTGATCCGATTGCCCGCGAATAATCACAAGCCCTGTCTTGTTATCGCAACGCTGGCCCGCAACAATGGTCGGGATTGGCCGACCACCATGATGGCCACAAGAATCACAGGGAGTGACGTTGATGAAGAAGCTCATGATTGTCGGTGCAGCGATGGTTTTCGCTGCCGGAGCGGCCTTCGCAGGGGCGCATGGTTCGATGTCTGACCAGCGGGTCAAGGCGATGAAGGGCGTCGGCGGCGCCATGAAAGCCATCGGCGATGGCGAAGGCGATGCGGTGCAGCATGCACAGACCGCGAAACTGCTGATGGGCGATATGCTCAAGCTGTTCCCGGAAGGCTCTGCCGAATACCGGGCCAAGCCGAACATCTGGACCGACTGGGACGGCTTCAAGGCGGCCATGGAAAAGACCGACAAGGCGGCTGCCGCGTTGCTGGTTGCGGCTGAAGGTGGCGACCGTGCCAAGACGCTGGCCGCGCTGGGCGACATGGGCAAGACCTGCAAGGCCTGCCATGAGGAATATCGTGGTCCGAAGCCGAAAGAGTGATCTGTTGGCTCTGAGGCATATGGTTCCGGTGCTGGCGGGCGTGGTGCTCGCCGGTGCCGGTTCCGTTTCTGCCCAGACGACCGCGGATCCCGAGGTCGAGAAGGGTGCCTATCTGGTGAAGGCCGCCGGATGCGTCGGCTGTCACACGGCCAAGCGCGGTGAACCCTTCGCCGGCGGATACGCGCTGAACACGCCGTTCGGCACGTTCTACAGCCCCAACATCACCCCCCATCCGGAGCACGGGATCGGCGGGTGGTCAGACGATGATTTCGTCGCTGCCCTGCATGAGGGTATCCGTCCCGCAGGGGGGCGCTATTTTCCTGTTTTTCCTTATCCCAGCTACACGAAGATGACGCGTGCGGACGCGCTGGCGATCAAGGCCTATCTGTTTTCGCTGGAACCGGTGGATCAGGCGAATCAGGCGCACGATGTCTCGTTTCCCTTCTCGATCAGGTTTTTCCAGCGCGGCTGGCAGATGCTGAATTTCTCGGAAGGCCGTTTCGAGCCCGATGCGTCGCAATCCGACAAGATCAACCGCGGTGCCTACCTGGTGCAGGCGCTGGCGCATTGCGGCGAATGCCATACGCCGCGCAACATCATGGGCGGGACCGATGACGACATGTTCCTGGCCGGTACGCCAGACGGGCCGGAAGGTGAACTGTCGCCCAACATCACGCCGCACGAGACCGGGATCGCGGACTGGAGCGAACGCGATATCGCCCAGTTGCTGAAGACCGGGATGAAGCCTGACTTCGACAACGTGCAGGGCACCATGGTCGAGGCCATCGAGGACGGGTTGAAGGATCTGACCGACGCCGATATCGAAGCCATCGCGGCCTATCTCAAGACCGTGCCGCCGATCGAAAACCGCGTCGTTTCCAACAAGTAGCCGGCACTGCCCGCTGTTCATGCTGCAGTGCATTCATGAAACCGCGCGATGGGTGCCATGTGTCGAAGGTTACTGGCGGGTAACCTTCGTACGCTATAGTATTACTCGATTGTTTCGTTTTCTTTAGCTCGGTTTTGAACACAGTGTCGGACGTACATCGAAATCTGCCCAGCGCCGCGCACGACCACCATCTGGTGATCGAGGCCCGTGACCACGGGATGGTTGCGGCGCAGGATATCGAGCATGTCCCGCCGCGTCGCAGGCGGTTCGTGCGTTTCTTCCTTCTGTTCGTCATCCCGCTGGTCGCGATCACGGTCGGCGGATACTTCTATGCCAAGTCCGGCCGATACGTGACGACCGAGAACGCCTACGTGAAGGCGACCAAGATTGCCGTCTCGTCGGATATCGACGCCCGTGTCATGGACGTGTTCGTGACCGAAAACCAGCGGGTCAAGGCCGGGCAGATACTGG
This sequence comes from Minwuia sp., assembly GCF_048263705.1. Classification (GTDB taxonomy): domain Bacteria; phylum Pseudomonadota; class Alphaproteobacteria; order Minwuiales; family Minwuiaceae; genus Minwuia. The sequence goes on along the minus strand of NZ_JBLXDV010000005.1, from coordinate 159,814 downwards.
TGGAGCTTGACGGTCGCGACTATGAGATCGCGTTCCGTGAGGCCGAGGCGGAGATCATACGGACCGGTAGCGTGATCCGCCAGTTGCAGGCGAACTACAAGGCCGAGCGGGCGCAACTGGCCGAAGAACAGTCGCGGATCGCGCAGCTGCGCAAGCAGTACGAGCGGTTCAAGGGACTGGCCGAGCGCGGGATCGCGACATCGCAGAAGTTCGAGGAAGTGGAAGCCGAACTGCTGATTGCGCAGCGCCGCGTTGCGACCCAGCAGGAACGTGTCGCGCAGGCGCTGCTGACCATCGGCGGCGATCTGCAGAAGCCGATCGAGGATCATCCGCTGTTCCTCAAGGCCGAGGCGGCACGTGACGAGGCGCTGCTGAAGCTGGAGCGCACGCGTCTGCGCGCACCGGTCGATGGCGTGGTCACCGTGCTGAGCCTGGAGAAGGGTGAGTATGTCGAGGAGGGGCGGCCCCTGTTCGCCATCGTCGACGATCACGCGCCCTGGATCGAGGCCAACCTGAAGGAAACCCAGCTGACGCATGTCGAGGTCGGGCAGACGGTCGAGGTCGGTGTCGATACCTATCCCGGCATCGTCTGGAAGGCCCGTGTGGCCAGCATTGCCCCGTCGACAGGGGCCGAGTTCTCGATCCTGCCGCCCCAGAATGCGTCCGGCAACTGGGTCAAGGTCGTGCAGCGGGTACCGGTCCGGCTGCAACTGATACCCGGACAGGACCGTCCCGTCCTGCGCGCGGGCATGACCGCCGATATCGCCATCGACACCAATCGGGAGCGTGAGTTGCTGGTCTTCATGCGGTCGGCGATTGCCCGCATCCGCGACGGCAATGCTGCCGGATCCGACTGAGGCGCGACAGCCCGTCCGTTTGACCTGTCCGGGAATCGTGATAGCAGAGCGCTTTAACAGCCGGAGAGCGCCATGATCCCCCGTTACTCCCGTCCCGAGATGACCGCCATCTGGTCTCCGGAAAACCGTTTCCGCATCTGGTTCGAGATCGAGGCCCACGCCACCGACGCGCAGGCCGAACTGGGTATCGTGCCGAAGGAAGCCGCGCAGGCTGTCTGGGCGCGGGGCGGGTTCGACGTCGACCGGATCGACGAGATCGAACGCGAGGTGAAACATGACGTCATCGCGTTTCTGACCTCGCTCGCCGAACACGTGGGCGATGAAGCCCGTTTCGTGCATCAGGGCATGACCTCCTCCGATGTGCTGGATACCTGCCTCGCGGTTCAATTGTCCCAGGCTGCCGATATACTGCTGGCCGACATCGATGCGGTTCTGGCAGCGCTGAAGAAACGCGCTTTCGAGCACAAGATGTCCGTCAAGGTCGGGCGCAGCCACGGCATCCATGCCGAGCCGACAACCTTCGGCGTCACGCTCGCGACCTTCTACGCCGAGTTCCAGCGCAACCGGGAGCGGCTGGTCGAGGCCCGCAAGGACATCGCGACCTGCGCGATCTCCGGCGCGGTCGGTACGTTCGCGAACATCGATCCCGCGGTCGAGGCGCATGTCGCGAAGAAGATGGGCCTGAACATCGAGCCCGTTTCAACCCAGGTCATCCCGCGCGACCGCCACGCGATGTTCTTTGCCGTTATGGGCGTCATCGCCTCGTCGGTCGAACGGCTGGCCACCGAGATCCGGCATCTGCAGCGTACCGAGGTGCTTGAAGCGGAAGAATATTTCTCGCCCGGCCAGAAGGGGTCGTCGGCGATGCCGCACAAGCGCAACCCGGTGCTGACGGAAAACCTGACGGGTCTTGCGCGCTATGTCCGTGCGCAGGTCATTCCGGCCATGGAGAATGTGGCGCTCTGGCATGAGCGGGATATTTCGCATTCGTCGGTCGAGCGGATGATCGGCCCCGACTGCACCGTGACGCTGGATTTCGCGTTGATGCGTCTGGCCGGTGTGGTCGATAAGCTGGTGATCTATCCGGAGCGGATGCAGGCGAACATGGACCGGCTTGGGGGGCTGATCCATTCACAGCGCATCCTGCTGGCCCTGACGCAGGCCGGTGTCAGCCGGGAAGACGCCTATCGCCTGGTGCAGCGCAATGCCATGCAGGTCTGGGAATCCAACGGGCAGAAGGATCTGCTCGCACTGCTGAAGGCGGACGCGGACGTGGTGGCGGCGGTCACCGAGACCGAACTGGAGGCCATGTTCGATCTCGGTTACCACCTGAAGCACGTCGATACGATCTTCGAACGGGTTTTCGGCGAAAGCTGATCGTCCACTTGCCGAAGACGCCTGACAGTGTCAGGTAGATTTACAGAGTTCCGGTACGGCTCTTGCGCGTCGAACGCCCGATGACGGGCAGGCGATCCGTCCATTTGCGCCGGTTCTTCTCGGGACGGTTTTCGACGTGATACGGCACGTAGACGGTGCGCGATGCGGCGAAGATTGACTTTGCGTAGATGTCATACATGATCGTCTCCTGTGATTTCCGGCTCTCTTGCCTGGATTCAATATGTGCTCCTGCGTGTCTTGCCGCCACTCAGCAATGGTTGCCGTACTGTAAGGTGAAATTACATGTCGATCCGATGGGACCTGCCACCGCTGACCGCACTCCGCAGCTTTGAAGCCGCCGCGCGCCACCTGAGCATGAGCGGCGGCGCGTCAGAGCTGAACGTCACACACGCGGCCATCAGCCAACAGGTGCGCGCGCTGGAGGACTGGCTGGGTGCGAAACTTTTCGTGCGCGGCAAGCGGCTCGAACTGACGGCGGAGGGAACCGCGCTCGCCGGCGAACTGATGCTGTCCTTCGAGCGGATCGAGAGCGCGGCGCGTGCGATCCGCCGCCGGGCGGATGTGCGGCACCTCGAAGTCGCGACGACCATCGCCTTCGCCTCCCGCTGGCTGACGCCGCGTCTGGGCCGGTTCCAGATCGCGCACCCCGACATTTCCATCCGGCTGTCGCCCAGCCGCCATGTGGTCGATTTCCAGCGCGATCAGGTCGATGTGGCGATCCGGCACGGGGACGGTGACTGGCCGGGGCTGACGTCGGAACGGTTTCTGGCGGGGCGGATGGTCGCCGTCTGCCATCCCTCGCTGCTCAAGGCCGGTTCCGAAACGCTGAAACCCGATGACCTCAACCGGATCAACATACTGCACGACACCGATTACGAGGAATGGCACAACTGGGTGCAGATCAACGGCTGGAAAGACGTCGATGTCCGGCGCGGGGATGTCTTCGGGCTGACCACGCTGGCGTATGAGGCGGCGCTGGCCGGTAACGGCATCGCGCTGATGGTCGAGTCGCTGGTGCGCACCGATATCGAGGAGAAGCGTCTGGTGGCGCTGTTCGACGAGGGTGCCGATTATAATACCGGCTATTATCTGGTTTACCGCGCGCAGGACGCCGGGCAGCACAAGATCGCGGCGTTTCTGGACTGGATGCGGTCGGAGGGAACCGAGGCCTGACGCCGCCGTCAGATCACCCCACATTCGATGATCGGCCGCCCGTCGGCGATCCTGTCGAAACGGAACCGGTCGAGCTTCAGCGCGTGGCTGGATCCGTCGATGATCCATTCGGCGAGGGCACGCCCGACGGCTGGCGATTGCTGCAAGCCGTGACCGGTGAAACCGTTGGCGAAGAACAGGTTCGCGATGTCGGGATGGGGACCGAGTATGGCGTTCTGATCGAACGTGTTGAAGGCATACTGTCCGGCCCAGGCACCGGCCATTCTGAGCCGCTCGAAGGCCGGCACCCGATGGGCCAGCGCCGGCCAGCAGATATCGTCGAACTGGCTGTAATCCGGGTCCAGATCGAAGGAATCGGGATCGGGATCGCTTGATGAGGGAGAGGAACCGGTCAGGAAGCCGTTGCCTTCAGGGCGAACGTAGACCCCCGACATGTCGACGATCAGCAGCGGATCCACGGGCGGTTCCGGCGTCGTGACCTGAAAGACCGTGCGTTTGCGCGGCCTTACGGGCAGGTCGATGCCGGCTGTCGCCGCCAGCTCTCCGGCCCATGGCCCTGCGGCATTGACGAAGACGTCGGCTGTCGCAGGATCGCCGTCCTGGAGGTGCGCTGCGGCGATCCGCGCGCCCGAGCGTTTCAGGTGCGTCACCCGGTCGGCGACATAGGTCACGCCCGCACGGATCGCCGCCGCCCTGAAGGCCCGGAGCAGGGCATAGGCATCCAGCCAGCCTTCATCGCGCATGCCCAGTGCGGCGGCACTGACGTCCCGTGTGTTGATCCAGGGGAACCGGTCGCGCAGGTCCGCCGCCGAGAGCAGAGCGACATCGGCACCGGCCTGCCGCTGAATCGAGACATTGTCTTTCAGGATGTCCGCGCCGTGTGGCGATGCGAGAAACAGGTAATGGCCTTCCCGGAACTGCACGTCCGGGCGTTCCCCGTCGATTTCCAGAATGTCGCCCGCGTTGCGGACGAAATCGATACCGAACCGCGAGATCAGAATGTTCTCGACGGTCGAGAACTGCTGCCGGATCGAACCGAGCGAGCGGGCGGTGGATCCGGTCTGGTAGGCGGGGTCAGGTTCGTAGACGGTGACCGCCGCATCGACCTTGCGGGCGGCCTTGAGCCACCAGGCGATCGCGCTGCCGATCACGCCGCCGCCGATGATCACGATGTCCGATCCGTTCATGGGCGCAGATTGGCTCCACGGGATGCTTCCCGCAAGCGGGGCGACGATCAGATTGCGGTTCAATCATCGTTTGGAACGATATAGAAAGTCTGCATGACAAAAACATTCGACATGATCGTGTGCGGCGGGACCGTGGTGAACCATGACGGCATCGGCCAGGCCGATGTCGGCATCCTGGGGGGGCGTATTCAGGAAATCGGCGACCTGGGACAGGCCGATGCCGGCCAGCAGATCGACGCGACAGGCCTGCACGTGCTGCCCGGCGTCATCGACAGCCAGGTGCACTTCCGCGAGCCGGGTGCCGAGCACAAGGAAAACCTCGAGTCCGGGATGGACGGTGCAGCGCTGGGCGGCGTGACGGCCATCTTCGAGATGCCCAACACCAAACCGTCGACGACCACGCCCGAAGCCATCGCGGACAAGCTGAGCCGGGCGAAGGGCAGGGCGGCGGTCGATCATGCGTTCTTCGCGGGCGCTGCCGCCGAGAACGTCTCGACGCTGGCGGAGCTTGAACGCCTTCCCGGCGTGTGTGGCGTGAAGATCTTCATGGGAGCCTCCACCGGGAACCTGCTGGTCGCCGATGACGAGACCGTTCTTAGCGTGCTGAAGGCCGGTCGCCGCCGCGTCGCCATCCATTCGGAAGACGAGGAACGGATGAACGCCCGCAAGGGCGAGCGCGTGACAGGCGATCCATCCAGCCATCCGGTCTGGCGTGACGACGAAAGCGCCATCAAGTGTACACGGCGTCTGCTTGCGCTGGCACGGCAGGCGGGCCGGCGCGTGCATGTACTGCACATCACCACGGCGGACGAGCTCGATATTCTGGCCGGGCACAAGGACATCGCGACGGTTGAGGTCACGCCACAGCATCTGACCCTGTCGGCGGAGACCGCCTATCCGAAACTGGGCACCCTGGCGCAGATGAACCCGCCCATCCGTGCCGAAGCGCACCGTCAGGGTCTCTGGCGGGGGCTGGCCGCGGGCGTCGTCGATGTGATCGGATCCGATCACGCGCCGCATACGCTGGAGGAAAAGGCAAAGCCCTATCCCGAGAGCCCGTCAGGTATGCCGGGCGTGCAGACGCTGGTGCCGGTCATGCTGAACCACGTCGCGCAGGGGCATCTGTCGCTGCAGCGGTTCGTCGATCTGACCAGCGCCGGCCCCAATCGCGTGTTCGGTATCGCGGGCAAGGGACGTATGGCGCGTGGTTTTGACGGCGACCTGACGATCGTCGACCTGAACAGGACCGAGACCATCACCAATGCGGCGATGGCCAACCAGTCCGGCTGGACCCCGTTCGACGGGATGCAGGTGACCGGCTGGCCGGTGATGACCGTCGTGCGCGGCCACCTCGCCATGCGCGACGGCCAGGTGCTCGGGCGGGACCACGGCAGGCCGGTCCGGTTCCAGGAAACGCTCGGCGCTGACTGACTCTTTCGTTGCCGCAACGTTAACCGGTACCGGTCGAATTCCTCACGGGATGTGATCCCGTTATCACTGCTGCGTGTGCCCCCAAATTGCCTCATTTTCACCCCTTGGCGGACCGCATGCCGGACCACATATGGGTTGTCAGGGAACGGACTGGCCGGTGCGCAGACTGACTTCTTAGGTGTCCCCCTCCACCTGTCAGAGCGCATCGGTCGGTCCAACCCGAAACATAAGGATCGGACAAGCCGGGTCGTGGCGGGGCACTCTCCCTCACACTGCACCACACCCGCCACGATGAGGCCCGGCATCGTCCGCTCTTACCACCGAAGGCCTGCTGGCCGGCTCACAAGCTCCCCCCTCGCTTGTCCCGGTCGGTGGGCCTTCACTTTTTCCGGCACGCGCACTACCAGATCCCGAAGCGGTATCCGCGCTCCCAGGCCTTGCCGGTCGATGACCTGATCTGGTCGTCCGTCATGCCGACTCGGCTTTTGCGTTCCGACATCCACGAAAACAGCATCTGGCAGAGTTCGGCGCGCGTCCGTGCGTGACCGTCGTCAGCCCCGAGGTCCTGCTGCTCGCCGGGATCGGTCTGCAGGTCGTACAACTCGGGTCGGAAGGTTGCGTGATGGACATATTTCCAACGGTTCGTCCGGACCATCCAGGATTTCGCCTGTTGCGGTTCCAGTCCCAGGTTCGGGCGCGCATGCCGAAGCGAGTAGTCATGTTCCGCGAAGACCGCCGGGCGCCAGTCCTGCGCCGTCCCGCCGTGAATGAAGGGCGCGAGCGACTGGCCCTCCAGGCGATGATACGCCGGAACGCCGCCCACCAGGTCGATCAGGGTGGGAATCAGGTCGATCGCCTCCGCCATCTCTTCGACGGTCGTACCCCGGGTTGCTTCGGCGCGGGCCGAGGGATCGACGATGATTAGGGGGATCCGCAGCGCCTCCTCGAAATAGAGTTCCTTCTCCCCCAGTCCGTGGTCGCCCAGGTAATCGCCATGATCGCTGGTGACGACGATGATGGTGTTGTCCAGCTGATTGCGGCGGTCCAGAAAGTCGATCATGCGCGCCAGATGGTCGTCGATCTGTTCGATCAGACCCATGTAGGCGGGGATGACCGTGTTCCGGCAGACATCCTTGCGGAACTCGATGGATTCCGGATGGTCCCGGAAGGCCGCCACGACAGGATGCGGCTCGCCTTCACCTTCGCCACGATTGCCGGGCAGCACGTCCGCGTCCGAATATTTCGCGTGATAGGGGGCCGGGGCGACATAGGGCCAGTGCGGCTTGATGTAGGACAGGTGCAGGCACCAGGGAGTGTCGCCCGCGTCTTCGATGAAATCCATCGCCCGGCGGGTCATGTAGGCGGTTTCGCTGTCCTCTTCGGTCGCGATTGTCGGGAAGGCCGCGTTGCGCATCAGCCAGCCTGACGGATCGGCGGCATCGTCGCGCTGTACCGAGTTCGCGGCCTCGTGCCACAGATTGACGCCCTGATAGCCGCGGGCGCGCAGATAAGCTTCGTACTGCGTATCCGGCACGAAGGGAGCGAGGCGTTGCAGGCCATCGTCGCGGTCCCAGGGTTCGAAGCCGCATTCGGCGGCCAGCAGCCCGGCACCGGAGGCAGGATCCAGCCCCAGTCGCTGCAGGCCGGGCAGATCGGGCTTCATGTGCGTCTTGCCCGCAAGGGCGGTGCGCAGCCCCAGCGCCCGCATGTAGTCGCCAAGCGCCCATTCATCGGCACGATGCGGGTAGTTGTTGTAGCTCGCGCCGTGGCTCGTCACGTACCGGCCCGTATAGAAGGAAGCCCGCGACGGGCCGCAGACCGCCCCCTGGACGAATGTGTTCGCGAAGCGCACGCCCCGGCGGGCAAGCGCGTCGATGGTCGGCGTCCGGATCGTCGGGTGTCCGGTACACCCGAGAAAGTCGAACCGCAGCTGGTCCGCCATCACGAAAAGTATGTTGCGCGCGTCAGCCATGCTCGTCCCCGTTTCTGAACCTTTCCGCATCATAGGGATACTGATCGGCGAGGGCGTCTCGGGCAACAATCATACTTTTCGCTTGAAATATTCCTTGGAATGTAAATATACATTCTCAGGAATATAATTGGGAGATCGATCATGATCAGCAGACGCAGCTTCATTCGGATTGTCGGCATTGGCGGTGCCGCAGGGGCCCTGATCGCGGGCGGCGGATACTGGGCCGCGACCCGGGGCCAGATGCCCGAGAGTGCCACGGCACCGTGGCGGAATACGGGCGAGACGGTTCAGGATCCGCGGTTGCAGGCTGCTGCGTTCGCGATGCTTGCGCCGAACCCGCACAACATCCAGCCCTGGTTGATCCGTCTGGCGGGCGAGGATGCGCTGACGCTGCATGTCGATCTCAACCGGACCCTGCCGCATACAGACCCGCCGGGCCGGCAAATCCTGATCGGGCAGGGGACCTTCCTCGAAGTCTACCGCATGGCCGCCGCGACGCTCGGGTATCGCGCCGAGATCGAGCTTCTGCCTGAAGGACCCTTTCCCCCGGACCGCCTGGACGGTCGGCCCGTTGCCCGCGTGACCCTGGTCGGGGATGCCGCTGCGGAACGCGATCCCCTGTTCGCCCAGATCAAGGTCCGGCGCAGCAACAAGGACCCCTACGACACGACACGGGCGGTTACCGGAGAGGAACTCTCGGCCCTGATGTCGGTCGATCTGACGCACGCATCGCTGACTGCGACCCGTCAGCCGTCGCAGGTTCAGACGCTGCGCGACCTTACGGAAGCCGCGCTGAAGCTGGAGATCAACACGCCGCGGACGCTGAAGGAAAGCATCGACCTGATGCGCATCGGTCCGGCCGAGGTCGCCGCCAATCCGGACGGCATCGATCTGCTGGGACCGATTATGTGGTGGGGGCCGAAGCTGGGTATTGTCAGCCGCGAGGATATCGCCACGCCGGGCACCCAGTCTTTCCAGGTCGGCCTCGACATGGCACGGGACCAGGCGCAGTCGGCCATGGCGCACGCGTGGCTCACCACGCCGGGCAACAGCCGCATGGATCAGGTGAAGGCCGGTATGGATTACGTGCGTCTGAACCTGAAAGCCGCGCAGCAGGGGCTGGCCATCCATCCGATGAGCCAGCTGCTGCAGGAATACCCCGAGATGACCGCACTGCAGGAAACCCTGCTGGCCGGCATCGACAGGCCGGAAGGGCATCATGTCCAGATGCTGGTGCGACTGGGGCATGCGGCGTCACCGGGCCCCAGTCCGCGTCGCCCGGTCGGTGATATAGTTGCGGCGTGAGCGAATCGGAAAACACCTTCCACGACGAAAGTCTTTCCCGGCGTCAGCAGCTTCAGTGGGAGCTGCTGACCAGCCTGGGGATCATTTCGCAACTGTCGACCGAGCGTGCGCGTGTCGTGCTGGGGGATGACCTGCCGCTGCCGCTCTTTACCATCCTCAATCACATGATCCGGCTGGGCGACGGCACGACCGTCACCGATCTGGCGCGCGCGTTCCAGAGTCCCCAGCCGGGCATGTCCAAATCGGTGCAGAAACTGATCGGCAAGGGCTACATGTCGGCGAAAGACGATGCGGACGATGCGCGCCGGAAGCTGCTTTTCCTGACGGAATCGGGACGCGCGGCGCATCGGCGTGCGCTCGGCAAACTCGGTCCGGACGCGAATTTCATCTTCGACGACTGGACCACCGAGGAAATGGCTGCGCTTCAGAAGCCCCTGTTCCGGCTGCGAAGATGGCTGGATACGCATCGCGGCGACCTGCCGGGTTCCGGGGAAGTCGACAAAACGTGATTCGCCAAACGGTTGCGGGTGGCGTCCCGTGCTACCACGTTCACTGGTAGCGAATTTTCCAAGGAGGCCATTCGATGAAAATCCTTTGCGCTGCAACATTGGCGCTGGTTGCGGTCGGTCTGACGACCGGCGCACATGCCACGCCCGTTGAAAAAGCGACGGCGCTTCCCTTTGCCGTCAAACTGGAATGGGCATCGTCGCGCTATGTGATCAACGCCCTGCGGCTGGACTGCCGCATCCATGATGCGGCGGGCAACCGGGTCGGTCGCGGCAGTTTCCAGACCCGCCTGGATCCCGCTTTCCTGTCTCGGCGTGGTACGGTCGAGGCCGTTCTGCCCGCAGTCGTCTACAAGGGGACAGACCCGGACGCGGGGCTGACCTGTTCGTGTCGCGCCCGCTTCGATACGCGCAGTCCCTTCTTCCGGTCGGGCACCAGCCGTTTTGGTCAGTTGCCCTGGATGTTCGCGCGCCCCTACAGGTTCGCGGAATCATCGTGCGAGCCGGTTCCGGCCTCCGTCCAGAAGTCCTCATGAATTTCTCGGCTGCGAGGCATCAAACAGCGGGTTTCATCCGCGTGTCCTGATAGGCGAGAAGATCGTTTCCACTTTTCGGTCACCGTTCCAAAGCGGTTTTCAGTTTCATGGAATCACCATGAAGCTGAAATAACGCAACCTGTACAGGTGGTTGCCATTCTCGAAAACAGTCTGAATGGTTCCATTCAGACTGTTTTCGCCCTAGGTTGGTCCCGGGTTGGGGGACCGTGCGATGACCGAATATTTCGAACCGAACTTCGAGATGGGGAAGCCCCTGCCTGACTGGCGTGGTGCGGGCGACCTGCCGCGAACCAGTGTGACGGGGCGGTATTGTACGCTGGCACCCGCATCGGTCGAGGAGCATGCCGATGACCTGTTCATGGTGTTCCAGCGCGGTCAGGATACGCGCGACTGGCTCTATCTGCCGTATGGCCCGTTCGACGATCGCGAAGCCTTCCGTGCCTGGATGACATCCACCTGCCTGGGTGAAGATCCGCTGTTCTTCGCGATCCGTGACCTGGCCAGCGGGCACGTCACAGGCATCGCCAGCTATCTGAACATCAAGCCTTCTTTGGGATCCGTGGAAGTCGGTCACATCCATTTCTCGCCCGTCATCCAGCGATCCCCGGCAGCGACCGAGGCGATGTACCTGATGATGCGGCGGGTCTTCGAGGCCGGGTTCCGGCGGTATGAATGGAAATGCGATACGCTGAACCAGCGATCGCGCCGCGCGGCGGAACGCTTCGGCTTCTCCTTCGAAGGCGTCTTCCGCCAGCATCTGGTGGTCAAGGGCCGGAATCGTGACACGGCCTGGTATGCGTGCATCGATCACGAGTGGCCGTCGCTGAAGAACGCCTATGAAACCTGGCTTGCGCCCGACAATTTCGACGCGCGGGGCCAGCAGCGCCTGAAGCTCGGCGAGCTCACGCGGCCGGTTGTCGGCAAGATCAAGTAGGCGTCAGTCGTCGAAGAACAAGAAGGCGCGCACCTCGATGCTTTCGCGCGCCTTCGCCGCCGGACGGGTGGTCGGATCGTCGAACGCGGTGTGCGGCGTGAAGCGGGCCCGGCCGTCGGTCGCCGAATCATAGCTTTTCAGCAACAGCACCTCGTCCTGCGTCATGTCGGGGAAATAGGTCCACCGATGCTGCGGCTTGTGCGCGAACTCGTAGATTTCGCCGACGCGGTCGTCATAGACCAGATCGGTCGCGATCAGATCTTCGAAGGCGATGGAGGGTGCCTCGGCCACCGCCAGCGGCGCGCGTTCGACTGTACCGGCGATCGATCGCCAGACGTTGATTTCCGAGACCCGGCGTGACAGCAGATCGTCGGCCTCGTCCGGCACCAGGTCACGGACCCGCTGCGGGCCCGACTTGACCGTATAGTCGACGTGGGCACGCCGGACGGGCAGCCGCTGGCCCAGTTCCGAACTGCGGTCGCCATCGTCGATCCGGATCGTGTGATCGAAGATGATCACCCGGCTGGCACCGGTCTCGGCTTTCAGCAGGGCCTCGACTTCGGGATAGTAGACCTGCTCAATCTGTTCGTTGTCGAAGAAGTCGGTGACCTTCGAGGGGGCATCCAGCAGCGCGAAGCCATGCTCCTCGATGTTGATTGCCGCACGGTGCGGGCGACCGTTGTGGATATGCACACGCACGGGCGTGTCGGGATGGGAGCGTTCATTGAGCTTGCCGCTGCCCATCGGCTGGATGAACACCTGGTGACGTCGTCCGTCATCGGGCGTGTAGATGATGTCGGCCTCGACGTGGTCGGGCTGGACTCGCGCCGCTTTGGTCTCGCGATGGCTGTCGATGGTCGTCAGCATAATTCCGCTCCATTGGAGAAATCGTTCATGTCCACAAGATTGCCCCGGATCGAAGGTTTTTCCAGCCAAGCTTTCTAGGGGTCAGATAAAGAGAAGCTATGCCGGGCCGCGTGCGACCGTCAGAACCCCCGCCGTCCGTTGCGCGCCATGCGGAGGCGCTTGCGATGCCAGCGCGAACTATGGCTTCTCCGATTGTCTTCCGGCTGTCACAAGATGCCGGTCGAATAGCGTACCCTGAACCGGGGGAGCGGAACGATAACAGGGACGATGGAGAAGGCGGGACCGTGACGGACTGGATGATCAGGGGCGGAGAGGTGCTGTGTAACGGTGGGTTCCGGCAGATGGACTTGCCGGTTGCCGATGGCCTGATCGGTCGTCCCGTCGGTGTTTCGACCGACTGGGACGCGTCCGGCATGCTGGTGCTGCCCGGCATCGTGGATATTCACGGCGACGGTTTCGAGCGGCAGATCATGCCGCGGCCCGGGGTCAGCTTCCCGCTGGACGTCGCGCTGGCCGACACGGACCGCCAGCTGATTGCGAACGGGATCACGACGGCGTTCCACGGCCTGACGGTTTCCTGGGAGCCGGGTCTGCGCAGCATCGACAATGCGCGGGACTTCGTCGCGGCATGGCAGCGTATCGGCCCGGACCTGCACGCCGACACGCGGCTGCACCTGCGCTGGGAGACGTTCGCGCTCGATGCGATGGACGAGATCGCCGGATGGTTCGATCTCGCACCCAAGCCGATACTCGCCTTCAACGATCACACGACCCTGACGGTCGAGAAGGATCATGTGCGCGGCAAGCTCGGACAGTCGGCGGCGCGTGCCGGCCTTGGTCTGGACGATTACCTGTCCCTTCTCGATCGGGTATGGGCGCGTCGCGAGGAGGTTCCGGCGGCCATTCGCCGGCTGGCGGAACGTGCCGCCGAGAAGGACCTGATCGTGCTCGCCCATGACGAGGCATCGCCCGAGGTCCGTGCAGCGTTTCGCGGGTTGGGTGCGGCGACCTCGGAATTTCCGTTGAACGTCGAGACAGCATCCGCGGCGCGCGAGGCCGGCGAACATACCGTCCTGGGCGCGCCGAACGTCCTGCGCGGCGGGAGCCATACGGGCGCACTGAACGCCGCCGATGCCGTTGCGGAGGGCCTGTGCACGATTCTGGCGTCGGACTACTACTATCCGGCCCCGTTGCATGCCGCGTTCAGGCTGGTTGCGGACGGGGTGACCGATCTCGCATCGGCATGGCGGCTGATCTCCACCCATCCGGCTCAGGCTGCAGGACTGCCCGATCGCGGTGTGCTGGAGCCGGGCAAACGTGCCGACATCGTCGTGGTGGATGCTTCCGGCCCGGAAGCACCACGCGTCAGGGCCGTGTTCGTGGCCGGCCGGAAGGTCTTCGAGGCTGCGTGACGTCTATTCGGCGGGGGTCACGCGATAAAGCGCGCGGTCACCCACCGACAGGAACCAGATGGCACCGTCCGGCCCTTCGCGCACGTCGCGGATCCGCTCGTAGGCATCGCGGAACAGCTGCTCCTCGCCGGTGATCGTCTCGTCATCCCGCTCAAGCCGCGAGATGTGATCGAATTTCAGCGATCCGACGAAGATATCGCCTTTCCAGGCCGGGAACAGCTTGCCGGAATAGATCATCATGCCGGACGGCGCGATCGATGGATCCCAGTAATGCTTTGGCTGTTCCATCCCGGGCGCCGAGGTGCCGATACCGATCTGGCCGCCGCTGTAGTGCCGACCGTAGGAAATGACGGGCCAGCCGTAGTTGCGGGCGGGACGGGGCTGATTGACCTCGTCGCCTCCGGCCGCGCCATGGCTGACCGTCCAGAGACGGCCTTTCTCGTCCAGCGCCGCTCCCTGGGCGTTGCGATGCCCCATCGACCAGATCTCGGGCAGGATCGGTCCGGTGCGGAAGGGATTGTCTGCGGGAATCGAGCCATCGCGATTGACGCGGATCACCTTGCCGTTGTGCATCTTCGGATCCTGCGCCAGCGAACTGCGCGCCCGGTCCCCGACCGTCATGAACAGGGCGCCCGTCGTATCCTCGACGATCCGCCCGCCGAAGTGGCTGCCGGAGCTGCTCAGGCTGTTGATGCGAAAGATCACCCGGACGTTCTCCAGCGTGCTGTTGTCATCGGACAGCCGGGCCACAGCCAGGGCGGTTCGCTGTTCGAAACCCTCGGGTTCCGAATAGGAAAGGAAAAGCTCGCGCGTCGTGCCGAAGTCACGCGCCAGAACCAGATCCAGCAGCCCGCCCTGTCCGTCGCGCGAAATCTCCGGTACATTGGAGACTTCGGAGATGCTGCCGTCCGGCGCAACGTGTTTCAGTATCCCGACATCGCGTTCGGTGATCAGCAGGCCGCCGTCCGGCAGAAAGGCGACCGCCCAGGGCCGGTTCAGCTTTTCGACGATGCGTTCGACGGTCACCGGGCCGGCGGACGTCTGGAACCTGTCGGCGGCGTGGCTTTGCCAACTGGCCAGACCGATCATCAGCAGGGAGAGAAGGAAACGCATGCCAGTTGGACCTCCGGTGACTCTGTTCTGGTCGAAAGCCAATATATGCCCCAGTCGGGTGGATATGGACAATCAACACTCGGGGAAGCGCGGATTAACCGGTTCTCAACGTCTGAATGAAACTCTGGCAGACCGACAGTCGAGGTAACGTGGTGCAGCAGGACGAGATCATCCATCGCTTGGGCGAAGCCGGATTCCTGGAGGCGATCCTGGATTCCACCGACGCCATCGTCATTGTGACGAATCCGAAGGGGGCCATCCAGATGGTCAACGCGGCGTTCGAGCGGAAGACCGGTTTCGATGAACGCGAAGCGCGGGGTCGCCCGGTCTGGGCTTTCCGTGCCTTTGACGAGGTGAGTGCCGCGCGCAAGTCGTTCTTTCAGGTGTCCGACCAGGATACCCGGCGTCCGCCAGCCAGCCGATGGCGCACGAAGGACGATGGGCTGCTGCTGTTGAGCTGGTCCGTTCGTATCATGCGGGACTGCAAGGGCAAGGAAATCGCCCGTGTCGGCACGGCGATGGATGTGACACCGGAACAGGCTGCACGGAGCCAGGCGGAGGAAGCCGAGCGAGAGCGCCAGATGCTGGTGCACCTGACCGACAATCTGTCGGAGCCATTGTTCTTCATCTCGCCGGACGGGATGATCAAGTATGCCAGCCGGGCCGTGCAGCGCGTCTATGGCTACGCGCCCGAGGAACTGGTCGGCAAACCGTCATCGATCCTGCGGCCTGACGACAGGACCGAGCGGATGGCCGAATACATGAAACGGCTGCAGGCGAGTGGCGAACCGGAGATGCTGGAGACCGAGGCCCTGCATCGCGACGGGGAACGGATTCCGGTCGAACTGCGCACATCGCCGATCCACGACAGCGACGGGAATTATCTGGGACTGTCGGCCGTCGTCTATGACATGAAGGA
The DNA here is from genome assembly GCF_048263705.1 of Minwuia sp. GTDB lineage: Bacteria > Pseudomonadota > Alphaproteobacteria > Minwuiales > Minwuiaceae > Minwuia. The sequence goes on along the minus strand of NZ_JBLXDV010000005.1, from coordinate 144,183 downwards.
TCGCCGCGAACTGGAAGAGGAACTGCGTCGGCTGGCCGGCACGGACCCGCTGACCGGGGTCGCCAACAGGCTGGGCTTCAAGACCGTGGCCGAACATGAAGTGAAGCGCGCGCGCCGCTACCATCACCCGCTTTCCGTCTTCGTGGCCGATATCGATCATTTCAAGCGGGTGAATGACACATACGGCCATGCGATTGGCGATGTGGCTCTGGTGCGGTTCGCGGAAATGATGGGCTGGTCGCTGCGCCGTCCGATCGATCACATCGCCCGGACGGGCGGTGAGGAGTTCGTTGCCATCCTGCCGGAAACCGACAGGGAGGGCGGCATCCGGGCCGCGGAGCGGGTCAGGGAATCGACCGAGATCAATCCCATCGAATGCGAAGACGTCAGCTTCAACATGACCGCGAGTTTCGGCGTCAGCAGCTGGTTTGCCGACGAGGAAGATCTGGGCGAGGCCGTGCAGCGCGCTGACGAGGCGCTTTATGAGGCGAAGGAAACCGGGCGCAACAAGGTCGTCTACAAGCCATCCGAAGCAGAATCCGCGGACGGCACGTCTGGCTGACCGCCAGCGGATGCTGTCTGCAAATGCCGCTTAACCCGCAGCGTGCTGGCTGCTATAGACCCGGCATGTCTGAAAATCGCAACAATCCCGTCCTTATCGCCATCGATACGGGCGATATCAATCAGGCCTCTGCCCTGATCCGGAAGACCACAGGATCCGTTGGCGGCATCAAGCTGGGCATGGAATATTTCATGGCCAACGGGCCGGAGGGCGTACGCAAGGCCGCTCCCGAAGATGTCCCGCTTTTTCTGGATCTGAAACTGCACGACATCCCGAACACGGTCGCCGGAGCAGTGACATCAACCAGTCAGTCCTGCACGCCGAATCTGCTGACGATCCATGCGCAGGGCGGGGCGGCCATGATCGCGGCGGCGCGTGAGGCTTCGAATGAGTTCGGTGCGGCCCGGCCGCGAATCATTGCGGTGACGGTCCTGACCAGCCTCGACGACGCGGACCTGAATCAGATGGGGGTGGCCGGTACGACGGAAGAACAGGTCGTGCGGCTCGGTCGCATGGCCATCGAGGCCGGGGCTGACGGCCTGGTCTGCAGCCCCAGGGAGATCGCGCCCCTGCGCGATGCGCTGGGGGCGTCGCCGATCCTTGTGGTGCCCGGTATCCGTCCGGCAGGCGCGGCGCTGGGCGACCAGAAACGTGTCATGACCCCGCGAGAGGCCGTGGAGGCCGGTGCGAGCTATATCGTTGTGGGCCGCGCGATCACAGGCGCTGACGATCCCGCCGCCGCGGCACATGCCGTCGCCGATGAGGCGCTGGGCCGGTGACTGTCCGGACAAAGATCTGTGGTCTGAGCACGCCGGAGGCCGTCGATGCGGCGGTCAGCGGCGGTGCCGAAGCCGTGGGCTTCGTCTTCTTTCCACCGTCGCCGCGCAACATCGCGCCGGTGGCGGCGCGACCCCTGGCCGAACAGGCGGAAGGCACCTTGCGCGTCGGCCTGTTCGTCGACCCCGATGACACCTGGCTGGATGAAGTCACCGGGCAGGTGCCGCTCGATCTGATACAGCTCCACGGCAGCGAAAGCCCGGAGCGGGTGCGGGAGGTCGAAGAGCGCACGGGCCGGCCTGCGATGAAGGCCATCAAGATCAGTACCGCGGAGGATTTCGGCGTTGTCGGGGATTACGACAGCGCCTCAAGCTGGCTGCTGTTCGATGCCAGGCCGCCGAAGGGGCAGGGGCATGGCCTGCCCGGCGGCAATGGTGTTGCCTTCGACTGGCACCTGCTGGCGGGGCGCGATCACAGACAGCCTTGGATGCTGTCCGGCGGACTGGATGCAACCAACGTTGCCGAAGCCGTCGCGATCAGCGGAGCTGACTGGGTCGATGTCTCCTCGGGTGTTGAAAGCGAACCCGGCAGGAAGGATATGGGGCGTATCGCCGATTTCCTTGCTGCCGTGAAATCGATCTGAAAGACGAAAACTGACATGAACGTACAAGACAATCCGAACTCCTATCGGAACGGACCCGATGAACGCGGCCATTTCGGCGACTATGGCGGACGCTACGCCGCCGAGACGCTGATGCCGCTGCTGCTGGAGGTCGAGCAGGCCTACAACGCCGCCAAGGCCGATCCGTCGTTCCAGGCCGAACTGGACGAGTATCTGAAGCACTATGCCGGACGGCCAAGCCCGCTCTACTTCGCCGAGCGGCTGACCGAGCATTTCGGCGGCGCGAAGATCTACTTCAAGCGCGACGAGTTGAACCACACCGGCAGTCACAAGATCAACAATTGCATGGGCCAGATCCTGCTGGCGCGCCGGATGAACAAGCCGCGCATCATCGCGGAAACCGGCGCAGGCCAGCATGGCGTGGCGGCGGCAACGGTGGCCGCGCGGTTCGGTCTGCCCTGCACGGTCTACATGGGATCGGTGGACGTGGAACGCCAGCAGCCGAACGTGTTCCGCATGAAGCTGCTCGGTGCCGAAGTTGTTCCGGTCACCTCCGGTTCCTCGACCCTGAAGGATGCGATGAACGAGGCCCTGCGCGACTGGGTGACGAACGTCGAGAACACCTTCTACATCATCGGCACCGCGGCCGGGCCGCACCCGTATCCGGAACTGGTCCGCGATTTCCAGTCGGTGATCGGCAACGAGGCGAAAGAGCAGATGATGGAGCGGGAAGGGCGGCTGCCCGACACGCTGGTCGCCTGCATCGGTGGCGGTTCGAACGCCATCGGCCTGTTCCACCCGTTTCTGGACGACAAGGATGTGCAGATCGTCGGTGTCGAAGCTGCCGGACATGGCATCGAGACCGGAGAGCACGCGGCATCGCTGACCGGCGGACGTCCGGGCGTCCTGCACGGCAACAAGACCTATCTGCTGCAGTCCGACGACGGGCAGATCACCGAGGCGCATTCGATCTCGGCCGGTCTGGACTATCCGGGCATCGGGCCGGAGCATGCATGGCTGAAGGACATGGGCCGCGTCGATTACGTTTCGGCAACCGACGACGAGGCGCTGGAGATGTTCCAGCTCTGCTCCAAGCTGGAAGGGATCATTCCCGCGCTGGAACCGAGCCATGCGCTGGCACATGTGGCCCGCATCGCGCCCGATCTGCCGCGCGACCACATCATCCTGATGAACATGTGCGGACGCGGCGACAAGGACGTCTTCACGGTCGCCGAAGCCCTGGGGGTGGAGATATGAGCGCCCGCATCAAGGCACGTTTCGCGAAACTGAAGGATGAGGGCCGGGCGGCCTTCATCCCCTTCATCATGGCCGGGGACCCCGACCTGGAACGGTCGACAGAGGTCCTCAAGGCATTGCCCGAAGCGGGGGCGGACATCATCGAACTGGGCATGCCCTTCACAGATCCGATGGCGGACGGACCGGCCATTCAGGAGGCCGGCCTGCGGGCACTGGCCAGCGGTCAGACCCTGCTGCGCACGCTGGACATGGTGCGCGATTTCCGAACGGGCGACCCGGACACGCCGATCGTGCTGATGGGATATTTCAACCCGATCTTCAGTCATGGCGCGGAGCGGTTCTGCGCCGATGCCGCCGAAGCCGGGGTGGATGCGCTGATCATCGTCGATCTGCCGCCCGAGGAGGATGACGAGATCCTGTCCTTCGCGCGTGACAAGGACATCTCCCTGATCCGGCTGGCGACACCGACCACCGATGACAACCGGCTGCCGACGGTTCTGAACAACACCTCGGGCTTCGTCTATTACGTCAGCTTCGCAGGCATCACCGGTGCGGCGAGCCTGGATACCGAAGCCGTTTCGAAGGCGGTCAAGCGCCTGAAGTCGCACAGCGATCTTCCGATTGCCGTTGGCTTCGGCATCAAGACCCCGGAACAGGCCGCCGCCGTCGCGAAAGTGGCGGATGCGGCAGTCGTCGGCTCGGCGCTGGTCAACAGGGTCAAGGACGCCGGGGACGATGGTGCCGCCGCAGTCAGCGGTGTGCTGGACCTTGCCCGGCAGATCGCCGAAGGTGTGCATGGCGCGCGCGCGTCGGCTGCAGAATAGGAGGCGGGCATGAACTGGCTCACAAACACGGTGCTGCCGAAGATCGGTCTGGGCCGGAAGAAGGACAGCCCGGACAATCTCTGGGAAAAATGCCGGTCCTGCGGACAGATGGTGTTCCACCGCGATCTGGAGCAGTCCCACCGGGTCTGCCCGCACTGCGATCATCACATGCGTCTCACGGCCAGTGCGCGCCTGGCGCTTCTGTTCGATGATGGCGAGTTTGTCCGCATCAAGACGCCGGAACCGCCGCTCGATCCACTGAAGTTCAGGGATGCGAAGCGCTATACCGATCAGCTCAAGGAAGCGCGTCACAGCACCGGCAAGCAGTTCGCGGTCGAGGTCGGATTCGGCCAGATCGGCGGCCTGGATACGGTCGTGGCGTCGCAGAATTTCTTCTTCATGGGCGGCTCGGTTTCGGCCGGCGAGGGTGAGGCCATCGTCGCCGCTGCCGAGAAGGCGGTGAAGAAGGACGCGGCGCTGGTTCTGTGTGCCGCTTCCGGCGGCATGCGCATGCAGGAGGGGATCCTGTCGCTGATGCAGATGCCGCGCACGACCGTGGCCCTGCAGCGGCTGAAGGACGCGGGACTGCCCTATATTTGCGTGCTGACCGATCCGACGACGGGCGGCACGACGGCCTCCTTCGCCATGATCGGGGATGTGACGATTGCCGAGCCGGGCGCGCTGATCGGCTTCGCCGGCCCGCGGGTCATCGAGCAGACCATTCGCGAACAGTTGCCCGACGGCTTCCAGCGCGCCGAGTATCTTCTGGAACACGGCATGGTGGACATGGTGGTCCACCGCCATGAACTGGCCGAGACCGTCGCCCGGATCATCTCGCTCTTGCGTGACGAAATCGTCGAGCCGCCGAAGTCGCTGCCGCGCCCGGACGAGGATGTGCCGGTGATACCGGAACCCGAAGCCATGCCGGAGCCGGGTGCTGCCCAAGGGGAGCCTGTCGAGACCGCGCCGGAGAAGTGAACGCGTCCCGTTGCGAAGCGCTGCTTGCGGATATCGACAGCAGGGCCGCGCGCAAGATCGAGCTTGATCTGGAGCGCCTGCCCGCGTTGCTCGAACGGCTGGACCGGCCGCACCATCATCTGCCGCCGGTCATTCACATAGCCGGGACCAATGGCAAGGGCTCGACCCTCGCCTTTCTGAAGGCGATGCTTTCGCACGCCGGGAGGCGTGTGCAGGCATTCACATCGCCCTACCTTCAGCGCGTGACCGAGGAGGTGACGCTCTCCGGCGGCGAGATCGAGGACGCTCATCTTGGCCGTCTGCTGGAACGGGTCGATGACGCCAGCGACGGAATTCATCCGACATCGTTCGAAGCCCTGACGGCGGCCGCATTTCTCGCCTTTCGTGAAGATGACGCGGACGTGCTTCTGCTGGAAACGGCAATGGGCGGGCGTCTGGATGTCACCAACGTCGTCCCCTCACCGGCGCTGACGATCATCACGCCGATCGCGATGGATCACATGGCCTTTCTCGGTGACACGATCACCGCGATCGCGACCGAGAAGGCCGGCATACTGAAACCCGGCACGCCATGTGTCGCCAACCCGCAGCATCCGGACGCCGTGCAGGTGATCCGTGACAGGGCCGCGTCGCTCGGAAACGTGCTCAGGCTGGCCGGTGAGGACTTCGTCGTCGATCCGGACAATGGCCGGTTTGCCGGAAACGAGACCTTCAACCTGCCCGCACTGTCTCTCCCGGGGCCGCATCAGTGGGACAACGCCGCCCTGGCCGTCGCCGCCATGGAAGTCTTCGCACCTGATCTGCTGCCCGATGCCGTGGCGGGCCTGTCCAGGACCGAGTGGCCCGCGCGCATGCAGCGCCTGACCGATAAAGACAGGGAGATCTGGGTCGATGGCGGGCACAACCCGCACGCTGCCGGGGCCATGGCCGCCGCGATATCGGCCATGCCGCCGAAGCGGCTGGCGATGATCGTCGCCATGCTGGACAACCGGCCGCTGGATGAATTCCTCGAACCGTTCAGGTCGCTCGATCCACTGGTGATCGGCGTACCGCTGCCGTCACGGCCTGTCTACGCGGTGGGCAACCCGATGACGCCGCAATCCATCGCGGCCGTTGCAGGGAAAGCGGGTTTCCGGTCTTCCACTGCGGAATCCGTGCAGCAGGCTCTGGATCATCTGTCCGGTCCAACCGCAGACGCGCGGGTGCTGGTCACCGGTTCGCTGTATCTGGCCGGGGCCGTTCTTCCGGTCAGATGACGCGGTTGTAGGCGAAATTGTCCGAGTAGGCGCGCAGCTTCAGCGGGCGCTCGCGCGGCTCGAAAACCTTCGCGTCGATGCCATGCTTCTCAGCATAGGCGAGCGCTTCTTCCTTGGTATCGAAATTCAGGCGCACCTGGCTTTGCGTATCGGCCAGCGAGGTCCAGCCCATCAGCGGATCAGGATGCCGGGCCGTATCGGCGCGGAATTCCAGACGCCATTTCCGTGTGGCGGCCTTGCCCGACTGCATGGCCGTCTTGGCCGGTCTGAAGATGCGTGCGCTCATTTCGCCTGCCTCCGAAAAACATGTGCGGATGGTCGGGGCGATTGGATTCGAACCAACGACCCCCGGTTCCCAAAACCGGTGCGCTACCAGACTGCGCTACGCCCCGTATCCTGCCACTTTCAGATAAACGACCGTTCAGCGCACCGCAAGCGGCGAAGCTCAGCCGTCGGCCCCGAACATATCATGTCGCACGCGATCTCCGGTCCGGATTCCCAGCATCTTCGACAGGCCGCCGTTGATCTCCAGCACGGCGCGGATCGGGACACCGGATCTGATCGCGGTCCGGTCGTGGGGGATCGCCTGATGATGGATGTGCACGATCACGCCGGCCTGATCGATGAAAAGCATGTCCAGCGGGATCAGCGTGTTCTTCATCCAGAAACTGACCTGCCGCGTTTCGCCGAAGTCGAACAGCATGCCCTCGTCCTGCGGCATGCTCTCGCGGTGCATCAGCCCTTGCGCGCGGGTCCGGGGTGTGTCGACCAGTTCGACCCGGAAGGTGCGGTCGCCGCCATCGGTTTCGATCGTCAGCGGACCGAGTTCGCCCGCCGAGAGACCGAAGGGCAGCAGCAGGAACAGCAGGCTAAGCCACGTGCGCAACACCGGCCTCCTCCTGCATCAGGGTTCGAATCTCCGGTCGCACGGGCAAATCCGTCAACTGGTCGGCCAGCGTCGTGAACCAGTGTGCCGGCGGGTTGCGCCCGGCAGACCGCTGCCATGTCAGCGCCCGCAGCACGGACTCGGCGCCTTGCGGCAGACGGCTGGGCCGTGCGAAGCCCGCGATGACGCCCCAGATGCCGGTCCAGCAGCGCGCGACCGACCATGGATTGTAGCCGCCGCCGCCCAGAACGATCATCTTCGGCGCGATCCGGTCGATCTGGCGGATGGTACGCCACAGGGCCCGGTTGGAAAGGCTGAGCCTGCTCAGCGGGTCGTCGTCCAGCGCGTCCGCGCCAGCCTGCACGATCAGCACTTCCGGATCGAACTGGTGGACACGTGGCAACACCAGATGGTCGATCAGCAACCGGAACTCGGCGTCGTTGGTGCCGCGCGGCATGGCGATGTTGACGACGCTCCGGCTCTGCCGCTGTACCACCGTCGCATCATGCGGCCAGCGCCCGTGTTCGTGTGTCGAAATCGTCAGCACGTCCTCGTCGCCGAACGTCGCGGCTTCGACCCCGTCGCAGTGATGCGCGTCCAGATCGACGTAGGCAATCCGCCGCACACCGCGATCCTGCAGGCGCCGTATGCACAGCACGGGATCGTTGAAGTAGCAGAAACCGCTGGCCCGGTCGGGTTGCCCGTGATGGGTGCCGCCCGCCGGTGTGTAGATGCGGTCGGCCCGATCGTCCGCGATCATGTCGGCCGCCAGCAGCGAGGCCCCCGCAGCCGTTGCCGGACGGCGGAAGATCTCGCCGAAGACGGGATTCTCCATGCGTCCGATGTTGTAACGGTCGCGCAGTTCGGGATCGGTCTTCTGCTGCCGCTCGGCACGCTGCACGGCAGCCACATAGTCGGGGTCGTGGAACCGGCAGAGTTCCTCGACGCTGGCGACGGGGCTGTCCAGGTAAACTTCGTCGGGCAGCCAGTGCAGCGCCCGCGCCAGGTCGATCACGGTCGAGACGCGCGGTATCGCCAGCGGATGCCGGTTCGCGTAACGCGAGTTGCGATAGATCTCGCTGCCGATGAAATAGGTGCGCGGTCGCATGCGTATCCTGTGTCCCGGGCGTGGCTTGCGGATGGCGATCCGCTCATCCTATAGTGGCGACATCCGGGGGAGCCGCAAGAGCGCGGCTGAGAGGTTCCAGTAAATTCATCGGAACGACCCCTTGAACCTGATCCGGACAGGCACTCTGCCAAGGCCGGCGTAGGGAAGGTCGTCCGTCATGGCCCAGTGGGCACCAGGCCCCGGTTCCGTACCGGGTCTGAAACTCAGCAACATCTCCGTCAGTTTCGGCGGTCGCGATATCATTCGCGGCCTGGATCTGGCGCTTGCGCCGGGATCGCTGACCGCCATCCTCGGGTCGAGCGGGGTCGGCAAGTCGACCCTGCTGCGACGCGTGGCCGGTCTGCTCGACGGGGCGGGCGAGGTCCGAGCCGATGACGGTGGCAGCCTGACCGACCGGGTTTCATTCATGGGACAGTCCGACCTGCTGCTGCCCTGGCTGAGGGTCGCCGCGAACGTCGGGCTGGGCAGCCGGCTGCGCGGCGAGCGGCGGGACCCCGAACGTGTCGAGAGCATCCTGCGTGCTGTCGGCATGGCGGATGCGGCGTCGAAGAGACCCGCCGAACTGTCCGGAGGCATGAAACAGCGCGCGGCGCTGGCGCGTACCCTGATGGAAGACCGGCCCATCGTCTTGATGGACGAACCGTTCTCCGCCGTCGATGCCCTGACGCGCCTGCGGCTGCAGGACCTGTCGGCGGAACTGCTGGCGGGCCGGACGGTCATGCTGGTCACCCACGATCCGTGGGAGGCCATCCGCATCGCCGACCGTATCGTGGTCCTGTCCGGTGAACCGGCGCGGGTCGTGCTGGACCGCACACCCTCGTCCGGCAGGCCCCGGTCGCCTGAAACGGTCGAGGCGCAGACACTCTGGCGGGACATGATGCATGCGCTCGGGCTGGACCGCGCGGCATGAAGCCCTTTCTGAACGGCATGGTCACTTTCGGCGTCCTGGTGGCGCTGTGGGCGGCGTATGTCGAACTGTCGGGCATCGAATCCTTTCTGCTGCCGGGGCCGGTGCAGGTGATCGCCACCCTGATCGCGCGGTTCGACCTGATCATGGGGCATCTGGGTCACACCGCGCTGGAAATCCTGCTGGGCCTTCTGATCGGTACGCTGGTTGGCTGTGCATCGGCACTGGCCGTGCACAGTTTTCCCTGGGCGCGGCGTTACGGCCTGCCGGTGCTGGTGGCCTCGCAGGCGCTGCCGGTCTTTGCGCTTGCACCGGTTCTGGTGCTCTGGCTGGGCTACGGGATCTGGTCGAAGGTCACCATGGCCACCCTGATCATCTTCTTTCCGGTGACAACGGCCTTTCTGGACGGGTTGCGCCGCACGGATCCGGGCTGGATCGAACTGGGGCGCACCATGACCAACAGCCGCCTGGCCCTGATCTGGCACATCCGCATTCCGGCGGCCCTGCCGGGGTTGGCTTCCGGCCTGCGCGTGGCCACGGGCGTCGCGCCCATCGGTGCGATCGTGGGCGAATGGGTCGGCTCCAGCGCGGGGCTCGGCTACCTGATGCTGCATGCGAACGGCCGCATGCAGATCGACCTGATGTTCGCGGCCCTGTTCGTGCTCGCGCTCTTCGCCGTCGGTCTCTGGCTGATCGTCGATCGTCTGCTGCGTCTGGCGCTGCCCTGGCAGCCCGACAGCTTCTCGTTCTCGCAAGAAGGAAAACACTCATGAAACGCACGTTCATGGCAGTTCTCGCTGCCCTCAGCCTGTTTGCGGCCCCCGCGTCTGCGGAAAAGCTCGTCGTGTTGCTCGACTGGTTTGTGAACCCGGACCATGGACCGCTCTACGTCGCCGAGGCGCGCGGGGAATTCGCGAAGCGCGGGCTGGAGGTCGAGTTCATCGCGCCCGCGGACCCCAACGATCCGCCCAAACTGGTGGCGGCCAGGCAAGCGGACCTGGCGATCTCCTATCAGCCGCAGCTGCATCTGCAGGTTTCCGAGGGGCTGCCGCTCCGCCGCATCGCCACGCTGGTGGCGACGCCGCTGAATTCGCTGGTCGTTCTGGAGGACAGCCCGATCAGGTCGATTGCCGATCTGAAGGGCCGAAAGGTCGGGTTCTCGGTAGGCGGTTTCGAGGATGCGATGCTGAAGGCCATGCTGGCGCGGCATGGGCTGACGCTCGACGATATCGAACTGATCAACGTGAACTTCTCGCTGTCGCCGTCGCTGATATCCGGTCAGGTCGACGCCGTGATCGGTGCGTTCCGGAACTTCGAACTGAACCAGATGGACATCGTCGGCCGTCCGGGACGGGCCTTCTTCGTGGAGTCGGAGGGTGTTCCGGCCTACGACGAACTGATCGTGGTGGCGCACAAGGATACGGTGGCGAACCCGCGCTACCGGGCCTTCGTCGCAGCCATCGAGGCCGCCGTGCAGTACATGGTGAACGAGCCTGAGAAATCTTGGGAACTGTTCCTGGCGCAGAATCCCGACCTGGATGACGAACTGAACCGCCGGGCGTGGCGCGATACGCTGCCGCGCTTTGCACTGCGTCCCGGCGCGCTGGATCGTGCCCGCTATGACGGCTTCGCGCAGTTTCTGAAGCAGCAGGGCATGATCGACGATCCGCAACCTGCCGAGGCTTATGCCGTGGAACTCCGCTAACCCAGCTGCGCGGCGGACCGGATCTGGCCCTCGGCGATGTCGAGGGCCGCGTCGGTTTCCCCGTAAACCCGGGCGATCGGCTTTTTCGGCCCTGTCTTGAAGCCGGCCGGTGCGAGGCGGCCGACGGCTCCCCGGCGTCCCAGCGCATCCAGCGCCGCCCGCAACGGCGCGCCGGACCAGCCCTGAATGGTGCCGCGCCTGTCAGCCATCACATCCCGCCGCTGCGGAGCGAGGGCGGCGATGGTCGACGGGTCGTCGAGTGCCTGCTGTCCGAAGATCAGCGCGAACCGCTCGGCTGCGGTGCCGGACGAAAGCGCGCCTTCCATGGCGTGAAAGGCGGTTGTCCGGTCGAACTCACGCAGCCCGGTCAGGATATAGGCGCCTGTCTCGACCACGGCGCGTTCCAGCGCGCCGCCTCGGGCCTTGCCCGTCAGCACGCCGACAACCTCATGAAACCGGGCCTTGCCCAGCGTCCGACCAATCGGAATGGGCCGGGTGAACGGCGGTTCACCGATCCAGAAGACGCGTTCTGCGGGCAGCCGGTCCGCCACGCGCGCGCCAGTGCCGCGGATCATCATCAGTCCGCCGTCGGGGCGTCTGTCGCTGTCGAACGCCAGGAAATCGTCGATGGCGGCAGCCACATCGAGTCCAGTCGCCGCCAGCGCCGGTGCAAGCGCAAGGACGAGCGGGGAGGGGGGCTGTTCCGTCGATAGCAAACCAATCTGCGCCATGGTCTCATCATGCCTTCATGCGCGTTGATTCGTCGATTTGTTCACGCCCGTTCAACTGAAGTTCATCGGTCGGAAAGCCCCTTGCGCCGGTCGTTGCGCCGGGACATGTGATGGCCATGAAACATCTGCGTCTGATCGTTCTTGTCTTCGCCCTGTTCTGGCCGGCCCTGACCTCTGCCGCACCCCGTGCGGACCTCTGGGAACGCTGGATACCGCTGGAATCCGACCCGTCCGCCTCTGTCGATCACAGCGCCTGGAACGGTTTTCTGGCCCGGTTCGTCATACAGGGCGGCGATGGCCTCAACCGGTTCGACTACGGTGCCGTCAGGCCGCAGGACCGAGCCGATCTTCAGCGGTATCTGGCGGATTTGAGTGCAATCCGACCGACAGTCCTGAACCGTCCGGAGGCGATGGCGTACTGGATCAATCTGTACAACGCACTGACGGTCGACGTCGTCCTGGATCACTATCCGGTCGACAGCATCCGTGACATCGACATCTCCCCGGGCTTCTTCAGTTCCGGTCCGTGGGGCGCAAAACTGTTCGAGGTCGAGGGTGTGGCACTCTCCCTCGATGACATCGAGCACCGGATCCTGCGCCCGATCTGGCAGACGCCGCTGATCCACTACGCGGTCAACTGTGCGTCCATCGGGTGTCCGAATTTGCGGGCCGAGGCCTTCGAGGCGGCAAGGCTGGCGCAGCAGCTTGACGATGCCGCTCGGACATTCGTGAACCATCCCCGTGCCGTGAGGGTGTCGGGGCGTGTCGCGGAGGTCTCGTCGATCTACGACTGGTTCAGATCCGATTTCGGATCGACGGACCGTGAGGTGATCGATCATCTGATCCGTTTCGCCGAATCTCCGCTGGCGGCACAGCTTCGGCGCGTCGAAAGGATCGGGGGCGATTTCTATGACTGGCGCCTGAACGACACAGCGTCGCCCGGCGGCTGAACCGAAGCTCCGGGATGGTTCCAAATCCGACTGGCATGCCGTAGGTTTCGGCTGCATGGCTGGGGAGGCTGATTTGGACAAGACCGCCGACTATTTCGAACGCAAGCGCAATCCGGGCGAGCGCTACCGCCTGTTCGATGCAGAGGACCCGCATGAACTGAACACCGGCCCGTTCTTCTGGCGCAAGCGCGACGACCGGCTGCGGTTCGCCTTCATGGCCGAAGCCAAACACTGTAATTCCGGCGGAATTGTGCATGGCGGCCTGCTGATGACGTTCGCGGATCTGATGATGTGCGGCACGGCAACGGAAGGGACGACCGATCGCGGCGTCTTTACGGTCTCCTTCAATGCGGAATTCATGGCCAGCGGCAACGAGGGCGAACTGATCAAGGCGCGGGCCGATGTCGTCCGGCGCACCGGGCAACTCGCCTTCATGCGCGGCGAGATCTACACCGATGACCGTATCATTCTGACCTGCTCGGCGGTGCTGCGCCGGATGCGCGCTTCGTGATCCTGTCGAGGATTGGCTCCAGGATACGATCCAGTTGATCGGGCTGGTCGAGCACAAGCTCGATCTCGACGACCGAGACCCGCGCCAGGTCTTCCGGGGCCAGCCGTGCTGCATCCTTGGCGGTCGTGACCGGTATCGCCTGCTCCGCGGCGGCTTCGGTGAATATTCGATCCAGTTCCCTGCGCGTGAAGGTGTGGTGATCCGCGAAATCGCTGAAGCCACGTATGTCGGCGCCGATCTGCTCCAGCGTCTCCCGGAACTTCTCGGGCCTGCCGATGCCGCTGAACCCGATGACGGGCGCGCCGGAAAGTGCCCTGCTTTCCGTTGAGGGCTGGAAACGGCCCCTGAGAACGGGCAGTCCGGACCGGGTGATCCGGTCATCGAGCATGCCATCGCCGATGGCGATCACGGCATTGGCGCGTCCCAGACCTCTGGCGATGCTCTCACGCAGAGGCCCTGCGGGGATGATCGCGCCGTTGCCGAAACCTTCGGCGGCATCGGTGACGATCAGCGACAGGTCTTTCACCAGCGTCTGATTCTGGTGTCCGTCATCCATCAGGATCACGTCGCACATGCCGGCCAGCAATCGCGCGCCCGCCGGGCGGTTTCTTGCGATGACCGTCGGCGCATGCCGTGCGTGCAGCAGGGCTTCGTCGCCGACCTCGGTCGATTTGTGCCTTCCGGGGTCCACCAGCACCGGCTCATTGCCGGACAGGGTGCCCCGATAGCCGCGGCTGAGTACGCCGGGTGTGACCCCGTGCGACCTGAACCAGTCGGCCACCAACATCACGGTCGGCGTCTTGCCGGTCCCGCCCACGGTGATGTTGCCGATGCAGACCACCGGCACCGCAACATCCTCCGGTTTCGAGAGCGACTGTTTCAGGGCCCCGAGCGTCTGCCAGACCATGCCGAACGGCGTGAGCAGCACGCGTGGCAATCCGGCGCCGCCGCGCCGCCAGAACCCCGGGGATTTCATGCGCCAGACCTCATGGCCGGGGCATCAGCGGTTCGAGCCGGGCCAGCACGCGGTCGAGCACGGCCGACTGGCGATTGGCCACGCCGCGCGCGCGGTTGCCCAGCGTCACGCACTCGTCGCGATGGGACAGCAGCCTTCCGATGGCCGCGGACAGCTCATCACCGTTCTCGACCTCGATCACCGCATCGTCGCGGCGCATGTCCGTCATGACGTCGGCGAAGTTCTCGGTATGCGGTCCGGTCAGCACACACCGCCCGAACCGGGCCGGTTCCAGCACGTTCTGACCCCCGTGCGGCACCAGCGACCCGCCGACGAACACGGGTGCCGCAAGGCTGTAGAACAGGCCGAGTTCGCCCATCGTGTCCGCGATGTAGACGCCCGTGTCGTGGCCGGGCAGGTCGCCTTGGGAACGTTGCATGACGGCGATCCCGCGTGCTTCGAGTTTGGCGGACATCTCCTTCGCACGTGCCGGGTGTCTCGGGATCATGATCGTCAGCAAACCGGGAAACCGGTCCTGCAGTGCAAGATGCGTCGAGCCGGTGATTTGATCCTCGCCGGGATGAATGCTCGCAGAGATCCAGCAGGGCCGATCGGCGATCGCTTCGGTCAGCCGCGCCACCGCGTCCGTGTCGACCGGCAGCAGTTCGGCGGCGTATTTCAGGTTGCCTTCCGCGCGGACGTTGTCGGCACCCAGTCCGCGGAACCGCGCGGCGGCCTCCTCGCTCTGTGCCAGGATCAGGGAGAAGGGTTTCAGGATGGCGCGCGCCGCACCCGGAATGAAACGCCACCGGCCAAATGACCGCTCGGACATCCTGCCGTTGATCAGGGCCAGCGGTTTGCCTGTCATCGCCATCGCGTCGATGAGGTTCGGCCAGAGCTCGCTCTCGATCCAGATGGCGAGATCCGGTTTCCAGTGAGCGATGAAGCGCCGCGTGGCCGCGGCCAGGTCAATGGGCACGAACTGATGAACCGCACGTTCCGGCAGGCGTTCGGACAGCAGGGCGGCGCTGGTCACCGTACCCGAGGTGACCAGCAGGTTCAGGTCGGGTCGTCTGGCGACGATGCGGTCGATCAGGCTCAGAACCGACTGGGCCTCGCCGACGCTCGCCACATGGAACCAGACCAGGGGTCCGTCAGGCCGCGCGACCGATGCATGCCCCATGCGTTCCCCGGCGCGTTGCGGGTCTTCCTTGCCGTTGCGCATGCGCCGCTTCAGGACATGGGCGCCGACGGGGGCGAGGCCCCGGCTCAGCAATCGATAGGCGGGCAGGATCATTCCGCGCCGACAGCCGCCAGCGGTGCCGGATCCTCATCCCCGGCGTAAAGGTCGGCGTACCGGCCGCCCCGGGCGAGCAATTCCGTGTGCGTGCCGGATTCCGCCACGCGGCCGCCTTCGATCACATAGATCCGGTCGGCATTCATGACGGTCGACAGCCGGTGCGCCACCGTGATCGTGCTGCGGCCCTGCTGCAGGGTGTTCAGCGCCATCTGGACCTTGCGTTCGGAATCCGTGTCCAGGGCCGATGTGGCTTCGTCCAGCAGCAGAATGGGGGCATCGCGCAGCATCGCTCGCGCGATGGCGATCCGCTGCCGCTGGCCGCCCGACAGCCGGAACCCGGCGGAACCCACGACGGTGTCGTAACCGTCGGGCAGGGCCTGGATGAAACCGTGGGCGTTGGCGCCTCGGGCCGCCTCCTCGATCTCTTCGGTGGTGGCGTCCGGTTTCGAGTAGAGAATATTCGCGCGCACGGATTCGTCGAACAGGGCGGTTTCCTGACTGACCAGCGCCATTCGGGACCGCAGGCTTTCCACGCTGACGGCATCCACCGCCTGGCCGTCGATCAGCACGTTTCCGGAGGTGGTGTCGTAGAAGCGGGCGACCAGATTCAGGATGGTCGATTTGCCGCCGCCCGAACTGCCGACCAGCGCGATGGTCTCGCCGGGGCGGCATTCCAGATCGATTCCCTTCAGCGCCTCGGTGCCGTCGGGATAGGTGAAGTGCACGTTCTCGAACCGGATATGACCGTCCTGCACCGTCAGATCCCTGCCGCCCGAGCGGTCCTCGATCTCCGGCAGGGTGTCCAGCGACCGGAACAGCCTGTCGGCCGCCGCCAGTCCCGACTGCAGGGCTGCGTTCAGCTTGCCGAGCCGGCGCAGGGGCGCGGCGGTCATCAGCAGCGCCGTCAGAAAGGCGAAGAACGCGCCCGGCGTGGTCGCACCCTCGATGACGCGCAGGCCGCCGAACAGGACCGCCAGCGCGATGGCGACGCCGGCGACCAGTTCGATGATGGGGCTGATCAGGGCGCGGTCGCGCAGGTTCTTCAGCAGTGTGCCCTGGCGTTCGTCCAGCGCGGTCTGGGCCCGGTCCGATTCATAGTCTTCCCGGCCATACGCCTTGACCTGCCGCACGCCGGCCAGCGTGTCGGAAAGGAACGAGGCCAGCGTGCCCGATGTCTTCTGGATGTTCTGGGACGACTTGCGCGCCAGCCGTCCGATCTTGGTCATCGGAAAGGCCGCGATGGGCAGAACGATCATCGCGACCGCGGCCATCTGCCAGTCCTTGCTGAACATCACGATGATCAGCGCGGCGGCGGTCAGCGTGTCCTTGCACAGCGCCACGGCAGTGGTGGCAAGGGCCTCGCGCATCAGTTGCGCGTCAGTCAGGAAGCGGCTGATCGATTGCCCGACGGTCTCCTGATAGAAATACCTGAGATCGGAGCGGACCATGCGCCTGTAGAGATGGTTCTGCAGGTCGGTCGTCACTTTTACACCCACAGCGCGCAGGATGTAGTGCTGGCCGTAGGTGGCCACGGCCATGACCGTGAAGATGCCCACGATCATGAACGGGATCGTGTAGAGCTGCTCGGGATCCTTGTTGATGAAGATCTCGTTGATGATCGGTTCCATCATGTAGGCGATGGCCCCTGTCGTGGCCGCGACAATCCCGACAGAGCCGAGCCCCAGCAGGATCATGGGAGTGTAACGCTTCATGTACTGGACCCAGATGCGCTTCACCAGCGACCACGATGAGGTCGGATTGGAATCGTCGGTCCGGGATGGCGTGGTCTGCGACACGTGAACAGGGCTCCATGAGACGGGCGCGGACCTTATCACCGGCAGGCACCGGGGTTAAGTCAGACGTTGCCCGCGATCGGGCGATGCGATCAGTTCGGTTCCGTGGCCGCGAACAGCGAGTTGCCGATTTCGGAACGCAGCACCGGAAGATCAAGCTCAATCGACGTCTTGAGCGCATCCAGGTCCGCGCGGGCACCGGGAAAATCGCCGTCACCGGTGCGCGCCATGGCCCGTTTGAGCGCCTTGGCCCACTCCCTGATCGCCGCCCTGGCCGTGCCCGCGTTCGGATCGAACCGCCCGTAGATGCGCCCGATCTCCATCGCCACCATGTCGGCGACCTGATCAGAGCGGCGCAACTGCTCGTCCAGCAAGGGCTGTTTCAACAGATCGATGAAGCCTTTCAGGCGACCCACCTCGCCATCCAGCGTCTCCGGGTCGAACCGGCGGTCAACCGCGCCGAACCCATCCAGGTAGGTGAGAATGTCGGCAAGGTCGTCCGCGCTGAGCGGTGCCTTCAGTACGGCATCGATGTGCGCCTCAACGGCATCGCGAACCGTGGCGGCACGCCCGTCGTGCAGATAGGGGGCGGTTTCCGACAGGGCGTGCAGCGGCGGTGCCTCGAAATAGCCGCCTGTACCGACATCGAAACGATGACCCTGTACGAAGTCGTTGCCGCCGGCATGGCAATACACACAGTGCGTCCGGTACGCGCGCAGCCCGACCGCGCCGTCCATGGCCCTTCCGTTGGCGGGCAGGGCCAGTTCGCGCATGTAGGCGGTGAGCGCGTCCAGCACCCAGGGCTCGGGCTCCGGTCCGCCGAATTCGTTCATGATCACATTGCGGCTGAAATCCCGCAGGCTGGAGAACCGTCCGTCGCGGCCATAGGGTGCCGTGAAACGGACACCGCGCAGACTGGGGATATCGACCGGATTGTCGATGTGATCGTCCTCGCGGTAGTGAAACGCTGCATGGGTGACATCGACATTGCCCGGACGGCTCGACGCGCCGGGTACGAAGAACTGTGTGTTGGCCGCACCGTTGGGGTGGCAGGCATCGCAGGACAGGCCGCGCCGCGCCGCATCGCGGCCAAGGGTCAGCGGGCTGCGGAAGGCGAGTTCACCGAGGCCGGCGAGATAGCCCATCCGGCCGCCCTGCATCTCGGGAATGATCCAGCGCGCGGGCCGTTCGCTCAAGGTCGTCTGGACCGTAGAACCCGGCGGTAGCCACTGCAGCGGATCTTCCTGGGCCGCGGCATTTCCTGCCATGTGCAGGGCCGCGATCAGACCCGGCAGGATCAGAAGGGTCAGCCGCATTTCGAATGACCGCATGAAAGGCAGGTATCGCAGCCTTCCATCCTGGCCAGACTGGCCTCTCCGCAGCGGGGGCATTGGCGCATCGCGGCACCGGGCCGGCGCTCTTCGCCGACTGTCAGTGCCTGTCGCTTGGCTTCCAGTTCGGGCTGCTTGGGATCGGAAAGGAAGCCGATGTGGATCATGTGACGCTCGATGACCTCGCCGATGGCCGCAAGCATCGACGGCACGTAACGGCCCTTGATCCAGGCACCACCGCGCGGATCGAAAACGGCCTTCAGTTCCTCGACCACGAAGCTGACATCGCCGCCGCGCCGGAACACCGCCGAGATCATCCGGGTCAGCGCCACGGTCCAGGCGAAATGCTCGACATTCTTCGAATTGATGAAGATCTCGAATGGACGCCGCCTGCCGTCCTGGATGATGTCGTTCAGGGTCAGATAGATCGCATGGTCGCTTTCCGGCCAGTTCAGCTTGTAGGTCTGGCCCGGCAGCACGCCGGGACGGTCCAGCGGCTGGGTCATGTAGACGATGCCGCCGGATTCGAAACTGTCCTTCGGCTTCGGCGTCTCGGGTGGCGGCGCGAGGGGCAGTTCCGCCTGTTCGGATGTTTCCGACGTTTCCTTCTTCACCGACAGCACCGAACCGGTGATCTCGTTGGGGCGGTAGGTCGTGCAGCCCTTGCAGCCCGAATCATAGGCCTGCATGTAGATGTCACGGAAGGTCTCGAAGTCGATGTCCTCGGGGCAGTTGATGGTCTTGGAAATCGACGCGTCGATGTATTTCTGCACAACGGCCTGCATCGCGACATGCTCGGTCGGCGAAAGGGTCTGGGCATCGACGAAATAGTCGGGCAGGGGACGGTCGCCATACATCTGCCGCCATAGACGGAACGCGAAATCCGTCACTTCCTCGGTGCGGCGGGTGCCGTCCGGCATCAGCACCGCGCGGTCGTAGGAAAAGCTGAAGACCGGTTCCAGGCCCGACGAGATGTTGTCGGCGAACAGGGAAATCGTGCCTGTCGGGGCGATCGAGGTCACCAGCGCATTGCGAATCCCGTGCGCTGCGATGGCCGCGCGCACGTCATCGTCCAGGCCGCGGATCGTCTCTCCAGCCAGATAGGGCTCTGCCTCGAACAGCGGAAAGGCGCCTTTCTCGCGCGCCAGCTCGACCGACGCCAGATAGGCCTGGCGCTGGATGGCGGCCATCCAGCCTTCGGTCAGCGCAATCGCTTCCTTCGAGCCATAGCGCGCGCGGCACATGATCAGCGCATCCGCCAGTCCGGTGACACCCAGCCCGATACGACGCTTGGCCAGGGCTTCCTTGCGCTGTTCGTCGAGCGGGAAGTTCGAAACGTCGGTGACATTGTCCATCATGCGGACGGCGACCGGCACCAGATCCGACAGGGCTTCCTCGTCCAGGCGGGCATCGTCGGTGAAGGGATCGGTCACCAGCGCGGCCAGATTGATCGATCCCAGCAGGCACGCGCCATAGGGCGGCAGGGGCTGCTCGCCGCAGGGGTTGGTCGCTGAAATCTGCTCGCAGTAATGCAGGTTGTTCCGCTTGTTGATGCGATCGATGAAGATCACCCCCGGTTCGGCATAGGCATAGGTGGCCCGCATGATCCGGTCCCACAGGTCGCGGGCGCGCAGGGTGCGTCCCGTCTGGCCGTCGAACTTCAGCTCCCAGTTGCCGTCCGCCTTCACGGCCTCCATGAAGGGATCGGTCACCAGCACCGACAGGTTGAACATGCGCAGACGTCCGGCGTCCTGCTTGGCGGCGATGAAATCCTCGATGTCGGGATGATCGCAGCGCATGGTGGCCATCATCGCACCGCGCCGGTGACCGGCGGACATGATGGTGCGGCACATCGCGTCCCAGACGTCCATGAAGCTGAGCGGTCCGGACGCATCCGCGCCGACACCCTTCACCAGCGCGCCCTTGGGACGCAGGGTCGAGAAATCGTATCCGATGCCGCCGCCCGCCTGCATGGTCAGCGCGGCTTCCTTCAGATGTTCGAAAATGCCCGCCATGTCATCGGGCACTTCGCCCATGACGAAACAGTTGAACAGCGTGACGCGGCGTGCGGAGCCGGCACCGGCGATAATGCGTCCGGCAGGCAGGAACTTGAATCCGTCCAGGGCATCGTGGAAGCGCTTTTCCCAGAACGCGGGATCCTTCTCGACGCTGGCCAGCGTCCTGGCGACCCGCGTCCAGGTATCGGACAGTTTCTGGTCGACCACCTCTCCGTCCGCACGCTTCAGCCGGTATTTCATGTCCCATATCTGTTGGGAGATCGGCGCGATGGCATTCATCTGGATCGGCTTTCGAGCGAAAATTCAGGATAGGCGAATTTACATCACCGGGGCTCTGATGGCAACGCGATGTTCTTTTTTCGTTTTCGTGAATCGCACACTGTTTCGTCAACAGGCGCGCAGATGCGGACATGGGTTGTTGGGCGCTTTTTCCACAGCTGTGGATCAGTGGCCGGCTTCTTCTTCCAGCCTGCGCGTCGCGGTTTCGATCGCATCTTCAAGACGTGTCATGAACACCTTGCGCGACAGGCCCGGCGGGATGGGCTCCAGATATTCCATCACGATCTCGCCCGGATTCTTGGTGAAGGCATTGCGTCCCCAGAACTTGCCCGAGTTCAGCGCGACGGGCACGACGGGAATGCCGAGGTCACGATAGAGGGCCGCGACACCGGGCAGGTAGGAGGGCTCGGCACCGGGCTTCTTGCGCGTGCCTTCGGGAAAGATCACCAGATGGCGGTTGGCATCGCGCGCGGCCCGCGCGTGCTTCAGCATGTTCTTCAGGGCCGCCCCACCGGCGCTGCGATCAATCGGAATCTGTCTGGTGTGGCGGCAGTACCATCCGTAGACGGGGATCGAGAGCAGTTCCTTCTTCATGACGATTGCCGGATCGTCGACCTCGATGTGCCAGATGATCGTGTCCCACATCGACTGATGCTTGGCGGCGATGATGACCGGTGCCGGCAGCAGGTGCTCGCGGCCGCGTACCGTCCAGGTCAGGCCGACGAAGACGCGCAGCCCGAAATTGAGTCCCTGCGCCCAGATGCGCTGGCCGCGCATGACCACGTGACGCGGCAACAGAAGACCGGGCAGGAAGGCGATGTTCAGCATTGCGGACCACAGCCAGAACCAGATGTTGAACAGCAGCGCGCGCAGGAAGCCCATCACGCTCTCACGTCGCCGATGTCATCGAACAGCCGGGCACGGGTCAGGCTGAAGAGGTACTTGTTGTATTCGAGCGTCAGGCGACGGAGCGTCTTCCAGTCGAGCCACCACCGTGACGGATCATCGCCGCCGGCGCGCGTCGGCAGCGGTTCGATGCGGATGTTCTTCATCTCGCGCCGCATCTCGACCAGGCTGCGCGGCATGTGCGACGCTGCCGTCACGACCACCAGCGACGACAGGTTGTTGCGCTGAACCCAGAGCGCGGTCTGTTTCGCATTGCCGACGGTGTCCTTGGCGTGTCGGTCCAGTTCGATGCAGCAGTCGAACAGCGTGGCGTCCTCGGGGAAGGCGTCGGCAAGTTCCTCGCGCGCCGTACCGTCGCCCACGCCGGTAATCAGCATCTTCGTCTGCGGGCGCTGTTTCAGCAGGTCGATACCGGCGACGATGCGTCCCGCCGAGCCGGTCAGCACCGTGATGCCGTCCGCCGGGGCGGGCGGTGCCGGCGGCGCGGAGACGCGCTCGGCAAAGGCCACGAAGCCGCCGCACCAGAGTGCTGCGCAGACCAGAAGCAACCGCACGATCAATCCCAATCCGCTCACCAGCGCGTCCTCAGCAGGTCCAGTACCGTCAACCGAGCCGTCAGCATCGCCACGATGGCGATCAGCACGGGCAACAGGGCCATTGCCAGCCACCCCGGCAGCGTCGGCGTCAGTCCGGTCAGGAGATCCGAACCGTCGAGGCGCGCCGCGGCAACGCCGATCCCGACGGTCACGAGTCCGGGAATGGTGCCCGCGATTCCGCCCAGCAGACCCTGTTTCAAGCCATGTAGTTGAAAACGCTGGGCGATGAAAGCCTCGTCGGCCCCCATCAGGCGCAGCAGTTCGATCGTCCTGTCGTGCGCCATCAGGGCCGCACGGGTCGCGAACATGGTGATCAGCACGATCACCGCGATGGAGAGCGTCGCCAGACCGCCTGCCACGAAGCCGGAAAGCCGGGCGAGCTGCCGCAACGGTTCCAGCCATCCGCGCGTGCTGTCGAGCACGGCATCGGGATAGCGGCTGATGAGCCGCCCGATATCGCGCTGCGCCGCTGCACCGGTGAGCTGGACGTCGATGATCAACGGAAGCGGCAGGTCGCGCTCTCCGCTGCCTGTCTGACCGGCATCGCCCAGCCAGGGCGAAAGCAGATCCGCGACTTCGGACCTTTCCAGCAGACGGGCCGTCCGTACCGACGGCGAATCGCGCAGTGCCGTGAGCACATCCGCCGCGACCTGATCGGTGCCGTCGTCTGCAGCGGCGATCCTTACGGAAACCCGGTCGCTGCCGATTGCGCCCCACGATCCGGTCAGCGCGGCCAGCGAGAAGGAAACGCCCACCGCGATGGTCACGATCAGGGCCAGCGCCGCCACGATCCAGGGCAGAAAGCGGCTGGACGGGTCGCGATCCAGCGCCAGGGCCGACGCCTTCATGATATCCGCTCCGGCGTGGTGAGCTGTCCGTCCTGGAGGTGAAGCACCGGATGGTTCAGCCGGCCGGTCAGGCTCGAATCATGGGTCGCGATGACCACGGTCGTCCCCAACTCGTTCAGTTTGACGAACAGCGAAATCAGACGCTCGCCCATTTCGCGATCGACGTTGCCCGTCGGTTCGTCGGCCAGCAGCAGCCTGGGGCCGCCGATCACCGCGCGCGCGATGGCCACCCGCTGCTTCTCGCCGCCGGAAAGGGTCGGCGGGCGTGCGTCGGCCTGTGCGGTCAGACCCACCCATGAGAGCATCTCGCGCACGAACCTTGAGATTTCATCGTCGGGCAGGGTGCCCGCCAGCCGCAGGGGCATGGCGACGTTCTCGGCGGCGGAGAGATGATCCAGCAGCCGGAAATCCTGAAACACGACGCCGACCCGGCGGCGCAGCGCGGGCAGTTCCCTGCGCGGCACCTCGTTGATATCGCGATCGAACATGCTCATGAGACCGCGGCTGGGCCGCCGGGAGAGCTGCAGCAGGCTGAGAAGCGAGGACTTGCCGGCACCCGAGCGTCCGGTCAGGAAGTGAAACGAACCGGCAGGCAGGTCCAGATCCAGATCCCGCAGCACTTCGGGGCCATTGCCATACCGCAATCCGACATTGCGCAGGCTGACCAGCGTGGGTTTTCCAGTCCTGTGCGAAGATTGCGTCAAGGCCCGTGTCCGTCTTGAATGGCTGTCGATAAACTGCGTATATGCCTTACAGCATTTTTCAACCTTCTGCGGCCAGAGTACGTGATCATTCTGCGGGGCGGTGTGATTGTTTGATGATCGGCAAAGACGGGACGGATTGACGCCGGAATGATTCTGACCTGCCCTTCATGTGGTTCACGATTCAAGGTACAGCCCGAGATGTTCGCGGGCGGTCCGCGTCGGGTGAAATGCGCGCGCTGCGGTCACCGCTGGACGGGCGAGCCGGAACCGGAAGTGCCCGCGGCGGTCGTGCCGGAAGAACCGGATGGTGTGCCCGCGCCGCGCGACGCTGCTCTGTCCGATGCGGACAGCGCCATTCGTCCCGTCGAGACGAAAGAACCAGATTTCAGCGAGGTGCTCGCGGAACCGCCGCTGACGGATGCCGCGCGCCGGATGGACAGGTCCGTCGAGAAGCGCCGCACGCCCGGCTGGGTCTGGGTCGGTTGGTCTCTGGTCGTTATCGTCGTTGCCGCAACGGCGCTGGGCCTCATATTCATGCGGTCCAGTCTGGTCGAAGCCTGGCCGCCCCTGCGGCACCTTTACGGTCTGGCCGCGAACCCGTCCGAAGCGGGACCGCCGGTCACACTGCGGCTGGACAAGTCCTCGATCGATCAGGCCGACGGGACATCGGTGATGAAGCTGGAACTGACGCTGACCAACCTGTCGGACAGTGTCCAGCCCGTGCCCGTGGCCGAAGTCGACCTGATCGGGGCGGACGGAAACGTCATCAAGACCGGGTACTTCCGTGTTTCGGACGATCCCATGAAACCGTCCGAGATCCGGCCGGCCGGGCTGATCCTGCAGGATGTGCCCGCAAGTGTGGAGCGGGTCAGGGCGTCGGCCTCCTGGATAGAGAGCGGAAACTAGATCGATGGCACGCGTTCTTGTTGCAGAAGACGAACCCGATATCCGCGACATCATCGATCGGGCGCTCACCGCCGCGGGACATACCGTCTCCGTGGCCGCCGACGGCGCTGCCGCGCTGGAGATCCTGAAACAGAAGCAGTTCGACCTGCTGCTGACCGATATCGTCATGCCGATCATGGATGGCGTCGCACTGGCCCTGAACGTGTCGCGTTCCTATCCCGACATGTGCATCGTCATGATGACCGGCTATGCCGACCAACGCGATCGTGCCTTCAATCTGGATGTGCTGATTCACGATATTGTCGTGAAGCCGTTCAGCATCGACGAGATCGTCCTGAAGGTCGAGGAAGCGCTCGCCAGCAGGAAATGAAATCGCGTTCGGATGCGGGCGCTGATCCGGCACCTGTTCGTCCGAAAGTGGCATGCCGTTTGCCTTGACCTTCCCTCATCGACAATATGAGGGGAATTCCAGCATGAATATCGGCATCAAAAGTGCATTCGGGACCACATTCGCGATCGCGATGGGGGTTCTGGTCGCGATGGGTACCGCGTCGGCGCAGGACAACGAGCCTTCCAAGCGCTGGAAGGACGCGCTTGAACGCGCCAAGCTGGGCAGTGCCGTGGCGCAGTGCGAACTGGGCGAACTGGTGGTGCGCGGCCAGGAAGCCGAGCGCGGCATGAAGGTCGCCGCGAAGTGGTTCAAGCAGGCCGCCGATCAGGACGCGCTCTGCGGTCTGCTGCGCATGGCCGAGTTCCATCGCAGGGGCACCGGGGTCAAGAAGGACGTCGGGATCTCGGATACCTATTATGAGCGGGCGTTGCCGCTCGTGCTGGCGCTGGCGCGGCAGGGCGACGTGGAGATGCAGATCCAGCTGGCCAAGATGCATCACAAGGCCCTGGGCACGAAGGAAGATCTGGAGCTGGCCGGTTTCTGGTACAAGACCGCGGCCAGCCTGCTGGAGCCGCTGGTGAAGGCGGGCGACCTGGATGCCGCCAAGAAGCTCGGCAACATTCTGGTGATCGGCGTCGGTGTCGACCGCGACCCGATCCGTGCGGCGCAACTCTACGAACGCGCGGCCGAGGCCGGTGACCGCGCCGGTCAGTATCTGGCCGGGCTGATGTTCTTCACCGGGCGCGCCGGTCATCCGGTCGACCACGAGCGGGGGTTCAAGTGGCTCTATCTCGCTGCGGATGCCGATCACCCGCGATCCCAGTATTTCGTGGGAACCGCCTATGCGGACGGGCTGGGCATCGAAGCCGATGCGACACGCGCCGCCAAGTGGCTCACCCTGGCCGGCGATCGTGGGGTGAACGCATCGACGCCCGCCATGAAGGCGCTGATCGAGAAGGCGCCCAGAGACGATGTCGAGAAAGGCATCGATCTGGCCGAGAACTGGGTGCCGGTTTTCGAACGCGAGAACACGACGCCGTCGAGCTGATCGCGGGGAAACACGACCCCACCGGAAGGCAGGGTGGGGTCGTGTCTTCTTCAGAAGCTGCGCGAGACCGAGAAGATCACCGTCGCGCCACAACCGTTGCCGCACGAGCCTTCGTCGGTATCCACATAGGCGAGGCCCAGGTCGAAGCCATAGACGGTACGCGACAGGCCAACGGACCAGTTGAGATAGTCCGGCGTGCCGAATGTCGCCTCATCCTCGATGATCTGATAGCCGAGGGTCGCGCCCAGTTCGAACTTGTAGGGCAGCGGCACGCTCACCCCGCCTTCGAGATACAGCGCGTTGCCCGAAGCGCCGAAGTTTTCGGGCGAGTAGTTGGCGCTGAACGACAGGGCCGCCACGTCGAGGTCGTATCCGAGGCCCAGCGCCACCTCGACGAAGTCGAAATCCTGATTGTCGCGCGCACCGGGATACCAGTAGTAGATCAGTCCCAGGTCGTAGGAAAAGTTCCCGACCTCATTGGCAAAGCCGCCGTAGAAATCCATTTCGATGTGCGCATCGGCGAACTGGACGTTTGAGGCCCATGTGCCGAAATAGATTCCGCTGTCGTGCGACCAGTCGAAGCCGCCCTGAATGGCGGGCTCATTGTCGGTCTGCGTGATGCCCCTGAAACGATAGTCGGTGAAAAGACCGACGTTGGCCGAGAATTCGCCGGGCAGATCGAATTCCTCGTCGTCAGCCAGCGCCGGCACTGAAACGGTCGTGGCTGTCAGGGCCAGCGACAGCCCTGCCGCTGCAAGCAGCTTTCTCATGATATGCACTCTCCCAATCGGTGTTGCATCGCGGTTGCGGTGCCGCATCGTGCATGGCAAGGGAGGTGCCAAACGCGTTTGGAAATAACCCATTGAAATTTAATGAGATTCAATGTGATTAATATTTAATCTTTGGGTATTTCTTGACCACATTGTCGGAAATTTGCGCACGATTACGCCCGGCGCCCGGGCAGTCCACCGCGTCGGGCGTCCTGCCGGTTTCGTTCAGTGCATGCTTCCAAATTGCAGAATTACGGGAATCTTTTAGGTTTCACGGGCACATGGTAGTCTGACGTGGCGTGAACGTGCTTGTGAATCCATCAATATCCTGTCGCCGCCCCGGAGGCTGATTTCTGAAACATGTCTGTCACTGCGATAGATCTGGAGGCCGAGAACCGGAATCTGCAGCGGACCGTCGCCGCGATGCGCGACACGCTGGAAGACAAGGACGCCGAAATCCGCAAGCGCGTCCAGCGCGCCGAGGCGCTGGCCGCAGGCGAGATCTCGACGCTGAAGGATACCGTGCAGGCCCTGCGCGACGAGATGGAAGAGGAGCGCCGCCGCGCCGCCGTTCGCGTCCAGCGGGAAAAGCAGGCCGGTGCTGCCGAGATCGCCACCCTGAAGGATACCGCACAGGCGTTGCGCGACACGCTGGAGGAACAGCGCGCTGAGACCCGGCGTCTGGTGCAGAAGGAACGTCAGGCCGGCGCGGCGGAGATCGCGCAGTTGAAGGATACGGCCCAGGCGCTGCGCGATACCATCGACGATCAGCGTGCCGAGACGGCGCGACTGGTGCAGGCGGAGAAACAGACTGCGGCTGCCGAGATCACGCAACTGAAAGACACGGCCCAGGCCCTGCGCGACACGCTGGAGGATCAGCGGGCGGAGACCCAGCGGCTGGTCCAGGCCGAGAAGCAGGCCGCCGCGGCCGAGATCGCCCAACTGAAGAATGCTGCTCAGGCCCTGCGCGACAGGCTTGACGAACAGCGCGTCGAGACGCAGCGTCTGGTCCAGGCGGAAAAACAGGGCGCTGCTGCCGAGATCGCGCAACTGAAGGACACGGCCCAGGCCCTTCGGGATACGCTGGAAGAACAGCGCGCGGAAACCCGGCGTCTGGTACAGTCGGAAAAGCAGGCGGCCGCGTCGGAGATCGCCCAACTGAAGAAGACGGCGAAGGAACTGCGCGATCAGATGGACGAGATCAAGCGGCAGGGACAGGCGGAGACCCAGCGGGCGAAAGCGGTGGGGGCGGCAGAAGTGGCGCAGCTTCAGAAAACGGTCCAGTCATTGCGCGACGAGATGGATGAGATCAGGGCCCAGAACCGTGACGATCGACAGGATATGGAACGGGCGCACCGGGACGAACTCGACCAGTTGAGGACAACCGTCCAGAAGCTGCGGGATCGCCTGGAGGAGAGCGAACATGTATGACAATCCGCGCAGCACCAAGGCGACCCAGAACCAGTCGCAATCGGAGCACATCAAGCAGCTTCAGATGATGCTGGATGTGTCGCGCCAGGTCGCGGCGCTGGACACGCTGGATGCGGTACTCGACACGCTGGTCAGCGTCGCCGTGTCCGAGACGAAGGCCGAGCGGGGCACGCTGTTCCTGCACGATTCGACGACCGGTGAACTGTTCAGCCGCGTCGCCCAGGGGCTGAAGCGTCACGAAATCCGGATTCTGGACAACGTCGGTATCGCCGGGCACGCCTTCCAGAACAACGAAGGGCAGATCATCCACGATGCCTACAATGATGAACGCTTCAATCGCGACGTGGACCAGGAAACGGGCTTCACCACACGCTCGATCCTCGCCGCACCGGTGCGCAACGCCAAGGGTGAGGTCATCGGCGTCGCCCAGGTTCTGAACAAGAAAGACGGCCAGTTCACGGAAATGGATCTGGCCGTGCTGGAAGGCATGACCACCCAGTGTGCGATCACGCTGCAGTCGATGCAGCTTGTCGAGCGCATGGAAACCACGCGTCAGCGCGAGATCGAATTCCTGAACATCGTCTCCGACATGACGTCGGAACTGGAACTGACCCGCCTGCTGCAGCGGGTGATGTCCGAGGCGACACGGATGCTGGACGCCGAACGGTCGACCCTGTTCATCAATGACGAGAAGACGAACGAACTGTTCAGTCATGTGGGCGAGGGGCTGGACTCGGTCGAGATCCGGCTGCCCAACCATCTGGGTATCGCGGGCGCGGTCTTCGTTTCAGGCGATACGGTGAACATTCCGTATGCCTATGCCGACCTGCGCTTCAACCCGGGATTCGACAAGCAGACGGGGTTCTTCACGCGGTCCATCCTGTGCGTGCCGGTCGTGAACAAGGCGGGCAAGGTCATCGGCGTGACACAGGCGCTGAACAAGCGCGGCGGCCCCTTCACGGAAGACGATGAAAGCCGCCTGAAGGCCTTCACGGCGCAGATCGCGATCGGCCTGGAGAACGCCAAGCTGTTCGGCGATGTGCAGGCGATGAAGAACTACAATGAATCCATGCTGCAATCGATGTCCAACGGGGTCATCACCTTCGACGAGGAAGGCGAGAACAAGACCTGCAATGCGGCCGGCGAGCGGATCATGCGTGACCGCGCCAAGGACATGCTCGGCAAGAAGCCGGAGGAGGTTTTCGGCACGGCGAACAACTGGCTGGTCGAAATGATCCAGCGCGTCGCCGAAACCGATGTCGGCGAGGCCCTGGACGATACGGAACTGTTGATCGGCGACGAGAAGGTATCGGTGAATGTCACCGTGCTGCCGATGCAGTCCGGCGAGGAAACCTCGCTTGGTACGCTGGTCATGCTGGAGGATATTTCCGACGCCAAGAAGGCCAAGTCCACGCTGTCACGCTACATGGATCCGGCGCTGGCGGCACAGATGCTGGCCGGCGGCAATCAGGACGACATCCTGGGCGGCAAGGATACGGTGGCCACCGTTCTGTTTTCCGATGTGCGCAGCTTTACCACCATCACCGAACAGCTCGGTGCGCAGGGTACGGTGGCGCTGCTGAACGAATATTTCGAAATCATGGTGGACTGCATCTCCGAACAGGGCGGCATGCTGGACAAGTTCATCGGCGACGCGATCATGGCCGCCTTCGGCATCCCGCTGGGCCACGATGACGACGAAGACCGCGGACTGCGCGCTGGCATCAACATGATCAAGAGCCTGTGGGAGTGGAACAAGGAACGCGAGGCGCGGGGCGAGATGCCGGTCGACATGGGGCTCGGTCTGAACACCGGCAGCATCGTGGCCGGCAACATCGGCTCTTCCAAGCGCATGGACTACACCATGATCGGCGACGGCGTGAACCTGGCCGCGCGGCTGGAAAGTGCCTGCAAGCAGTACTCGGCGCGCATCCTCCTGTCGGAATTCACGGTCGAGAAACTGAAGGGCGTCTACCGCCTGCGCGACATCGACAAGGTCGTCGTGAAGGGCAAGACCGAGCCGGTCGGCGTGTTCGAATGCCTCGACTATCACACCGATCAGACCTTCCCGAACCTGATGGACGTGCTGGGCAGTTTCAACGAGGGCGTGAAAGTCTACCGCAATCAGGAATGGGACCGTGCCATCGGCTATTTCAAGGATGCGCTGAAGGCGAACGAAACCGACAAGCTGTCGAACACCTACATCGAACGCTGCCGGCTGATGAAGAAGAAGCCGCCCGGCGACGACTGGACCGGCGTGTGGGTGATGACCGAGAAATAGCGGGCACCTGTTCCAAGCCCGCAAATGAATTGCCCCGACCGTATGCAAAGCAGGGACAAGCCGGGGCGCACATGTTGAGAATACGCATTCAGACTCACTTTTCAAGATCGATATGAACACCACAGAACGTTGGGGTAGATTGCAAAGACTGCTCAGCAGCGAAAGACTGTCGAGCTATGCTGACATTGCAGCTTCATCGAATCTGAACACGCTTCAGGCCTATGAGTGGAACACCAAACTGTCCGGGGCGTTCTATGCGCCGCTACAAGGACTTGAGATTGCGCTTCGCAACACGATCGATCTGACCATGAAGCAGGCATTCGACCGCGATGACTGGTTTCGCGAGCTCGAATTTCAGGTGCCGCAACAGCGTGCCCTTACGCAGGCCAGGAAAGATCTTGCGCGACAGATACAGCAGCAGACGACATCGGATATCGTCGCGAAACTTTCATTCGGCTTCTGGGTGGGGTTGCTGGGACCGGGCTATTCGGCGCAAGGCCTGTGGAACCGGCATCTGCACCGTGCCTTTCCCGAGGCACGCCTGCAGCGGAAAGAGTGTCACCGCGCGCTGGATCGTTTGCGGAAACTCAGAAACCGGATCGCGCATCACGAGCCGATATTGCACCGTGATCTCGTCACTGATCACGATCTCATTCTGGAAGTTCTGGGCTGGATATGTCCGGACACCCGATACTGGGTTCGAACGCAGAGCGATTTTCCGTCGTGCGTTCGCGACTACATGCAGGCCCTTCGTGGAAACGGTGCCACCGGCTCGACGACATTGCACGGCTCGGATCCTGACTTGCTGGTGTCCCCTACCGTCATGGGCATCGTCAATGTGACGCCGGACAGCTTTTCCGATGGCGGCAAGGCGTCCGAGGCGGACACGGCTGTGGCGCAGGCGTTTCGTCTGGTTCGGGAAGGTGCGGGAATCGTCGATGTCGGCGCGGAATCCACGCGTCCGGGTGCGCGCGAGGTGCCGATTGATGAGGAGTGGGCGCGTCTCGAACCGGTGCTCGCCGCGCTTCGCGGCCATGATATCCGCGTGTCCGTCGATACCCGCAAGGCGGAGGTCATGCGCCGCGCGCTGGCGCTGGGGGTGCCCGTCATCAATGATGTCAGCGCGCTGACCTTCGATCCGGACGCGCTGCCTGTGGTGGCCGACAGCGACGCGGATGTCGTGCTGATGCATGCGCAGGGCCTGCCGGAGACCATGCAGGACAACCCGTCCTACGACGACCTGATCGGGGAGGTCGGTGACTATCTGTCCGACCGGATCGCAGCCTGTGAAGCCGCCGGAATCGACCGCGCGCGTATCATCGTCGATCCGGGCATCGGTTTCGGAAAGACCTTCCGGCAGAACCTGCAACTGCTCAGGCATCTGGCGGAATTCCAGAGCCTCGGTGTCCGGATACTGGTCGGTGCCAGCCGCAAGGGCTTCATCGGCTGGCTGACGGGGGTGAAGCAGGCGGACCAGCGGCTCGGCGGATCGATCGGGGCCGCTCTGGCCGCCGTGCAGGGCGGTGCCGACATCATTCGCGTGCACGATGTGGCCGAAACCGTGCAGGCGATCACCGTTTATCGGGCGGGTCTGCGTGGACAAGCCGACGACGCTGATCGATAAAGCGGACTTGCAGATGAGGGGATAGACGAGATGGCACGCAAGTTCTTTGGCACCGATGGCATTCGCGGGCTGGCCAATGCCGAGCCGATGACCGCGGAGACGGCGCTGTCCGTCGGGCTGGCGGCGGGGCGCGTGTTCATGCGCGGCGATCATCGCCATCGCGTGGTCATTGGCAAGGACACACGCTTGTCCGGCTACATGATCGAACCGGCACTCGCGGCGGGCTTCACGTCGGTCGGCATGGATGTGGTGATGGTCGGTCCGCTGCCGACCCCTGCCATCGCGATCCTGACCCGCAGCCTCCGCGCGGATCTGGGGGTGATGATCTCCGCCTCGCACAACGCGTTTCACGACAACGGGATCAAGCTGTTCGGGCCGGACGGATTCAAGCTGTCGGACGAGACGGAGGCCCAGATCGAGGCCGGCATGGAAAATCGCGGGGCAGGGGCGCTCGCCAAGTCCCGCGATCTGGGGCGCGCGCGCCGCATGGAAGACGCGGGCGGGCGCTACATCGAGTTCGTGAAGAACACCTTCCCCCGCGGTCAGAAGCTGAACGGCCTGAAGGTCGTGATCGACTGTGCCAACGGTGCCGCCTACAAGGTCGCGCCGGCTGTGCTGTGGGAACTGGAGGCCGATGTGGTCTCGGTGGGGGTTGCGCCGAACGGCTTCAACATCAATGACGGTTGCGGTTCGACCTCGACGGCCATGCTGAAGGAGAAGGTCGTCAAGCTGGGCGCCGATGTGGGCATCGCCCTGGATGGCGATGCGGACCGTCTGATCATGGTCGACGAAAAGGGGCAAGAGGTCGACGGCGACCGCCTGATGGCCCTGATCGCCAGCCGCTGGGCATCGACCGGCGATCTGAAGGGCGGTGGCGTGGTCACGACAGTGATGTCCAACATGGGGCTTGAGCGCTATCTGAACGGGCTCGGCCTGGATCTGGTCCGCACGCAGGTCGGCGACCGCTATGTCGTCGAGAAGATGCGGGCCGACGGCTACAATGTCGGTGGCGAGCAGTCCGGGCATATGGTGCTGACCGACTACGCGACGACCGGTGATGGCACGCTGGCCGCGCTGCAGGCGCTCGCCGTGATCGCCGAGAGCGGCAAGCCTGTGTCGGAAGCCGTCCGTCTGTTCGATCCGCTGCCGCAGATCCTGAAGAACGTGCGCTTCGGCAAGGGCGCGCCGCTGGAGTCCCCGAAGGTGAAACAGGCCATTGCCGACGGTGAGAAGCGTCTCGACGGGACCGGGCGCGTGCTGATCCGCAAGTCCGGCACCGAACCCCTGATCCGCGTCATGGCCGAGGGCGAGGACGAGGCCCTGGTGAAGGAAGTCGTCAACGAGATCGCGGAGACGATCTCGGATGTCTCCAAGGCCGACGAATGAGTGCGATGCGCGGGCGTGTCCTGATCGTCGCCGGCTCGGACTCGGGCGGCGGTGCGGGCATCCAGGCCGACATCAAGACCGTGACGGCGCTCGGTGGCTATGCAGCGACGGCGATCACCGCGCTGACGGCGCAGAATACGCTGGGCGTGCACGGCATTCAGGACGTGCCCATCGATTTCGTGCGCCAGCAGATCGACGTCGTGCTGGACGATATCGGCGCGGATGCGATCAAGACCGGCATGCTGCACCGGCGCGCCGTGATCGAGGCCGTGGCAGAAGCCATTTCAGGGCAGGCCGCCCCGGTCGTCATCGACCCCGTGATGGTCGCCAAGGGCGGCGCGCGTCTGCTGGACGAGGACGCCACCGACGCCGCCATCTCTGCGCTGCTGCCGCTGGCAGCTGTGGTGACGCCGAACATTCCCGAAGCCGAAGTGCTGACCGGTCTGACGATCGGCAACGTCGATGACATGAAACGTGCGGCGGAGAAGCTGCTGTCCATGGGACCGAGGGCGGTGCTGCTCAAGGGCGGTCATCTGACAGGCGACCGGCTGACGGACCTGCTGCTGACCGACGCGGGCTTCGAGACGTTTGAGGGGAACCGCATCGATACGGTCCACACCCATGGCACCGGCTGCACGACAGCCTCGGCACTGGCCTGCGGGCTGGCGCAGGGCATGAGCCTGAACGATGCCTTCGCCCGCGCCCGCACCTACGTTCAGGAAGCGATCCGCACGGCGCCGGGGTATGGTGCGGGGCACGGCCCGCTGAACCACGGGCATACGGTCAGGTAGCTTCAAGACCGCATCAAAGACCTCGAACTGTTCTACGCGGGTCATCCCCGCCTTGCGCGGGGATCCGGGGCGGCTGCGCCGCAAGTCAATGATTCGCCGGATGCCCGCGCAAGGCGGGCATGACCCATTCGCAAATTTGATTGCTTTGGAACGCTTTTCGGAATGACCAGTGCCTGAGCGAACTCTGCTGCAGCTCAGCCCTCTATCCGCACCGGCAGGCTGCGTATGCCGCGGATGAAGTTGGAGTAGATGCGCTTCGGCGGACCTTCGACCGTGATGACCATCTTCCGCTTCAGGATTTCCTCCCACAGGATGCGCAACTGCTGGTCGGCCAGGCGGTCGCCGACGCAGCGGTGGATGCCGGCACCGTAGGACAGGTGCCGCCGCGCCTTCTGGCGGCCCACGATGAACCGGTCGGCGTCCGGTATCGCGTCGCTGTCGCGGTTGCCGGAGACGTACCACATGGCCACCTTTGCACCCTTCGGCAGCGTCTTGCCGTTCAGTTCTGTCTCGCGTGTCGTCGTGCGGCGCATGTGGATGACCGGCGACTGGTAGCGGACGATCTCGGCCACGGCGGACGGGATCAGCGCCGGATCCTCATAAAGCTTCTGCCGTTCGTCCGGGTTGTCGTGCAGGAACATCACGCCGCCGGTCATCGAGTTGCGCGTGGTGTCGTTGCCGCCGACGATCAGCAGGCCGATGTTCCCCAGGAACTCGTTCGGCGGCATGTTCTGGGTCGCTTCCGAATGCGCCAGCATGGAGATCAGGTCGAAACGCGGCGGCTCCTTGGCGCGCGCCTGAAACAGGTCCATGAAACAGGTCGCCATCTGCTGCAGTTCGGCCATGCGTTCCTCATCGGTCGCGACGAGGGCATCGGGGCCGCCGGGCACGGCGATGGATACATCCGACCACCAGGTCAGCTTGTCCCGGTCTTCCCACGGGAAATCGAACAGCGTCGCCAGCATCATGGTCGTCAGCGGGATTGAGACCGACTGCACCCAGTCGAACGTCTCGCCGCGGGGCAGCCCGTCCAGCACCGACGCCGTGCGCGCGCGGATCGTCTGTTCGTAGTTGCGCAGATTGGTCGGCGCGACCGACGGCGCGACGGTCTTGCGCTGCGCCGTATGCCGGGGCGGGTCCATGCGGATGAAGTTCGGTGCTTCCTGACCCGGCGGCTGGTCGGTCAGCTGAATCCCGCCATTCGCATTGTCGGATGAATAGGTCTCGTGATCCAGTTCGACGGCCATGATGTCGTCATAGCGGGTGACCGACCAATAGGGGCCATAGGCGCTGTCGGGGCAGTGGTGCACCGGATCGTCACGCCGCAGCCGGGTGAAGACTTCGTGCCAGTCATCGCGCTGATAAAGGTCCGGATCGCTGACATCGATCCGGTCAAGCGGTACGGATGCATTGTCGGCCATGTTTCTAGTCCCTCAGTTGCGGCGCGATTTCTTCCATCACCAGATCGATCGTTTCCACCGCATTCGCCTCGGTCTCCGGGGCGATATCGAAGCAGAACTCCGTGGCGCCCGCATCGCGATAGCGCTGAAGCGCGTCCATCACCCTGTTCATCGGTCCCTGTGTGGGCAGGGGGCCCTTGTCCTTCTGGATGACCAGCGGCACCTTGGGCGCGATGGGGAGGCCGTGGAGCTGCCGGTCCTCGGCTTTCAGCGCTTCTTCCAGGCGCGGGCGCAGCTCGTTGACCTCTTCGGGGGTGACCCGGAACGGGTGCCAGACATCGCCAAAGCGTGCCATGCGCCGCAAGGCGGGACCGGAATGACCGCCGATGTAGACCGGCGGACCGGGTTCCTGCAGCGGTCGGGGCCCCAGAACCGCGCCGGAGAATTGATGGAATTCGCCTTCGTGGGCCGCCGGCCTGCCGGTCCAAAGCTTGCGGCAGATCTCCAGCCCTTCGTTGCAGCGCCTGCCGCGCGTGGCGAAGTCATATCCCAGGGCGTCATATTCGTCTTCGAACCAGCCGACGCCGATCCCGAAGTTCACGCGGCCCCGGCTGACCTGATCCAGTTCGGCGACCTGGGCCGCGACCTCGATCGGATTGCGCATGGGCAGGATCAGCACGCTGGTCCCCAGCCGGACGTTGCGTGTGCGCCCGGCCAGATAGTTCAGGACACTGAACGGCTGGTAATAGGTCCGCTTCCAGCCGTCGGGGATGCTGCCGTCCGGGGTGCCGGGATATTTCGCCTTGACCGGCGGGGCCATCAGCAGGTGATCGCTGGCCCACAGCGCGTCCAGTCCCGCCGATTCGGCCCTGTCGGCGACCGCGTCGAAGGCCAGCGGGGACGCACCGTCTCCGCGCACTGGAATCGAGATACCGAATTTCATGTGTCACTCCCCCTGCTGGCGAACAATGCGCGCATCTTTTCGAGATCATCCGGCGTATCGACACCGAATGGAATGGTTTCCACGCGCGCGGCATCCATGCGCATGCCGTTTTCCAGCGCCCGGAGCTGCTCCAGCTTCTCGCGTTTCTCAAGCACACTGGGCGGCAGGCTGACAAAGCGGGCGAGGGCGGCCCGGCGGTAGGTGTACAGGCCGATATGGTGCCAGTGCGGGCCGTCGCCGCCGGGCGCAGGCAGGCGGCTGAACCACAGCGCGCGTGCGGTCTGCTGCGCACCATCGAACCCGACGACGGCTTTCACCACATTGGGGTTCTGAAGCTCATCGGGGTCGTGAATTTCGGCGACCAGCGTTGCAATGTCGACATCGGCGTCCGCCTTGAGCGGCTTCAGCGAGGCATGAACGGTCGCCCGGTCGAGCGCGGGCAGGTCACCCTGCAGATTGACGACCGTGTCGTGCCGGCGATCGGGATCCGCGCGCTCGACGGCTTCGAAGATGCGATCCGATCCTGACGGCAGATTCGGGTCGGTCAGCACCGCTTTCCCGCCGGCGTCTGTTATCGCGTCCGCGATCTCCTGTTCGGCGGCCGCGACAATGACCGGACCGATGTCGGCTTCCATCCCCCGCCGCCAGACCTGAACGATCATCGGGACGCCTGAAATATCGACGAGCGGCTTGCCGGGCAGTCGGGTTGAGGCCATGCGGGCGGGGATGACGAGTATCGGGTTCATCGGCGAAACAGTGCTCCTGGCAGTGCGGCAACGGGCGATGCGGCGTTAGACCGCATCATTCAGGTCAGGTTCCAAGGCTATCACCTTTCGGCGCGCTGACACCCGTGTTCCGCGTGCGAAGCCTTTGCGAACCGAGAGGGACCCGGCAATGGATAGCATGTTTTTCAACAAGATCGCTGGCGCGGTGCTGCTGGTCATTCTGATCGGTTTTGCCATCACGGAACTGTCCCATGTGCTGGTTCATCCGCACGAAGAAGACACCGTCGCCATCGCCGTGCCCGAGATCGAGGCGACCGGTGAAACGGCCGCTGCCGAGCCTGAGGAGACCGTCTCCATCGGCGCACTGATGATGGAAGCCGATCTGGTCAAGGGCGAGAAGGTCTTCAAGAAGTGCGCGGCCTGCCACACGGTCGAACAGGGCGGTGCCAAGAAGACCGGGCCGAACCTCTTCGGCATTCTGAACAATGATATCGCGGCTGTGCCGGATTTCTCATATTCCGCGACCCTGGCGGAACTGGAAGGCGACTGGACCTATGAAGCCCTGAACGGCTTCCTCGCTGATCCGAAGGGCTATGCCAAGGGCACCAAGATGGCCTTCGCCGGATTGAAGAAGGACGGCGACCGGGCCGATCTCATTCTGTACCTGAGGTCGTTCGGCGATGCCGAAACACCCCTGCCGGAACCCGAAGTGGCGGCGGAGCCCGAGGCACCTGCCGAGCAGCCTGCGGCGCAGGAGTCGTCCGAATCCACGGAACAGCCGGCTGCCGAGTGATCCGGCGGGTTCCTGGCCGATGACCGGCGATCTGACCGAATTCGCGGATTTTGCAGGCCATCTGGCCGATGAATCGGGGGCGTTCATTCGCCCCCTTTTTCGTCAGCCCATCGACATCATCTCCAAATCCGACGAAAGCCCCGTCACCGAGGCCGACCGCGGGGCCGAACGCGTCATGCGCGCGATCATCAATGACAGGTATCCGGATCACGGTATCGTCGGGGAGGAATACGGACCCGAGAAGGCCGATGCCGAATGGGTCTGGCACCTGGATCCGATCGACGGCACGAAGTCCTTCATCACCGGCTCGGCGCAGTTTGCGACGCTGATCGCACTGACCCGTCACGGCAAGCCCGTGATCGGCATCATCAATCAGCCGGTGAACAACGAACGCTGGGTGGGAATCGACGGACAGCGGTCGACGTTCAACGGCGCACCGATCTCGACCCGCAGATGTGCCGCGCTGGAAGACGCCTCGCTGTACACCTGGGGCGCGGAATGCCTGCTGGGCGAGAATGCGAACCAGATGCAGGCGCTGGTTCGGGCGGCCCATCTCGCCCGCTTCAGCGCGGACGGGTATGCCTATGGCCTGCTGGCGCTCGGGTTCGTCGATATCGTGTCCGATGAAGGCATGAAGCCGCATGACTATCTTGCGCTCGCGCCTGTCGTGAAGGGCGCCGGCGGTGTCATCACGGACTGGGACGGCCGCGATATCGAGTTCGGAATCGGTGAGCGCACGCTGGCGGCTGGCGACCCGGCGTTGCACGCCGCCGCCCTCAAAATACTTCAAGGCTGATTGATCAGGGATTGATGGGCTTTCGTATCAGGCCCAACTCCGGTCATAATCGATCGCGAGGTTCGGTAGTCGGTTTCAGTTTCGGGGTGGTGATATGCGGGCAGTTTTTCTTGGCACACTGACGGCGCTGGCATTGGTCGTGCCTGCAGCCGCCGAAACCGTCACCAGGACCCACGCCCTCTCGCTGATCGGCGAACCGCAGTACGAGGAAGGCTTCGATCATCTGAGCTTTGCCAACCCGGATGCGCCGAAGGGCGGCACGCTGCGGCTTGGTGCGTTCGGCGGGTTCGATTCGCTCAATCCCTACATCCCCAAGGGCAACCGTTCCGCTGCTGTCGCGCTTTCCGTCGAGTCCCTGATGGATTCGCATCTCGACGAGCTTTCGGCTGAATACGGTCTGATCGCCGAGACCGTCGAATATCCCGACGATTTCTCGTGGGTCGTGTTCAACCTGCGGCCCGAGGCGAGGTTCCACGACGGCAGTTCGATCATGGCGGAGGATGTGGCGTTCAGCTTCGAGATCCTGCGGGACAAGGGGACACCGTTCTTCCGCTACTACTACCGGAATGTGACCGGGATCGAGGTTGAGGGACCGAAGCGCATCCGGTTTTCCTTCTCCGAATCGGGGAATCGGGAACTGCCGCAAATCATGGGACAGTTGCCGGTCTTCTCGAAAGCCTACTGGCAGGATCGGGATTTCGGTGCGACCACGCTCGAAGCGCCCCTGGGCAGCGGACCCTACCGTGTGGTGGAGGTCGAGCCGAACCGGCGGGTCGTTCTGGAGCGGGTAGAGGACTACTGGGGTGCCGAGCTGGGTCAGAACCGCGGGCGCTACAATTACGATCGCGTGCAGTTCGAATATTTCGCCGACCGGACGGCGATCCTCGAAGCCTTCAAGGGCTATGTCTATGACTACCGGTCCGAAAACAGCTCCAAGGACTGGGCGACCGCCTACGACTTCCCGGCGGTGAAGAAGGGCGACGTGATCAAGGCGCTGGTGCCGCACAGCCGTCCGACCGGAATGCAGGGCTTCATCTACAATCTACGCCGTCCGGTGTTCCAGAACGCCGCCCTGCGCCAGGCGCTGGCTTACGCGTTCGACTTCGAATGGGCCAACGAGAACCTGTTCTTCGGCCAGTACAACCGGACCGAAAGCTTCTTCTCCAACAGCGAACTGGCCTCCAGCGGCCTGCCGTCCGATGCCGAGCTGGCCCTGCTGGAGCCCCTGCGCGGCAGCATCCCGGATGCGGTCTTCACCACACCCTACGAACCACCCAGCACGAGGGACAGTTCGATCCGGAAGAATCTGGGCGAAGGGTTCAAGTTGCTGAAGGACGCCGGCTACCGGTTCGAGAACAAGAAGCTGATCGACCCGGAGACAGGCCAGACGGTCAGTTTCGAGATTCTGCTCGCTGATCCGCAGTTCGAGCGCATCGTACTGCCGTTCACGCAGAACCTGCAGCGGATGGGGGTCGATGTCAGCCTGCGGACGGTGGACACCGCGCAGTATGAAAATCGCGTGCGGGCGTTCGACTATGACATGGTCGTCGGGTCCTACCCGCAGTCCGAAAGCCCCGGCAACGAACAGCGGGACTTCTTCGGGATGGAGGCTGCTGACCGGGAGGGGAGCCGCAATCTCGCGGGTCTCAAGTCGGAGGCTGTCGATAAACTGATCGAAGCCATCGTTTTCGCGAAGGATCGCGAAGCGCTGGTCACGGCAACGCGCGCCATGGATCGGGTGTTGCTGCATTCGCACATTGTCATTCCGCACTGGCACATCTCTGCCAGCCGGATCGCCTACTGGGACAAGTTCGGTCGCCCGGAAGGGAATCCCAAGTATGGCGTGGACTATTTCTCGTGGTGGGTGGCGCCTGAAAAGGCACAGCGCCTGAACGAGGCCTACCGGTGAGGGTTTCCGGACTATTCCTTGTTGCGTTCCTGTTGCTGGCGGGGGGCGCAACCGCCGAACCGAGGCACGGTATCTCGGTCTTTGGCCATCTCGACTATCCTTCCGACTTCCGGCATTTCAAATGGGCTGACCCGGATGCGCGAAAGGGCGGAACCCTCCGGATTCGCGATCTCGGGACGTTCGATACGCTGAACTTCTTCATCGTCCGCGGGGCGCGTCCGGCCTCCGTCCAGCAACATGAAATCCGTCTGCATGAAACGCTGATGACCCGGTCGTACGACGAACCCGATGCGCACTACGCGCTGGTCGCGAAGACAGCCGATGTGGCTGAAGACGGCAGGTCGGTGACGTTCGTGCTGGATGACCGGGCCCGGTTTCATGACGGCACGCCGATCACGGCAAGGGACATCGTCTTCTCCCTGGATACGATTAGGGAAAAGGGACACCCGATCCTGCGCAACGTGTTCGACAAGGCCAGCGCGACCGCCGTCGGCCCGCATGAAGTGCGCTTCGATCTGGCCGAGGGCGCGTCGCGGGATCTCGCCGTGAAGATTGCGGGCGATCTGCCGATCCTTTCGGCGGACTATTACGAGACCGTGGATTTCGCGAAGACAACCCTGACGCCGCCGCTGGGCTCCGGGCCCTACAGGATCAGCAAGGTCAATCAGGGGACATCCCTGACGCTCACGCGGGTCGCGGACTATTGGGCGGGCGACCTGCCCGTGAACCGGGGGCTCTGGAACTTCGACGAGATCCGCATCGACTGGTACGCCGACCGGACATCGGCACTGCTCGCGTTCTTTGCCGACGAGTACGACCTGCGCGAGGAGTTCACGTCGAAAAGCTGGGCGACGGAATATGATGACAAGGTCCCGGTCAGTGACGGCCGTATCCAGCGCCTGACGCTGTCGGACGGGCGACCGTCGGGCATGCAGGGCTGGTTCTTCAATACCAGGCGGCCCCGGTTCGCCGACCGCCGGGTGCGGGAAGCGCTGGATCTCGCATTCGATTTCGAATGGACCAACCGCAATCTCTTCTACGGCCTGTACAAGCGCACCCAGTCCGTGTTCGAGAATTCGACACTGCGCCATGCCGGCAAGCCGTCCGATGCGGAACTGGCCCTGCTGCAGCCCTTTGCGGATACGTTGCCGCCCGAGGTCCTGTCACAGCCCTTCCAGGGCCCCGTCACCGACGGCGAAGGCAGTATCCGCGAGAACCTGCGGCGCGCGCACGGCCTGCTGAAGGACGCGGGCTGGGACATCCGGGACGGCGTCCTGCGCAATGCCGACGGCGAACCGTTCACGATCGAATTCATGATCTTCCAGCCGAGCTTCGAGCGTATTCTGGGGCCGTATGCGCAGAACCTGGAACGGCTGGGGATGGAAGTCTCGATCCGTCTGATCGATGCCGCGCAATATGTGGAGCGGGTGAAAAGCTTCGATTTCGATGTGGTGACCGCGCGGTTTTCCCCGCCGGAGACACCGGGTGCCGAACTCTGGAGTTTCTTCGGCAGCCGCCAGGCCGACATCAACGGGACGAACAATTATGCCGGCGTCCGCGATCCGGCGGTGGACAGGCTGATCGAGACGGCGCTGGCCGCACCGGACAGGGAAACCCTGCTGACGGCGCTCCGGGCGCTCGACCGCGTGATCATGTGGGGACGCTACATCGTGCCCCAATGGTACAAGGGCGAGCACAACCTGGCCTACTGGGACCGGTTCGCGCGCCCGAAGGCCGAGAAACCGCCCTATCTCCGGGCCATCGTGCAGAGCTGGTGGTTCGATCCGGCCAAGGCCGAAAAGACGGGTGCGCAGGATGACTGACTTCGCGGTGCGTGGAGGCAGCCGGGCATGATCGCCTATCTTGTCAGGCGTATGCTGTTCGTGATCCCGACCCTG
Organism: Minwuia sp.; assembly: GCF_048263705.1. Lineage (GTDB taxonomy): Bacteria > Pseudomonadota > Alphaproteobacteria > Minwuiales > Minwuiaceae > Minwuia. Next base: position 101,266 of record NZ_JBLXDV010000005.1, on the reverse strand, counting down.
TTCGTGATCCTGCTGGTGAACTTCGTCATCATCCAGTTCGCGCCCGGCGGTCCGATCGAGCAGATCATCGCCGAAATCCAGGGCACCGCCGTGGGCGCGGGTGCGCGCGTGACCGGCGGCGGCGGGTCGGAAGCGTCCGGAGGCACGGCCTCGGCGGGGGCGGGCGTGCAGGACAGTTCCTATCGCGGCGCGCAGGGGCTGGACCCCGAGTTTATCAGGGAACTGGAGCAGCAGTTCGGCTTCGACAAGCCGGTACACGAGCGCTTTATCCAGATGCTTGTGAACTATGCAAAATTCGATTTCGGCGACAGCTATTTCCGGGATCAGTCGGTCGTCAGTCTGGTGATCGACAAGATGCCGGTCTCGATCTCGCTCGGGCTCTGGTCTTTCCTGATCGCCTATTCGATCTCGATACCGCTCGGCATCCGCAAGGCGGTCAAGGACGGACAGGCCTTCGATGTCTGGACCTCGACGGTCGTGGTGGTGGGCTATGCCATACCGGCCTACCTGTTCGCGGTGCTGCTGATCGTGCTGTTTGCAGGCGGATCCTACTGGCAGATCTTCCCGCTGCGGGGCCTCGTATCGGAAGACTTCGACCAGCTTTCGACCATCGGCCAGATCGCCGACTATTTCTGGCACATCTTCCTGCCGATCATGGCCCTGTCGATCGGCGCGTTTGCGAACCTGACCATGCTGACCAAGAACTCGTTCCTGGACCAGATCAATCTTCAGTACGTGCAGACCGCGCGGGCCAAGGGCCTGTCCGAGAACCGGGTGCTGTACGGGCACGTGTTCCGCAACGCGATGCTGATCATCATCGCAGGCTTTCCGTCGGCCTTCATCGGGATGCTGTTCACGGGCACATTCCTGATCGAGGTGCTGTTCTCGCTCGACGGCCTGGGGCGGCTCGGCTTCGAAAGTGTGGTCAACCGCGACTATCCGGTGGTGTTCGGCACTCTGTATGCGTTCACGCTGCTGGGGCTGCTGATGACCATCATCCGCGACATCACCTATGCCTTCGTGGATCCGCGCATCGATTTCGAGGCCCGCGATGTCTGATGCCACCGTCGACGAGCCGCTGTCGGGCGTTGAGACCCACCGGGTCCTGGGTTTCCGGGTTTCGCCGCTGAACAAACGGCGCTGGCAGAACTTCAAGCGCAACCGGCGGGGATACTGGTCGGCCATCCTGTTCCTGATCGCCTTCGTGCTCAGCCTGTTCGCGGAACTGATCGCCAACGACAAGCCGCTGATGATCTCCTACGAGGGCGACCTCAAGTTCCCCGTGCTGTTCGTCTATACCGACGAGGAGTTCGGCGGCTTCCTGCCCACCGAGGCCGAGTACCGGGAGGACTTCATGCGCGAGGCCCTGTCCGAGGGCGACAACTGGGCGCTGTGGCCGCTGATCGAATATGACTACCGGACGCCAAAGGCCGAAGGGCCGTTCCCGCAGGCTCCGACTGCGGAGAACTGGCTAGGCACCGACGATCAGGGCAGGGACGTGATGGCCCGCGTGATCTACGGATACCGGTTGTCGGTGCTGTTCGGGATCATGCTGACGGTGCTGTCCACGATCATCGGCGTTGCCGCCGGTGCCGTGCAGGGGTTCTACGGCGGCTGGCTGGATCTGATCGCCCAGCGCTTCATCGAAATCTGGGAGGGGATGCCGTTCTTCTTCATCATCCTGATCTTCTCGGCGCTGTTCATCCCCGGTTTCTGGACGCTGCTGTTCATCCTCCTGATCTTCAGCTGGACCGCCCTGGTGGCCGTCGTGCGCGCGGAGTTCCTGCGCGCGCGCAACTTCGACTACGTGCGCGCCGCGCGGGCGCTGGGTGTCGGCAACGGCGTGATCATGTTCAAGCATCTGCTGCCCAACGCCATGGTCGCCACGATCACCTTCATGCCCTTCATCCTGACCGGTGCCATCACGTCCCTGACGGCGCTGGATCTGCTGGGGCTCGGGCTGCCGCCGGGGTCGCCGTCGCTGGGTGAACTGCTGGCACAGGGCAAGTCCAACCTGCAGGCGCCATGGCTGGGCATCACCGGTTTCGTGGTGATCTCCTTCATGCTGACGCTGGTCATGTTCATGGCCGAAGCCCTGCGGGACGCCTTCGATCCGAGAAAGAGCTTCGCATGAGCCGTCTGCTGGAAGTCCGGGACCTGTCGGTCCATTTCAACATCGAGGGCCGCGTGATCGAGGCGGTGCGTCATGTTTCGTTCGATCTCGACAAGGGAGAGACGCTCGCGCTTGTCGGCGAAAGCGGATCGGGCAAGTCCGTGACGGCGCTGTCGGTGATGCAGTTGCTGCCCTATCCGCGCGCCTCTCATCCCAACGGATCGATCCGCCTGCAGGACGATGAACTGGTGGGCGCGCCCGACAGCATGATGCGGAACATCCGCGGGCGCCGGGTCTCGATGATCTTTCAGGAACCGCTTTCGGCGCTCAACCCGCTTCACACGGTGGAGAAACAGGTCGCCGAGGTGTTGCTGCTGCACAAGCGCATCGGACGGGAGGCGGCCCGCAAGCGGGTGATCGAACTGCTCGATCTGGTGGGCATTCGCGATCCCGCGGCACGTCTGGCCGACTATCCGCACCAGCTTTCCGGCGGTCAGCGGCAGCGCGTGATGATCGCCATCGCCCTGGCCAACGAGCCGGAACTGCTGATCGCGGACGAGCCGACAACCGCGCTGGATGTCACCATTCAGGCGCAGATTCTGGACCTGCTGATCGATCTGCAGAAACGTCTGGGCATGGCGATCCTGTTCATCACGCATGATCTGGGCGTGGTGCGGCGCATTGCCGACCGGGTTTGTGTGATGACGCAGGGCGAGATCGTGGAGACAGGCCCCACCGAGGAAATCTTCGAACAGCCACAGCATGCCTACACGCAGATGCTGCTGTCGGCAGAACCCAAGGGACGTCCGGTCCGCGATCCCGACGAGCCGCAGCCCGAGACCGTGCTCAGCGCGGACGATCTGAAGGTCTGGTTCCCGATCAAGCGGGGGGTCTTCCGCCGGACGGTGGGGCATGTGAAGGCGGTCGACGGGATTGATGTGACGGTGCGCAAGGGGCGCACGCTGGGCGTTGTCGGTGAATCCGGTTCCGGCAAGACCACGCTGGGCATGGCCTTGCTGCGGCTCATCCGCTCGGAAGGCCCGATCGTCTGGAAGGGCGAACGGATCGACGGGCTGGGTTTCTCGGCCATGCGGCCGAAGCGCCGCGAGATGCAGGTGGTTTTCCAGGACCCCTTCGGCTCGCTCAGCCCGCGCCTGTCGGTCGGTCAGATCATCGAGGAAGGTCTGCTGGTGCATGACATGGTGGGCGATGACGCCGAGCGCCGGAACGTCATCGCTGCCGCGCTGGAGGAGGTCGGACTGCAGGGCGACATGCAGGACCGCTACCCGCACGAGTTCTCGGGCGGCCAGCGCCAGCGCATCTCCATCGCGCGTGCCATTGCGCTGAAGCCCGACTTCATCGTGCTGGACGAACCGACCTCGGCCCTGGACATGTCGGTGCAGGCGCAGATCGTGGACCTGTTGCGGGAACTGCAGGACCGCTACGGGCTGGCCTACATGTTCATTTCCCACGATCTCAAGGTCGTGCGCGCGCTGTCGGACGAAGTCATCGTGATGAAGGATGGTGTCGTGGTGGAGAAGGGGGCGACGTCGAAGATCTTCGACGAACCCGAAACGCTTTATACCAAGACGCTGCTGGCTGCGGCTTTCGACAACCGGGTTCTGGGGACCAATACCGAATGACGACACTGCTGTTCCGTTCCAACGCCGACCGCGACGACTGGTGGCGGGAGACCCTGCTGGCCGAAATTCCGGATCTGGATTTCCGGGTCTGGCCCGACACGGGCGACAAGGCCGAGATCGACTATGCGCTGGTCTGGAAGCCGGAGACCGGCCTGCTGGCCAGCCTGCCGAACCTGCGGGCCATCTTCTCGCTGGGTGCCGGCGTCGATCACATCTTCGCTGACGCGGAACTGCCGAAGCACATTCCCATGTGCCGGGTGATCAATCCCAATATGGCCCTGCGGATGCGGGAATGGATCGTGATGCACACGCTGATGCATCACAGGCGGCACCGCGAGTACGACCGGCAGCAGCGGGACCGGATCTGGCAGGAGCTGCTGCAGCCCCACGCCGGCGAACGCAGGGTCGGGGTCATGGGGCTGGGCGAACTGGGCGGCGACGCCGCGCGCCATCTGGCGATACTGGGTTTCGACACCGCGGGCTGGTCGCGGTCGCCGAAGAAGGTCGACGGCGTCACCTGTTTCAGCGGTGCGGACGGCCTGCCGGACTTTCTGGCGCGCACCGAAATCCTGATCTGCCTGCTGCCGCTGACGGAACAGACACGCGGCATCGTGGACCGCAAGCTGCTTTCCGGACTGCCAAGGGGCGCGACCTTCATCAACGGGGGCCGGGGCGGCCATGTCGTCGAGGAGGATCTTCTGGCGATGCTGGACGAGGGGCATGTGTCCGAAGCGACACTGGATGTTTTCCAGACCGAACCGCTGCCCGAGGACAGCCCGTTCTGGAAGCATCCGCAAGTGACGGTCACGCCGCACATCGCGGCGTTCTCCGATCCTCGTGCGCTGGTCGAACAGGTGGTGGAGAATATCCGCCGGGATCAGGCCGGACAGCCGCTGATCAACCGGGTGGACCCGGATCGCGGTTACTGAGCGGCGGTCGTTTCCATGCCGCTTGCCAGTTTCTCCAGCCGCTCGGCGATTTCGTTCAGGCGCGGGTCCGCCTGACCGCTGGCAGGTGTTTCGCCGTCCCGTGCCGAATCGAGTTCCTCATAGGCACTTGCGAGGTCGTCCGCGATCACCAGAGCGGTCATCAGCATCAGCCGCGCATCGGGAACACGTGCGCCGCCATCGACCAGTTCGTTGGCGCGCTTGTCGACATAGGCCGCCAGTTCCCGCACCCGGTCTTCTTCCCCGTCGCCGCAGCCGATCAGATGCTCGCGCCCGTTCACCGTTACCTGTACCTGAGGCATGCTTGATCAGCCCTTCTCGATCAGACTCAATTGTTCCAACGCACGGTCGACCTGTCCGGCGAGCTTCAATGCCTCGCGTTTCAGAGATTCGTTCTCATCGCGAAGCCGTTCGACCTCCGCCATTATTTCCGGATCGACCGGCGCGTCGGCCGCTTGTGCGTCGGTTCGACGCATCGAAGCATCAGCACCTGCTTTTTCAAGGCGTTCGAGCGCACTCATCACCCGAGCCCAGGGGCCGGATATATTGTTTTCAGAGGTGGTCATTCAGGATTATTGCCGGTTCCGCATGAAGTTAGCCGCTTCTTCTAATACGCTACCATAAAAACATCCCGCATTTCGCGTCAACAAAGGAGAACGGGTTTCCTGTGGCAATCGTGCGTCATCGAAAGCGTCTGCAGGTTGACGGCTGGGGTCGCCGCGGTCATTTTGCCGCCGAATTCCGGGATGGCGCTTTGCCGACTGTCCGTTCGTTCGCGGGGCATCTTGAGAAGCCCCCAGCAATAGCCACCGGAACTTAGGTTCAAGGACATCACGTCCAGCAATACCGAGGCCCTGAAAGTAATGAGTGTTGATCCGCACGAGATGGCGAACGCCATCCGGGCTCTGTCGATGGACGCGGTCCAGCAGGCCAATTCCGGTCATCCGGGCATGCCCATGGGCATGGCCGATGTTGCAACGGTTCTGTTCAGCAAGCATCTGGCGTTCGATCCAAGACGCCCCGACTGGCCGAACCGGGACCGGTTCGTACTTAGCGCAGGCCACGGGTCGATGCTGCTCTATGCGCTGCTGCACCTGACCGGATATTCCGACATGACGCTGGAAGAACTGAAGAACTTCCGGCAACTGGGTGCGAAGACCGCCGGCCACCCCGAGTACGGGCATGCGACCGGGATCGAGACGACCACGGGTCCGCTGGGGCAGGGGCTGGCCAATGCGGTCGGCATGGCGCTGGCCGAGCGTATTCTGGCGGCCCGCTTCGGCGACGAGATCGTCGATCACCACACCTATGTCATCGCCGGTGACGGGTGCCTGATGGAAGGCATCAGTCACGAGGCCATCAGCCTCGCCGGTCATCTGAAGCTGGGCAAGCTGGTCGTGCTCTGGGACGACAACGGCATTTCGATCGACGGTTCTGTCGATCTTTCCTGTTCCGACGATCAGATGGCGCGGTTCGCGGCCTCCGGCTGGCACGTGCTGGACTGTGACGGCCACGACCACAAGGCGATATCCGACGCCATCGACGCCGCCAGAAACGAACCGCGTCCGTCGCTGATCGCCTGCAAGACGGTCATCGGATATGGCGCTCCCAACAAGCAGGGGACCGCAGCGACCCACGGTGCCCCGCTGGGCGCGGACGAGATCGCGGCAACGCGCGAACACCTGGGCTGGCCGCATGAGCCCTTCACCATCCCCGACGATGTTCTGGATGCGTGGCGACTGGTCGGAGCACGCGGCGCGTCCAAGGCCGCCGCATGGGACGTCCGCCTGGCAGAGATGGATCAGGACCGGCACGAAAGCTTCAAGCGTGCCTCCGCAGGCCGTCTGCCCGAAGGCTGGCAGAAGGGGCTGGAAGCTCACATCGCCAAACTGCTGCAGGACAAGCCTGCCGTCGCGACCCGCAAGGCCTCGCAGATGGCGATTGAGGCCATTCAGCCGTCTCTGCCGGAACTGATCGGCGGATCGGCAGATCTCACCGGGTCCAACCTGACCCGTACCGGCAGCATGGCACCGGTCTCGCCGGGCGATTTCGCGGGATCGTATATCTATTACGGTATCCGCGAGCACGGCATGGCGGCGGCAATGAATGGCATGGCGCTGCATGGCGGCGTCATTCCGTTTGGCGGGACCTTTCTGGTTTTCACCGATTACTGCCGTCCGTCGATCCGCCTGTCCGCGCTGATGCAGCAGCGGGTGATCTATGTGATGACCCACGATTCCATCGGCCTGGGCGAGGACGGGCCGACGCACCAGCCGGTCGAGCATCTGGCATCCCTGCGGGCGATGCCGAACGTGCGCGTTTTCCGGCCCGCCGATGCCGTCGAGACGGCCGAGTGCTGGAAGCTGGCCATCGAGCACGACAAGGGACCATCGATCCTGGCCCTGTCCCGTCAGGGCACGCCCCTGCTGCGCAAGGAAGCCAAGGACCGCTCGGCGAAGGGCGGGTACATCATTGATGCGGCGCACGATGCCGCCCAGGTCGTTCTGATCGCGACCGGCACGGAAGTCGCGCTGGCGATCGAGGCCAAGAAGCAGCTCCAGTCCGAGAATATTGCGACCAGCGTGGTCTCCATGCCCTGCACGGAACTGTTCGACGCACAGGACGCGGACTACCGCGAATCGGTATTGCCGAAGGATACGGTGAAAGTCGCCGTCGAAGCCGCTAGCACTTACGGCTGGGAACGCTATGTAGGTGACAATGGTGCCATCGTCGGCATGAACAGCTTCGGTGCGTCAGCGCCGGCCGACAAACTTTACGAACATTTCGGCATCACCGCGGCAGCGGTAGCCGAAGCAGCGAAGTCCCGTCTGGGCTGAGTGAAGAAAGGTAAGCGAGAATGACTCTACGTGTCGCAATCAACGGATTTGGCCGCATCGGACGGCTGGTGCTGCGGGCCATGGCGGAAGCCGACCGTGACGATATCGAAGTCGTCGCGATCAACGATCTGGGCTCGATCGAGGCCAACGCGCATCTGTTGCAGTACGATACGGTTCACGGTCGTTTCCCGCACAAGGTCAAGGCAACCGATACCGGCATGGACTACGGACGAGGTGAAATCCGCGTCCTGTCCGAACGTGATCCGGCGAAGCTGCCCTGGGGCGAGATGAACGTCGATATCGCCTTCGAATGCACGGGTATCTTCGCCGCGCGCGACAAGGCTGCGATGCACCTCGAAGCCGGTGCCAAGCGGGTGCTGGTTTCCGCGCCCGCATCCGGTGCCGATCTGACCGTCGTCTACGGCGTCAATCACGACAAGCTCACGTCCGATCACCTGGTCGTCTCGAACGCTTCCTGCACGACCAACTGTCTTGCACCCGTCGCCCAGGTGCTTAACGAGACGGTCGGCCTGGAAAAGGGCTTCATGACGACGATCCATGCCTACACCGGCGATCAGCGCACGGTCGATACGCTGCACAGCGACCTGCGCCGCGCGCGCGCTGCCGCGTCTTCGCTGATCCCGACATCGACCGGCGCGGCCAAGGCCGTGGGTCTGGTGCTGCCAGAACTGTCCGGCAAGCTGGACGGTACCGCGATCCGCGTACCGACGAACAATGTCTCGCTGATCGACCTGACCTTCACCTCGTCGCGCCCGACGACGGTCGAGGAGGTCAACGACGCCATGAAGGCCGCGGCCTCGGGTCGTCTGGCGGGCGTTCTGGACGTCAACGACGCGCCGCTGGTCTCGATCGACTTCAACCACACGCCGGCCAGTTCGACCTTCGACCTGACGCAGACGCAGGTGATCGACGGCAACTTCGTGCGCGTGCTGAGCTGGTACGACAACGAGTGGGGTTTCTCGAACCGGATGAGCGATACCGCACTGGCCATGGGCAAGCTGCTCTGAGCGGAAGACTGTCCCCATGAACAGCTTTCGTACAATCGATGATGTCGATGTCGCCGGTCGCCGTGTTCTGGTGCGCGTCGATCTGAACGTGCCGGTACGCGACGGAGAGGTCACGGACCTGACCCGGATCGAACGGATCGCACCGACCATTCGCGAGCTTTCCGATCTGGGCGGGCAGGTGATCATGCTGGCCCACTTCGGTCGTCCCAAGGGCGAGCGGAAATCCGATCTCTCGCTGAAGCCGGTGGCCGGAGCCGTGGAGAAGGTGATCGGACGCCCCGTTGCCTTCGTCGGGGATTGTGTCGGCGACAAGGCCGAGGCGGCGGCGGATGCCCTGTCCAACGGCGATATCCTGCTGTTCGAGAACACGCGCTTTCATGCGGGCGAGGAAAAGAACGATCCCAGGCTGGCGAAAGAGATGGCCCGTATCGGCGATCTGTACGTGAACGATGCCTTTTCCTGCGCGCACCGGGCGCATGTCTCGACCGAAGGTCTGACGCATCATCTGCCGTCGGTTGCCGGACGCTGCATGCAGGCCGAACTGGAAGCCCTGGAAGGCGCGCTTGCCGATCCGGAGCGGCCTGCGGCGGCGCTGGTCGGCGGTGCCAAGGTCTCGACCAAGCTGGATGTGCTGACCAACCTGATGAGCAAGGTTGATCTGCTGATCATCGGCGGGGCCATGGCGAACACCTTCCTGCTGGCGAAAGGTGTCGAGATCGGCACATCGCTGGCGGAACCGGATCTGGTCGCGACGGCGCAGAAGATCCTCGCGGAGGCGGAAACCCGGAACTGCCGCATCATCCTGCCGGTGGATGCCGTGGTCGCGGACAAGCTGGAGCAGGGGGCCGATGCGGCCATCGTCGCCGTCGACGCCGTGCCTGCGGACCGGATGATTCTGGACGTGGGCCCGAAAAGCATTGCAGCCGTGGTCGCCGAACTTGAGAATTGCCGTACGCTGATGTGGAACGGGCCGATGGGCGCGTTCGAATTTCCGCCGTTCGACAAGGCCACCGTCGCCGTCGCGCAGGCTGCAGCGCGGCTGACGAAGGCCGGCACACTGAATTCGGTGGCGGGCGGCGGGGACACGGTCGCCGCGCTCAATCACGCCGGTGTGGCCGACGATTTTTCGTATGTGTCGACGGCGGGCGGCGCATTTCTTGAGTGGATTGAGGGCAAGAGCCTGCCGGGCGTCGCAGCCCTGTCGAATTGAAACAGCGGAGTTGAACGAAGATGTCTGATCGCGATCTGAATGCCATAGCCAGGAAAATTGTTGCCGACGGGCGCGGTGTGCTGGCGGCGGATGAGTCCACAGGTACGATCAAGAAGCGCTTCGACCAGATCGGTGTCGAGAACACCGAGGACAACCGTCGCGACTATCGCGAGATGCTGTTCCGCACCGAGGGCCACGGCACCTACACCGGCGGCATCATCCTGTACGATGAGACCCTGCGCCAGAAGGCGAAGGACGGTACGCCCCTGGTCGATCTGATCCGTGCCGAGGACGTCGCCCCAGGTATCAAGGTGGACATGGGGGCCAAACCGCTGGCCGGTGCGCCGGAGGAGACTGTGACCGAGGGTCTGGACGGTCTGCGCGAACGCTTTGCCGAATATCGCGAACTGGGCGCCGATTTCGCCAAATGGCGCGCCGTGATCAAGATCGGGGCTGATATCCCGAGCGCCTATTGCATCGATGCCAACGCCCACGCGCTTGCGCGTTATGCCAAGCTCAGCCAGGAAGCCGGGATCGTACCGATCGTCGAACCGGAAGTCCTGATGGATGGCGATCATGATCTGGCGCGGTGCCAGCAGGTCACCGAGGACACGCTGGATGCCGTTTTCAACGAACTCTACAGGCAGCGTGTCGAACTGGAGGGCATCCTGCTGAAGCCGAACATGGTGATTTCAGGACAGGATGCCGGCCAGCGTGCCGATGTGCAGACGGTCGCCGCGGCGACGGTCCAGACGCTGAAGCGCTGTGTGCCGTCGGCGGTGCCGGGCATCGTCTTCCTGTCGGGCGGCCAGTCCGAGGAAGAGGCGACCGCGCACCTGGATGCGATGAACAAGATGGGGTCGCTACCCTGGGCACTGAGCTTCTCGTACGGGCGCGCCCTGCAGCAGTCCGCCCTGAAAGCCTGGAGCGGCAAGAGCGAGAACGTCGCTGCCGGCCAGCGTGCCTATCTGCATCGTGCCAAGATGAACTGGGCCGCCGCGCGCGGCGAATGGGCCGCCGAGATGGAAAAGGCGGCCTGACCAGCGCACCACTGCTGAAACGAGCCCATACGGCGATCTGATCCCGATCGCTTGACCTTCCAGCCACCGGAAATTGCATCCTCCTCGACGAACAGGTCGAGGAGGTTCTTCATGCGTATCGTTGCAATCCTGATACTGGTGGCCGTTGCCGCATCCACCGCGGCCGCGATCTGGTGGCTGAGACAGCCTCAGACCGCGGCGACATCGAACAACGGCGGCCGGCTGGCACATCAGGTCGATGTGATCGTGCCCGCCCTCTCCGAGATGGCACAGGCGGGGCAGGAAACCTTCACCGCCAAATGCCAGATGTGCCACGGCGCAAACGCGTCAGGCGGTCCGGGCGGCCCGCCGCTGGTTCACATCATCTACGAACCCAGCCACCACGGCGACGGGGCATTCCTGGCCGCGATCAGGGCCGGTGTCCGTCAGCACCACTGGCGCTTCGGCAACATGCCGCCCGTGCCGGGGGTCACCGATGAACAGATCCCGCAGATCATCGCCTACATCCGCGAACTGCAGCGCGCCAACGGAATCGAATGACATGACCCTCCAGGACTGGGCGTTCACCCTGCAGCGGCAGAGCGTCTCTGCATGACATGCGGGACAAGCGCCTCGCCGATCTGGATGGCGTTCAGGGCGGCTCCTTTTCGCAGATTGTCCCCGACCACGAAGAAGGCCAGACCATGTTCGACCGTGGGATCGCGCCGGATGCGACCGGCGATCACAGGGTCGATGCCGGTCGCAGCCAGCGGGTTCGGTACGTCCGCCAGCAGGACGCCTTCGGCACCGGTGAGAATGCCGGTTGCCTGCTCGGGCGTGATCGCGCGCTCGAACTCGGCGTTGATCGACAGCGAATGGCCTGTGAAGACGGGGACGCGGACGCAGGTGCCCGATACCGGCAAGTCCGGCAGTTCGAGGATCTTGCGGGTTTCGTCGCGCAGCTTCACCTCTTCCTCGGTATAGCCATCCTCCGCCAGCACATAGTTCATGGGCACGACATTGAAGGCCAGGGGAACGGACCACTTCCGCGGGGCAGGCAGTTCGATGGCGTTGCCGTCGGTGGCAAGTGCCTCGATGCCGTCCGCTGCCGCCCGAAGCTGTGCCGCCAGTTCCTCGACACCGGCGATCCCCGCACCCGATGCCGCCTGGTAGGTGCTGGCGACCAGACGCTTCAGGCCTGCCGCCTCGTGCAACGGCTTCAGCACCGGCATGGCGGCCATGGTGGTGCAGTTCGGATTGGCGACGATGCCCTTCGGAATGGTGTTCAGGGCATGTGCGTTCACTTCGGCGACGACCAGCGGCACGTCGGGATCGCTGCGATAGGCCGACGAGTTGTCGACCACGATGGCGCCCGCCGCCGCCACTCTCGGCGCAAGCGCCTTGGACGCCGCGCCTCCGGCCGAGAAGAACACCAGATCAAGGCCGCTGTAGTCCGCGGCTTCGGCGTCTTCCACCGTGATCTTCCGACCCTGCCATTCGATTGTCTTTCCCGCCGACCGGTGCGACGCGAACAGGCGCAGCGAAGAAAGCGGGAAGCGGCGTTCGGCAAGCAGGTTGCGCATCATCTCGCCGACGAGTCCGGTGGCGCCGACAATGCCGACGCGGGCCATGGCATTATGGTTGGGATTGGCGTTCATCGTTCTGTACTCCTGAAGCGGGGAGATGCGGGACGATGATCCTTGGAAAATCCTGCCCCGCACTCCGCGGGGCTGGTTCAGATTGCGTCTGGTTCAGACCGAACGCGCAACCATGAACGCCCCACGATCGTGGGTCGTCTTGGTGGTCGTCGGTTTCGGTGTCCGTGCAATCATGGCCGCGCTTCTAGACCGTCGCCGGTGATCTGTAAAGCGATCCTGCGGCCTGCCCGTGAGGAATCGAGGACAACAGTCGAGGTTGAGGCGGATGGCCCCGAACATCGCGCATGGCTGTCGCATCCGGCACGCATTGGTTTGCAACGTGCAGGATCCCTATCATCCGGGGTTCCGATACCGGACGGACTGAGGCGGAGACACTTTCTTGAGCGCTGATGACGATGCGGAGAATGTGACTGAAACGGGAGAGTTCGCTTCTCCGCCATGCTTCATGCATGAACTCGACCCCGCCTATTCAGGACGCATTGCCGAAGATCCGGATCAGACAGTCCGGGATGTCATGCGCTGGCGGCGTGGGGAGCGGGAGCGTCTTCTGGCTGTCCGCCAGTCGATCGATGCCGCCGAGCGGGCGGCCCTGGATCACCGCATCACCGATCACCTGACGGACCTGCTCGGCGATCTCCGGGGGACGACTGTGGGCCTGTATGTCCCGATACGGGGTGAACCACGTCTGACGCGGTTCGCCCGAAGCATTGTCGCCGGCGGCGGGCGCTGTGCGTTGCCGGTGGTCGTCGAGCGCAATCGTCCGCTGATCTATCGCACCTGGTCTCCGGGCCAGCGGCTCGTGCCGGGGATATGGAACATCCCCTGTCCTGACGAAAGTGCTGAAACCGTCGTGCCCGAAATCATGATCGCGCCGGTGCTCGGGTTCGATTCGCGCGGCTTTCGGCTGGGCAACGGCGGTGGCTATTTCGACCGGACCCTCGCGATCCGCAACGACAGTCCGCAGGTCATCGGTGTCGGCTATGAACGGCTGCGCATCGCGACGATCTATCCGCAGCCGCACGACATCGCCATGACGCTGGTCCTCACCGAGGACGGCGCACGCCATCCCGCCGGATCGGACGAGAAAGTACAGCAGGAGGACCGGAACAGCCATGCAACCGAAACCCCTCGATGAAGCTGAACTCGCCGCGCTGGGCGTGGCGACGATTACTGGCATTCCGGACGCTGTCGTCTATTGCGACGCCAGGGGACACATCCGGTTCTGGAACCGGGGTGCCGAGCGGATATTCGGATATTCGGCCGCCGAGGCCCTGGGGCAGTCCCTGGACATCATCATCCCGGAGCGTCTGCGGAAGCGCCACTGGAACGGCTATTTCAACATGATGAAGACCGGAAAATCGCGCCATGACGCTGACGAAATGCTGTCGGTCCCCGCGACGACCCGTTCGGGTGCGACGATCTCCGTGCAGTTCTCGGTCGCGCCGCTGAAGGACGAGAACGGGGCGATCGAAGGCATCATCTCGATTCTGAGGGATGAAACCGAGACCTACAACGAGTTGCGGCGCCTGAGAAAAATCGAAAGCCAGCATATGTGAGCGTTTGAAGCCCGACGGGTCTGTGCTTCCCCGGATCGGGCGGACAGGGGGCGATTGCCGGGCAGGCTGCCTCAATGCGGGCGTAACCGGCTGTTCAGGCGGAATTGCCGCCTGCGGTGTTTGACCTTCCAGTAACTGGAAGCAATATGCACCGTTCCGATGGTCAACAGGGCAGCGAGCGCACAGACATGTCCACTTCAGTGACGGCGACCGTTCCGCAAACGCAGCCGGTCGACAAGACTGTGGATCCTGTCTGCGGGATGACGGTCGATCCGCACGCGGGCAAGCCGACGACCCGCCATGACGGTCACGATTATCATTTCTGTTCGGGCCGTTGCCGCGACCGCTTTGACGCCGACCCGGGATTCTATCTGACAGGCGGTCCCGCGAAGCGGAAGAAGGTCGATAGGGCCGGGGTCCAATACACCTGTCCGATGCACCCCGAGATCATTTCCGACGGGCCTGCGGACTGTCCCAAGTGCGGGATGGCACTGGAACCCATGGGCGTGCCGGACGATGCGCCCAACCCCGAACTGATCGATTTCACGCGGCGCATGATCGTCAGCGCGGCGCTCGCCGTGCCGGTGCTGGTTCTGGCCATGGGGCCGATGCTGGGCCTGCCGGTGAAGCAGTGGCTGGGGACGGACCTCGCGCGCTGGCTGGAACTGGCACTGGCGACGCCCGCGGTTCTGTGGGCGGCGCTGCCGTTCTTCCGGCGCGGCTGGTCGTCAATCGTCAATCGCAGCCCGAACATGTGGACCCTGATCGCCATCGGCGTCGGGGCGGCCTATCTGTTCAGTGTCGCGGCCACGGTCGCGCCCGGACTCTTCCCGGAGTCGTTTGTCGAACAGAACGGGACAGTGCCCGTCTACTTCGAAGCCGCCGTGGTGATCATCGCACTGGTCTTTCTGGGGCAGGTGATGGAACTGAAGGCGCGCGAACGCACCGGTTCCGCGATAAGGGCGCTGCTGGATCTGGCACCGAAGACCGCCCGGCGCATCGGGGAGAACGGCAAGGAACGCGAGGTGCCGCTGGAAAACATTCTGGAAGGCGATCGCGTGCGCGTCCGTCCGGGCGAAAGCGTGCCGGTCGATGCCGTGGTGCTTGAAGGCCGCTCCTCGATCGATGAAAGCATGCTGACGGGGGAAGCGATACCGGTCGAGAAGACGCCCGGCGACCATGTCACCGGCGGGACGATGAACGGCACAGGTAGCCTGATCGTCAGGGCGCAGCGTGTCGGCGCGGACACGATGTTGTCGCGTATCGTCGACATGGTTGCCACCGCGCAGCGTTCGCGCGCCCCCATCCAGGGCATGGCGGACCGGGTTGCCAACTGGTTCGTGCCGATCGTTGTCGCCGTTGCGGTCGCGGCCTTCGCGGTCTGGAGCCTGTTCGGACCGGATCCGGCGCTGGCCCATGCGCTCGTGGCGGCTGTGTCGGTACTGATCATCGCGTGCCCCTGCGCGTTGGGGCTGGCGACACCCATGTCCATCATGACGGCAACCGGGCGCGGCGCACAGGCAGGCGTCCTGATCCGGGATGCCGAGGCGCTGGAGCGTCTCTCCCGTGTCGATACGCTGATCGTCGACAAGACCGGCACCCTGACCGAGGGACGCCCCGTGCTGACACAGGTCGTGACCGATGACACGTGGGAAGAGGATCGGCTGCTGCGGCTGGCCGCATCGCTGGAACGCGGTTCGGAACACCCGCTGGCCGAGGCCATCGTGGCCGGCGCGGCGGAACGTGGCGTCACGCTCGACGCTGCCGAGAACTTCCGGTCGATCACCGGCAAGGGGGTTTCGGGGGATGTGGCGGGCGCGCGAGTCCATCTTGGCAATCGCGCGATGATGGATGCGCAGACGGTCGACCTGACAGGCTGGGCCCAACGGGCGGATGCGCTGCGGGACGTGGGCGCGACGGTCATGTTCGTGGCTGTCGACGGCGTGGTGCGGGGCCTGCTGGCGGTCGAGGATCCGGTGAAACCCGCCGCGCGGGACGCCCTGAACGCGCTTCGGAAGGCGGGTCTCAGCATCGTCATGGCGACCGGCGACAGCGCGCGCACGGCCCGTGCCGTTGCGGCCCAGCTTGGCATCGACGACGTGCGGGCGGACGTACTGCCCGAGGACAAGCAGGCGCTGGTCGCGGAACTGACCCAGCAGGGGCGGCGGGTCGCGATGGCGGGCGACGGCGTCAACGATTCGCCCGCGCTGGCGGCGGCGGATGTCGGCATCGCGATGGGGACGGGTGCAGACGTCGCCATGGAAAGCGCCGGGATCACCCTGGTGAAAGGCGATATTTCCGGACTGGTGCGCGCGCGCATTCTGGCCAGCGCGACCATGCGCAACATCCGCCAGAACCTGTTCTTTGCCTTCGCCTACAACGCGGCGGGCGTGCCCATTGCGGCGGGTGTGCTCTATCCGCTGACCGGCACCCTGCTGTCGCCGATGATCGCAGCCGCGGCGATGAGCCTGTCGTCGGTGTCCGTCATCTCGAATGCGCTGCGGCTGCGGACAGTCGAACTGGACGGAGACAGGTCATGAATATCGGTGCCGCGGCGCGTGCCAGCGATCTGCCGACGAAGACCGTGCGCTATTACGCCGACATCGGTCTGGTGGAACCGTCCGGTCGTCGGGAAAACGGCTATCGCGATTACGACGAACGCGAGGTCCAGAAGCTACGTTTCGTGCACCGGGCGCGCACCTTCGGCTTTTCCATCGAGGAATGCCGCGAACTGCTGGCGCTGTACGAGGATCGCGACCGCGCCAGCGCCGACGTGAAGGCCATCGCCCTCGAACGGCTGCATGTCATCGAACGCAAGATGGCCGAGCTTCAATCGCTGAAGGACGAACTCACCCGCCTTGCCGATGCCTGCAGCGGCGACGACCGGCCGGATTGCCCGATCCTGCACGGCCTATCGACCGGCCTTCTCGACAAGCCCTGACCGCGGCGGTATAAGCCGCGTCATGCAATCGAGCGCCGCCAGAATTCGGAAAAGCATACGAATTACCGGCCCGGTCCTGTAACACCGGGGCCGGGTATCATCGCCTGTTTCTGAATTCCGAATACCGCTTACTCCAAGCCCCGAGGGCTCCCTGACATGACCCGTGATTACAAAGAAACCGTCTTCCTGCCGAAGACCGACTTCCCCATGCGTGCCGGCCTGCCGAAGAAGGAGCCGGAAATCCTGCAGCGCTGGGAAGACATGAACCTCTACAGGCGCCTGCGCGAGATTTCGAAGGGACGCGAGAAGTTCATCCTGCACGACGGCCCGCCCTACGCCAACGGCGATATCCACACCGGACATGCGCTGAACAAGATCCTGAAGGATGTAATCAACCGTTCGCGGCAGATGCTGGGCTATGACGCCAATTACGTGCCCGGCTGGGACTGCCACGGTCTGCCCATCGAATGGAAGATCGAGGAAAAGTACCGCAAGGCCGGCAGGAACAAGGACGAGGTACCGGTCAACGAGTTCCGGGGCGAGTGCCGCGAATT
Organism: Minwuia sp.; assembly: GCF_048263705.1. Lineage (GTDB taxonomy): Bacteria > Pseudomonadota > Alphaproteobacteria > Minwuiales > Minwuiaceae > Minwuia. The sequence continues at coordinate 83,760 of NZ_JBLXDV010000005.1, read as the reverse complement.
TGCCGAACACTGGATCGGCGTGCAGGCGGACGGCTTCAAGCGGCTGGGCGTGATCGGGGATTTCGAGAATCCGTACCAGACCATGGCCTACGAATCCGAGGCCTATACGGTCAAGGAACTGCTGAAGTTCCTGATGAACGGCGCGCTCTACAAGGGCGCAAAGGCGGTGATGTGGTCGCCGGTCGAGAAGACCAGCCTGGCCGAGGCCGAGATCGAGTATCACGATCACAACTCGACCACGATCTGGGTCCGTTTCCCGGTCGTGAAGACCGAGGACCCGGCGCTGGAAGGGGCGTCGATCCTGATCTGGACGACGACGCCCTGGACCATCCCGGGCAACCGTGCGCTCGCCTACGGGCCAGAGATCGACTACGGCGTCTATCAGGTCGAGGCTGTGGCCGAGGGATCGCTGGCCGTGGTCGGAGAGAAGCTGGCGCTGGCCGACGCATTGGCCGCGCAGGTCGCCGAGGCGGCGGGTATCGAGAGCTGGACCCGGATCGCGCCGGTGACGAAACCGGAAGGCACGATTTGCCATCATCCGCTGCGGGCGCTGGGCTACGACTATGACGACCGGCTGCTGCCTGCCGACTATGTGACCACCGACCAGGGCACGGGGTTCGTGCACATCGCGCCGGGGCATGGCGCGGAAGACTTCGATCTGGGCAAGCAATACGGCGTCGAGGTGCCGGACACGGTCGATCCGGGCGGGGTCTACTACGACCACGTGCCGCATTTCGCCGGCAATCATGTCTACAAGGCCGACAAGCAGGTCATCGAGACGCTGACCGAGCATGGCGGCCTGCTGGCTCATTCGAAGATCACGCATTCCTACCCGCATTCCTGGCGCTCGAAGGCACCGCTGATCTTCCGCAACGCCCCGCAATGGTTCATCTCCATGGAGAAGACCGGGCTGCGCGATGCGGCGTTGAAGGCGATCTCGGAGACGGCGTTCTATCCGCCGTCGGGCAAGAACCGGCTGAACAGCATGATCGAGAACCGGCCCGACTGGCTGCTGTCGCGCCAGCGCGTCTGGGGCGTGCCGATCACGGTCTTCATCGAGAAGGCAACCGGCGAACCCCTGCGCGACGAGAAGGTCAACAAGCGCATCACCGACGCCATCGAGGCCGAGGGCTGCGATATCTGGTTCGATCAGGACGCGGCCTACTTCCTAGGCGACGACTACAACGCTGACGATTTCGAGAAGTCGACGGACATCCTGGATGTCTGGTTCGATTCCGGGACGACGCACGCGTTCTGCCTGGAACCGCGCGAGGACCTGAAATGGCCTGCGGACCTCTATCTGGAAGGCACGGACCAGCATCGCGGCTGGTTCCATTCATCCCTGCTGGAAAGCTGCGGAACCCGGGGCAGGGCACCCTATGACGCTGTGCTGACCCACGGTTTCATCCTCGACGAAAAAGCCGAAAAAATGTCCAAGTCGGTCGGCAACACGATCTCGCCGCAGGATGTGTTCAAGGAATATGGCGCGGACATTCTGCGCCTGTGGGTGGCGTCCGCCGATTACACCGACGATCTGCGCTTCGGGAAGAATATCCTGAAAGCGCAGGCCGACAGCTATCGCCGGATCCGCAACACGTTCCGCTTCCTGCTGGGCAGTCTCGGGGGTTTCGAAGTGTCGGAGAAGGTCGAACCTTCGGACATGCCCGAGCTTGAGCGTTACATGCTGCACCGGATCGCGGTCATGGACCGCACGGTGCGGGAATCGCTGCTGGAGTACGACTTTCACCGTCTTTACGTGGCGCTGTTCAATTTCTGCACCATCGAACTGTCGTCGTTCTATTTCGACATCCGCAAGGACGCGCTCTATTGCGACCGTCCGGACTCGATCCGTCGCCGTTCTGCGCGCACGGTTCTGGATATCCTGTTCGAATGCCTGACGACGTGGTTTGCGCCGATCACCTGTTTCACGGCGGAAGAAGTCTGGCTGACCCGCTTCCCCGATGACGAGGACGGTGTCCACGTGCGGACGTTCCCGGAGATTCCGGCTGCGTGGCGCAATGACGAACTCGGAACCAAGTGGTCCCGTGTCGCGCGTATTCGCCGTGTCGTGACGGGCGCGCTGGAGGTGGAGCGCCGGGAGAAGCGGATCGGCTCAAGCCTGCAGGCCGCGCCGGTCCTGCATGTCGAACCCGATGACGCTGCGCTGCTGGACGGTCTGGATATGGCAGAACTCTGCATCACGTCGGATCTGACGGTTTCGACCGGTGCTGCGCCCGCGGACGCCTTCCGGCTGGAGGATGTCGAGAGCGTTGCGGTCGCGCCCCGGAAGGCCGAGGGTCACAAGTGCAACCGCTGCTGGATGGTACTGGACGAGGTGAAGACCGACGACGGCATCTGCAACCGTTGCAGTGACGCGGTCGAGGCCTTTGACGCCGCGGCATGATCCGGGCCCTGCGTTGACACGGCGAACTGCCTTGCTAGGTATGTAGCTCATTCGAAACCGGGGGACCTGCGCCGATGGTGGCTGCGGGGCCGGGTTTCTTCTGGCGCAGCCCTGGCTGCGCCTCACGCGGCCAGGGCAAACCAGGCCGCAGCCGACAAAATTTCCGAAAGGACATGACATGACACAGGCGACCTCAGGCGACACCGTGCGCGTGCACTATACCGGTACTCTGGACGACGGCACCCAGTTCGATTCATCGGCGGGACGCGAACCGCTGGAATTCGAACTGGGCAGCGGTCAGGTGATCGCCGGGTTCGACAACGCGCTGGATGGCATGACGGTCGGTGAGAAGAAGACCGTGACGATTCCCGCGGCGGAAGCCTACGGCCCGCACGATCCGAGCCTGTTCCACAAGGTTCCGCGCGAGCAGATGCCTGACGAGATCGAACTGGAAACCGGTATGGCGCTGCAGGCTTCGGATCAGGCGGGTAACCCGATCAGCTTCGTCGTCGCCGAGTTCGACGATGCCACCGTCACGCTGGACGCCAATCACCCGATGGCGGGCAAGGATCTGACCTTCGACCTGGAACTGGTCGAAGTGAAAGCGGCCTGATCATCCGTCGTTTCCCGGCTTCTTCGGCGAACCGTATTTGTCGATGAAGCTACGGAACGCGGCATCCAGTGCGCCCGGATTGGCGAATTCATCCAGCCGTTCCAGCAGCACCGTCAGAAGGTAGTTGTTGCCCAGGCCCCATTCGTCGTTCAGCGTCCGCAGTCTGGCATAGGCTGACTCGCTGAGTGCGGCGTTGAAGCGCCTGGGCAAGGGATAGCGCTTCGCCATGCCTACCGCGCGCCCTCCATCACCTTGTTCAGGGGGGACTCGCCGCGCGCCAGCCGGTCCAGATTGCTGGCGACGAACGTCCAGCGGCGGTCGATCTGTTCCTGGGTCCAGCCCGAGTTGTGCGGGGACATGATGATGTTGTCCAGTTCGTGCAGCGGGTGTTTCGACGGCCTGGGATTCGGATCGTCCTTCGACGGATAGTTGAACCAGACATCGATGATCGCGCCGCCGATCTTCCGGTTCGACAGCGCGTCATACAGCGCATCCTCGTCGATGATCGGTCCGCGCCCGACATTGATGACCACGGCGGACGGTTTCATGCCCGCGAACTGATCCGGTCCGATCATGCCTTCGGTGTCGCTGTTCAGGGGCGCGCAGACGACGACATAATCCGCCTCCGCGCACAGCCGGTCGAGCTGATCGGTCCTGCCGTACCAGTCCAGTTCGGGCGGCGTTTCGCGATCGCGCCGCCCGATGCCGATGACATTCATCTGGAAGGCACGGGCACGGACGGCAACCTCGTGTCCGATATGGCCGTAGCCGACGATGCCGACGGTCTTGCCGCGCACCTCGCCATGCACGGGGCTCTGCGCGGGCCCCTTGCCGTTCCAGCTCTTCGCCTTGAATTCGGCGTGGGTCTTCGACAGTCCGATCTCCCATTCCAGCATGCCCAGCAGGATATATTCGGCGATCGAGGTTTCATGTTCATAGGTGTTGCAGGCAACACAGCCCTTCGGCAGCGTCTCCGGCGTCAGGAAATCGAATCCGGTGAACGGGATCTGGAACAGTTTCAGGTTCGGCGTCTCGGGCCAGGGGGGGGCAATGTGGCCGCCCACGATGGCGTCCGCCCGGGGCGCAAACCGTTCGAACGCCGCGCGATCTTCGGAAGGATCACAGGCCTCGATGTGCCAGTCGGTCGTGAGATGTTTGCGAAGGAAATCGGCCTTGTGCATGGAGACCTTGCCGGCCAGCAGCAGAAAATGTGTCAAGTTCGTGCCTCGGGAGTGGGATGTGTCAGTTCACGGGAGAGTGGCCTTTGTCGCGCGGGGCCGCAAGACAGCGATGAACGTGACGACCGTGACTTGCCGAACCGCGCTCAGCTTCCCACGTTACGGCCAGATTGTTTTCGCACACGGAGTTGATGAATGGGCTTTCGCAGGTTTATCGCAGGCGCCGCGCTGGCGGCTGCCGCAATCTTGCCGTTTCAGGGCACGCAGGCGGCGTCTGTCGCGACCACGGATGAGTTTCTTGAAGCGACCATCCAGGTGGAACGCAGGATACGCGTGCCGCAGGGCGGTGCCTCGACCCGGATCCACGTGAATGTGGGGCTGAAGAACCTGGGGGATGAAGATTTGATCATCAAGGCCCCGGGCGACTGTGCCATCCACAACTGGGCGATCGTTCTGCCGAACAACGATCCGGTCGTCGTCAAGGCCGACAAGACCTGTCCGGGCGAAAGCGAGGTGACCCGCACCATCCCGGCAGGCGGTGCGATCAAGGAGGGTCACAGCATGAATGTGCGCGGCGGCCTGCTGGAGCCCGGCCGACGCTATTACATCATCTATGAATTCTGGGGCGTTCGTATCCGCACGCCGTTCCGGATCTTCGAAGATCAGTAGGCACTGACCTGATTGACGAAAAAGGCCCGCCTCCGGTTCCGGAAGGCGGGCCTTTTCTATTCAGGCGGGCACGAAACGGCGGATCAGTCCGTCGCCGCTTTCTCTGCCTCGGCCTTCCCGGTTTTCCTGTCCTCGTGGACAACGGTGTGCACCGAGCGTTGCGGGAACGGGATCTCGACGCCGATCTCGTCCATCTTCTCCTTCATGCGGCGCAGGAAGTCGAACTTCAGGCCCCAGTAGTCGCCGGCATTGCACCAGAGTCTGATCGTGAGATCGACCGAGCTTTCACCCAGATTCGCCACCGCGATCATCGGGCTCGGATCGTCATGGACCCGCTCGTCCGCATTGGCCATCTCGCGCAGGGTTTCGATCGCGTGACCGATGTCGTCGCTGTAGCCGATGCCCAGCACCAGATCGAGCCGGCGGGTCGGATGATGGCTGAAGTTCTTGATCGAGGTGTTCCAGATCTTGCTGTTGGGCACCAGGATCTGGACGTTGTCGGCGGTGTGCATCTCGGTCACGAACAGGGACACTGAATCGACCGTGCCGGAGATGCCGCTGGCGTCGATGAACTGGCCCTGCTTGAACGGGCGGAAGATCAGGATCATGACCCCGGCCGCCAGATTGCTGAGGGTGCCCTGCAGAGCCAGGCCGATGGCCAGGCCTGCCGCACCGATGACGGCCACGAAGCTGGTCGTCTCGACGCCGAACTGGTCCAGCGCGGCGATGACGGCAAAGGCAATGATCGCATAGCGGATGATGTTGGATACGAAGTTGGCCAGCATCGCATCGATCTTGCCGGTCCGGATCATCGCCTTGCCCGCGAGGCGCGCCACCCAGCGGGAAATGTAGAAACCGGCCACCAGGATGACGATGACGCCGACAAAGGCGAACGCGTATTCGACCACATAGGCGGAAATGATTTCCATCGTGGTCGAGGTCTCTTCTTCAGTCATGTGTTCCTCTCACGCTTGTTGCACGGTCGGTCCGGGCTCAGTTCCCGAACAGACCCTTCAGTTTCTTGACGGCCCCGGCTGCGGGGTTCTCGGGTTCGGTTTCATCGGCGGGTGCAGCATCGGTTTCCCCTGAACCCGATCCGCCACCGGTCACCGCATCCAGAACCCCCTTCACGCCGCCCTTGCCGGCGCCTTCCACGATGCCCTGCACGTTCTTCACGGCATCTTCCGGGCTTTCGAGCACGCCCTTGATGACGCCTTCCAGGTCGGGCCTGATCGACGGATTGTCCCAGGACCCGGTGATCAGGATCGGCACGCTCAGGCCGCGTTCTCCGCCGGCACCCTGTCCGGTCAGGCTCGCGACCAGCTTGGGCACGGCGCGGTAGTCCAGCGTGCGCGGGGGCAGGGCGATGTCGCCCGCGCCGGTGACGCGCAGCAGGGGCGCATTCATCTTCAGGTCTGGATTGTTCACCAGCCCGTTCTTCGCGGTAAAGCTGGCGGATATCTCGGCAAAGTCGGTCTTCTCGGACGAATCGTAGTCCATGTTCAAACCGCCGGTGGAAATGTTGCGCACCGCCGCCGCCAGATTGTAGCCGATGATCGCGCCGTCGGTGATGGTCAGGTTGCCCGTGCCGTTGAGAGCGGAGACCAGCTTGCGTTCGGTGTCGCCGCGTGTGGTCATGTTTGCCTTCAGGTTCACGGTGCCCAGCAGGTCACCATAGTCTGCCAACTGCTGAAGGGCAGGGCGCGCCTGTACATTGGCCACGTTCAGGTCGATGGCAATGGCGGGAACCTCGTTGCGCATGTCGATCCCGACCGAACCGGCGGCGTTGCCTTCATAGAGTGCCAGTTCGTTGATTGTCAGATCGGCGCGTTTGCCCTTGGCGACGATGGCGATGTCGGTCTTGCCGGTATCGACGATGCCGGTGGTGATCTGCCCGGCGCGCAGCCGGATATCGGCATCTGCGGCTGACAGGCCGGAGAGGTCGATCTTCTCGTCAGACCAGCCGGAAGACCCGCCAGCCTGACCGCTTCCGCCACTGCCCGATGCACCCTCGGCGCTTCCGCCCTCGGGCAGATAGGCGCGCAGGTCCAGGGCTTCGGACGACAGGTCCGCAACGGCGTAGGGCTTGCCGCCCGTCAACCCGGCTGAAAGATTGCCGGTCAGGGTGTTCTGGTCGAAACGGATGACCGCATCGGCGATCGCGACCTTCTCCGGCGATCCGGTCATGTTGCCGCTGATCGCCACCGTCGAAGGCAGTTTCACGTCCGGTCCCAGGGCGACGTCCACCCAGGCCAGCAATGCTGCGAGATCTGAAACCTCGACTTCGGCCTTGCCGGCACCTTCGGGGACTGCACCACCCTGTGCGGTGCCTTCGAAGTTCACGGTGAACATGTCGTCGTTGGACACGGTGGCCGTCAGCGCCGTGCTGCCGTCCTTCGTGAGCGCCAGGGGATTGTCGACGTGCGCGACCAGCGCGACGCGGCGTTCCCGCCATTCAGCGTCGGCCTCGATATCGAACGGGCCTTCGATGGCCGGCAGTGACAGTGCGGCATTGAACCCGCGGACTTCCTGACGTTCTCCCGTCGTCGCGTCGAAATAGACCAGCGTTGCATTCTCCAGCCGCACATCGTTCAGCGACAGCACCAGGCCATCGCCGATGCCACCGGCACCGCCGCCGCCTGTCGCGGGACTTCCGGTATCCGACGTGCGCGTGTTGTCGCCCATCTCGAAGTTGAAACGACCGTTCTTGTCCTTCTCGACCACGAAGATGGGGTCGATCAGCACGAACTTCTGGATCACCACCTCGCCCGAGAGCGCGGCGATCAGATCGACTTCGATATCCGCCGAACCGATCTCGGCAAGGTTCTCGGTGGTTGCGCCTTCGGGATTGGAAAGCGTCACCTCGCTGAGAGAGAGCTTCACTTCGGGGAAGATCGAGAACTCGGGTTCGGCCCCCACCGTGACCTTGCGGCCGGTGGCGCTTTCGATCTGACCGACGACATAGGCGGTCATGGCGCTCTTCGGCACGATGAACGGCACGGCAACGATGGCCGCGACCAGCAGGACAACGATGACGCCGAGAATAATGAGGATCCGTTTCATGGAGCCCTCCCATGTGATGTTTGCACGTATGATGTCCGCCTATAGCAGATGACGTGCCAGATTGTGACGCGGTATGAGGTAGCAAATCGCCGGTCGGATGGATGGTAACGCGGATTTCGTGTCACGATTTGCAAAGCGGGCCAGCTTCCTGCGATATTTCGGTGACCTGAACGGCGCGTCGCCGCCTGTTGTTCCCATCTGAAAGGCCGCCCCATGTCCGGACCCGATCTCAGCGGCAAGTTTGCCGACGTTGTTCCCAAGCCCGCCAGCAGCATCCTGCTGGTCCGCGACGGAACGAGCGGTCTGGAGGTATTCATGGTGACTCGCCACCACCAGATCGACTTTGCCTCGGGCGCGATGGTTTTTCCGGGCGGCAAGGTGGATGACGCCGATTCGGATGCGAAGGCGCGCGCTGCCTGCATCGGGGCGGAGGGTCTGGATGACGTGCAGCTTGGCTTCCGGGTCGCCGCCATTCGCGAGGCCTTCGAGGAGACGGGCGTGCTGCTGGGTCGACGGTCCGACGGGCACGACTTCGGGACCGAGAGGTATCTGGAACTGAAGGAAACCTCCGCCGCCGATCTGGAGAAGAACCGGATCACGATGGGGGAGATGGCCGAGAAGGAGGATCTGAAGTTCGATCTGACCGAACTGACACCCTTCGCGCACTGGATCACGCCCGCCGTACTGGCCAAACGCTTCGATACGCCGTTCTACATTGCGGAAGTCCCGGAGTCGCAGAGCGCGTCCGCCCTGCACGACGGCACCGAAGCCGTCGAGAGCGTCTGGATCAATCCCGCCGAGGCCGTGCGGCTGGCCGATGCGAACGAGGTCACCATGGTTTTCGCGACCCGGCTGAACCTGATCAAGCTGGCGCAGGCCGGCAGTGTCGCGGAAGCCGTCGCGCAGGCCAACGAGAAGCCCCCGGTCGTCGTGACACCGAAGGTCTACGCGAAGGACGGTCGCCGGATGATCGACATTCCGGTCGAAGCGGGCTTCGGCGGTCCGTCATTCGACGTCGGTGCGGCGTAGGCAATTGGGGGGTAGCGCGGAGCGTCCCGGCATCTGATTGAAACCGCCAGACACGCAGGCTGTCACCCCCGCCTGCGTGCGGGGGGCATCGGACGACCTGGCGAACGCCGCGCGAGCCGGACATTCAGGAAGGCCCCCGGATGAGCCGGGGGCGACAGTCCGGGAGTCGGCAATTCAGTCAAAGACGGGGATGCTCTGACCCTTCGCCGCCAGGTGCCAGACCTTCTCCGGGGTGAGCGGCATATCGACATGGGCCACGCCCAGCGCGTCACAGACCGCCGCCACGATCGCCGGCGGTCCCGCGATCGTGCCGGCTTCGCCGCAGCCCTTCACGCCCATGGGCGATGTCTCGGTCGGGGCTTCCTCGTAGAAGTCGATGCTGGTTTCCGGCAGGTCGTCGGCGCGCGGCATGCAGTAATCCATGAAGGATCCGCTGACGAGCTGTGCATTGTCGGGATCGTAGACCGTGTGTTCCAGCACCGCCTGTCCCAGCCCCTGAATGATCCCGCCCATCACCTGACCGCGGACGACCATCGGGTTCACGATCAGGCCGAAATCGTCGACCGCCGTGTATTTCGCGACCGCCACGACACCGGTCGCCGGATCGATCTCGACCTCGGCGATATGGCAGCCGTTGGGATAGGCGTTGCCGGCGCGGGTGTATTCCTCGTTGCCGGTGAGGCCGCGCTCGGCTTCGGGCCGGTCCGTCGAAAAGGCGGCGTCGATGATCGCAGGCCAGTCCACTTTCCGGTCCGTACCGACGACGCGGAAGGTGCCCGCGTCGAATTCGATGTCCGCTGCGGATGTTTCGAGCAGATCGCCCGCCAGCGCCTTCGCGCGCTCGATTACCTTTGCCGAGGCCCCCAGGATCGCGCTGCCCGCGACCTGCAGCGATCGCGACCCGCCGTGGCCGTGGCCGATGGGCGTGTTGGCCGTGTCCGACTGGCGGAAGCGGACCTTCTCGAAGCTGATGCCCAGTCTCTGCCGGACGATCTGGGCGAAGGTGGTTTCGTGGCTCTGGCCGTTGGACTGCGTACCCACCGACACCGTGACAAAACCGTCCTCGTCGAAATCCAGCCGGGCATATTCGGTCGGCACGCCCAGCGTTGCCTCAAGATAATAGGCAAGGCCATAGCCCCGGATCAGGCCCTTCTTTTCGGACGCCGCCCTGCGCGCGGCGAAGCCGGCCCTGTCGGACCGGTCGATGGCACGGTCCATCAGTTCCTCGAACCCGCCGGAATCGATCACGTGACCCAGCGCCGCCTGATAGGGCAGCTTTTCGGGCTTTATCAGGTTCCTGCGCCGCAGTTCGACCGCGTCGATGCCCAGATCGGATGCGGCCTGCTCAAGCACCCGCTCCAGCAGATAGCAGGCCTCCGGGCGGCCGGCGCCGCGATAGGCATCCGTGGGCACCGTGTTCGTGAAGGCCGCCTCGCAGCGATAGAAAGCGGTCGGAATGTCGTAGGCACCGCCGACCACGGACGAGGTCGCCATGGTGGGGACGACGGGCCCGTTGGTGGACACATAGGCACCCAGATTGGCCACCGTGTCGACGAACAGACCGGTAAAGCGGTGATCCTTGTCCAGCGCCAGCCGGACGCGTGTCTGCTGGTCACGCCCCTGTCCGTCGGTCAGGAACAGTTCCGAGCGGTCGGAGACCCATTTGACGGGGCGTTTGAGTTGTCGTGTGGCGAACAGGACCAGCGCGTGTTCGGGCTGGACCTGGTTCTTGCCGCCGAAGCCGCCGCCGACGTCGTAGGCGACGACGCGCAGCTTATCCATCGGCATGTCGAAGACCTGCTCGGCCAGCATCTGGCGGTACATGAAGACGTGCTGGATCGAGCCCGACAGCGTGTAGCAGTCGCTGCCTGCATCGTACATGCAGATGGCCCCGCGCGGTTCCATCGGGTTGATGACCACGCGGTTGTTGACCAGTTCCAGTTCCGCGACATGCGCCGCTTCGGCCAGCGCCTTCTCGACCGGATCCTTCTCGCCCTTGGTCCAGAGAAAGACACGGTTGTCTGGCGCATCCGCATGAAGCTGCGGCGCGCCGGGCTTCAGCGCCGCCTTCGAGTCGGTGACCGAAGGCAACTCGTCGTAGTCGATCTCGACCCGGTCCGCCGCGTCGAGCGCCGCCTTCCGGCTTTCCGCGACGATGAAAGCAATGCCGTCACCGACATGGCGTACGGTATCCGTCACCAGCGGCCAGCGCGGCGGGACCTTGATCGGGCTGCCGTCGGCATTGGCGATGGACGGGCGGATCGGGACGGGCGGCAGTCTGTTGTCCTGCCAGTCCTGACCGGTATAGATCGCAACCACGCCATCGGCAGCGCGCGCGGCCTCGACGTCCAGCTTTGCGATCCTGCCGTGCGCGATGGTCGAGCGCACCATGACCCCGTGCAGGCAGCCCTCCGGATTCATGTCGTCCAGATAGCGGCCGTTGCCGGTGATGAAACGCTGGTCCTCGACGCGCGTGACCGATTGACCGATGCCGAACTGCATGGCGATACCCCTCAAAGCGATAGCAGACGCTGATAGTCCCTCAGATCATCGATATCGTTCAAGGTCTGGCAGAAGGCAATGGACGCATGCGCCGGAAGCGTGGACAGCGTCTGCGTCAGGGTCGTCGGTTCAGACCAGCCGACGCCGCAGAACAGGCCGCGCGGCTGGAAACCCGCGCGCAGGCCGGCCAGCCAGAATCCGCCGTCCTCAGCCGGGCCGAATGTCGCGTCGTTGCAGCTCAACTGATCGAAGGCTTCGTTGAGGATCTCCGGCGTGATTCCAGGGATGTCGCCGCCGATCAGAAGGCGGTCGCACATCATGTGATGCGACAGCGCCCGACTCATCCGCAGTCCCAGGTCGCCCCGTCCCTGGGGATAGACGGCGATCCCTGACGGGAAATATCGTCCGCCCGCCGCATTGTCCGGCGCGGTCCAGATGACGGTTTCGACGCTGGTCAGCGCGCGACCCAGACGGATCGTCCTGTCGAGCGATCTCCGATAGAAGCCGAGCGCTTCGGCAGCGCCGATGTCGCGGGCCAGCCGTGTCTTGACGGCACCCATGCGCGGGGCCTTGGCGAAGATGATCAGGGTTCGCTTCATCGCCCGTACAGTCGCGCGATCCAGCGCGGCGGCATACCCAGAAAATACAGTATCAGGCAGGTGATGTTCCGGGCGGGGCGGGCGGTCCATCCATCGCGTTCGAACTTTTCCGCCGAAGTGGTCGCAGTCGCGTCGAACAGGTGCATGCGCTTTCTGCCGATCCGCCGAACCAGCGCGACATCCTCCATCAGCGGCACGTCGGGATATTCACCCAGTTCGCCGTACAGTTGGCGTGAGATCAGCAGTCCCTGATCGCCATAGGGCAGGCCCAGCTTTCGGCAGCGCCAGTTCACCAGACGTTCGACGCGCCGGGCCTCGGCCTTCCGGCTGTCGAGCCTGAATGTGAATGCAGCCGCACGCCGTTCGTTCGCCGGCATGGCCATGAAGTTCCCGGCTTCCGCTCGCCATGACGGCGACAGCACCGTGTCCGCGTGGAGGAACAGAAGCCAGTCGCCTTGTGCCGCTTCGGCCCCCGCCCGCAGTTGCGTGCCGCGCCCGCGCGGGGCGTCAATGATCGTCGCGCCTGTGGCCCCGGCGATAGTGCGTGTGGCATCCGTCGATCCGCCATCGACGACGATGACCTCCGTGACCGGCGACCCGTCGATGCTTTCGAGCGTGCGCGCAAGCCCGGCTTCGGCATTCAGGGCCGGGACGATGACCGTCAGACGTTTCGTCATTTGCGGAAGGGCAGGGCCAGCATCCAGCCGAAACCCTGCCGGTCGGCGTCACGGAACTGCGACAGGCCGATCTCCATACCCCGATGCCCCCGCCGGGGCTGGGCGCGGTAGGTGCCGAACAGGCGGTCCCAGATCGACAGGTTGAAGCCGTAGTTGGAGTTCGTCTCACCTTCGATCGAGGAGTGGTGCACGCGGTGAAAATCCGGTGTGACGATGCCCAGTCTCAGGATCCGGTCCAGCCAGCCGGGCAGGGCGATGTTGGCGTGATTGAACATGGCACCCCCGTTCAGCAGGATCTCGAAGATCAGAACGGCCAGTGCGGGCGGACCCAGCAGCGCAATCGCAACCAGTTTCAACCCCATGGAAAGCACGATCTCGACCGGATGAAACCGCAGCGCTGTGGTCACGTCGATGTCCAGGTCGGCATGATGCATCCGGTGAATGCGCCAGAAGACCGGGACGCGATGAAAGGCGACGTGCTGGCCATAGATGATCACGTCCAGCACCACCGCGCCGACGATCACCTCGACCCACCAGGGCCAGTCCAGCAGATTGAGCAGGCCGATTCCCTGATCGGCCATCAGGACGGCAAATCCGACGGCCAGCGTCGGCAGGAAGAAGAAGGCCAGCCGCAGCGCGACGGTGTTCACCACAACGACGCCGATGTTCTGGAACCAGCGCCCGATGCGGCCCACCGTCAGGCGGCGCTTTGGGGCGGCGCATTCCAGCGCACCCATCAGCGCCAGCATGACGCCGAAAACGGCCAGCCGCACCGTTGCCTCGTTCTCTAGCAGGAAGTTGCCCATGAATGAGCATTTAGCCGCTCAGAACGTCACCTGCCAGTGGGCGCGCGAACACAAGGACGTGGTCAGTCCTTTTCGCCTTTCTCGTAGAGGGATTCCTTGCCGAGCCGCTCGATGCAGGCTTCCGCGGACCAGGGCAGCATCAGCGAGCCGCAGCGGCTGTCGCGATAGAAGCGCTCCAGCGGGAATTTCTTCATGATCGAGGTGCCGCCGCAGGTCCGGATGGCCAGGCGGCAGATGTCGTTGGCGTTCTCCATCACCGTGTAGTTGGCCACGTAGGCGCGCATGCGCGCATCCTTCGACGGGTTGTGCCGGGCGTCGCGGGCCGCCTGCAGGAACATGGCGCGGGACTGTTCCAGCTTCATGCGCATCTCGGCGACCGCGTACTGTTTCATCGGGCTGCCGCGCTTGACGCCCTTGGCCCCTTCGACCTCGCCCCGCAGGAAGGCGACGGTGAAATCATAGGCCGCCTGGGACAGGCCCATGTAGGCGGGCGTGAGCGTCAGGAACATGTGCGGCCAGTTGGTCGCGGCCTGAAAATAGACGCCGCGCGGCATGATCTGGTGTGCATCCGGCACGAACACATCGTCGATCTTCAGGCTTTTCGAGACGGTGGGGCGCATGCCGAGCGTGTCCCAGTCGCCGACGACCGCAAAACCTTCCGCGTCGCCCGGAACGGCCAGCATGATCGTGTCACGCGCATCCAGTGTGCCGTCGGCGGAGGTCTCCTCGGTACACAGGACGGAATAGTGCGTGGCGGCACCTGCCAGGGACGCGAAGTGCTTCATGCCGTTCACGCGATAGCCGCCTTCGACGCGTTTCGCTGTCGTGCCGAAAGGGGCCTTGCCGGTTGCGGCCTGTGTGTGCGGTTCCGAGAAGGGCTGCGCGAAGACCGCGCGCCGGTCGGTGACCAGTTCGTACATGGCGGCCCGGTTGGTCTCGTGCTCGCGGCGCTGATCGTCGGTCATGGGCAGATCGTCGGCCAGCGGCCCGGACCAGAGCATCGAGCAGGAGTGCATGTTGAAGGTCAGAGCGGTCGCTGGATCGTACCGCCCGATCTCGGATGCGACGTAGAAATAGCTTTCGTAATCCGCGCCCAGCCCGCCGTACTGCGACGGGATGCACAGCGCCAGCATCCCCGCGTCGCGCAGGTCGTCATAGTTGGCGTAGGGAAAGGTCGCGTCGCGGTCGTTGACGTCTGCACGTTCGCGGAAGGCCGGGCCGATCTCGCCGATGATGCCGACCAGTTCGCGCTGGCGTTCCGTCAGGTCGAAGTCCTGCCACATGCTCATGCATCAAGCTCCTTCATGAAGTCGGCGATCAGGCGGTTCGTTGCCGCCGGGGCCTCGATATTGGCGATATGCCCGGCTTCCGGGATGACATGGAACGCCGCGCCATCGATGCGCTGCGCCATCCGTTCCATGACAGCGGCCGGCGCTGTCTTGTCTTCCTCGCCTGCGATCAGCAGGGCCGGACATGCGATGTTCTTCACATTGTCGCTCCGGTCGAAGGTGACCAGGCAGTTCAGCGCCGCGCGGTAGGTCTCGGCCGGGATGCGCTGCATGGAGGCGATCAGCGCGCCGGCCACTTCCGGTCCGGCTTTCGGGCTGGCCATGCCGGCGGCCAGCTTCGGCGCGATATCCGCAGGGGTCTTGCCCGCATCGAGGGGTTTCAGCCGGGCGGCGAGGAATTCGGTCTGGAAATCACCACCGGGCTTGCCGAACGACGCGCTGGTGCACATCAGGATCAACGCCCGAACCCGCTCCGGGTGCCGCGCCAGCACCTCCTGCGCCAGATACCCGCCCATCGACAGGCCGCAGAAGGTTGCCGTTTCAAGGCCCAGTTCGTCCAGCAGACCGGCCAGCGCGTCCGCCATGCCTGCGAACGTCATCTCCCCGACGGCAGGGTTTCCGCCATACCCGGGCATGTTCCAGGCGATACAGCGAAAGTCGGCGAACAGTTCATTGATCTGCGGCAGCCAGTTGTCGGCGTTGCCGCCAATGCCGTGCAGGAAGACGATCGGCGCACCGGTCCCCCGGTCGATATAGGCCCCGTCATTCATGTCAGTTCTCCTTGCAGCGCGCCGTCCTGCACCACGACCATGCCGTCCAGGCTGATGGTGTGATTGCGCATGGGCAGGTCGAAGTGGCCGAGCGTATGACGCCCCGCAACCTCGTTTGCGCCTGTGGAATAGAGGAAGTTGCCCGCGAAGGCGCGCATCTCGGTACCGTTATAGTCGCGTTTGTCGTACGCGGCCATGGCGTCCCAGCGCGCACCGGGATTCATGCCCCAGCCGACATGGCTGACCGCATAGGCCTCGCGGTCGCCCCAGGCGGCGATGTAGCTGCGGAACAGGTTGGCATCGACGCCGTCACCGTCGATCTGCGTGACGAAATCATTCTCGACGGTCAGCGTGATCGGGCTGTCGACATAGCGCTTGAAGGTCAGGTTCACGTCGCCGGTGTCCATGACAACCGTACCGTTGACCGATCCGGGCGCGGGGAAGCACAGGCACAGCCCGCCCGGCCAGTGGGTGATCGTGCCGCCGCGCTTGGTGTAACCCCAGCCGCCACCGGCAGGGGCCTTCTCGACGTTCACGGTCAGGTCCGTCCCGGCGGGCGACGTCACCCGCATCTCCTTCGCGTCCCGCAGCATCTTGATGCCGGTCTTCACGCGGGCTTCCAGATCGGGCGTCGGGGCCGTGCGCTCCAGCAGTTCCGGGTGCTCGTTGGACACCATCAGCACACGCGTCCCGCCCTTCAGGATGGCGGGCAGTTCCGGCGCATGCAGCAGCCCCTCGACCGTGCAGTCCGCCACGAACCCGGTCGACCCCAGCGCGGCGATCACGGGGTCCAGGTTCTGGATCGCATCGGATGCGCCGGTGGAACGCACGGGCGCGGGGGCCGTCTGCTTCGGTGTCGGCAGCACGACATGGAACGGCTTCGCGCCCAGCCGCAGCAGCGCCAGTTCGGCCAGATGCACGATGACCGGGCGGCTCTGCGTCTCCGACAGGATGGCGCAGACCTCGCCTTCCTTCACATCGCACAGGCGAAAGGTCTCCACAAAGCTGTCGATCCATTTGCCTTCGATCCGTTCCTGCAGCATTCAGTCTCTCCCCAGGATGTTGCCGTCGGCGTCCAGTTCCGGGAACTGCGCCCTCAGCGTCTCAAGCTCCCGACGATAGTCCGGCGTCATGTCACGGACCAGACCCTCGATGTCGGCCCGGGCATGCGGCACGGCGGCAATGACGATCCAGTCGCCATACAGATCGTAGACAATGAAGTGAGACTGCTCCCGCACCATGCGGAATGGAGCAGAGCGATGCATGCGCGACAGGCCGAGGTCGGGGGATTCGACAATCTGTTCGAAGGCGCTTCGTAGGTCGACAAGGTATGCTGTCGTCTGCGCTGGTCCCCAGCGATCCTCGGTGTATGACTCGATGTCATCTAAATCGAGGCCGGCGCGATCCGTCAGGAGGAAACCTCTCACGGCCTATTTCCAGCCGTTGGCACGCTTCTCCCGCATTCGACGAAGGTCGTCCTGCAGATCGCCTGTTCCAACAATGAACCGGCCCTCGGCGAAGTCCCGGAAGCCTTCCTTGATGTGTTCGGCAAGGTTCGCGGGTTCGGGCATGCCGCTGAAATCGAGTGCATCGGGGGCTTCCGGCGAGCCCGCACGCATGTCCCGCCGGATCAGATCGCGCACATACTCGCTCGGCGTTTCGTAAAGCCCGTCCGGCCCTGTCACGCGCTTCACATATTCGTAAAGCAGATTGTTCAGCCGCGTGTTGATGCGTTTCTCGGACATGTTCGCTTCCTGTTTGGGAGACAATCTTATCAAGTTTGTCGCAATATGTCAGACATATTGTAACCTCAGCAGAAGCTCGCCTGAAAGCTGGTCGCCGTCAGTTCGACATGCCGTTGCAACGGCGGAAACAGTTCAAATGCTTTCGGCTCACGTCGAAAATCATAAAGGCGAAAAAGACACCAGCTTTCGCAACAGTCATCTGCGACCCTGAGTTCGTTACGCGAAATATGAAACGGTGTGCGTTCCCAGCCGTTGGTCGTCTTGACTTCGATCAGTCGGTCGCATCCGTCCGGGTAGAAGCTGGCAATGTCATAGCCCGCGCCGTCGCCGTCCTCGTCCGATACCCATCTGATCTTTCGGGACAGGTCCGATCGGCCTTGCGCACTGAGTACGGCTTTCTCCCGAGCCAGTACCAGTTCTTCGCCCGCACGACCGAGCGCTCGGTTGCATTCGTCGCGTTCCGCCGCATCGAACTTCCGGGCGACGCTCAGCATTTTTTCCGAAGCTTCAGGCGGTGGCTCGTTGCGCAGGGTCGGAGCTGTTCCTACAAACAATGCTGCCGGATCGGAAAGTCCGGCGCCTGTTCCACTGAAGCGCGCCAGCTGCTCGGGCAGGGCGGTGCCCCCTGACAACCAGCGATCCACTGCCTCAACCAGCGGCATTTGGAAATTGAAAGCCGGCTTGTAACCTTCGATCCATGTTTCGCCGAGACATTGCAGCACCGCGCTGATGTTCTGATGCTTGTATTCGACCGAACCTTCGGATCGTTCAATACGCTGACACAGTTTCCGTCGATGATCTGTCTTGTTGAAACTCTGTCCTGACAATTCCTGAGACAGCATGTCGAAATAATCCGCGACGATCAGATCGTTTTCTTCGTCCGTCCATGCTGCGCTGGGGGCCATGTCAGTTCATGGCTCAGACAGAATACACCGCATCCGACGTCGCCGTGCCGCCTTCGGCTTTCACGCGGCCGTCGCCGGTCATGTGGACCAAATGGGCGAGCACGGAGCGGCCTGCGGGGCGGTGCAGTTTCTTGTCCACGTCGGCATACATGATGGCGACCATTTCGGGGATCGTCTTCGGGCCGTCTTTCAGCACATCGACGATCTGCGTCTCGCGCAATTGACGGTGTGCGCGGTAGGCGCGAACGTAATCGTGCACGTCCTTGATCGGCGCGCCGTGCGTCGGGTAGTAGATCTCGTCATCCTCACGCCTCAGCAGCTTTTCCAGCGAGTTGAAATAGGCGGCCATGTTGCCGTCGGGCGGGGAGACGATGGTGGTGGACCAGCCCATGATGTGATCACCGGTGAAGAGCGCCTTTTCCTCGCGCAGGCCGAAGCAGATGTGGTTCGACGTGTGTCCCGGCGTGTGGACGCACTCCATGGTCCAGCCGTCGCCCTCGATCACATCGCCGTCGCGGATCGCATGGTCGGGGACGAAATCGAAATCATGGCCTTCCTCGACCTTCTCGCCCTCAGGTCCGCCGTCGGGCGGGCCATAACCCCAGGTTTCTGCGCCGGTCGCTTCCTTCAGCAGCCGCGCGGCGGGCGAATGGTCCATGTGAGTGTGGGTGATCAACTGATGCGTGATGGTCTCGCCCTCGGTCGCCTTCAGGATCGCGTCGACATGTTCCTGATAGGGCGGTCCGGCATCGACAACCGCGACCTTGCCATTGCCGATGATGTAGGTGCCCGTGCCCATGAAGGTGAACGCGCCCGGATTGCGGCAGATCACCCGCCGGATCAGCGGCGACAGCCGGTCCACAGCCCCGTATTCGAATTCGAGCTCCCGCACGAACGGTATTGCATAGGCCATCAGGCATCCCCCGGAGTTAGCTGATTTACAGGGTTGATTGTTCGCCTATGCTGCGACACCCTGTCAACGTCCGAGCGAACGCGACCGGTCAACGAGTCCGCGACGTTCGGGAGATGACGGCAAAAAATGCGGTGGCTGCGAAAGGGGAGTTTCGCGGCAGGGGAGGGGCCAGACCGTTGGATAGTTTCCAGATATATGTATCGCTGTTGATCAACGGCCTGTCGCTGGGCTGTATCTACGGCCTGATCGCGCTGGGTTTCGTGCTGATCTACAAGGCGACCGAGATGGTCAACTTCGCCCAGGGCGACGTGATGATGGTCGGTGCCTTCGTCGCGTTCGGCCTGATCGGCGGGCTGGCGCTGAATTTCTGGGTCGGGTTCCTGCTGACCATCGTGATCATGTTCATCTTTGGCTTCCTGCTGGATGTGGTCGTGATCAGACGGCTGATCGGACAGCCGCAGTTTTCCATCGTCATGGCGACCATCGGCATCGGCTACGTGCTGCGGTTCGTCATGCCCTATGCCTACAATGTCGAGCAGATCGCGTTCCTGACGCCGTTCACCGGGGCCGCCGTCCAGATGGGCGACATCACGCTCGATTCCGGCAAGCTGGCGGCCATGGGCGGTACGCTGGTCTTGTGCCTCGTGCTGTATTTCTTCTTCCAGCGCACGCGGATCGGTGTCGCGATGCAGGCGTCTTCGCAGAACCAGCTCGCCTCCTATTACATGGGCATCCCCGTCGCGCTGATCTTCTCGCTGATCTGGGGCATCTCGGCAGGTGTCGCGGGCGTCACGGGCATCATGCTGATGCCGATCGCGAACGTGATGGATCCGTCCATCGGCTTCATCGCGATCAAGGCCTTCGCAGGCGCGGTCGTCGGCGGCTTCGGATCGATCCCGGGCGCGCTGGTCGGCGGGATCATCATCGGCATGGTGGAGCAGTTCTCGGACTATCTGCTGCCCGCCGGTTACAAGGATATTGCGGTTTATTCGGTGCTGTTGGCGGTGATGGTTTTCCGCCCCGAGGGCATCTTCTCCCAGATGGGCCGGAAGAAGGTGTAAGGCGATGAGATTTGTATTCAAGACACGCTACGAACAGGATCTGCGCCTCTGGCGGCACAAGGGCGACCTGATCGCCTACGGCCTGCTGGCGATTTTCCTCGTGACCTTCCCGATGTACGCCGACCTGTATTATGTCGGCGAGGCCAACATGTGGCTGATCTATTCGATCGCCGCGCTGGGGCTGATGATCGCCATCGGGTTCACCGGCATGGTGAGCCTTGGCCATTCGGCCTTCCTCGGCATCGGGGCCTATGCACACGCCTATTTCCTGCAACTCGGGATTCCCTTCGTCTTTTCGCTGCCGCTGGCTGCCATGCTGTCGGGGGTGATGGGCGTCTGCGTCGGGCGTCCGACCCTGCGCATGCACGGGCTCTATCTCGCCATCGCCACGCTGGCCTTTGCGCTGATCACACAGGAAGTCATGTCGAAATGGTCGTCGGTGACCGGCGGTTTCGACGGGCTGCCGGTGGCGGCACCGGACTTCCTGTCGATCCAGACCGAGGAAATCTATCAGGGCGGTCTGTTCTCGGTGGGCGGCCTGCATGTCGGCTGGACCGAACTCTGGAGTCCGGCGTCGCTCTACTACATCTGCCTGGTCGTGCTGGCCTTCGCGGCGCTGCTGGCCAAGAACCTGCTGCGCAGTCCGACGGGCCGCGCCTTCGTCGCGATCCGCGATTCGGAAGTATCGGCACAGTCGATGGGCATCCATCTGGCGCAGTACAAGACCACGGCCTTCGGCATATCGGCCTTCGTGACCGGCCTGGCCGGCGGCCTGTTCGCGCATCAGATCACCCACCTGGCGCCGGATGCCTTCAACATCTTCATCTCGATCGAACTGCTGCTGATCTGCGTGGTCGGCGGTATCGGCACCATCCAGGGCGCATTGCTGGGGGCCATGTTCCTGGTTGCCCTGCGGTCGCTGATCCCGATCGCCCGCGACGCGGTGACCGCCGGCGCGGCGGAGGCAGACTGGCTGTCGGGGCTGGTGCGGTTCGTCAATGCGCCGGGGCTGGAAGCCGGCCTGTTCGGCCTGTTGCTGGTCATCTTCATCATCTTCGAGCCGTTCGGGCTGTATGGCCGCTGGCTGAAGATCAAGACCTACTTCGATCTCTTCCCGCTCTACAAGAAGGCGACCTTCGCGCGGCAGAAATCCTACGTTAAGACGGAGCGGCTGCGGTGAGTTTCTTCAAGGCAGACAATCTGGCGATCCACTTCGGCGGCGTGAAGGCGGTCGACGGGGTCAATTTCGATATCGCCAAGGGCGAGGTCTTTACCATCATCGGGCCAAACGGTGCGGGCAAGACGACGATCTTCAATCTGATCAGCCGCATCTACGATCCGACCGAAGGCACGCTGACCTTCGACAATCAGGACATCACCGAGACGCCGCCCAATCACATCGCGGGTCTCGGCATCGCGCGGACCTTCCAGAACATCGAACTGTTCGAGCAGGCGACCGTGCTGCAGAACCTTCTGATCGGGCGGCACGCACACCGCAGCGGGAACTTCCTGACGGACCTGCTGTTCCTGCCGTCGGTCCGGCGACACGAGCTGGAGCACCGGGAGAAGACCGAGCAGATCATCGAGTTCCTGGATCTGGCGCGCTATCGCGACCAGCGGATCGCCAATCTGCCCTATGGCGTGCGCAAGGTCGTCGAACTGGGCCGCGCGCTGTGTACTGAGCCGAAACTGCTGCTGCTGGACGAGCCGTCGTCGGGCCTCAACGTCGAGGAAACCGGGGATATGGCCTTCTGGATCAAGGATATCCGCGATCTGCTGGGTATCACGGTGCTGATGGTCGAGCACGACATGAGCCTGGTGAACCGGGTGTCGGACCGGGTGCTGGCGATGAACTACGGCCGGGTGATCGCGCTGGGCACGCCATCGGAGGTGCAGTCGAATGACGAAGTCATCCGCGCCTATCTGGGGGGCTGATCAATGAGTGAGCCAATCCTGAGCATCGCGAACGTCGAGACCTCCTACGGTCCGATCACGGCGATCCGCGGCGTCAGCCTGCAGGTCAACCAGGGCGACATCGTCACCGTGCTGGGGTCCAACGGGGCGGGCAAGACCACCATCCTGAAAACCATCTCCGGCGTCATGGATCCGCGCAAGGGAACCGTCACGTTCGAGGGCGAGGACATCACGTCAAAGGAACCCGACTGGGTGATGCGGCGCGGGATCAGCCATGTGCCCGAGGGGCGCGAGGTGTTCCCGTTCCTGTCCGTGCAGGACAACCTGAAGATGGGCGCGTTCACCCGCAAGGATCCGAAGGGCGTCGCGCAGGACATGGAAATGGTGTTCGGCTATTTCCCGGTCCTGAAGGAACGCCGCGACCAGCCTGCGGGACAGCTTTCCGGCGGCGAACAGCAGATGCTGGCCATCAGCCGGGCGCTGATGTCGCGGCCCAGGGTGATGCTGCTGGATGAACCTTCGCTGGGCCTGTCGCCGCGTCTGGTGAAGGAGATCTTCGAGATCATCGTGCGGCTGAACACGGAGCAGAACATGACCATGCTGCTGGTCGAGCAGAACGCCAACATGGCGCTGAAGACCGCGCATTTCGGCTATGTTCTGGAGGTCGGACGCATCGTCCTGGAAGATACCTGTGAGAAGCTTCTGCAGAAGGAAGACATTCAGGAATTCTATCTGGGCGTGAAGGATGAGGGCGCACGCGGCGAGCGGCGCTGGAAAAAGAAGAAGCTGTGGCGATGAGAGCTAGTCGCGCATCGGGAGGTACGCCGGCATGGTAACCGCATCTTTGATCGAACATTCGTATCAGGGCGAGAACGGCGATACGGTCATCTGGCACGAGGATCCGGAAGCGCGGACAATCCCGCAGATGTTCTGGACGCGCGTGCAGAAATGGTCGGACCAGACCGCCATGCGCAAGAAGCAGTTCGGTATCTGGCAGAAGATCACATGGGCCGAATTCGGACGCCAGGCCCGGGGTGTCGGATCCGGCCTGGTGGCCATGGGGGTCGGCAAGGGCGACGTGGTCTGCGTGCTGTCCAACACCCTGCCCGAATGGATGTACGCGGACATGGGTATCCAGTGTGTCGGCGCGGTCTGTGCCGGCATCTATCCGACGGATGCGGCGGCGCAGGTCGAATATCTGGTCAACGATTCATCGTGCCGCGTGATCTTTGTTGAAGACGCCGAGCAACTGGACAAGGTGCTGTCGATCCGGGAGTCCTGCCCCAGTCTGGAAAAGATCATCATCTTTGATACGGAAGGCCTTGAATTCTTCAACGATCCGATGGCGGTCAGCTACGAGGATTTCGTCGCCTCGGGACTCTCCGGTTCGGGCGTGGATGACGCCCGCTGGCAATCGCTCATGGAGGTCGCACAACCGGACGATCTGGCGATTCTGGTCTACACGTCCGGGACAACCGGGCCGCCCAAGGGGGCCATGATCAGTCACAACAACCTGGTGTTCCAGGTGGTCAACGGCACGCAGATCCTGCCGCAGGAGACCGGCGGCGAGCGTATGGCGTTTCTGCCGCTCTGTCACATCGCCGAGCGCACGCTGACCTATTTCTCGCTCTACACGGGCAACGTCGCGAATTTCGTTGAAAGTCCTGAAACCGTCTTCGAGAACATCCAGGAGATCCAGCCGACGACGTTCTTTGCGGTGCCGCGCATCTGGGAGAAGCTGTTCTCGACCATCAACATCGCGGTGAAGGATGCGACCGGTTTCCAGAAGCTGGCCTACAAGACGGCGCTGGGCTGGGGATATGCGATCGCCGACAAGAAACTGGCGGGCGAGGAGCCGTCGGCCTGGGAGAATCTGCGGTTCCGGATCGGCAGCTTTCTGGTGCTCCGCAACATCCGCACGCTGATGGGCCTGTCGCGCGTGGACTGGGTGGGGACGGGCGCCGCGCCCATCTCGCCGGAACTGATTCGCTGGTACATGGCGCTGGGTATCGAGATGCTGGAACTGTACGGCCAGACGGAGAATTCAGGTCTGGCGACCACCAATGTTCCGGGCGATATCAAGCTCGGCTATGTCGGCAAGTCCATTCCCTACGGCGAGACCAAGATATCCCCTGAGGGTGAAATCCTGCTGAAGGGCCAGCACATCTTCATGGGCTATCGGGGGCAGCCCGAGAAGACGGCGGAGACGATCGTCGACGGCTGGCTGCATACCGGCGATGTCGGCCAGATGGACAATCAGGGCTATGTGAAGATCACCGACCGGATGAAGGACATCATCATCACGGCCGGCGGCAAGAACATCACGCCCTCGGAGATCGAGAATGAACTCAAGTTCTCGCCCTACGTCGCGGACGCCGTCGTGATCGGGGATCGCCGGAAGTTCCTGACCGCGCTGATCATGCTGGATCAGGAGAACGTCGAGAAGTTTGCGCAGGACAGTGACATTCCCTTCACCAGCTTCGCCTCGCTGGCGCGCGCGCCGCAGGTGATCGAACTGATCGGAGAGACCGTCGAGCAGGTGAACACGAAATTCGCGCGCGTGGAGACCATCAAGAAGTTCCGTCTGATCGACAAGCAGCTCGATCCGGAAGATGAAGAGGTGACCCCGACGATGAAGCTGAAACGCAGCTTCGTGGAGAAGAAATATCAGGAACTGATCGACGGCATGTACGCCGAAGCCGCGTGACGTTTCGGGTATGGCTTTGCAGCCGGACGCGATCTGATAGACTTGAGGGTGAAAAGTACTGCCGGGTCAATCCGGCGGACAAATCCGGGAGGAAGCGATGAAGTCAACAATGAAGATGATCGGTGCAGCGGCAGCCGCCGCCGTGCTGGCCGTGACGGGGGCGAACGCCGCCCAGCGCGGCGTGACGGATGACGAGATCATCCTCGGTGTTCACACGGCCCTGTCCGGGCCGGTCGCCGTCTGGGGCGTGCCCGAGGCTGAAGGCCTGCGCATGCGCTTCGACGAAGCCAACGCGAAGGGCGGTGTCCATGGCCGCAAGATCCGCCTGGTGGTTGAAGACAATGAATATCAGGTGCCGAAATCGGTGCAGGCTGCCAACAAGCTGATCAACCGCGACAAGATCTTCGCGATGATCGGCGGTCTGGGAACGCCGATGAACAATGCCGTGCTGCCGCGTCAGCTCGCGGCGGGCGTACCGAACCTGTTCCCGTTCTCGTCGGCACGGCAGATGTATCAGCCGTTCCACAAGCTGAAGTTCGTTGCCGGATCGACCTATTACGATCAGATTCGCGCGGCCTACAAGCTGTTCGCGGAGACCCGTGGCAAGACCAAGCCCTGCACCATGTACCAGGACACCGATTTCGGCCGTGAAATCGAATTCGGCGTGATTGATCAGGCCAAGGAAATGGGTCACACGGTGGCCGGGGAAACCGCACATAAGCCGACCGACAAGGACTTCACCGCGTCGATCACCAAGCTGCGTGAGGCAGGCTGCGACGTCGTCTACATGGGTACCATCGTGTCCGACACGATCATTCCCTACGTGACCGCCCGCAAGATGGGCTGGGATGTGGACTTCGTCGGTTCGATCGCGACCTACAATGGCTTCACCGCCGGTGCCAAGGGCGGCGTGACCGAGGGCTTCATGGCCATGACCGGCTTCCAGATGGCCTATGGCGACGATCCCAGCGAGGAAGTCCGCAACTGGTACAATGCCTATTCGGAAGCATTCGGCAAAAACCCCGACTTTCCCGCGCAACTGGGTTACATCATCGCCGACATGACGGTGATCGCGCTGGAGAACGCTGGCTCCGATCTGACGACCGAGGGCCTGATCAACGGGCTGGAGGCGATCAAGGAATATCGCGATATCTTCGGCGGTCCGGTCGCCAGCTTCGGACCCGACAAGCGTCAGGGTTCCGATGAATCGTTCCTCTCCCAGGTGCAGAACGGCCGCTGGGTCCGCATCGGCGAGAACATCGGCTACTGATCGTTTTCAGAAGTTGACACCTACGATCAGAAGCCCGGTCGCCTTTGCTGGCGGCCGGGCTTTCTGTTGGTCAAACGAAGGGGAGGCCCACAATGGCAGCAATCGACGAACTGCATGACGGGACACTGGACAGGATCGCGGACGATGTGCCCGTGGTCATGGTCAACCTGATGAAGTTCCGGGAGAAGTCTGCCGACGGCGACGGCTCCGGATGGGACGCCTATGTCCGCTATTCCAGGGGCGTGAACCATCTGATCCGCGATGTCGGCGGCGGCATCGTCTGGACGGGCGATGCCAAGGGCGCGTCGTTCGGACCCGCCGAATATGGCGACTGGGATTTTGTGGCGCTGGTGCGCTACCCGTCGAAAGCGGCCTTCCGGAAGTTCATCACCTCACCGGAATATGAGGCCGAGAACCACCACCGCGTGAACGGGTGCGAAAGCCATGTCATCATCGCGACCGAGCAGGCCTATGGCCGTTTCCGGGAGGATTGACCGAGGCCCCAGTCTCGTCAGCCGATGACCTCCAGAATGTACCAGGCCCCGCCGACGCCATTCGCCTCGCCGGGTTCCTCGTCGCCGATGAAGCGGTAGAGCGGTTTGCCCGCTAGGGTCAGAACCCACGCTTCAAGTTCGGCATTCCATGCGCGTCCCCAGAGACCCGAAAACCGCGTCCGCTCCGGAATGACCAGCGGACGCCACTTGTTCAGCGCTTCCCCCGAAACGGACGACACTTCGTGGTCGCGATCCAGGCTGGTCGCATACAGCGTGATATCGTTGGTATCCGTCAGGACCTTGCCGATCCCCCGGAAATAGCTGGCGTCGGTGTAGTAATAACCCGTACCGCTCAGGATCTTCTGGGGGACCTGATCGACGACCGGACGCTGTGCGCGACCGAAGCCGTTCGATGTTGTGCCGTAATAGGGCGCGCGCAGCATTTCTTCGAGGACTTCTTCCAGGTCGACAGGGTCGCCTTCCCGGAACTGGCTGGCGGCGGGTGTGGTCGCCAGGACAAGCGCAGCGGCCGAGGACAGGATGAGTGATCTCAACATCGGAACATCTCCAAACTCATGCGTGCGGGGTCGTCACAAATGATGGCGCAACGGGACAGATTGGCAAATCACGATCATTCGCAGTGTGAGAACACGCACAGAACGTCTATGCTGATTCTCGCGGCCTGAGACACTTCGAACACACTGGAACCCCATGAACGCGATCGCTCGAAACAAGCCGGAAGCGGTACTGGATGCGCCGACGGTCCGTCGTATCCTGCTGGAACGGCAACAGCTTGCGGGCCCTCCGGGACGGCGGCTGGCCGCAGGCGAACTGCAGGCGATGATCGACAAGCTGGGGTTCGTGCAGGTCGACAGCGTCAACACGGTCGAGCGCGCGCACCACATGATCCTCTTCGCGCGGAACCAGACCTATCGACCGAAGATGCTGCACCGGTTGCTTGAGAAGGAGCGTTCCCTGTTCGAGAACTGGACGCACGATGCAGCGGTCATCCCGACGGCGTTCTATCCCTACTGGCGGCAGAAGTTCCGCCGGGATGAGGCGCGGCTGCGGGAACGCTGGAAGCAATGGCGCCGCGAAGGATTCGAGGAACTGTTCGACGTCATGCTGACGCATGTGGAACGTAACGGCCCGACCCGTTCGCGCGACCTGACGCCGGAGAACAACCAGAGCGGGGGTTGGTGGAACTGGCATCCCGAGAAGACCGCGCTGGAATATCTCTGGCGTACCGGGCATCTGGCGATCAGCCACCGGGAAGGATTCGAGAAGGTCTACGATCTGTCACACAGGGTGATCCCGGCCGAGCATCATGACGGCGATGTCGATCATCAGGCGTTTGTCGACTGGTGCTGCCGTGCAGCCATTGAACGGCTGGGCGTGGCGACGACAGGCGAGATCGCAGCCTTCTGGGGCCTGATCCGCCCTGACGAGGCGAAGACGTGGGCGGACAGCCCGGCGGCGAAAGCCTTTCCGACGGTCGAGGTGAGCGCGGTGGACGGGTCGCGCCCGCGGACGGCCTTGGCCGATCCGGCGGTCCTGGAGATGGACGGCGCCGCCATCGACGTACCTGCCCGTCTGCGGGTTCTCAGCCCCTTCGACCCGGTTATCCGGGATCGAAAGCGGGCCATGCGGCTGTTCGGATTCGACTACCGGATCGAGATCTTCGTGCCGGCGGCGAAGCGGAAGTACGGCTACTACGTCTTCCCGCTGCTGGAAGGGGACCGGTTTGTCGGACGCATCGACATGAAGCGCACCAGCCCCGGCGGTCCGCTTCATGTCAGGAAGGTCTGGTGGGAGCCAGGCGTGCGTTACTCGAAGGGCCGAATACAGCGCCTTGCCGCGGAACTGGACCGCGTCCGTCGCTTCGCGGAAGCCTCGGACGTGACCTGGGCGGCCGACGCTCTGGATCAGTAGGCGGTGTCCGGATTGAACGGCAGGTCGGTGCTGCCATAGTCGATGCCCATGCGATGCAGTTCCGAGGTGACCTGCGAACGGTGATGGGTCGCGTGGTTGAACATCTGCATGAACAGGAAGTGGCGCGCGACGCTTGTGCGGCCGTTCAGGGCGGGTTCGCCGAAGCGGATCGTGGCTTCGAACCAGTCGCCGTCCGCACCTTCGAACGTTTCCTCAAGCCGCTGATCGAAAGCCCGGCGCGCGGAAGAAAGCGTCCCGTAGGTTTCAAACAGTGTCTTCTTCAACAGGAACGGTGTGGTGGCAACCCCGTTTTCCGACAGTTCCATGAACCGTGTCTCCAGCATCAGCATGTGGTCCAGCGTGTGCCGGATGCTGCCAAAGAACAGGCCCCGATCTCCCTCGCGTTCGGCGTCGGTGAGACCGTCCGTGATCCCGTACAGCTTCTCGTTCTGCCAGCGGTTGTAGCGCGCCATCTCCTGCGCCCAGTCCCTTGCGTGCATGTCAGGCCTCCTCTCGCCGCGATCCGGGTTTCGCAGGCCAGCCGGTTCCGCTAGCGTGCCTTCGCAGTTGAGCAGATCACGGAAGCTGAGGGGAGAGCCATGTTCATTTCGGGTGCTTGGAGCGAAGCGAAATCAGGCAGGACATTTGCGGTGACGAACCCCGCGACTGGCGAGGAGATCGAGCAGGTCGCCGATGGCGATGCCGAGGCCGCGCGCCGCGCGATCGACGCCGCACACGATGCCTTCCAGTCCTGGAAGCACACGACGGCCTACGAGCGCTCGGCGATCCTGCGCAAGGCCTATGACCTGATGATGGAACGCCAGGAACACCTGGCTCGCACCATGACCGAAGAGCAGGGCAAGCCGCTGAAGGCGGCCATGACCGAGGTTCAGTACGGCGCGGACTATCTGCTCTGGTTCTCGGAGGAGGCCAAGCGGAACTACGGCGAGACCATCCCCTCGGCCCGGGCGGATCAGCGCTTCATCGTGCTGCAGCAGCCCGTCGGTGTCGTTGCCGCGATCACACCGTGGAACTATCCGGTCTCCATGATCACGCGCAAGGTCGGCCCGGCGCTGGCCGCCGGATGCACAGTGGTGCTGAAACCCGCCGAAGCGACGCCGCTGTGTGCCATCGAGGTATTCAAGGTGCTGGTCGAGGCGGGCGTGCCGGACGGTGTGATCAATCTGGTCACCGCGCTGGACCCGAAACCGATCGGTGACGAGTTCTGCACCAACCCCAGGGTGCGCAAGCTGACGTTCACCGGCTCGACCGCGGTCGGCAGGATGCTGGCGGGCAAGGCGGCCGCGCACATGAAGCGCGTGTCCTGCGAACTGGGCGGTCACGCGCCGTTCATGGTGTTCAAGGACGCTGACCCCGTGCATGCGGCCAAGGGCGCCCAGGCGGTCAAGTTCCTGAACACCGGGCAGGCCTGTATCAGTCCCAACCGCATGTATGTGCACCGGTCTGCCGAAGACGCCTTCCTGACGACGTTGACCGAACGGGTGAAGAAGCTGAAGGCCGGGTCCGGGTTCACCCAGGGCGTCGCCATCGGGCCGCTGGTGAACGAGGCGGCGGTCGCCAAGGTCGCCCGGCAGGTCGACGATGCGAAAGGGAAAGGCGCGGAGGTGCTGACAGGCGGCATGCGCCTCACGGACGGGGACCTGGGCAGCGGTCATTTCTACGCGCCCACCGTGCTGAACGGGGTCGATCCGTCGATGGACATCTACCGCGAGGAAACCTTCGGCCCGGTCGCGCCGGTCATCGCCTTCGATGACGAGGAGGAGGCGCTGGCGCTGGCCAACGACACCGAATACGGACTGGCCGCCTATGTCTATACGCGTGACATCGCCCGGGCGATGCGCATGTTCGAGGGACTGGAATTCGGCATCATCGGGATCAATGACATCAACCCGACCTCGGCTGCGGCCCCCTTCGGCGGCTGGAAGAATTCCGGGCTCGGTCGCGAAGGCGCGCGCGAGGGCCTTGGCGAGTATCTGGAAACCAAGATGGGCGGTTTCGCGATCTGATCCCGCAGGCCATCTGGTCAGCCTCGCTTCACCGCGTTTCGTCATCCCCTCCTTGCGCGGGGATCCGGCTGGGAAGCGATTTCAGATAGCTGAGTGCTGTGATTGCGCACTGACCGGACCCCTGCGCAAGACGGGGGTGACCCGTGTCGTGTGACTGCCCCGGAAGCGATCAATCCCTTCGGATCCGGGTCAGTAGCCTTTTTCGAGGTCGACTTCGGTCTTGAGGGGCTGGCCCGCTTCCATCGCCCGGACATTCTCGCCGAACAGCCGGCTGATGCCGCCCATGTAATCGGGGAAGCCGCCTGCGACGTGCGGCGTGATGATCAGATTCGGCGCGGTCCAGAGCGGATGGCCCTCGGGCAGCGGCTCCTGCTCGGCCACGTCCAGCGCGGCACCGGCCAGATGCCCTTCCTCCAGCAGCTTGATCAGTGCGGTCTCGTCGACCTGCCCGCCACGGCCCAGGTTGACCACGTAGGAGCCGGGCTTCATGCGGCGCATCATTTCCTCGTCCAGCAGACCGTGCGTGTCATCGGTCAGCGGCAGGATCGAAACGACGACATCCGCATCCGCGATGGCCTCCGCTGTCTGGTCCATGCCGTAGACCTTCTCGACATGTGGCGTTTCGCGGGGCGTGCGGCGGGTTCCTGTGACCCGCATGCCCATGGCCGCACAGCGTTCGGCCGTCGCCTCGCCGATGCGTCCGAGGCCCAGGATACAGACGGTTGATCCCTTCGCCGCGCCCGGCATGTACTGCCGCCAGTATCCGCCACGATGGCCGGTGATCGCCCAGTTCGTCCGCTTGATGCACATCAGGATCAGCGTCAGCGCGTACTCGCTCATCGGCTCCGCCGCGAGGCCCGCAGCATTGCAGACCTTCACGCTGGCGGGCAGGTCATCCAGTGGCATCAGGTGGTCGATACCGGCGCCGAAGCTCTGCAACAGCTTCATGCGGGTGGCCTTGGCCCAGTGTCCGCGCGGCGGTTTCATGGCCAGCAGGTACTCGGCGTCCGGCAGCCCCGCTTCAAAGCTGGCCGCATCATCCAGCGTGATGATGCGTGCTTCGGGAAAGACATTTTGCAACGGTTCGACCACGCGGTCGTTGAACTTGGTGAAGACGTGAATGGTTTCTGGCATGACAGTCCCGGAAGCTGGTGGCAGATGACGCGGGGCACCTTATGCGGATAGTCTCCGCCGGGCGAGGGGCAACGGACTGGGGGCAGCCATGACAGATACACGCGAACCGACACTGCGGGCAGCGCCGATGCCGTCGGACTGCAACGCCAATGGCGACATCTTCGGCGGCTGGGTTCTGGCGCAGATGGATATCGCGGGCGGCGTTGCGGCGTCGCGCTACATGAAGAGCCGCTGCGTCACCCGCGCCATCGAGGCCATGACGTTCGAGGCACCGATCCGCATCGGCGACCTGGTTTCCCTCTACACGCGGGTGATCCGGGTCGGCAAGACATCGGTGACGGTGCACATCGAAACCATCGTGCAGCGCAAGTTCGGCATGGAGACGAAACGTGTCACCGAAGGCGACTTCGTGTTCGTGGCGATCGACGATGACGGCAAACCGACCACGTTCGAATCGGGCACAGGCCTCTGATCTGTGAACCGCTGCGTCAGCAATTGACGCAGCGTCGGAAAGGAATTCCGCTTCTTTTTGAGTCGCCATCGCCACTTTCGAGTGTCATACTTCTCTCGATTTCGTGAGCAATCCGGGGCCTGACGCACAGGCCGACAGAACGGCATTCGCCGGACCCCGCACATTCAAGGAGGTCCGTCATGCTCGTTTCCGCCATGCTGCATGCCAAGGGAGGATCGGTCGTCACGATCCGTCCCGATACCGATGTCCGTCATCTTTGCGACAAGCTGCGCGCCATGCGAGTGGGGGCTTTGGTCGTCAGCGAGGACGGGGAGCGCATTCTGGGGATCGTTTCGGAAAGGGATGTCGTGCGGGCGATTGGTGCGGACGGTGCCGATGCGCTGGACCGCGGCGTCACCGAGATCATGACCGGGGATGTCTTCACCTGCAGTCCGACCGACAATATCGGCGATCTGATGCGGATGATGACCGAGAATCGCGTCCGCCATCTGCCGGTGACCCACGGGGGTCGCATGATCGGCCTGGTTTCCATTGGCGACGTCGTGAAATATCGCGTCGACGAACTGGAGCATGAAACCCAGGCGATGCAGGAATACATCAAGACGGGCTGATCAAAGGCTTCAGGTGCCTCGCAGCGCGTGGGGCTGGTTGAGATACTCCTGCGACTGCATTTCCATCAGGCGGCTGGCTGTCCGGTGGAATTCGAATGCACCGTCGCCGGACGGATAGAGGTCCTCGGGCGCGGCATCGGCCGAACAGATCAGCTTGGTCCGGTTTTCATAGAGCGCGTCGATCAACGTCACGAAACGCTTGGCCTCGTTGCGCTTGTCCTTCGTCATCTTCGGAACGTTCGCCAGCACGACCGTATGGAACTGCGATGCCAGCGCCAGATAGTCGGCCGATCCGAGCGGTTTGCCGCACAATGCCGGGAAATCGATGAAGGCGACCCCCTTGGCCGCGCGCGGGACGGTCGTCGTGCGGCCCTGCGCCTCGACTGTCGCTGGTGCCGCCTCTTCGCCGTCCGTCAGCGCGGCGAAATCCTTCTCCAGCGCCGCGTCGGCTTCCGGGCCGAGCGGGGTCACATAGACCGGCATCTGGTTGAGGCGGTCCATGCGATAGTCGGTCTCGCTGTCCAGATGCAGCAGATCCAGCTTCTGTTTCAGCAGGTCGATGAAGGGCAGGAAAAGCTGCCGGTTGAGCCCGTCCTTGTACAGGTCATCGGGCGGGCGGTTGGAGGTCGATACCATGACGATCCCGCGCTCGAACAGGGCGGTGAACAGCCGCCCGAGGATCATGGCGTCGGCGATGTCGGTGACCTGAAACTCGTCGAAGCAGAGCAGGGTGGCCTGTCCGGCGATCCGGTCGGCGATGGGCGGAATGGGATCGTCGCCGTCGCGTTCGCCGGGCCTGGCCTTGCGGAAGGCGTGGGCGTCGGCATGCACCTCCAGCATGAACTGATGGAAGTGAATCCGCCGTTTCCTTTCCATCGGCGCGGTGTCGAAGAACAGGTCCATCAGCATCGACTTGCCGCGTCCGACACCGCCGTACATGTACAGGCCCGACGGGACTTCCTGCGTCTTCTTGCGCGCGCCGAACTGGAAGATCCGCATGAAACCCCGTTCATCGGCGGGATTGTAGCTCTTCAGCCGGTGATGCAGCCCCTGCAGCTTCTCGACCGCCACTTCCTGCGCCTGATCATGTCTGATCTCGCCCGCCTGGATCAGGTTGCGGTAGCTGTGGATCGGGCCGTCTTCGGACAGATGTTCCCGGGGCAGATGTTCGCTCATGTGGAGACCACCATCCCGTCGTGGGCGATCTTCCAGCCGGCGGCCTCGACTTCGGCCCTTTCGGGGGCGTCGCTGCGCAGGACCGGGTTCGTGTTGTTGATGTGGATGTAGATGCGCTGGCCGATGTCCAGACCGGCGAATGCGGCCATCGAACCATCGTCACCCGACATGGACATGTGGCCCATCCGCTGGCCGGTCTTGATGCCGACCTTCTGGCGGATCATCTCGTCATCGGTCCAGAGCGTGCCGTCGAAGAAGACGAGGGCCGCGCCGTCGAGGCGCCGGGCGAGTTCACCGGTCATGCGGGCGCAGCCGGGGATGTAATAGACCCGCTGGCCGGAGCCGTCGGAGATCTCCAGACCGACCGTGTCCTCGTCCACCGTGCCGAAGTTGCCGCCTTCTGCGTCCTTGTCTTCCAGCCAGAGCGCCACCTTGCCCGGGACGGGAAAGACCGTGAGCGTCAGACCCAGCGGCGTGCCGTCCTTCTCCTTCAGTTCAACCGCTTCGTCGAGCCTGAAGGTCCGCCGTTCGACGAAATCGGGATTGAGCACGTTGAAGACCGTGTTGGCCGCCAGCACGTCGTGAATGCGGCTGGTCGCGTAGAGTCCGAACGGCTGGCTCTCGCGCAGGTTCAGCAAGCCCGCGATGTGATCGACATCGCCGTTGGTGAGCACCGCCGCCCGGATCGGACTGTCGCGCAGCCCCGTCTTCGGATGCAGCGCCGGGTTGCGTTCGATCTGCTGTCGCAGGTCGGGTGACGCGTTGAACAGCACATAACGGTAGCCGTCTGCCGATACCGCGATCGACGACTGGGTCTGCGCCTTCAGGTTCGCGTCGCCCTGCCAGAAGGCCCGGCAGTTGTCGCAGTTGCAGTTCCATTGCGGAAACCCGCCGCCCGCAGCCGCACCCAGCACCAGAATGTTCAATTTGGACCCCCTCGGTTGGTGACGACAAACATCACTTGAAGCGGCCCGACGGGCAAGGGCCTATGCGCAGGGGTGCGTTGACCTCGACCGCGCTCTGCCCGACATTGTCGCGACGCACTGACATCTTCAATCGAAATGGAGCCGCACGTTTTGGACAGTTTCCCGACCAAGCCCGAGCTGGACTATGTCTTCGGTGAACAGCGCCCGGATGGTGGTGAGACGTTCGAAGTGGCACCCGGCGTCCACTGGGTCCGCATGCAGATACCGATCCCGGGGCTCGATTTCATCAACCTGTGGCTGATCGAGGACGGCGACGGCTGGACGATCGTCGATACCGGAATCCGCAGCAAGCGCATCACCGCCTGGTGGGAGGAAATCTTCGCCAGCGATCTGATGGGCGGCCGTCCGGTCAAGCGCGTGATCTGCACGCACTTCCACACCGACCATCTGGGGCAGGCGGGCTGGCTGACCGAACGCTGGGGTTGCATGTTGTGGATGACGCTGGGCGAATGGGCCTTCGGGCGCACCATGATGCTGGACGTGACCGACAAGGTGCCCGAGGACGTGGTCGATCACTACCGCCGCATCGGCTATTCCGAAGCCATGCTGGAAGCCTTGCGCGAGCGCGGCTTCAACCGGGTCGCCAAGATGATGACGCCGATCCCGCGCGCCTTTCGGCGGCTGACGCACGACCAGCGCTTCAAGATCGGCGGCAACACCTGGCGGGTGATCGTCGGTCGCGGTCACTCGCCCGAGCACGCGGCCCTGTTCTGCGAGAACCTGAACGTGCTGATCTCCGGCGATCAGGTCCTGCCGGCCATCACGCCCCATATCGGCGTCTATCCGGCCGAACCGGACGCCAATCCGCTGGCGCTCTATCTGGAGACCCTGGA
The DNA here is from genome assembly GCF_048263705.1 of Minwuia sp. Taxonomy (GTDB): domain Bacteria; phylum Pseudomonadota; class Alphaproteobacteria; order Minwuiales; family Minwuiaceae; genus Minwuia. The sequence continues at coordinate 47,981 of NZ_JBLXDV010000005.1, read as the reverse complement.
CAATTTCCGGAACCTGCCCGATGACGTCCTGATCCTGCCCGCGCACGGCGATCCGTTCCGCAACCTGCACGCGCGGATCAACTATCTGCAGGATCACCACCGCCATCGTCTGAAGGCGCTCTGGGAAGCCTCGCCGGACTGGATGACGGTGAGGGAGACCTTTCCCTACCTGTTCCGTCGCGAACTGCGCGAGGAGGACATGAGCCTCGCCTTCTCCGAAGCCATCAGCCACATCCACGCCCTGATCAGCCGGGGCCGGATGGAGCGCAGGATGGGTGACGATGGCGTGTATCGCTATCGGTCTGTCGGACGGTAAACGCCGATGTGCCGGAGGGTTGCGGTCAGGTTCTATGTGGTCCTGCCCGAAAGACGGTGACGACGGGAGGGGGCGACCCTCTGGCAAACCCATGCGCAATCCCCATATCTGCCTGAGCATCAATTCTCGGGAGCAAGGGTGTGCTGGAGATGGGCCTTCTGGGCTGGACCGTCGTGGTCGGAATTCTGTTCGTGCTGCCGCTCTGGCGGATCTTCGAGCGCGTGGGCATGAGTCCTTATATGTCGTTGTATGCGCTGATCCCTTTCGCGGGTCTGCCGCTGGCCCTCGGCTTTCTCGCGTTCAGGGAATGGCCTAACGGAGAGGCGAGAATTCGCGGCCCGTTCGACGAGTTCGACCGTGTGAAGGAGCGTGTCTGATGGAATTGCTCTGGCCAGGTTCACCCGTCGTCTTCCTGCTCGCGTTCTTCGGCTGGCGGATCGCCGCCAAGGCGGGCTATTCCGGTTTCTGGGGGCTGACGGCGATCATTCCGCCGATCGGCCTGCTCGCGCTCTGGTATCTGGCCGCCACGAAGGACTGGCCGGTGACCCGCACGACGAAGGCGGCTGATTCAAGTGCCGGTGCGCGTCGGGAGACCAAGGGCGGCGTGACCATCAGACGCCCCGGCAGCGTCGCACGCGAACAGTAGGGCAGGTTCTTTCAGGTGGTAGCGTACGAAGAAAAGATGCGGCGGCTCAGCCGGCTGGAAGACGTTGCGGAATGGATGGACACGAAGTTCCGCATTCCGGGTACCCAGATCCGCTTCGGTCTGGACAGCATCGCCGGTCTGGTGCCGGGCCTCGGTGACGGCGTGACCGCCTTGCCCGGCCTTTACATCGTCAAGGAAGCCCATGCGATGGGCGTCCGGAAACGTGTCCTCACCCAGATGCTGTGGAACATCTTCATCGACTGGCTGATCGGCCTGATTCCGCTCGCCGGCGACATTTTCGATGTCGGGTATAAAAGTAACACAAAGAACGTGAAGTTGATCCGGGAAGAACTCGAAGCGGCGTTCTGAACGGGGTCCGGGCTGGACCTTTGTCCCCAAACATGCACGATTGACGACAGGCTGTCGCAAAAAGAACAGCTATCGACAGGGTACATTCTAGGGGTTTCATGTCAGGCCTGATCCGAATGATCGGACAGCGGCTGGTGTTGGGTCTGGTGACGTTGTTCGTCGTCAGCATCATCATCTTTTCCGCAATCGAAGCGCTCCCCGGTGACTTCGCGCAGGCGATCCTGGGACAGGGGGCAACGCCGGAGGCGGTGGCCGCGATCCGGGAAAGCCTGGGTATGGACCGCTCGGCGGTCGAACGCTACTTCGCGTGGCTGGGCGGCGCGCTCACCGGCGATTTCGGCGTCAGTTTCAACCAGTTGAGTTTCCAGTCGACGTTCGGCGCCTCCAACCGCGAGGTGACGACCGTCGCCGATCAACTGGCACCGCGCTTCGCCAACACGATCTTCCTGGCGCTGACGGCGGCCGCGATCGCCATCCCCTTTGCGCTGACGCTGGGTATCCTGGCCGCGCTCTATCGCGGATCGATCTTCGACCGCGCGGCGAATGTCGGCACGCTGACCTCGATCTCCAGCCCCGAATTCTTCGTGGCCTACATCCTGATCCTGTTCCTGGCGGCGGCGAACCCGATCTTTCCCTCCATTTCCAAGATCAACATGGATCTGGATTTCTGGGATCGGCTCTACCGGACCATGCTGCCCGCCCTGACGCTGACGCTGGTGGTGACGGCGCATATGATGCGGATGACGCGCGTCGCGATCATCAACCTGATGGCGTCCCCCTACATCGAGATGGCGCGCCTGAAAGGTGTGCCGCCCTGGAAGATCATCGTCCGCCACGCCCTGCCGAACGCGCTCGCGCCGATCATCAACGTGATCGCGCTGAACCTTGCCTATCTGATCACGGGCGTCGTCGTTGTCGAGGTGGTGTTCGTCTATCCGGGCGTGGGCCAGATGTTCGTGGACGCGGTGAAGCTGCGCGACATGCCGACGGTTCAGGCCTGCTGCCTGATCTTTGCCGCCGCCTATATCCTGCTCAACCTGATTGCAGACGTGATGTCGGTTCTGACGAACCCGCGCCTGCGGCATCCGAAGTAGGACGCGCATGGGACTGCTCACATATGTCGTCGGCCCCCTGATCGCGCTGACGGCGCTTGCGTGGGTCATACGCTTCGGGTTCGCAAGAAACCTGGCCGGGAGCGTGGGTGCCGTGTTCCGGGCAATGCCGCTGACCGCAGCCTTCGGCCTGACCGTGGTGACGCTCTACGTTCTCGGATCGGTGTTCGCGCCGGTGATCGCGCCGTATGGCGAGAGCCAGGTGTTCGACGCGTTCAACCTGTTTCCGGGCGATGACCCGAACTTCATTCTGGGAACCGATCAGTTGGGCCGCGATCTGCTCACGCGCCTGCTCTACGGCGGGCGGAACACGATCGGCATCGCGCTGATCACCACGTTCCTGGCGTTTCTGATCGGTGCGACGCTGGGGTTTCTGGCAGCTGCGATCGGCGGCTGGCTCGATCAGGCGCTGTCGCGTGGCGTGGACGTCCTGATGGCCATCCCGCAGTTGATCTTTGCCCTGCTGCTGATCACCATCCTCGGTCAGTCGACGATCAACATGATCCTGGTGATCGCCGTGCTCGATTCGACGCGCGTATTCCGGCTGGCGCGCGCGGTTGGCGCGAACATCGTCGTCATGGATTACATTGAGGCCGCGAAACTGCGCGGCGAGGGGCTGGGCTACCTGATCTTCAAGGAAATCCTGCCCAACGCCGCCGCGCCGCTGCTGGCTGAATTCGGCCTGCGCTTCTGTTTCGTGTTCCTGCTGATCGCCGCGCTCAGCTTCCTCGGCATCGGCATCCAGCCGCCGCTGGCCGACTGGGGCACGATGGTGCGCGAGCTCTCGATCTACATCGGCTACGCCCAGTATGGCGACTGGCAGGTGGCCTCGCTGCCGCTGCTGCCGGCTGCGGCGATCGCCCTGCTGACCGTTTCCGTGAACTTCATCGTCGACTGGATGCTCGACCGCTACTCAGGACTGAAGAACTGACCCATGTCTGACAAGGAACTGCTGGTCAAAATCCGCGATCTGCACATCGAAGGGCTCTCCGGCGAGACCTGGAACCCGATCGTCAACGGCATTGATCTGGATCTGCACAAGGGCGAGGTGCTGGGCCTGATCGGGGAATCGGGTGCGGGCAAATCGACCATCGGTCTCGCCGCGATGGGGTTCACGCGGGACGGCTGCCGGATATCGGGCGGTTCGATCGAATTTGACGGTATCGACCTGGTCGCCGCCTCGGCCGAGGAAAAGCGGGCCCTGCTGGGCAAGCGCATCGCCTATGTCGCGCAGTCCGCGGCGGCCAGTTTCAACCCGGCGCACCGGCTGATCGACCAGCATACCGAGGGACCGGTGCTGCATGGTGTTGCCAGCCAGTCCGAAAGCCAGGAAGACGCGATGGAGCTCTATCGCCGCTTGCGTCTGCCGGATCCGGAGAACATCGGCTTCCGCTATCCGCATCAGGTTTCCGGCGGGCAGCTGCAGCGGGCGATGACGGCGATGGCCATGTCCTGCCGCCCCGACCTGATCATCTTCGACGAGCCGACGACCGCGCTGGACGTGACGACCCAGATCGAGGTGCTGGCGGCGATCCGCGATATCGTCGATCAATTCAATACGGCTGCGATCTATATCACGCACGACCTTGCCGTGGTCGCGCAGATGGCGGACCGGATCAAGGTCCTGCTGAAAGGCGACGAGGTCGAGGAAGCCGAAACCCGGACGATGCTTGCTAGCCCGCAGGAGGATTATACGAAGTCGCTCTGGGCGGTGCGCAGTTTCGAGACGGCGGAACAGCCGCCGGTGCCCGCATCGGAAACGCCGGTCATCTCCGTCAGCCACATCGTGGCCGGATACGGTCCGATTGACGTCCTGCACGACGTCTCCTTCGATATTCACGCTGGACGTACGGTGGCGGTTGTCGGGGAAAGCGGCTCGGGAAAGTCGACGGTAGCGCGCTGCATCACGGGCCTTCTGCCGCCGCGCGAGGGTCAGATCCTGTTCAATGGCGATCCGCTGCCCGCCAGCTACAAGGCGCGGACGAAGGACCAGTTGCGTCAGGTGCAGATGATCTATCAGATGGCCGACACCGCGCTGAATCCGAAGCTGAAGATCAAGGACATCATCGGCCGGCCCATCCGGTTCTACAGTGGCCTGAAGGGACGCGCATTGCGCACCCGTGTCGAGGAACTGCTCGACCAGATCGAACTGGAACCGAAGCAGTATTACAACCGGCTGCCCTCCGAACTGTCCGGCGGGCAGAAGCAGCGCATCGGCATCGCGCGGGCGCTCGCGGCCGAAAGCCAGTTCATCATCTGCGACGAGGTCACCTCCGCCCTGGACCAACTGGTCGCGGAAGGCATTCTCAAACTGCTGGATCGACTGCAGCGCGAGCTCAATCTGGCCTACATGTTCATCACACACGACCTGGCGACGGTGCGCGCCATCGCCGACGAGGTCGTCGTGATGAAGGAGGGGAAGGTCGTCGAGGCCGGCCCCAAGACGGAGATGTTCACCCCTCCGCATCATGACTACACGGATCTGCTGCTCAGTTCGGTGCCCGAGATGGACCCGGACTGGCTGGACAGGCTTCTGGAGGAGCGGGGCGTCGACAATATCGGCGAGGCCGCACACTCGAAGATCGACTGAGTTTTTTTTGAAGTAGGAAAAAGGGAGACTTCCATGCCTCTGAACATTGACAGACGAACGCTGCTGAAAGCCAGCGCGGCCACGGCACTGATCACCGGTGCCGGCCCGGCGCTCGGCGCCTCGCACGGCCCGAAGATGGGCGGCACGCTGCGCCTGGGCCTTTCGGGCGGCAACACGACGGACAGCTGGGACGGGCGCACGCATTCGGACGTGTTCATGCAGGTCTGCGCCATGGGATCGGTCTTCGACTGCCTGACCGAAGTCGGCGCCGACGGCCAGTTGAAGGGGGAACTGGCCGAGCGCTGGGGCGCCTCCGCCGACGCCAAGGTCTGGGTCTTCGACCTGAAGAAGGACGTTACCTTCCACAACGGCAAGAGTTTCGGCGCCGACGATGTGATCGAATCCTTCCAGATGCACATCGCCGAGGGTGCCAAGTCGCCCGCGAAGCCGATCATCGGTGCCATCAAGGAGATGAAGAAACTCGGGGAACATCAGGTCGAGTTCACGCTGTCGGCGGGCAATGCGGACTTCCCGTATCTGCTGTCGGACTATCACATCCTGATCTATCCCGCCGGCATGATCGACGAGGCCATCCAGAAAGGCATCGGCACGGGCGCCTACATGGCGACCAGTTTCGATCCGGGCGTGCGCGCACTGCTGACGCGCAATCCGAACGCGCACAAGAAGGTCTACTTCGAGCAGATCGAGGCGATCTCGATCACGGATCCGTCGGCACGCATCAACGCGCTGATGACCGGCGAGGTCGATGCGATCAGCCGTATCGATGCGAAGTCGGTGCGCCTGCTGGACCGCAACCCGGCCGTCGAGGTCTTCGAGGTGACGGGTAACCAGCATTACACGTTCCCGATGCACACCAACACCGCACCCTATGACAGCAATGACGTGCGGCTGGCGATCAAGCATCTGTTCGACCGCGAGGACCTGGTGCAGAAGATCCTGCTGGGGCACGGCAAGGTGGGCAACGACCACCCGATCGGTCCCGCGAACCAGTATTACGCAGGCGATCTGGAGCAGCGCGTCTACGATCCCGAGAAGGCGAAATTCCACCTCAAGAAGGCGGGCGTGGATTCGCTGCAGATCGACCTGTCGGCCTCGGATGCCGCGTTCGCCGGTGCGGTCGATGCCTCGCAGCTTTTCCAGGAATCGGCCAAGGCCGGGGGCGTGGACGTCAATGTCATCCGCGAACCCGCAGACGGTTACTGGTCCAATGTCTGGTTGAAGAAGCCGTTCTGCGCCTGTTTCTGGTCGGGCCGCGCGACCGAGGACTGGATGTTCTCGTCCGCCTATGAGGCCGGCGTGCCGTGGAACGACAGCTACTGGGAGCATGAACGCTTCAACAAGCTGCTGTATGAGGCACGCGCAGAACTGGACAGCGCCAAACGCGCCGAACTCTATCGTGAGATGCAGATCATCACGAAGGACGAAGGCGGCGTGGTGGTTCCGATGTACGCCAACTGGATCGACGCCAAGTCGAAGAAGCTGGCGCACGGTGAGACCCTGGGCAACCTGTGGTCCATGGACAGCGCGCGGATCACTGAACGCTGGTGGTTCGCCTGATAGACCCGTTCATCGGATCGAAAACAGAGGCCGTCGCGGGAAACTGCGGCGGCCTTTGCGTTGCAGCACCAGATCGAAACAGCCGGACGCACCAGGCGTCACGCCCTGCTTGTCAGGGGGCACGGGTACATCAGTGAACGCCGCGTGTGCCAGGTATTCAGCAACGCCCCTGGAGCGGTATCACCGCCGCCGGTTCGGTTTGGTGTAGGGCTCGACCTCGAAATTCACCGCGACCATCCAATCTGCATAGTCGGGGGCAATTTTCTTTGCCGCCTGGAGGAGTTCCTGCCGGAACGGTCCTTCTAGCGGTCCGCCGCGACCGGGCCAGACCCTGAACTTCATGCGCAGGAAGCTGCGTCCCGACACTGACGTCCGGCGTTCCATGAATTCCGGCGGCGCACGGAAGATGCCCGGAAACTGATCCATGGCCGTGGACAATTGAAGCCGCGCCTCGTCCTCCAGTTTCTTCGCGGCTTCGGCGTCATGGGGCAGGACGATATCGACGAAACAGCGCACGTAACCGCGGGGATAGGCGACCACGTTCAGGATGCTGCGGTTCGGCACGAAGACTTCGGCCCCGAGCGGATTCCGGAGCACGGTGAAGCGCATGCCGAAGCGTTCCACGACACCGACCTGTCCACTGATCTCGATCACGTCGCCGATGTCGAACAGATCGGTGAAGACGATGGTGACGCCGCTCACCACGTCCTGCACGATGCCCTGCGATCCGAAGGCCACCGCCAGTCCGATGATCGAGGCGCTGGCGAGATAGGTCGACAGCGGCACGCCCGCCTCGTTCAGGACGAAACCGATGGCCGCAAAATAGAGGATGAAGACCAGCGTGCTGGTGATCAGGCTGATCAGGGTCAGCGTCTTGTTGGAGCGCCGGGCGACGCTGCTCGACATCGCCCGGTGGCTCATCCAGCGGACCGAACGCACGAGCGCATGGACCGCGACGGCCAGCACCAGCGCCAGAACGATGCGTTGCACGGTCGTCGTGTCCTGAAGCAGCTCGGTCAATAGGTCGCTCCGTTCGAACTGACCGCCAGCCGTGGCGGTGGCCCGTCTTGTGAGGTAGGCTTGCGGTATCATGGGTAGTTTCGGGGGGAGTGCAATGATCTTGAAAATGACCATCAAAAGCGGGCTGGGGGGCCTGCTGCTCGCCGTGCTGACGGTTCTTCCGGCGCTGTCGGCCGATCTCTACAGGACGGGTATTTCCGCGCAGTCCCTGCGGCAGGAGCCTGTACCCCGCACGTTCAAGGTGGAGTTCCAGAGCTTCCCGGATGCCACCGACCAGATGCGCGCGATCTTTCATGAGGAACTCCAGAAGCGCGGGTTCAGGCTGGATGAGATCGGATCGACCGTCATGATCGTGCGGTGGGACGGTCAGTTCCGGGAAATCGAAACTCCGCCGCGGGTGCAGGCGCAGGGCCGGGGCGGCAACCAGTCCCGGACCGAACTCGGCTTTTCGATTACCCTCGGTGCCCCTCCCGCAAAGGAGGGCGAAGAGACCTACTCGATGGGGGCCTCCATCAGCGATCCGGACGGCGAGATCTGGAAGGGCAAGGTCATTGTCGTCACCGAATCGCAGCGCAAGACGGCCATCCTGAGAAACCTCATCGGCAAACTGCTCGATACCATCGGCAGTACGATAAGCACGGATTCCGTCCGGCAGTAGGTCGCGCAGACACCCCGCTGTCCGGGCCGCTCAAGGCGTCAGCGCTGATCGTCGTCCGGGCTCAGCCAGCGGTAAACCGTCATGTTCATCAGCATGTCGGCATTGCCGGACCGGCCCAGTGAAATCGGCAGCGCCAGAAGCTGAAGACCGGAAACGAACCGGTCATGCACCAGATGGGGCTTCCCGGCCCGCCAGTAGGGCGTGCGGGTTTCGCAGACCTGCCGGAAGGCGTCGATCGTCTCCTGAATGTTTCCTGCACTGGGCCGCTCGTCCAGATATTCGCCAGCTTTCGGCACGACACCGGCGGACACCATGTCGTTGCCAAGAAGCCGGTAGCGAAAACGCATTGTCGGACGTTCGATATCGAGCAGCCAGACATTGGAGAGCAGACGCGGAATTTCAACAAGCGGATCGAAGTCGGCGCGGTCAGGGACATCAGAACCTTCCCGCTTGTGGTCCCAGTAGGCATAGAACTGGCCGATCCGCTCGTCGAAGTGGGCGGGCGGGGCACCAAAGCCCCTCTCTTCCGGGGTTCTTCTGAGGGACACGGACATCCTTGACCTCGCAATATTACTCAGTACTTCGATAACTGATCCGTGCCTGCCCGTCGGCGCCGGTTCAGTGATGCGGCACTCTCCGGGGAAAGGCTGCCGACGATGATTCTTACTTTCCGAACGTCGTCCGGTAAAGCATCCGGCGGTGGCCGTCATAGTCGTTCACGGCATAATGCATGGTTGTGTAGTTGTTCCATACGGCGACGCAGCCTGCCCGCCAGCGAAACCGGCAGCAGAATTCGGGCCGCGTGGTGTGCCGGTGAACGGCGTCCAGCAGCGGCGCGCTTTCGTCCTCGCGCATGCCCGACAGGCGCACCGCGTAGGTCGGGTTGAAGTTCAGGGCAAATTGGCCGGAAACCGGATCAATGCGGATGGCGGGATGTTCGGTCTCCCGGTCGGCTTCCGGATCGTTGCGCACCATCCGGATCGATCCGCCCGCGCGCTCTTCCTCAGGCGGCGCGTGGCTGACGCCATAGGGCTTGCCGATATGGATGACGTTGCGTCCTTCGATGGCCTGGCGCAGCGTATCGGGCAGGGCTTCCAGTGCGGCCACCTGATTGGCCCACAGCGTGTCGCCGCCCCAGGGCGGAACTTCAACGGCATTCAGAACCGACCCCAGAGGCGGATCCTTCAGAAAACTGAAGTCAGAATGCCAGTCACCGCCGAAGACCCCCACGTTCACTTCGTCGGCTTCCTTCAGCACCGCAATGACATCCGGATCATCTGCCATGGGCACAACGTACGGGGAGCGGGTCAGCGGGCCGAACACCCGCGTCAGCCGCTTCTGGGCTGCGATATCCAGGTGCTGATCGGGGAAGAAGATCACCTGCCAGTCTCCCAGCGCCCGGCGCAGCGATTCGGCGAGATTATCGTCCACGGGTTCCGAAAGATCCGGCCCGACGATTTCCGCTCCCGTCCAGCGCGTGAGCGGGCGGATGTCGAGCGCCGCCACTACCGTCCCCTGTAGGTCTCGACGTTCGGGTCCGGCAGCCAGACACCTGCGGGTGGTTCGCCGGTCTGGTAGAAAACATCGATCGGGATCCCCCCGCGCGGATACCAGTAGCCGCCGATCCTGAGCCATTCCGGCTCGATCGCATCGACAATGCGCTTGGCGATCAGCAGGGTGCAGTCCTCGTGGAACGCGCCGTGGTTGCGGAACGAGCTCAGGAACAGCTTCAGGCTCTTGCTCTCGACGATATGGCGCGCCGGTACATAGTCGATGATCAAACGCGCGAAATCGGGCTGTCCGGTGACCGGACAGATCGATGTGAATTCCGGCGCGGTGAAACGCGTGACATAAGGCGTATCGGGATGGGGGTTCGGAACGGCGTCCAGAATGGCCTCGTCCGGACTGTCGGGAAGTTCCGACTGCTGCCCGAGATGTTTTATCGCATCATTCATGTCCAACGTCCTGTGGCAGTTTCCGCCGATGGCGCTTCACCTTGTTATCTTCGACTGCGATGGCACGCTGGTCGACAGTCAATACGGCATTGTCCGCTCGATGCAGCAGGCATTCCTCAGCTTTGGCTTGATTGCACCGCAACCGGACGCGGTCAAGCGCGTGGTCGGTCTCAGCCTGGATCATGCGGTCTCGGTTCTGGCACCCGATCTCGGGTCATCGGATGTCCATCAGGTTGCAGGCACCTACAAGGCGCTGTTCCGGGAACTGCGGCTGGCCGGAGAATCGCCCGAGCCCGCTTTCGCCGGTGTCATCGAAAGCCTCCGGATTCTGGAAGATCGCGGATATCTGCTGGGTGTGGCGACAGGCAAATCCCGGCGCGGGCTGCATGCGGTGATCGAGCGGCTGGAACTGGAAGGCCGTTTCGTCACCCTGCAGACGGCCGATGACGTCAGGGCAGGCAAACCCGCGCCGGACATGTGCCTGCAGGCCTGCGCCGAAGCCGGCGTGGACCCCGGCCATGCGGTGGTGATCGGCGATACCAGCTTCGATATCGAGATGGCCCTGAGCGCGGGGGCAAAGGCCATCGGCGTCGACTGGGGTTATCACCCGGCGGATGAACTCAGCGCCGTCGGGGCGGCCGCTATCGCCCGTCACGGCGATGATCTGCCGAATCTGGTGGATCAGGTTTTCGGGAGGTCCGCATGAAACGCTTCTACAAGTCCGCCGGGGTTGTCGAGGACGGCGGCGGTTTTCTCGTACAACTGGATGGTCGTCCGATACACACTTTCCTCAGGCGGCCTTTCGCGCTGCCGACCCGTGCGCTGGCCGAAGCCGTGGCCCGGGAATGGGACGACCAGCCGGAAGAGATCGACCGCATGGCCATGCCCCTGAACCGGATGGCCGGAACAGCCATCGACGGTCTGGCCGGCAAGCGGGCCGAGACGGTCGATGCTGTCGCGAAATATGCCGAAACGGACATGGTCTGCTATTGGGCCGATGCGCCGCAGAGCCTGATCGAACAGCAGCAGGCGACATGGCGGCCGCTGCTGGACTGGACAGAGGAACGCTTCGGCGCGCGGCTTCAGGTGACGTCGGGTGTCCTGCCGGTCGCGCAGGATGCGGCGGCGCTCGATCGGCTGAAGATGGCTGTCGACGCGATGGATGATTTCAAGCTGGTCGCACTGTCGGTCGCGACCGGGACCGCCGGTTCGCTGGTGATCGGTCTGGCCCTTGTCGAAGGGCATATCGATGCGCTGCGGGCATTTGAGGCGGCGCAACTCGACGAGACCTGGCAGCTTTCCGAATGGGGGGAGGACGAACAAGCCACGCAACGCCGCAATCGGGTTCTGGCGGAGTTCGGACATGTCGAAGCCCTGATCGAGGGGCTGCGCAACTGACCTCCGGCGCATAAGCTCTGGCGGCCCGGATAAGGCGATGCTATCCAAAAGTCACGGGAATTAAACCTCTGCAGGGGGAGCGGAATGCAGGACATTGTCCAGATGCTGGAAGAGAAGCGCGCCAAGGCGCGCCTGGGTGGTGGCGAGAAACGCATCGAGGCGCAGCATGGCCGGGGCAAGCTGACGGCGCGGGAGCGGATCGATCTGCTGCTGGACGAGGGCTCGTTCGAGGAATGGGACATGTTCGTCGAGCACCGCTCGATCGATTTCGGCATGGAGAAGGACAAGGTTCCGGGCGATGGCGTCATCACCGGCTATGGCACGGTGAACGGGCGTCTCGTCTTTGTCTTCAGTCAGGACTTCACGGTCTTCGGCGGTTCCCTTTCGGAAATGCACGCCAAGAAGATCTGCAAGGTCATGGACAAGGCGATGCAGGTCGGCGCGCCCGTGATCGGCCTGAACGACTCCGGCGGTGCGCGCATTCAGGAAGGTATCGACAGCCTTGCCGGTTATGCGGACGTGTTCCAGCGCAACGTGATGGCGTCCGGCGTGATACCGCAGATTTCGATGATCATGGGCCCCTGCGCGGGCGGGGCGGTCTACAGCCCGGCCATGACCGACTTCATCTTCATGGTGAAGGATACCTCCTACATGTTCGTCACCGGTCCGGACGTCGTGAAGACGGTCACCGCCGAATCGGTCACCGCCGAAGAACTGGGCGGCGCGATCACGCACACGACCAGGTCGTCCGTCGCCGATCTCGCATTCGAGAACGACGTCCACGCCATCAGCCAGACCCGCCGTTTCATCGACTTCCTGCCCTCGTCCAATCGCGAGGCACCGCCGCACCGCCCGACCTTCGACGATCCGGAACGTCAGGAGATGTCCCTGGACACGCTGGTGCCCGACAATCCAAACAAGCCCTACGACATGATGGAACTGATCACGAAGATCGTCGATGAAGGCGATTTCTTCGAGACCCAGCCGGCCTACGCAAAGAACATCATCACCGGCTTCGGGCGCATGGAAGGCCATCCGGTCGGTGTGGTCGCGAACCAGCCGATGGTGCTCGCCGGGTGCCTGGATATCGATTCAGCGAAGAAGGCCGCGCGGTTCGTGCGGTTCTGCGACTGTTTCAACATTCCGATCGTCACGCTGGTCGACGTGCCCGGTTTCCTGCCCGGCACCAGCCAGGAATTCAACGGCATCATCAAGCACGGTGCGAAGCTGCTGTTCGCCTATGCCGAAGCCACGGTGCCGAAGGTCACCATCATCACGCGCAAGGCCTATGGCGGCGCTTATGATGTCATGAGTTCCAAGCACTTGCGCGGCGATGTTAATCTCGCATGGCCGAATGCGGAGATCGCGGTGATGGGGGCCAAGGGGGCGGTGGAGATCATCTTCCGCGCCGACATCGGCGATGACGAGAAGATCGCCGCGCGGACCGAGGAATACCGCCAGACCTTCGCGAATCCGTTCATTGCCGGGGCGCGCGGCTTCATCGACGACATCATCATGCCGCACAACACCCGCTTCCGGATCATCAAGTCGCTCAGGATGCTGAAGAACAAGGAACTGACGAACCCCTGGAAGAAGCACGACAACATCCCGTTGTGATGTCGCTGGCCGTCACCCGGCCTTCCTGAACAGGCTTTCCGGTACGGGAGCGCCAAAGGTTTCGGTGGTGTAGCGCCAGACCTTCACGTCGTCGGCCCAGTGGTCGCGGGGCAGGCCGGTCTTGACCTTCAGGCCGTTCAGGAACTTTTCCGGTGTCTGCAGTCCTTCCCAGACCTTGGGCAGGAACGTGCCGCGCCTGCCATTGCTTTCGAGGATCAGGCCGTCGTGGCCCGGGCGGAGTTTCGACAGCAGATCGGCTTCGTCCCCGAACGCGAGCGGGGCGGGGTTCGAGAGGATCGAGATCTCCAGTTCCGCGGCCCTGAATTCAGCCGCTGTAAGCGGGTCGAAGCGGGGGTCCTCGAATCCGGCGGACACGGCGTTCCAGGCGATATCGGCGGCCAGGGGGCGATGCGCCTTCAGCGAACCGATGCAGCCCCGCAACCGGCCCTGCAGATTGATGGTCACGAAACTGGCGGCAATGGTGCGCAGTTCGTGCGGGAAAGTCTCCAGATTGATCTCCGGCCGCTTGTGCCGTGAAAGCCGGATGGCGAGCGCGCGCGCCGCAGTCAGGATCATCAGATCGCGGTGCGCGTCGGCGAAGCGGGCGGTGTCCGCCGGTTCCAGCGCCCATGCGCCGTAGCCAACCACGCGATCCTTGGAACCCGCCGTGTCGCCGGAGTTCCTGACGTCCAGTTCAGTGATCCTCAGGCCCAGATGGCCGGCCAGCTTCAGCAGGCCGTTCACCGGACGGCTGCCACAGGCCTGCTGCGGCCCGAACGCCCCCGCCTGCAACGCGCCGATCTTCGTCACGGTGTCGCCGTCGATCTGCCGGGCCTCGTCATAGGTGTGATAGTGCGAGAGATCGGTGGAGATCACGACAAGCGTCTCCGGTCCGCCCCAGAGCTGCTGAAGCAGCCGCGCAACGGCGTCCGGTGACGCATCGCCCACCACGATGGGCACCAGCAGGATGTCGCCCAGCGACCGCTGCAGGAAGGGCAGGTGGACCTCCAGACTGTGTTCCTGCGCATGGGCGTCGTCGCGGATCGCGCAGTCGTCACGTACCTCGACCAGTCGCTCGATGACCGCGCGGTCGAGCCTGACGGGGCCGAGGGGCGTGTCGAAGGCATCGACCGATGGCAGCGCAAACCCCTTGAACGCAACCCGATGCGCCGGACCGAGCAGGACGACGCGCCGAACCTGCCCCTTCACCGGCTGCACGCGCTGATAGGCACTGGCGGCCACCGCACCGGAATAGACATAACCGGCGTGCGGCGCGATCAGGGCTTTGGGCCCGGACGTTGGCCCGGCCATCCGCTTCTGCGCGTCGGTCAGTAGCCGGTCGACCGCCGCTTGCAGCTTGCCGGCTTCGCCCGGATAGAAGGTGCCTGCCACAGCGGGGGATCTGGATATGCCATGGGACATCAGGCTGATCCGTTGTTCGGATCGTCCAAACCGTCATCGGAGAGTTGCGCTTCCAACAGACTGGCCAGATAAGCCTCCATTTCGCCAAACTCGAGATCGCCATTGTCCCACGCACGATCCGCCGCGATCAGCGCTGCCTCATAATCCGGCCTGGTTTCGCGAATTCTTTCGGGCAGTATCTTCCTGCCTGGCAACAAGGTACCGAAGCGCACGCACAACGAATAATAACAGATGGCTCGCGCCGTCCTCCCGTTTCCCTCTATGAATGGATGTATCCAGTTCATTCGCCAAAGAACGTATGCGGCGACCTGAACGGGCGACCAAGCGTACCAGTTTTCCTGCACCGTCGAAACGAAGCGATCCATTTGCTCATCGACGTCATTGAAATGAGGCGGGCGGTGATTGCCTACGTAGATCGGTTCCCTGCGGAACCGTCCGCCAAATTGTGAAATATTGGCGACGGCGACATGATTGAGCGCCCACAAAAGATACTTGTCGAATGCGGCAGGCCCCTTGCGAAGACCGATCTCAATGCAATTCGTCATCAACCCGTACTGACGGATCAAATTTTGCTGCTGGACGCGATCGAATAGTTCCTGATCTTCTTCCTCAAGGATGAACATGCAATTTTGAACCTTCGAACCGAAACGTCCTCAATCGCCTGTAAGGCGTATTTTTCCGATAGCGGCACGGGCTGACTCTTTGGTGATCTTTGACCCTTTTGGAGCGTTGCCGTAAACGAAACTGGCTTGTTGCTCTCGCAGATCATCTTCCGACAGCGTCACCGTTTTTGCTCTTGCCAGAAGCTCATCAAGCCTGGGACGCGCAGGCGGTGAACTCATCGTCGCTTTTCGTACTGCCATGTTTCCTGCTCCCATGGTGGATATCACAAAAAGTTATCATCTGATCCGACTCACACAATTGAGAAGATTGCATGGCTCTTCGCGATACACGATATGCTAGGCGGTACTTGTTCGGGTCAGGATGGCACCATGCGCGACCATGTCGGAACAGTTCCCGGGCGGTATTTCTCGGCGCAGGCGGACGGTCGCATCCGCTGCGAAATCTGTCCGCGCTATTGCCAGCTGAATGACGGGCAGCGGGGCCTGTGTTTCATCCGCAAGCGCGAGGGTGCGCAGATCGTGCTGACATCCTATGGCCGCTCGTCAGGCTTCTGCATCGATCCGATCGAGAAGAAACCGCTCAATCATTTTTATCCAGGCACGCCCGTTCTGTCTTTTGGAACAGCGGGTTGCAACCTGACCTGCAAGTTCTGCCAGAACCACGACATGTCCAAGAGCCGGGAGATGGACACGCTGGCCGATGCCGCGCCGCCCCGGATGCTGGCCGAGACGGCGCAGAGTATGGGCTGCACGTCGATGGCCTATACCTACAATGATCCGGTGATCTTCCTGGAATATGCGGTGGACACCGCCATCGCCTGCCACGAAGTCGGTGTGAAGAATGTGGCGGTCACCGCAGGTTATATCTGCGCCGATCCGCGCGCCGAATTCTACCGGCACATGGACGCCGCCAATGTCGACCTGAAGGCCTTCACCGAGGATTTCTATCGCAAGGTCACGGGTTCCGCGCTGGAGCCGGTGAAGGAGACGCTCGACTATCTGGTCAATGAGACCGATGTCTGGGTGGAGATCACCACCCTGCTGATCCCCGACGAGAATGACTCCGAAGCGGAAATCGAGGCCATGACCCAATGGGTGATCGAGACGCTGGGCCCCGACGTGCCGATGCACTTCACGGCGTTTCATCCCGATTTCCGAATGCTGGACAAGGAACGCACGCCACCCGGGTCCCTGTTCCGGGCGCGATCCATTGCTTTGAAGAACGGTATCCGCCACGCCTATGTCGGCAACATCAATCACAAGGCGGCGCAATCGACCTACTGCTCAGGCTGCGGTGCCATGGTGATCGGACGGGACTGGCACATGCTGTCCGACTGGCATCTGGACCATCGCGGATGCTGCACCTTCTGCGAGACGCCGCTGCCCGGACGGTTCAGTGGCCCGCCGGGCGCATGGGGACGACGGCGGGAACGGGTCAGGATGAGCCGCGAGCGCGAAGCGCGCTAGATGGCGTATTTCGCGATGGCGTCTTCGTCCCAGTCGATGCCGGTGCCGGGCGTGTCCGGCGGCGTGGCCTTGCCCTTGTGAACCTCAAGGGGCGCGGCCAGGAAGGGTGCCGCCCAATCGACGTATTCCAGCCAGTGCGCCGTCGGGCTGGCCGACATCATGTGGATACTGACCTCGGGGAACAGGTGCGTGGACAGCCGGATACCGGCACCAGCGCATTGTTCCGCCGCGTTCATCCAGTTCGTGATACCGCCGATCTTGGCGACGTCGGGCATCAGGAAATCGGCCGCTTCGGCAGCGATCAGCCGCGAGATTTCCGCGGGGCTGCGCGCATTTTCGCCCAGCTGGATGGGGGTTTCGAACCCGCTGCACAGGCCCACATAGCCCTGAATATCGTCGTGGGCGATGGGTTCTTCGATCCAGGTCAGCCCGCACTCGTCGATCGCCGACAGCCTGACCTTGGCCTCGGCGCGTGTGAGGCTCTGGTTGTAGTCGCACATGACCGGCAGACTGTCGGGCACGGCATTCATGACCGATTCGATCACTTCCACGTCGTCATCCACGTCCGGATAGCCGAGCCGCAGCTTGATCGCACCGAAGCCCTGTGCGAGCTCGCGGGCTTCCCGTGCCGCAGCTTCCGGGCCGATCAGACCGAGCCCGTTCGAATTGTAGGCATCGATCTCTCGGCGTTCGCCGCCCAGCAGATGATACAGCGCTGCATCGGCATCCTTGGCGAACGCATCCCAGACGGCCATGTCGATGCCGGCGATTGCCCAGCCGATGAAGCCTTCGACACCCGCAAGACGCAGCGATCTGTTCATCTTCTCATGCAGGGCGCGGGGGACGACTGCGTCGCCCGCGATGGTCTCCGCCAGTCCGTCGATCAGCGCGACCAGACCGCGTGCCAGCACCGGTGACACGGCAAACACATACGACCGGCCGACGATCTCGCTGTCGGTTTCCAGATCGATCAGCACAAAGGCGGCTTTCTCGACCGCACCGCCACCAGTCACCACCGGACGGTTCATGGGCACAACGACGGGCCGTGCTTTGATGCCTCTGAGTTTCATGGCAATCTCCAGGTTCGTGAACTGGTTGACGTAACAGATGGACCCCGATGACCGTTTTTGAAGCCCGTCAGACAGGCTACGCCGATTTGACGCGCGGCTTCCTGCAGTCCATGCCCGTCTTCAGGACGCTGGGGCTGGACATCGCCTCAGTCTCGCCGGGACGGGCGGAAATTTCCATGACGATCACCACAGGTCTGACGTTCGACGGGACGCATGTTCAGGGCGGCATTGTCGGCGCTTTGCTGGATATTGCCGGTGGTGCTGCTGCGATGACCCTGACCGGCGAAGGGCATGGTATCGCGACGCTGGGTTTCGAGACGCATCACCTGGCACCTGCGGGCGGGGAATATCTGGTCGCGGTCGGACGGGTGATCAAGCCGGGGCGGAACCAGGCGCTCAGTCTGGTCGAGATCTTCGCCTGCCACGATGCCAGCCGCAGCCTGTGCGCGACCGGACATGTCACGTCGCGGTGGATTGCATTGCCTGATCGCGGCTGACGCGCGAGACTTCGCAACCACGGAATCTGGGGAGGTTTCAGTCATGACTGCGGAACTCTATACCGGCCCGACGGCGTCCGACCTGCTTCTGCGGGACATGCGGCGCTGGGGCAATCGCATCGCGTTCACCGGATACGGCGGGGAATATACCTACGCTCAGGCTCTGGACCTGGTGGCCCGCTATCAGGCGGTCTACAAGAAGCACGGTGTGGTGCGCCGCGAACGTGTCGCGCTGCTGAACGCCAACCGGGCCGAGGCCTATCTTGCGGGCGTGGCCGCACAGGCGCTGGGGCTGTCGATGACGCCGCTGCACACGCTTGGCTCGCTGGACGATCATCAGTTTACGCTGGATGACGCCGAGATCGACTATCTGTTCGTCGACGTCGACAACTACATGGACCGGGGCCGGGAACTGGCGGAGAGCGTGGACCGGCTGAAGACCGTCTTCACGCTGGGAAAGGCGGATTATGGCGTCGATATCCGCGCGGCAGCCGAGCAGACCGGCGCGGTGAACGTGCTGGTGGAAGCGCGGACCGACGATCCGGTCTGGATCAGCTATACCGGAGGCACCACCGGCAAGCCGAAAGGCGGCCTGCGCACCCATCCGAGCTACATCGGGATGGTTGCCGCAACGCTTGCCGATTTCGAGTTCCCGGTCGATACCAATTACCTGGCCGTCGCGCCGATCAGCCACGTCGGCGGAACCAAGCTGCCGCCGACCCTGCATCGCGGCGGGCGCGTCACCTTCATGAAGGGCTTCGATCCCGAGCAGGTGCTGGACACGATCCAGCGCGAACGCATCTCCATGACGCTGCTGGTACCGACCATGATCTACCTGCTGCTGGACCATCCGAAGCTGGAGCAGTTCGATCTGGGCAGTCTGGAATACCTGCTTTACGGCGCGTCGCCCATGTCGCCGACCCGCCTGATGGAGGGACTGGAGCGTATCGGACCCGTGTTCGGGCAGCTCTACGGTCAGACCGAGGGCTACCCGATCTCGGTCCTGCGCAAGGAAGATCACGACCGTAACCGTCCCGACCTGTTCGCCTCCTGCGGCCATCCGTGTGCGAACGTGGCAGTGAAACTGCTGGACGATGACCTGAACGAAGTCGCAGAGGGCGATCCGGGCGAGATCTGCGTGCGGGCGCCGCAGGTGATGGATGAATACTGGAACCGGCCCGAACAGACGGCAGAAACGCTGAAAGGGGGCTGGCTGCATACCGGGGACGTGGCTCGCGCGGACGAGCAGGGCTACCTCTATATCGTGGATCGCAAGAAGGACATGATCGTCTCCGGCGGTTTCAACGTATTCCCCCGTGAAGTCGAGGACGTGCTGACGTCGCACCCGGACGTCGCCATGGCCGCCGTCATCGGTGTGCCCGATGACAAGTGGGGTGAGTCCGTGAAGGCGCTGATCGTGCCGAAGGCCGGGAAGAAGGTGGACGCGGAGAAGCTGATGCAGATGGTGAAGGATCAGAAGGGCTCGATCCAGGCTCCGAAGTCCGTCGATTTCGTCGATGAGATTCCGGTGACGCCGATCGGCAAACCCGACAAGAAGGCCATCCGCGCCGCCTACTGGAAAGACAGCGGCAGGATGGTCGGGTAATGACACAAGCGCCAGTTGTCTCCCTTAGGCCTGTTTGTCGAGACCTTCCCCCCTTGAGGGGGAAGTGGCCGCGAAGCGGTAGATGGGGGGCAAAGCTGGAGGCTATTTCTGATTCCAGTGCTGCTTCGGCTTCGCCGAACCACCCCCATCCCGACCTTCCCCCCTCAAGGGGGAAGGGGAAGCCGTTGCAGTCGCAGGCTTCAGAGAATTTCCTCATATGACTGCCGCCACGGGCACAGACGAATTCACGCTGAAGCTCTGCGGCGACATATCGACTGTGGCTGCGGCCGACTGGGATGCCTGTGCGGGGCCGGCGAATCCCTTCATCTGTCACGCCTTTCTCAGCGCCCTTGAGGAAGCCGGATGCGCCAGCGCCGAGGAAGGCTGGGCACCGCAGCATCTGTTGCTGGAGAGCCCGGACGGCCGCCTGATCGGCTGCGCGCCCATGTACCTGAAGTCCCACAGCCAGGGTGAGTATGTCTTCGACCATGGCTGGGCGAACGCGCTGGAACGGGCGGGCGGGCGCTATTATCCGAAGCTTCAGATGTCGGTACCGTTCACGCCTGCCACCGGCCCGCGCCTGCTGGTGCGGCAGGGCGAGGATGTCGAACTGGTCCGCCGCATGCTGCTGCAGGGGGCCGAGCAGGCCGCCACGCAGATGCGGGTCTCCAGCCTGCACATCACCTTCCCGACCGAGGAAGAAGCCACGCTGGGGCGGGACGCGGGCTGGCTGTTTCGCACCGGCGAGCAGTTTCACTGGGTGAATAACGGCTACGAGACGTTCGACGATTTTCTGGCCGATCTGTCATCGCGCAAGCGCAAGGCGATCCGCAAAGAACGCGCCGGCGCACTGGAAAGCGGGCTGGAGGTCGAGGAGATCACAGGGGCCGATCTGACCGAGGATCACTGGGACGCGTTCTACCAGTTCTACATCGACACCGGCAGCCGCAAGTGGGGGCAGCCTTACCTGAACCGGACGTTCTTTTCCCTGCTGGGAGAACGGGTTGGTGATCGCACGGTATTGATGATGGCGAAGCGCGACGGGCGCTATATCGCGGGCGCATTGAACATGGCCGGTACGGAGACGCTGTTCGGGCGCTACTGGGGCTGCATCGAGGACCACCGGTTCCTGCATTTCGAGCTTTGTTACTACCGCGCCATCGACTGGGCGATCCGCCACGGTCTGAAACGGGTGGAGGCCGGTGCGCAGGGGCCGCACAAGCTGGCGCGGGGCTACCTGCCTGTCACGACCCATTCGATCCACTGGATCGCCGATCCGGGTTTCCGCAAGGCCGTCGCCGACTATCTGGAGCATGAGCGGCGTGAGGTGCAGCGCGAGATCGACTATCTCAGCGACTTTTCACCCTTCAGGAAGGGCGGCAAGCACGTGCCGGACGAAGGCGCGATCTGATCCGGTCAGTCCGCCTGCGTGTATAGCCGCAGCGGGTTGTCGACCAGGATCTTTCGGCGCTGTGCAGCATCCGGTGCCCAGCGGGCCAGCAGGTCGAGCAGGTCGCCGTCGTTGGGCATCGCGACCGGCAGCTTCACATGCGGCCAGTCCGAGCCCCAGACGCAGCGGTCGGGTGCTGCGGCGATCAGCGCCTGCGCGACCGGTGTCACATCGTCGAACGGCGGTGCCGGCTGGCGGCTGATGCGTTCGGCGCCGGAGAGCTTGACCCAGCAGCCGCCTTCGCCGACCAGCCTCAGCAGGCGCTGAAAGCCGGGATGCCCGATCCCCAGCCCACAGTCCCAGTGGCCCATGTGATCGATCACGCGGTCGCAGGGTAGCGACTCAATTGCCTCCCAGGGCATATCCGGCGAGGCCACGTCGACGAGCAACTGCATATGCCAGCCGAGGCGCGCGATCTTCGTCGCAAGCTGCTTCATGTGTTCGAATCCGACACCGCCGCCGAACAGCACATTGACCCGCGCGCCGCGTACGCCGGCGGCATGCAGCCGGTCGAGGTCGTCGTCGGCGACCTGACTGTCGAGCACGGCGACGCCACGGTAGCCGGGAGTCTGGCGAAGAGCGTCGAGCATCGCCCGGTTGTCGGTCCCGTGCACGCTGACCTGAACAAACACGCCGCGTTCGATACCAAGACTTCCATGCAGGCTCAGCAGGCTTTCGCGGGTGGCCTCCGGCGGAGTGTAGCTGCGGTCTTCGACATAGCCATATTGTCTGTCGATGACATGGAAATGCGTGTCCCAGGCACCGGCGGGCATATCGAATGCCGGCGCATGGGGAGCTGGATCGGGACCGGGAATATCGATGGTGTAGCGGTCTCCTGTCCCGGCCATCATGCCGCCATCGGCGCTTCGAGTTGCTTTTCGAAGAATCCGAGGGCGCTGATCGCAAAGCGGATCATGTTGTCGCCCCGATCTTCCTCGCCCGTCCGCAATGTCATGACGGCCGGACTGGGGCCGGTAACGGCATGGCAACTGTGACCCGCCGGATCGCCGTAGCCGTTGCCCGGTCCGGCCGCGCCGGTTTCCGCCAGTCCCCAGGTCGTTTCGTGGCTGGTGCGGATGCTCTCCGACAACAGGTTGGCGAACGGTTCGGTGCTCGACCGGATGCCCTGTTCCTTCCAGAGCTTCTTCATGTCGATGCCCGCGATCTCGCGGATCGAGGTGCGCGTGTAGATCACGCCGCCGCCCATGTAATAGGCCGACGCGCCGGGCACGCGCAGCAGGGCCGCCGATATCAGGCCGCCAGCCGAGCTTTCGACAATGGCGACGGTCTCGCCGCGTTCCTTCAGTCTTGCACCGACGCGCGCGCCGGCAGCCCACAGATCGTTCATCAGGTTCTGGCTCAAGCTTCAAATCCTTCGGGTAAGCGTACGGAAATCATGGCGCTGGCGATGACCGCCAGATCGTCGTTCCGGGCATCGGGCACATCCAGTCCACCAAGAACCGATGTGACCGTCACCTTGCCGACGGGCAACGAGCGGGCGACTTCGGTGATATTGACTTCATCCGGCTTCTGCGTGCCGACGGTGACGTCAACGATGAGGTCGTTCGGGTCGAGGTTCAACGCACGGACAAAGGTGAGCGAACTGTGGTGCAGCGCATCCTGCACGGCACGCAACGCGGCCTTCGTGTAGTCGCGCCCATGCAGGTCGTTGCCTGCGCCCATCTCCAGAATGACGCGCGGCCCGCTCACGTGTCACCGCCGATCTTCAGAAAGACCTCGGCGGCGGCGTGCGCCATGATGGTGACGTTGTCGCCCGGATCGTTGGGCATGGACAGCCCGCCTGCGGCGACTTCCACCTCACCGCTGCCGTGGGGCAGCAGGTCCAGTAAAGCCTGCCGGTCGACGCTTTCGGGATCGGGTGCACCGATCCAGACCTTCACGAACATGTCGTCGGCGTCCTGACCAAGGGCAGGGCCGATGGTCAGCGCGTTGTGGCGCAGGGCATCCATCAGCGCGCGGCTCGCCGCCTTGGTGCTGTCGCCGCCGCGAATGTCCATGCCCATGCCGATTTCCAGGCACATGCGTTGCCAGGCCATCCCGTCCTCCTGTTGATGCCGATAAACTAGCGTGCGGACAAAAAAGGGGACAGACCCGGATGAGCCTGCCCCCGTTGCGTGAATATCGCTGGCGTTTCGGTCAGTTGTCCAGTTCACCCCGGATGCCGTCGGCGAGTGCAGGGCTGATCTGTGCCAGGTGGCCGAGCGCCCGCTCGATGATTTCCGACGGGACGCCCGCCATCGATCCGGCGAAGCTGGCATGCAGCCGCGCCTTCTGGTCATCGTCGAACAGATCGTACAGCGCGCGGGGCTGGCCGTAGTCGTCATTGCCTTCGCGGTGATTGTAGCGATCCGCATCGCCCGAGATCTTCAGCGGCGGTTCGGCCCGGGACGGATCCTCGACCGGCCCGCCGAAGCTGTTCGGTTCGTAGTAGGCGTCCGGGTTCGGCATGTTCTGGAAGAACCGCATCGCGCCGTCCTTGTGATAGTGGTGCACCGGACACTTCGGCGCGTTCACCGGCAGGGCCTCATAATGCGTGCCCAGACGATAGCGGTGTGCATCGGCGTAGGAGAATATCCGCGACTGCAGCACCTTGTCGGGTGAGAAGCCGATACCGGGCACGATGTTCGACGGCGAATAGGCCGCGTTCTCGATCTCCTGGAAATAGTTCTCGGCATTGCGGTTCAGTTCGACCTCGCCGACCTCGATCAGCGGATAGTCGCCGTGCGGCCAGACCTTGGTCAGATCGAAGGGGTTGTAGGGTGTCTTGACGGCATCTTCCTCCGGCATGACCTGGATCTTCAGGGTCCATTTGGGGAAGTTGCCGTCCTCGATTGCCCCGTACAGCGCTTCCTGGAAGGTTTCGCGGGTGCGGCCGATCTCCTCGCGCGATTCTTCGTTGGTGAAGAAATCATGGCCCTGCTGGGTCTTGAAGTGCAGCTTGACCCAGAAGCGTTCGTCGTCGGCGTTGATGAAGCTGTAGGTGTGGCTGCCATAGCCGTTCATGAACTGCGGACCGCGCGGGATGCCCCGGTCGGACATCAGGATCATCACCTGGTGCAGCGCCTCCGGGCTTTGCGACCAGTAGTCCCACTGCGCCGTGTTCGAACGGAGGTTGGTCTTCGGATGGCGCTTCTGCGTGTGGATGAAATCCGGAAACTTGTAGGGATCGCGGATGAAGAAGACCGGCGTGTTGTTGCCGACCATGTCCCAGTTGCCTTCCTCGGTGTAGAACTTCATCGAGAAACCGCGCACGTCGCGCTCGGCGTCGGCGGCACCGGACTCACCGGCCACGGTGGAGAACCGGCTGAGCATCTCGGTCTGCTTGCCGACTTCCGAAAAGATCGCCGCCTTGGTGTATTTCGTGATGTCGTTGGTGACCGTGAAGGTGCCGTGCGCGCCCCACCCCTTGGCGTGGACCACGCGTTCGGGGATACGCTCGCGGTTCTGGTGTGCCAGCTTTTCGAGCAGCTGGTAATCCTGCATCAGGATCGGACCGCGTTCCCCGGCGGTCAGGCTGTTCTGATTGTCGGCGATCGGATTGCCTGCCGAAGTCGTCAGGGTGGGTTTGTCGGCCATCATCGGGCTCCACTTCTAGTTTTGAGTAATTCAAAACTGGGAAGCGACGAGGCGCATTTCAACGCAAAAATTGTCGCGTGCGCTCCAGCGCTCAGTCCGGGGGCGCGATCTTCACCAGCAACGCTTTCGAGCCGACCTGCTGATCGGCGACGACCGGGACCTCGGCAACCTTGCCGGCGACGGGGGCAACGATCTCGTGCTCCATCTTCATGGCTTCCAGCACGACCATCAACTGACCCGACTTCACGTCGTCGCCGGTGCGCACCTCGACACGCAGCACCTTGCCGTTCATGGGAGACAGAACCGCGCCGTCCGACCCGGACGCCTCGGCCGCCCGGTCGATGTAGCTGGTCTCCTCGGCGGTGAAATCGCAGGCATCGGTCCGGATCAGAAGGGTGAGGTCATGCATGCAGAACAGCGCGCGGCTGGTCGCGCCGTCGCGCCGCCATGCCGCATCGTTGGTGCCGATGCACATGCTCTCGAAGCGGAACGGCTGATCGTCCAGAATGACCTCATAATCCTCGCCACCGCTCCAGATGACGGTGACTTCATGTTCATCGTCACCGACCTTGACCGTCATTGGACTGCGCGGTGTCTGACCTGAACTGCGCCAGCCCCGGAACGCGGCGGGCACGTCCCCCTTGCCGTGATCGAACAGCAAGACCGCAGCCAGTGCGATCTCCTCCGGCCCCGGCGTGGCATTCTTCAGCCGATCCTTCGGAAACTGTTCCTCGATGAACGCTGTCGTTGCGCCGCCATCGGCGAAAACCCGATCCTGCAGCGCTTCGATCAGGAAGCGCCGGTTGGTCTCGACGCCCAGCAGCACGGTCTCGCGCAGGGCTTTCACCAGCCGCGCGCGGGCGATGTCGCGGGTTGCGCCGTGGGCCATGATCTTGGCGATCATCGGATCATAGAAAGGTGTGATCTCCTGGCCCTGCTTCAGACCGGCATCGGTGCGCACGCCATCGCCGGACGGTGTGCGCCACAGGTGGGCCGTGCCGGTGCGCGGCAGGAAGTTCTTCGCGGGGCTTTCGGCGTAAAGCCGGACCTCGATGGCGTGGCCGTTCAGCGGCACCTGATCCTGGGACAGGGGCAGGGGTTCGCCCTCGGCGACGCGGATCTGCCACTCGACCAGATCCTGCCCGGTGATCAGTTCGGTGACAGGATGTTCGACCTGCAGCCGCGTGTTCATCTCCAGAAAGTAAAAGTCGCCGTTCGCATCCAGAAGGAACTCGACCGTACCCGCGCCCAGATAGCCGATGGACTTGGCTGCCTGCACGGCGGCATGGCCCATGGCGGCGCGGATTTCCGGTGTCACGGCGGGCGAGGGGGCTTCCTCGATCACCTTCTGATGGCGGCGCTGCACCGAACAGTCGCGCTCGTGCAGGTGGATGACGTTGCCATGGCTGTCCGCGAAGACCTGAATCTCCACATGGCGCGGCTGCACCACGGCCTTCTCAAGGATCAGGCGGTCATCGCCGAACGCGTTCTTCGCTTCCGAGCGTGCCGTCTTCAGCGCGCGTTCCAGCTTCGCCGGATCCTCGACCAGCCGCATGCCGCGCCCGCCGCCGCCTGCGCTGGCCTTTACCATGACGGGGAAGCCGATGCGATCCGCCTCGGCCAGCAGCACCCCGTCAGACTGATCCTCACCCTGATAGCCGGGCACGGTCGGGACGCCGGCATCGATCATCCGCAGCTTCGACCGGGCCTTGTCGCCCATCAGGTCGATGGCCTTGATCGGCGGACCGACGAAGGTGATCCCGGCATCCGCGCAGGCCTGCGCGAAACCGGCGTTCTCGGACAGGAAGCCATAGCCGGGATGGATCGCGTCCGCGCCGGTCTTCGCCGCCGCGTCCAGGATGCGTTCGACCGACAGGTAACTCTCGCCGACCGCTGCCGGGCCGATCAGGACGGCCCTGTCCGCCATGTCGACATGCGGCGCGCCGGTATCGGCTTCCGAATGTACGGCGACGGTCGAAATGCCGAGCCGCCTGGCGGTGCGGATGACGCGGCAGGCGATCTCGCCGCGGTTGGCGATCAACAGGGTCTCTATGGTCATGAATTTCGCCTCAGTCGTCGGTCTTCTGGTTCTTGCCGGGCAGGGTGCCCATGTATTTCGCGATGATCGACAGCATTACCTCGTCGGCGCCACCGCCGATGGAGGCCAGCCGCCCGTCGCGGTAACGCCGGCTGATCGGGGTTTCGTTCATGAAGCCCATGCCGCCGAAGTACTGCAGGCAGGAATCCGTGACTTCCCGTTTCAGACGCCCGATCTTCAGCTTGGCCATCGACGCCAGCTTGGTGACGTCGTTGCCTTCGTTGTATTCCTCAATGCAGCGGTACATCAGCGAGCGCAGCATCTCGACCTCGGTCTGCAACTCGGCCAGCCTGAAGTGGATGACCTGATTGTTGATCAGCGGCTTGCCGAAGATCTGGCGCTGGCTGGTGTATTCGATCGTCTCGTCGATGGATTTCTGCAGCCCCGGCAGGCCGGACGCGACCGCCCACATGCGTTCCTCCTGAAACTGCTCCATCTGGTAGGTGAAGCCCCGGCCTTCCTCACCGATGCGGTTGCGCTGGGGCACCCGCACCTCGTCGAAGAAGATCAGCCCGGTGTCGGACGAGCGCATCCCCATCTTGTCGAGCTTCTTTGCCTTCTCGATGCCGGAACTGTCCATCGGGACGACGATCAGCGACTTGTTGCGATGCACCTGGCCATCCGGGTCCGTGTTGACCAGCATCACCATATAGTCGGCCTGCCAGGAATTGGTGATCCACATCTTCTGGCCGCTGATCACATAGTCGTCGCCGTCCTTGCGCGCATGGCTCTTCAGCGAAGCCACGTCCGATCCCGCGCCGGGCTCCGAGACACCGATACAGGCAACCATCTCGCCGGCGATGGCCGGGGCGAGAAACTCCGCGCGCAATTCGTCCGATCCGTGCTTCGCCAGAGCCGGCGTCGACATGTCCGTCTGCACGCCGATGGCCATCGGCACGCCGCCGCAGTTGATGTGACCCAGCGCTTCGGCAAAGGCGAGATTGTACGAATAGTCCAGCCCCAGTCCGCCATATTCCGTCGGCTTGTGGATGCCGAGGAAGCCGAGATCGCCGAACTTCCGGAAGACCTCGTGCGCGGGGAAGGCGCCGGCCTCTTCCCAGTCATCGACGTGCGGATTGATCTCCTCGTCGATCAGCTTCTTCGCCGACCGGATGATCTCGTGATGCTCGTGCGTATAGACACCCATGCCGCGCCCTCCCCAGACCGCATTGTCCTGGCGATCAGGTTACGACGGCGCAGGGGGCGTGGAAAGGGATGCCTCGACCAAATGGCCGATCCCGTCAGTTCAAACCCATCTTTGCGGCCGTGCCACCGTAGGAAATGGTTCCGAGGCGCTCGCCCGCGCCGAGCAGGAACTCCGGATCGCCGGTCAGACCCAGGCTGTCGACGAGCCGGTTCATCAGGTTGAAGCCGGTGGCGACCATGGCGATCTGGGTGATCGCCTCATTCGACCAGCCTGCGTCGCGGCAGGCCCGGACGTGTTCTTCACCCACCTCCGCCGGCCTGTTCGTGATCTGCCGGGCGTATCCGTACGCCGCCTTCCACCGGTCGTCGGTGGCATCGTTCGTCGTCTGGAACTCAGGCAGCAGGTCCGGGTCCAGGCCGCAGACTTTTGCGGCGTGGGCGTGGATCGTGTGGCAGTAGCTGCACTGGTTCAGCGCCGAGACATAGGCCGCGACCCGCTCGCATTCTCCCCGCGACAGCTCCGACGAGAGGGTGAAGGCGGCTTCCATGAAGCCGAGAACATGTCTGCCGATTCCCGGGTAGGCCTTGAACAGATCGATCAGGGTCGGTGCGTCACCCAGTTGCGCAACATGAGCCATTGTTCGTCTCCCGGAAGAATTTTTGCGACTTCAGGGCTGTGGCTGCCCGTGATTGGCGTAGACCATGATCATGACCACCTGCCCCTGATCGTCAACAAGCGGCAGCCGCAGGGCTTCATAGCTGCGCCTGTTGCCGTCCGCATTGCGGAAAGCGAGTTGTGCCAGCTGTGGTGCGCGCCGGACCGTCATGACGGAGAAATCATCGTGCAGCATGGTCGCGAATGCGGGTGGGTCGAGACTGTCGACGTAGTGCCCTTTCAGCGCGCGCCCGTGAATGCGGTCCGTGTCGCTGCCGGTCAGCCGATAGCGGAAACGTACGGTCGCGGGCGACGCGGTCCGGACGACATCGTAGAGTACGAGCCCCGGCAGATCGCGGCCCATGTCGATCGGATCGATGTCGCGGCGCTGCGGTGCCGTCCGGCCGTCGCGTTTCCGGTTCCAGTAGTCCCAGGTCCGGCAAAGCCCGGCACCGAGCGATGCCGGTGGCGGCAGGTCGAGGATCAGCCGGCGAAAGTTGTCCGCGTCCCCGATGATCAGGTCTTTTTTCATGGTTCGGGGCTTCCCTGGATGTGCCTCAGTCAACCTGACCTGCGGCATGTGAAATTGTGTCCGGTACGCTGCGCCCGGTGCAGCCGATGAGCGGACATGGCTGCGCCACGTTCGCTTTCATTGTTGCAGGTCCACGGATCTTTACGAATGTCGCACGATCGTGGATTTTGCGTTGGCGATCTTCTTTCCCTGCTCTGGACGTGCATCTCATGTTTCGCATTCTTCTGCTTCTTGCCGGGCTGCTCCTGTCAGCCTGCGGCAATCAACTGGCCAATTCGGGCGAGGGCCCGCTGATTCTGTCCGAACGGGCCGTGAAACAGCTCCAGACATGGCAGGGGAAGGAGCGGCTGACGGATCTCACCCTGGCCGTCGACCGCCATTCGCGGTCGATGTTTGCAACCCACTGCAACGTCGGTGCCGGAAACTGTCTCGACGACAGCGGTCTCCGGGCGGTCGAAGGGTGCGAAAGAGGCGGTCTTTTTGAGTGCTCCGTGATCGTCTACCAGGAAGAGATCGTCTGGGACGGTCCGATCTATGTCCGGAACCACGACGCCCGCCAGAGCATTCCCTATCACGGCAGATGGCCCGCAAAGTTATCTTCGCAGAAGGCTGGCGATATCGCAGCCACACTGATTGTCGCGAACGGCAATCGCTATGTCGAAGGCCTGATGCCCGGCGAGACGTGCAGTTCGTCCGTGCAGCCCCGCAACCAGTCGGGCGGTGCCTTTGCCATTACCTGTCCCGGCGGCCCGATCTACACGGGCACCTACCAGGCATCGGGTGGCGACAATATCGTCCGCGGGACGGGAACGGATACCGCCGGCGAGGAAGTCAGGTTCAGCATCGACCTGAACGCGGGACAGGGGCTGGAACCCTATTCACGCTATCGATAGCGGCATGCTGCGACGTCCGGAGGATCAGGCTTTCAGTTTCTCGTTCTCCGGATCGTAGGGGCTTTCGCCGATCACCGTGACGCGGTGCTTGCGGTCCAGGATGGTCATCTCCAGTTCGTTGCCGATGGATGACTGTTCTGGCGCGACGACGGCGAGCGCGAGCGATTTGCCGGTGCGCGGGCCGTAGTTGCCGGACGTCGCCCGTCCGACCAGCTTGCCGTCCTTGTAGATGGGGTTGTTGCCCAGCGCGTCGGCATCCGTGACGTCATGCACCTCCAGCGTGACGAAGGCGTTGTCGAAGCCCTTCTGCTGCCAGGCGACCAGCGCATCCCGGCCCTTGAAGTCGCCCTTGTTGGGATGCACGAACCGGTCAAGGCCGCTTTCGTAAGCCGCGTACTCGATGGACATTTCCGTGCCGACCATGCGGTAGGATTTCTCGATGCGCAGCATGTCCATGGCACGGATGCCGAAGGGCTTGATGCCCAGATCCTGGCCTGCAGCCATCAGCCGGTCGAAGATGTGGTTCTGGTACTCGATCGGATGATGCAGTTCCCAGCCCAGTTCGCCGACGAAGTTCACGCGGGCGGCGATGGTGGGTGCCAGTCCGACGTCGATCCACTGGCTGGTGAGCCAGGGAAAGGCGTCATTGGACAGATCGGCATCCGACACCCGGTTCAGCAGTTCGCGCGATTTCGGGCCGGCGACGACCAGCACACCCATGGAGTTGGTGATGTTCTGGAAATGCACGGACCCGTCGGTCGGCATGTGCTTCTTCAGCCAGTCATGGTCGAGGCGCTGATACATGCCCGCCGACACCAGATAGAAGCTGTCCTTCGCTTCCCGGATCACCGTGAATTCCGAATGCACGCCGCCGCGGCTGTTCAGGGAATGGCAAAGCCCGATCCGGCCGATCTTGGCCGGAATGCGGTTGGCCAGCATGTAGCGCAGGAAGTCCAGCGCACCCGGTCCGGAGATGCGGCATTTGGCGAATGCGGTCATGTCGAGGATGCCGACATTCTCCGCCACGTTCAGGGCCTCGTTCTTCGCGTGCTCGAACCACTTCGAGCGGCGGAACGACCAGTCGTCCTTCGGCTCGACGCCTTCGGGCGCGAACCAGTTGGCGCGCTCCCAGCCGAACTTCTGCCCGAACACGGCGCCCAGATCCTTCAGGCGGTCATAGCAGGGGGCGGTACGCAGCGGCCGTGCGGCCTCGCGCTCCTCGTCCGGATAGTGTGTGGTGAAGACGTTGGCGTAGGCTTCCTCGTTCTTGGTCTTGAGGTAAGACCGGGTGGCGTAGTCGCCGAACCGGCGCGGCTCGACGCCCAGCATGTCGATGGTCGGTTCGCCCTCGACGATCCATTCGGCCAGCTGCCAGCCCGCGCCGCCCGCCGCCGTGATGCCGAAGCTGTGGCCTTCGTTCAGCCAGAGGTTCTTGCGGTCCCAGGCCGGACCGATGATCGGGCTGCCGTCGGGCGTGTAGCAGATGGCACCGTTGTAGACTTCCTTCACGCCGACCTCACCGAAGGCGGGCACGCGGAAGATGGCGCTCTCGATGTGTGGTTCCAGCCGCCCCAGATCCTCCTGGAAAAGTTCGTACTCGGCGTCCTCGGACGGCCCGTCGACATAGCAGGCGGGTGCCCCGACTTCATACGGGCCCAGCAGCAGGCCGCCGCGCTCCTGGCGCATGTACCAGGACGCATCCGAATCGCGCAGCACGCCCATCTCGGGCAGGCCGTCGGCTTTGCGCTGCTCGATCTCGGGGTGATTGTCGGTGACGATATACTGGTGCTCGACGGGAATGACGGGAATCCCGAGGCCGAGCATCTTCGCCGTCTGCTGCACGAAGTTGCCGGTCGCGGTGATCAGATGCTCGCAGGTGATCTCGCCCTTGTCGGTCGTCACCTTCCATTCGTCGTTCGGAAGCTGTTCGATGGCCGTGACGCGCGTCCGGCGATGGATGGTTGCGCCGAGGTTCCGCGCGCCGGTGGCCAGCGCCTGTGTGAGGTCGGCAGGCTGAACATAGCCGTCGCCGGGGTGCTGGATCGCGCCGACAAGCCCCTCGGTGTTGCACAGCGGCCAGATGTCCTTGACCTGCTCCGGCGTCAGGATTTTCACCTCCACACCGATGGTCTCGGCGACACCGGCGTATTGCAGATACTCGTCCATCCGGTCCCGGGTCTGGGCGAGCCGGATGTTGCTGACCTGGCGCAGGCCCACGTCCTGTCCGGTCTCCGCTTCCAGTTCCCCGTAGAGCTTCACGGAATACTTGTGAATCTGACCGACCGAGTAGGACATGTTGAACAGCGGCAGCAGTCCCGCAGCATGCCAGGTCGATCCGGACGTCAGTTCGTTCCGTTCCAGCAGAACGACATCCGACCAACCTTTTTTTGCCAGATGATAAAGCGTCGAAACACCGACGACGCCGCCGCCGATGACCACCGCGCGCGCATGTGATTGCATCTGTCCTGCTCCCGCTTGAAGGCTTCATGCCCGTACACCGCTGTCATTGCCTGTTTGCGCCCTGCGAGGCTGCGCTGGTGGCGACAGGCGAATGACGCGGACTGGATAGTCCGGATGTGCGTCAGCCCGCAGCCATCCAGATCGACAGGTGATTGACCTCACCGTCGCGGCGATAGTCCGCCCGGTTGGGTATGTTGTGGATCAGGCGCAGGCCCAGCCCGCCGATCGGCCAGCGGTTCAGGTCGGGCGTGTCGGGAACGTCGGCCTCCAGCGGATTGAAGAAAGCACCGGGTTCGCGATAGTCCAGCCGCACTTCATCGCCGTCGCGCGACACGCTGAAGCTGACCGCGCTGCGGGAGGTCACATTGGCATGGTGCAGGGTATTGGCGAAGAGCTCCTCGGCGATCAATGCCAGCCTCAGCGGATCGTTCCGCGACAGGCCGACCGAGGCCGACTTCACTTCGACCCAATGTGCGGCGGGCGTCACCTGATCGGGCAGGCATTGAAAAGATGCGCTATGGCTTTGTGTCATGCCTGAAGTGTACCATCCTGTGCGACGCGCTTGGCGCGCAAGCAACCGGAGTTTAGTGCGATGGCGAACATGCTGAAAGTGATCTCATTAACACCCTGTGCATTCTTTCTTGCACTGGCTGTCGCCGTGGTGGCGCCGGTTTCACCATCGTTCGCCCAGGAAGTGATTGCCGTGATCCAGCAGGCGAAGGGCACCGTGCAGATCGAGAGATCGGGAGTCCGGCAGGACGCCGCCACCGGTTCCGGACTGCAGGTGTCGGACATCGTGCACACCGGTCCGAATGCCGCCGTCGGTCTGGAATTTACCGATGGCGCGCTTGTGGCCCTCGGGCCCGGCACCGAATACGCACTCGAAAGCTATCAGTACGACAAGGCACAGGACCGCGGCAGCTTTGACAGCAGCATCCGGCGCGGCTCGCTCTCCGTCCGTTCCGGCCGCATCGCCAAGAAGGGCACGGATCGCATGCGTATCCGGACGCCGGCCACGATCCTGGGGGTGCGCGGCACGCGCT
The DNA here is from genome assembly GCF_048263705.1 of Minwuia sp. Taxonomy (GTDB): domain Bacteria; phylum Pseudomonadota; class Alphaproteobacteria; order Minwuiales; family Minwuiaceae; genus Minwuia. Next base: position 14,163 of record NZ_JBLXDV010000005.1, on the reverse strand, counting down.
TCATGGTCCGCGTCGATCCCGACAATTGAGGCCATCCTCCCGCCCTGCCGCCGCCGCATGGCTTCCGTGCACCGCAGAAAGCTGCAGGACGGACGATTTTGTGCTATGCCTAATGCAAGCAAATTAATTGCCGGGGAGGATTGACGTCATGACCATGCAACGACCGACGGTAACCTATCAGGATCACTGGAAAACCGAGGGCTATGACACCATCGATGTCAGGCCGATGAACCCAGTGGTCGGGGCCGAGGTTTACGGCGTTGATCTGTCGAAGCCGCTGAGCGATCTGCAGCTTTCGGAAATCCGGCGCGCGTTTCTGACCCATCATGTGCTGGCCTTCCACGACCAGGCGATCAACCGGGAACAGCACAAGGCGTTCGCGTCGCACTTCGGCGAGTTGCATGTGCATCCGCTGAAGCATGATGCCAACAAGACGAAGGACAAGGCCAATCCGTTTGTCGAGGATCCCGAGCAGGATCCCGCCATCCTCGAGATCAAGACGACCGCCAAGTCAAAATATACCGCTGGCGGCGAATGGCATGCCGATGTCACCTGTGACGCGCGTCCGCCGATGGGGTCGATGCTGCTGATGCATCAGGTGCCGGACGTGGGTTATGGCGGGGACACCTGCTTCACCAACATGTACCGTGCGTTCGAAACCCTGTCTGAGCCGATGCAGGCCTTCCTGCGCACCCTGACGGCGGTGCATGACGGCGCGATCCCCTATGTGGGTGCCTACAACACCAAGCCGCCCGAGGGGGGATATCCCCGCAACGAACACCCTGTGGTCGTGCGCCATCCGGAGACGGGCCGGGAAGTGCTGTATGTCAATCCGGGCTTCACCTCGCACATCAAGGGGTTGAGCCGCTATGAGAGCAAACACCTGCTCGAGATGCTCTACCGGCATGTCGAGAAGCGCCTGGATGCGCAGGTGCGCATGTCATACCGGCCGAATACCCTGATGTTCTGGGACAATCGCTGCCTGCAGCATCAGGCCGCCTGGGACTATTTCCCCTACAGCCGCTATGGCGAACGTGTCTCGATCATCGGTCATCGTCCCGCGCGCGACTTCGACTGAGGCCAGACCGAATGCGCTGGGAGACGCTGCTTTACGAAAGCGGCGACCGGGTAGGGACCATCACGATCAACCGTCCCGACGCGCTGAACGCGCTCAACCTGACGGTATTCGCCGAACTGTCGGAACTGCTCTCGGAAATCGCGACAGACCCGGAAGTACGCGTGATCGTGCTGAAGGGGGCGGGCGAAAAGTCGTTCGTCGCCGGTGCCGACATCAAGGAAATGGTCGACATGGACCGGCAGGATGCCGAAGCGCGCAGCTGGTCCGGGATGCGGCTCTACGACCAGATGCGTCGGATGCCCCAGCCGCTGGTCGCCTCCATCCAGGGCTATGCGCTCGGCGGCGGAATGCTGATCGCGATGGCCTGTGATATCCGGATCGCGTCCACCGCGGCCAGTTTCGGATATCCGGAAATCAAGCTGGGCATTTTTCCGGGCACCGGCGGCACGGTTCTGATCGACCGGCTGATCGGGCCTGCGGCGGCGCGCGCCATCTGTCTGCTGGGTGACCGCTTCCCGGCGGAACGCGCCTATCAGCTCGGTCTGGTGAATCGCCTCGTCGAACCGGAACGGCTCAAGGCCGAGACCGACAATGTCGCATCGACACTCGCCGGCTACAGCCCCGTCGCCATGCGTGAACTGAAGAACGTGCTGAACGCCTCGCTGGAACTGGACTTCGCCAGCGCGCGCGAGATCGAGATCGACGCCTATGGCCGCTGTTTCGACAGCGAGGATCGTGTGGAGGGCACGTCGGCCTTCGTCGAAAAGCGGACGCCCGATTTCAAGGGACGCTGACGGCCTTTGCCGCGACCACGGATCGGACCTTGCGCGGCGCGGCCTTCCAGACCGCGAAGCCTGACAGGACGCACAGGCCCAGGCAGATCTTGAAGGCAAGGTCGTAGGACCCGGTGGCATCGTGTATCTCGCCCGCGACCCAGGGGCCGACGGCACCGCCGCCGATCAGGGCCACGGTCACCACACCGAAGATGGAGCCGAAATGGGGGCCCTCGAAGATCTCGGCGACGATGGGACCGAGCACGGAGGTCATCGCATAGCCGAGGAAGCCCTGACTGACGACCATCAGATAGAGCAGGAAGGCCGACGGATGGTCGCGCATCACGATCAGCGCGACAAAACAGATCGCGAAACCGAAGGATGAAAGCGCCCATACCGCCTCGCGACCGATCCGGTCCGACAGCGCGCCCAGCAGGATCTGGCCGGGGATCGCAACCATCACCACCAGACCGAGCGCCTGGGCGGCGACCGGTCCGCTGAAGCCGATATCCAGCAGGTACTTGGTCTGATGTACCTGCGCCACGTACCAGATGAACAGCGCGGAAAAATAGCCGATGGCGATCCACCAGAAGCGGGCGGTCCGCATGGCGCGCGACAATGTCCATTCGACGGCGACCCAGGCCGGGTCGACGATGCGGTAGCGGCTGCCCGGGCTTGCGCCGCCCGGCTCGGTTTTCTGCCCGTCCGGATGCAGCCCGAGGTCTTCGGGACGCCGGCGCAGCAGCAGGTTCAGCGGTGCCAGCAGGAAGAATGTCAGCAGTCCCAGATAGAAGCAGGCCTGCCGCCAGCCTTCTGTGCCGATGATGTTCTGGAACAGGGGCAGCAGGATCATGCCGCCGATCCCCGCGCCGCTGAAGGCGAGGCTGATCGCCAGTGCCCGATGCTTCTGGAACCAGTTCGGCAGATACATCGACTGGGCCGTATAGGACATGAAGTTCGCGCCCGTGACGACCAGCAGTCCCAGCGTCGCGTAGAGGTGCCACGGCTCCGAGACCCAGCGGGCGAGGACCAGCCCGCTGGCGACGCAGATCACGCCGGTCTCCACGACGATGGCCGGGCCATACCGGTCCATCATGCGTCCGATCATCGGCCCCAGGACGGCCGACAGCAGGAAACCAGCGGAGAAAGCCCCGGCGACCAGCCCGCGTTCCCACTGGAACTCATCGATCAGGGGCGGAACGATCAGCGAAAAGGACGTCCGCGCGCTGACTGAAATACCGACCGTCACGAAGACGATGCCGACGATCAGCCAGCCGTAGAAGAAGGGAAGTTTCCTCAGCATCGCGCCAGCCTAGTGCGGAACCCGCCCTGATGGAATCACCAAACCCGGTCCCCGGACGGTCGCGATCGAGACACGCTGCTTTGCGGAAGTCCGGTGTGCCAAGATCACTTCATGCGGCGTCGTCATCGAACGGGCTTCGGGTGACCGTCGGACATGCGCGTCATCCGCAGTCGGTACACTTTATACGCGCATTTTTCCTGAAATCACGTTCATATTAGCGAGTCGTTAACCTCCAACGGCTACTTCATGGAACCATGACCAGCACAGCCGGAGCGCAGACCTGGGAGTGCCGACCCGATATCGATCCGGGTGCGCGGTGCACCGATGCGCGCGCACATATCATTCTCCTGCCGCAGGTCGGTGTCCTTCGGGCGAACGTTAGATGTCGGCCTGATACTGTGGGATTGCCCAGCCATGTCGCTGCTTGAAGAACCCGGCAACGACCGGATCCGCATCCTCTATGTCGATGATGACTACGAGGACTTCCTGCTGACGGAAGCCATGCTGCAGTCTCACGCAAGATCAGACTACAGCATCGACTGGGCGAGTGATTTCGACGACGGGATTGAAATCCTGACGGAGAACCCGCCGGACGCATGTCTGGTCGACTACAGTCTGGGGAAGGAAACCGGACTCGACTTCGTCCGCCGCGCCAAGAATCAGGGCTTTGACGGCCCGATGATCCTGTTGACGGGGCACGATGACAGCGACCTCGATCAGCAGGCGCTCGCAGCGGGTGCGGTCGACTATCTTGAAAAGAACGCGATCAACGCCAGCCTGCTCGCACGGGCCATCCGCTATGCCGTCCATCGCAAGCGCATCGAGCGGGAGCTCTCGATGCTGGCGAGCAACGATCATCTGACCGGCCTGCGCAACCGCGCCAGTTTCGACGGTGAACTGCAGCGCGCGACCGCGTCCTGCACGCGGACGGGCCAGCCCTTCGCGCTGTTGCTGCTGGATATCGATCATTTCAAGCAGATCAATGATTCGATGGGCCATCAGGCCGGCGACATGCTGTTGATCGATGCGGCGGCCCGGCTGGTGGATTGCTGTCGCGAGATCGATGTCGTCTCCCGCTGGGGCGGGGACGAATTCGCCATCATCGCCGAAAGTGTGGGCTCGGCCCTCGGTGCGGCAACCCTGGCCAACCGGATCGTGCAGGCGATGGGGCGGCCGTTCGAATGCGCCGGCATGTCGATCCAGACCAGCGCCAGCGTCGGTATTGTCTATTGCACGGCGGATCTGGCCGCACGCCCCGAACTGCTCAGTTTTGCCGATCAGGCCCTCTATCGCGCCAAGGCGGCGGGGCGGAACGGCTCTGCCTTCTTCGACGAGGAGATGAACAGACAGTTGCGCCGCCGGCTCTTCGTCAAGGACGAGCTGGAGATTGCCGTTCAGGAGGACCGGCTGAATTTCATGGGACAGCCCCTGGTGCGTTCGAACGATGGCCGGGTCGCCGGTATCGAACTGCTCGCGCGGCTCAACGCCCGGTCGGGGGAGCAGATAGCACCGGACGAATTCATCCGCGCCGCGGAGGAAAGCGAGATGATCTGGGCGCTGACGCGATCGGCCTTCAGACACGCCGCGGAATGGTATCAGCGCCGGATCAGGCCGCTTGGTCACGACGCCCGCATCTCGGTCAATCTGTCGCCGAAACAGATATGCCGCAGCGATGCGGCAGAAATCCTGCTGGACCTGATCGAGAAATCCGGTGCGGAGCCGCGATGGCTCGATCTGGAGATCACCGAGAACGGCATCATGGCCGATATCGAACGTACCCGGGAAACGCTGGCGCGGCTCAGGCGTGCCGGTCTGACCATCTCGCTGGACGACTTCGGTGCCGGTCAGACGTCGCTTTCCTATCTGGCGCGTCTGCCGATCGATCGCCTGAAGATCGACCGCAGCTTTGTCAGTTCCGTCACCTCCTCGATGGAAACCCAGGCGATCAGCGAAAGCCTGGTCAAACTCGCCAACCGTCTTGGCATCGAAACGCTGGCCGAGGGCGTGGAGACACGCGCGGAAGCCGACTTCTTCCGCAACGCCGGCTGCGAAACCATGCAGGGCTACTACTTCGGCAAGCCAGCCTATCTCGAAACCGGGACCCTCGCTGAGGCGGGGTGAGATGGTGCGACCGGATCACCGTCGCGACCGGGCAGGGCGGCCTTCACCATCCGCCGATTTCCTTCGAACGGGGCCATCCGAAAGAAATCCGCCATAGAGGTTTCAATTCCGCCCGTTTCCCCTTTAGTCTCCGCGCCGGCGGAAGGCATCCGGATGGAAAGCCGTCCGCATCTATTCGATGACAGGCAACGGACGCGGGGGCGGGGAAGACCGGATGGTGATTCTGGAGCGGCTGGATCATCTAGAGCGTTTTTCGTTTTCATGGAATTACCATGAAATCGAAATAACGCAGCTCGCACAGGTGGTTGCCATGCTTGAAAACAGTCTGAATGGTTCCATTCAGACTGTTTCCGCCCTGGTCCTTACTGTGGCTTCGATCGATGCAACGGCTGAGTTCTATCAGCGGGTGCTGGGCATGCGGCGGATCAGCTTCGCCGGCGGCCGCACCGCGCTCCGGTTCGGACGACAGAAGATCAATCTGCATCAGGCCGGTGCGGAAGTGGAACCCAAGGCCGCGCATCCGACGCCGGGTTCGGGCGATCTGTGCTTCATTTCCGACACGCCGATGGAAGAGATAACCGCGCATCTGTCGGCCGGGAAGGTTCCGATCGAGCTTGGTCCGGTACGCCGGACGGGTGCCGAAGGCGCGATCCTCTCGGTCTATGTTCGCGATCCCGACGGTAATCTGATCGAAATCTCGAACGTCCACGACGTGACCGAATGAGCCGATCCTTCTGGGCGATCCTGTCGGTCCTGCTCGTCGCGGCCTGCGTCTTTCCGTTCATCGCCGAGGGCTACACGATCTATGTCATGACCCGTGTTCTGGCGCTCGCGATCGCCATTGCCGGCGTGAACATCCTGACGGGTGTCGCGGGGCTTTTCTCGATCGGGCAAAGCGCGTTCTTCGCGTTGGGGGCCTATGCGATCGGGATCGCGGGCCAGCAGGCGGGCCTGTCGCCCTACACGGCCTTGCCGTTCGCAGCGCTCGTCGGCGGCCTGGCTGGCTTCGCCTTTGGGTGGCCGGTGGCGCGTCTGGGGGCCGTGCATCTGGCCTTGCTGACCTGGGGGCTGGCGGTCAGCATGCCGCGGTTGCTGAAGACCGACCTGTTCGAGCCCTGGACCGGAGGCGTTCAGGGGATCTACCTGCAGCGGCCCGCCGCGCCCGGCTGGTCGGGCATGGGCGACGATCAGTGGTGGTGGTTCATCACGCTGGCTGTTCTGGCGCTGGTGTTCTGGCTGTTGCACAACCTGATCGAAAGCCGCATCGGCAGGGCCTTGCGGGCGACGCGGGACGAACCGCTGGCGGCAAGCTCGATGGGGGTGCAGGTCACCTACTACCGTGCAATGGCATTCGCGATATCCGGATCCGTGACGGCGGTCTCCGGCGCGCTGGTCGGACTGCTTGACGATTTTGCGGCGCCGGACACCTATTCGGTTTTCTTCTCGATCACGCTGCTGGTCGGCGCGGTCGCCGGGGGCATCGGCAGCCTGCGCGGTGCCGTCGTCGGTGCTTTTCTGCTCGCCCTGCTAGGACGGCTGTCCGGCGAACTGTCGGCCATCGTGGCCTTCCCGATCTACGGATTCGTGCTGATCGGCCTGATCTTCCTTGCGCCGCAGGGGGTGACGCCTCAGCTCGACCGCCTGTGGGCGTATCTGCGCCGGAGGTGGCGGCAAAACTGAACGGAAGGCGATGCATGGGCGGTGCGCCGGTTTTCCGACGCGCGGACCCTCCGCGATCGCCATGATTCCGCCGAATATCAGAACGTCATTTCGCACAGGGATGCCGGGGCGGAAGTGGCTTTCGTCTCTCATCAGACCCCGGAACAGCCGATCGCCGCCCTCTGCAAACGGATCGTGGCATTTTTCTGACGCCAGGGGTTCACAAGCGCATGGGCAGGGTCTATATCAGCGCTCCGCACCACTGACGCGGGGTGGAGCAGTCCGGTAGCTCGTCAGGCTCATAACCTGAAGGTCACAGGTTCAAATCCTGTCCCCGCAACCAACGTTATCAAGGGGTTACGCGAATTCGCGTGACCCCTTGTTTCGTTTCCGGAAGCAGACCGGAAGCAATTCAGTTTCACCGGGCTTGCCACAAAACACGTCCGTTTGCGCATTTGCAATAATATGCAACTCCAAAGTAGATTGCCGTATGGCCAGATGAAACGAGCCGAACCCTTCTCGGAAAGGACTTTGAGGTTTGGACGGCAATCCACTTCCACCACGTACCGCCAGTATACTCGACCGAGAGAAATTTGAGCATGCCGCCCGAGCAGCTGGCTTAGAACGCGTGGTTTTTCTCGCGGGACCCTTTATCCAAACGAACAAACGCCCCCGAAAAAATGCTAAGAACAAAGCTATGCGACTTAGGTATAAGCTATTTCATGCTTTGAGTGATGCCGGTTGGGCGGTAACGCTTGGAGAGTATGAAAATCTACTAAAAGCACCCGACGCACTTTTGGGAGATGAGAATAATGCGGTTCTCGCCGAAGTGCTGCATGCCAGATCGGACAGCACGGACGCTGTTGTTATGCTCCCTAGTAGCCCTGGCTCTTTTCTAGAATTTGGTGCTTTTTCGACAATAGAAGAAATTTGTCGAAAGATGATAATTATTATCGATGAGCAGTATAAAGATAAAAAAGACTATATGAATACTGGGCCGGTAAAAGGGGCGCGAGATAATGGCGCAGAAGTGCATTTTATAGATTATGATGAATTTGATGAGTGCCTTGACGAAGTCGATAAATTTATAACCCGGCAAGCACGTAGAAAAGCCAAGAGGCAGGTTTTTGGACAATGAAAAATATTGATCCGCTCTTTGCCTATCTTTCTGTGCTGGCTGTCATCCAACCCGCCCGTATTCAGGATATCGAAAATCAGGCGGGATCATATGTCGGAACAGAGTATGCCCGAACTCTAATTGCGAAGGGGTTGCTTCGTGATGCCCATGACGATGCCAGGGCAGCGCATTATGTCACTGCAGTTAGACGTGGGGTCTACTTTCTGACCCCTAAAGGTAGGCATACCGTTCGTCGAGCAGGGTTAGGACGCTCAATTGACAATCGCCGATTGTTCTTGATGAAGGCGCAACGCCGGAGATACAAATAATGTGCGAGTTGGCGTCGATGTCAGCTTGTTCGCTGTTTCGGCGAGCCGTTGCAGAGGTCGAAGTTAAAGAGGCTCGCGGCCTAGGTTCAAGTGGCATTCTGCCGGGCCTAGCCGCCATAACGCCACTTGAACCTAGGCCGCGCGCTTTAGGCAGTCTGGCTATTTTGGGACTGGATTTGCTGTAGATGCCAACTCGCACTTACTATTTTCCCAACAATCTTACTCACCTTGAAGAGATCCTCGAGGCGGAAGGTATTCAAATACCGACACAAAAAATATTACACTTTCGTAATGTTAATGCTGCACCGTTACTGGAACCGGAGACAATTTCGATATTTTTGGGCGTAAGTCCAAAGTTAATTTATTCAATTATTAGAAAAATAGACGTGCATTATCGTACATTTCATCTATTAAAGAAAAACGGAAATTTTCGGAAAATTGATGCACCAAGAACGTACCTTAAGGTTATCCAATGGTGGATACTGGATAACATACTTGTAAGGCAGAGTGTGAGGCCCGAGGTATTTGGTTTCGTACCGAAACGAAGTGCCGTAATGAACGCGGAGTACCATCGTGGAGCGAAGCGAATATTGAATGTTGATATAAAGGATTTTTTTCCATCAATTAGTCAGATAAAGGTAAATAATGTTTTTCGCAATATCGGATATAGTGAGGAGGTGTCTGAAGTTCTTGCGAAATTATGTTGTTTAGATTCAAAATTGCCCCAGGGCGCTCCGACAAGTCCCGCAATAGCGAATCTAGTTATGTGGGAAATCGACCAGAAGCTTCAATTACTTAGTGAAGAGCAAGGCATATGTTATTCCAGATATGCAGACGATCTTTCATTCAGTTCGCAACAGTGGATTTCGCAAGCATTTTTTGAGGACGTAGCTTCGATCATCAAGGATGAGGGCTTTGAGTTGAATGCGAATAAGTCGCGTTTCGCCGGGCTTGGACAGCAGATGGAAGTGACAGGTGTTGTCATCAATAAGGTGCATCAACCACCACGCAAATGGAGGAAGCGTGTACGTGCTTCTCTGCATCGACTTGAGCACCAGGATAGGCTTACCCGGCGTGATTTGAGGTACCTAAATGGTATAGCGGCAATGGGCATGCAGTACCCGGAGAGTGTGCAGTTGCAAAAATTATCCCAACAAGCAATTTCACTGTCATGTCAGAAAAGGGAAACTGTTGTGGGCTTTGGTGCAAGGCCAAGATTGCCCATGAATTTGACAATAAGGCAGGCGGAAACATTAGCAGCGCTTCGGATTTGGAGGGGAGATAATGGTGAGCGATTGCATCGTTTCGCTGGAGATAATGGTAATGACTACTTACTCGCGAGAGCGATGAGAAAGATAGACGCTAAAAATGTTGATGAGGCATACAAGTGGGCGGAGGAACATTTATAGTATTGTCAGAAAGGTTTACACAATCTCGCGTTTTTTGCGGGTCGGCTTTGCCCGTGACTTGAGCCGTTGCGTCGCCAGCTTGAGCAGGCTGCGGTCGCGGTCGGGTTCCATGACACGGATCGCCTGCGACAGGTCCCTTATCAGACGATAGGTAGTAGCAGGTGCGACCGTGTCCAGAAGTTCGGCGATATAGCTCCTCAGTCGTTCCCGCGTGATCCGTTCGGCCGGTCCGGTGTCGGGGGGCAACCAACCCTTGCGGTCCAACCAGGTCAGCCAACGGCCATAAGCCTTGGCGATCGCAAGCCGGGTGAGGGGACGCCACCGTACTGCCAGACCCCCATCGTCCAACAGGTCTCCGCGCTGGTTCGCCGCCTCCCATACCAGGCGATCCTGAATTGGCCACTCTGTCACAGGCATGCAGCGACGGGCCGGGTCCTTGCGTGGATCAGTCATGGTTCGTCCCCTCTGCAATGCGTCGGCGAATACCAAGGACGAGCTGATCAAACTGCCGGACCGCAACATTGTCCTGGATCTGGGCATAGTTTCTGACCGTGGTGTCGAGGCTGCGATGGCCGAGAACACGGCGCACATTCTCGAAGGCACCCGGGTGGTGTTCGAGATGCAGACTGGCACCGAAGTGGCGCATCAGGTGCGGATAGATGTCGAGGCCGGTCCAGCGCCGAATGGTGCCCTTGAAGTTCCGGGCCAGTGTTTCGGGAGCCTTGTGGCCGAGTCGCCCTTGCCCTGGAAAGAGCCAGCCATCCGGATTGGAACCCAGCAGCGGCAGTATGCGGTCGACATAGAACCGGATCAGCCTGGCTGTCTCCGCAGGAACCGGGTAGTCGAGGTCGTCGCCGTTCTTCACCTCGTCGCCCGGGACGGTGATGCAGAGTGCGGGACCGTTGAAGTGCAGGTTCGTCCCGAGTTTCAGCTGGACCAGGTTGTTCCTTCGGATCGGGCGCATCAGCAGGAGTTCGAGGGCGACGGCCGACTGCATGTCCAGCAGATCCCTGCGTGTCGGATCTTTCAGGCTACGGAACCGCTTGAAGACACGGACCGGCAGTATCAGCAGCTTCTCGATATTGTCCCGATTGGCGAACGGGCGCAGGGCTTCCTTCGGACGCTGGCTCATTCCGCGGCGCCGGGGTGTAACGCGGGATCGAAGGTTGCGAAGCCTTTGGACGGCGTCCTCGCCGAGATCCGCATGCGTTTCTGCTATCCGGACCAGAACATTGGCGATGCCGGCAATCATCGACCCCTTCTCTCCGCTCATCCGGTCGAGGTGGTGGCGCAGGATGCGTATTGGCGCATCCCCGTGGACCAACCGGGACAGGCTCCGGATCTCGCTCAGCGGACAACCAGATTCGACAAGGCCCGCGACCGCCTGTCGGAGGCTGTAGCGGTAGCTTCTGACCGAGGCAGGCCGAAGCGGACGGGAGGGGGCGGTTTCGTCGAGGATGTCTCCCTCCGTGGACAGATGGAGCAGCCACGCCTCGGCTTCGTCGCGGAACTTCGGATGCAGGTCTGCCCAACCGGGTGTCAGACGTTTCCGGGCGGACGGCATGGCGACGGCCCTCAGTCCCAGTTGAGGGTGAACTTCCGCAGCGCGGTTCCAGTGGAGGCAGACCTCACGCAGGTGACGCTCCGGCTTCGTCTTCAAGGTCGCTTTCCGGACCATATCTTCATATTCAGACATGATGGCGTCATTGACGGCACCCGGAGGGACGCTGCGGCCGGAACAGAAACCGGCGAGTCGCGACAGTTTCCATCCGCTGCCGCCGGAGGACCGCAGAATCTCCCGAACTTGCTCCCAATCCGCCGTCAGCGCCGCGCGGGGATGGCCCACAACCGGATCAGGGCTGAACCGCTTCAGGGCAAAGGAGACATCCGCACGGATGTTCTGCCAGCGCTTGGCCCTGATCCCGGCTGAGAGCGGATGGAATCCGGACAGGCGTTCCCGAAGTGCCTCGAAGGAGGCCGGCAGCATCTCCGGCGTCATGCCCAGTGCCTTGGCCATGACGCGGATCGAGGACGTCAGATTGCGGCGTCGGGTTGGAGACAAGGCATCGTCGCGCGACATGGCCTCGATCAGATCGGCCATGGTCGTCGATTCCATCGCAATTGCGGGATTGGCATTCATTGTCGTGACTCCTTGTTCAGGACATCGCGGGTGTCGGGAGGACACCAGTGGACAGCAGGGTCAGATCGGGAGAGCGTATCATACTACACCCCGGTCTTGTGGAATGTACCGTTGTCCCGACCCGCTCCGAAGCAATTGACTTCAATGGACAATTGACGACAGGCGGGGGCATGGGACAGGCCGCACTAGCTATCAGCGAATACCCGCCGGGACCTCCGCCAGGCTTCGTAGTCGGCGCGGTCGATGCGGATGTTCCGGCCGCTCCGGATGACAGGGATATCGCCTGAAATGACACGGCGGCGGATTGTCTTCTCAGAGACGTTTTCAAGTTCCGCTACGTTCGCCACTGTCAGCAGTGGCACCAGTGGTTGAACATTCCTAGGCATCGGGGTTCTCCTTGCTCTCGGCAGTTGCGGCCACGACCTCTTTCGCGGCCTGGCGGGCGAGCAGACGGACAAGCGCGAACAGCCGGTCATGGGTTGCTGCAGGAGCAACACCTCTTCCCGGTTGATCTGTATTGCCTGTGGCTTTCTGAGCCATCGCCTCGCCGCCTGTTGGGTGGTCGCGTCCATTCGCGTCCATCTGGCGACTTCAGAGCAGGGTTTCGCTTTGAGCGAACGCCCCCATAATTCTTCGGTGAATTTACTGGTTCTGGGGTGAGGGCTTCAACCAACGATGCCGGTGGCAGAGTGATCCGTCATTCGTTTCCAGCGGCGAGAGAGCGCTTTTCGGGTTGCGCTGCCTGTTGGGACGAATGGCGAGACGACAGTTTCCAGGAACTGAACGAAGCGGGAAGTGTCGGCATCCGGGAGCTGCATCGGATGCGTTGCCGGCGGTCTGACAGAGGGCGATACATCAGCATTCGCATCAGGCTCTTCGGTTTCGAGGCGGGGCATTTCGATGTGCCGCCAGTAAGTCTCCGCAAGGGCTGCGATCAAGGTGTCGAGAGCATGGTCCTGGCCCCGGCCCCGCCGAGTGCTCTGCATCTCGTAGTTGGCCAGATCACGCAAGGCGGCCCTTACATCCGCCTGCTCTCTGGAAGTCAACTCCGGCCACTTCAGGCCTGACAACGAAGCGTGGGGCCCTGTGTGGCGGCGGCTGCTCCAATACCGCCGTATGTAGGCGTTGAGCCTCGATCTCAATAGATCATCACAAACGGCAGGATCGAGCGGATCATCGGCGCCAGCCACCCTGGTGATTGCGCCAGCCGCCAAAACTCCTGTCGCTGGCTCTTGTTCGGTCAGTTGTCTGACTTCTGCTTCGATCGGGGTTTCGAGGTAGCCAATGGCTCTCAGGAGGTCATGGATTTCCTCAGCAAGGTTGCTCACCCTTTCTGGGTCTCCGAAAACACTAGCCTCGACAATCGATCTGATGCGTTGGATGTCGGTGTTTTCTGATGTTTGTTCACGCTTCAAAGGAATCGCTCACCGATTTGCCGAATGATGATGCAACGAACTATATCAGTTTCTTTTGATCGGCTGCAGACATAGCAACTGAACTTCCCCCAATGAATTGGTCTATCTTGATGTCTTAGAACAAGGAGGATCGGAGATGGCGAGGAAGCGCTAAAAGCCGGAAGAGATCGTGGGCAAACTCCGCCGGGCGGACATTCTGCACAGCCAAGGGCATCGCCGACGAAATGAGCATGGCTCGGGGATACCGGTCTCTCCGGATGGTTTTCTGATCTCGATCTGGATCAGCCTCGTTCGATATGCCAGAGTACTCTCGCAGGGACACCGATGCGCCGCAGTTAATCGATTTCATCACGCTGGTAGTTGCTGAAACGCTCCTTCGGCCTTTTGACCTCTACCAGTCGATAAAAGGCAGGTCGCTCTTCCCCGCTCTTTCTCGCAAAGAAAAAAAAGTCCGGCGTTCCGAAGCGTTCAGCTCGATCCGAATCCAAATGCCTGCCGAGGATTTGCCGCAACCTCTTGGACCTGACAGCATTGAGCCGTGCCCCAAGCACATCTGACTGAGGCATTTTTAGATGATGGTCTTGAGGTGACCCCCAGCTTGCTACGAGCCGGGATTAGGTCACCGACTCATAAGTCCTCAAGCAAATGCGCACTGATGCGAGCTTGATGAGCGCGAGATAGTTCTCGGGGTGTTTTTCGTATCGAGTTGCAATGGCGCGGAAGTGTTTGAGTTTGTTAAAGAACCTCTCAACTGCATTGCGATAGCGATAGAGGAATTTCGAGAAGCTCGGCACATTGATCCGGTTTGGCATGGCCCGG
>NZ_JBLXDV010000004.1:0-303151 GCF_048263705.1 Minwuia sp. | reverse complement strand
TCCCGCGCGATGCCGCGCACCTGGACCGCGTCCGGCGCGGACAGGATCAGCGCCGCCAGCCGTCCGAACGGCGGCATGCCCGCCCCGGCCCGCGCGGCCAGCTCCTCGGTCACGAAACGATCGGAGTCATTCTGTGCCAGCGCCTGCAGCACCGGCGAATCGGTCTGGTGGGTCTGCAGCATCACCCGGCCGGGACGGTCCGCGCGGCCCGCGCGCCCGGCGACCTGATGCAGCAGCTGGTGCGTGCGTTCCGACGCGCGCAGGTCGCCGCCTTCCAGCCCCAGATCCGCATCCACCACCCCAACCAGCGTCAGGTTCGGAAAATTGTGACCCTTGGCCACGATCTGGGTGCCGATCAGCAGATCGATCTCCCCGCGGTTCATGGCCCCGATCAGCTTTGCCGCCTGTTGCGGACCGGCGATCAGGTCCGAGGTCATCAACGCCAGCCGCGCCTCCGGAAACTGCGCCGCCGCTTCCTCGGCCAGGCGCTCCACGCCGGGGCCGCAGGGTTTCATCCGGTCCGCCGCGCCACAGGACGGGCATTCGACCGGCCGCGGCGTGGTGTAGCCGCAATGATGGCACTGCAGACGTCCCAGATACCGGTGCTCGACCAGCCACGCCGTGCAGTGGGGACACTGGACCCGAAAGCCGCAGGCATCGCACAGCGTCAGAGGCGCATAGCCGCGCCGGTTCAGAAACAGCAGCACCTGCTCGCCGCGCTCCATCGTGTCGCGCACGGCGTTCTCCAGGATGGGCGAGATCCAGCGGCCCGTCGGCGGTCTGTCGATGCGCAGATCGATCAGCCTGACATCGGGCATGCCTGCCGCGCCATACCGCCGGGTCAGCTTCAGGTGCCCATAGCGACCCTCGCGGGCGTTGCGCAGCGTCTCCAGCGATGGCGTGGCGGAGACCAGCACCACCGGAAAGCCGCTCACGGACCCGCGCAGCACCGCCATGTCACGGGCGTGGTAGTGCAGGCCGTCTTCCTGCTTGAAGGAGGTGTCGTGCTCCTCGTCCACGACGACCAGCCCCAGGTCGGGAAACGGCAGATAGAGCGCCGACCGGGCACCGGTGACAATCCGCGCCGCGCCGGTGACGATCCGCCGGTAGGCCAGCCGCCGGTCCTTCTGGCTGAGTCCCGAATGCCACTGCACCGGTGCGGAACCGAACCGCTTCGTGAACCGTTCAACGATCTGCTGGGTCAGCGCGATCTCGGGCAGCAGGACCAGCACCTGCTTGCCCTGACGCAGCGCCTCGGCCACCGCCTCGCAGTAGACCTCGGTCTTGCCCGCCCCGGTCACGCCTTCCAGCAGGGTGCAGGAAAATCCGTCGCCGACCGTGCCGGCCAGCGTTTCAGCCGCCTGTTTCTGATCCCTGCGCAGGCGCGGCGACGCCGCGTCCGGGTCGGGCCGGCGCAGCGGCGGATCGGCGGCGCGCGCCTCGGCCCGCAAGGCCCCCTGCTCGGCCAGCCCCTTGACGACCGAGGTGCCGACACCGGCGATATCGGCCAGTTCCGCCGCGGTACGCGGAAATCCCTCCGCCGCCACATCCAGCACGGCCCGGCGGGCGGGCGTCATGCGTGCCGGTGCCGCACCCGTGATGCTGTAGACGGTGACCGGCTTAGGTGGCTTGGCTGCGGACAGCCGACGCGTGACCATAGACAGCACATCGCCCAGCGGACGCACGTAATAGCGGGCCGTGCGGGTCAGGAACTGGCGAAACCCGTCCGTCAGTCCGGGCAGATCATCGCGGATCTCGATGATCGGCTTCAGCTTTGCCGCATCGACGGCCGTCCCCGCGTCGGCAATATCGTCCCAGACGATGCCCGTCACCTCGCGCGGGCCCAGCGGCACCCTCACCGGCGTGCCCGGCACGGGAATACGGTCTTCCGGGGCCAGATAGTCGTATGGTTCCGCGAACGGCAAGGGCAGCAAAACCTTGACGCGGACGGGGTCGGACGCAAGAAAGTCCTTCTGTATGCGGGATTCGGGCATCTGCGCGAGTCTATGCCTGTATGGACTTGCGGCAAGCCGTGCTGCTGCCACATGCACAAGAGATAGCTGAAAGGGACCTGCGGGCCATGAAATTCTTCGTCGACAGCGCCGACACCTCGGCCATTCGCGAGCTCAACGACACCGGACTGGTCGATGGCGTGACCACCAATCCCAGCCTGATCGCCAAGTCGGGGGGCAACATCCTGAAGGTGATCGCCGAGATCGCCGAGATGGTGGAGGGGCCGGTGTCCGCCGAGGTGACCGCGACCGATCACGCCACCATGCTGCGCGAGGGCCGCAAGCTGGCGCGCATCGCCGACAACATCGCGGTGAAGGTGCCGCTGACCATGGACGGGCTGAAGACCTGCAAGGTGCTGTCGGACAGCGGCACGATGGTCAACGTCACGCTCTGCTTCAGCGCCAACCAGGCTCTGCTGGCAGCGAAGGCGGGTGCCACCTTCATCTCGCCCTTCGTCGGGCGGCTGGACGATATCGGCATCGACGGAATGGAGCTGATCGCCGACATCGTGAACATCTACGACAACTATGATTTCGCCACCGAGGTGCTGGTCGCCTCGATCCGCCACCCGATGCACCTGCTGGATGCGGCGAAGATCGGTGCGGATGTCGCCACCCTGCCGCCGGACGTGCTGGTGAAACTGGCCGACCATCCGCTGACCGACAAGGGTCTGGCCGCCTTCCTGGCCGACTGGGAGAAGACCGGGCAATCGATTCTGGATGACGCCGAGCTGGCGGAGGCCTGAGCGATGGCCGACCGGAGCGAGGAGAGCGCCGCCACGCCGCCCCTGAGCGACACGGACATCGTCGCCTATCTGGAGGCCCATCCCGATTTTCTGCAGCGGCATCCGAAACTGGTCCGCAAGCTGGCTCCGCCGTCGCGCTTCGAGGTGCAGGAGGACGGTGCCGAGGTGATCGACATGCAGGGGTTCATGGTCAGCCGCCTGCAGGCCGATCTGGCGAAGGTGCGCGACAGCCAGGACGAACTGATCCAGTCGGCGCGCTCCAACCTGTCGAGCCAGAAGCAGATTCACGAGGCCGTTCTGACTTCGCTGGATGCACGCGACCTGGAAGAGTTCATTCACATCGTCACCCATGATTTCCCCATGGTGCTGGATGTCGATGCGATTTCGATCTGTGTCGAGCGGGACCATGTCAGGCAGTCCGACGTCAGCGGCATGTTCGTCATCCCGAAGGGCGGTGTCGATGCGGCCCTGGGTGAGGAGCGGCGGGTGCTGCTGCGTGACCGGGCGGACGGTTCGGAAGCCCTGTTCGGCCCCGCCGCCGCCCTGGTCCGTTCCGATGCGCTGGTCCGGCTGCAGCTGACGGGCAGCGCCCCGGCGGCCATGATCGCGCTGGGCAGCCGTGAAATCGGTCGTTTTCATCCCGGCCAGGGCACGGAACTGCTATCCTTCCTGGCGGAGGTTCTGGAGAAGGGCCTGCGGCGCTGGCTGGACCTGCCGCCCGCTTGACCTGACACCGGACCGTCACACCTGAAGGTCCAGCAAGGGAGGACAGAATGCCGAGAGAAATGATCGTACCCGAGGGCCAGGGCTGGGCACCGAAGCACTTCCGCATGGCACCGGCGCTGAAAGCCAACGGCGTGATCTGGATGTCCGGCGTGGTCGCCAACCAGACCGAACAGGGCCAGGACGCCATGGAGGCGGCGATGGTGCAGGCGTTCGAGACCATCGGCGAAACCCTCGAAGCCTCCGGCAGTTCGTGGGATCACGTGGTCGAATTCACCTCCTATCACACCGACCTGGACGCCCAGATGGAGACCTTCATGAAGGTGAAGGACCGTTTCGTCACGGGTCCGGACTATCCCGCCTGGACCGCGATCTCGATCACCGGCCTTGCGATCCCCACGGGCATCGTCGAGATCAAGGTCACGGCCGTCGAAGCCTGACATGGCACGGGAACGCGCAGATGATCCGGTATCGCTGCGCACGGCCTGGCTGACCTGGCTGACCCACGAACGGCGGCTGGCGGAGAAGACGCTGGTTGCCTACGCGGGCGATTTCGACGATTTCACGGATTTTCTGACGCACCATACCGGCGGGCCGGTGACCGCGGAGGTTCTGGCCGGTCTGAGGCCGGCGGATCTGCGCGCCTGGCTGGCGGCACGGCGCGGTCGGGGCATCTCGGCGGCCTCCAACGCCCGCGCGCTGTCCGCCGTCCGCAGCTTCTTCCGCCGCATGAAACAGCTCGGCCGGATCGACAATGCCGCCGCGCTCAGCCTGACCCCGCCGAAAGTGCCCCGCCGCGCGCCGAAGCCAGTGTCGACCGAGATGGCCGCCCGGGTGGTCGATGCCCCGCTGGAAGCCGGCGCCGACAACTGGCAGGCCCTGCGCAATCATGCCGTGCTGCTGCTGCTCTACGGGGCGGGCCTGCGCATTTCCGAGGCCCTCGGGCTCACCGTTGCCGACACCCCGCTCGGCCACACCATCGCCATCACCGGCAAGGGCAACAGGACCCGGCAGGTCCCGCTGCTGCCGGTGATCGGGAAAGCCGTCGAAGCCTATTGCAAGGCCTCTCCCCACGACGCGCATCCGACGCGGGCGCTGTTCCTCGGCGCGCGGGGCAAACCGCTGCGGCCGGAGGTCGTGCAGGCCGAGATCCGGCGACTGCGCGGTGCCCTCGCCCTGCCCGAGAGCGTCACTCCGCACGCCCTGCGCCACAGCTTCGCGACGCATCTGCTCGGCGCGGGCGGCGACCTGCGCAGCATCCAGGAACTGCTGGGCCATGCCTCGCTGTCGACGACCCAGATCTACACCGACGTCGATGCCGAAGCGCTCTACAAAACCTATCAGGATGCGCGTCCGCAGATCGCGCGCACCGGCAAGTCCTGAAGAGTCGGCAAAACCCGCTTGATCCCATCCCGCGCCTGACTATAGTCCCGGCCTTCCGGAGGGGTGGCCGAGTGGTTTAAGGCGCACGCCTGGAAAGCGTGTTGGGTGCAAGCCCTCGAGGGTTCGAATCCCTCCCTCTCCGCCACGATTTTTTGTCTCACGCTCAGTTCGCTTCGCTCACTCGCTCCGACAGGGCGGCGAACGATCGCCGGGCCGCAGTCGCGGCCTGGTGGCGTTGAGTTCGAACTATCTCCCCCTCTCCGCCAGAGCCTTTTCGCACAGCGAAACGGCTGAAATCTGCTCCGACTTCGGTGTTGCGGCAGCGTTTCATCGAAACGACGAGAGCAGCCGGGTTCGACGTTTCTGCCTTCCTCTTAGCCAGCATCTTTAACGCTGTGAGGCGACTGATCAGCCCAGGCGCGCAGCCACCATCCCGGCCAATGCCGCGATCGCGGCCTCCGGCGGGCCGGAGTTGTCCAGGCGGACGATGTCGTCGCCCGTGATCGGCTGGCTGCGGGCGCGTTCAAGGCGGGCCTCGATCTCGGCGGGGGTTTCGCGCCCTCGCGCATCCAGCCGGCGGCGCAGTTCGGCTTCATCGACTTCGACCGCGACCACCGTCAGGGCGGGGAACGCGGCGCGGATCGCCGGCAGCGCCTGGCGCGATCCGTTGGCGATGGCCAGCCCGCCCGTCGACAGGTGAGCGTGCACCGCGGCGGGCAGGCCGTAGCGCAGCCCGTTCGCATCCCACGTCACCGCGAAGCGGCCCGACCGCTCGGCTGCGGCGAAGGCATCGAACGACAACGACGCATGGTCTTCCGCCCCGGGCTGCGCGGGGCGGGTCACGGTCCGCTGCACGAAGAGCCCGCGCGGATCGTCGTCGTAGCGGGTCCGCAACCCGTCGATCAGCGTGTCCTTGCCCGCGCCGCTGGGCCCGACAATGACCAGCAGATGTCCTGTGCCGGGCCTGTCAGACAACGCGCGCGCCCTGCCGCCAGACCGCGCGCACCACGGGCACGCCGCGGACACGCCGGACCCGCGCCAGATCGGCCCGCTTGCCGATGGCGATCTCGCCCCGGTTGTCCAGTCCGACCGCCCGGGCCGGATTGACCGTGGCTGTGGCAACGGCCCGCGGCAGGGAGATCCCGTCCACCTCATCGGCAAGCTGGAAG
Source organism: Minwuia sp. (assembly GCF_048263705.1). GTDB lineage: Bacteria > Pseudomonadota > Alphaproteobacteria > Minwuiales > Minwuiaceae > Minwuia. The sequence continues at coordinate 297,118 of NZ_JBLXDV010000004.1, read as the reverse complement.
ACCGCCTGCATCAGGCTGAAGGGAATGTAGTCCGACGACAGGATGTCGAGATGACCGTTCTCGGCCAGCGTCCGGGCCGCGATGTTGCCCGAGTGCGAGCCCCCGCGCACGACGTTGGGCGCACCCATCAGCACCGCCATGCCGCGGCTGTGGGACTCCCGGGCCGCGACCTCGGTCGTCGGGAATTCGGCGACGCGGACACCATTGTCCTCCGCCTCGGCAACATGGGCGCCGGTCGCGTCATCGTGGCTGGCGAGGATGATGTTCTTCTGCCGGGCGACGGCGGCGATGGCCGTGCGGTGCCGGTCGGAATTGGCCTGCGACTGTCCGATCCGCATGTCGCAGAAGGCGGCGAACTGCGCGTCGGTCATCTTCAGCTTGCCCTGATAATAGACCTTGTAGGCATCCAGATCGGCGAACTGCCGCTGGCCCGGCGCGTGATCCATCAGCGAGGCGAGCCGCACGCCTTCGTTGCCGCCCAGGCGCTCCCAGGCCTGCATGCAGTCCGGCGAGGAGACCTCGCAGCGCAGGTGGATGTAGTGATCAGCACGGTACAGGCCATCGGTCATGCCGGTCTGGATGGCGTCCGCCAGCACCACCATGTCGTCGGTCATCAGATCATGGTCGCCGTCGGTGTTGCCGACGCGCAGCGCATCGAAGACGGTCGTGATGCCGGATGCCGCGATCTGGGCATCGTGCGCCAGCACGGCGGCGTAGGCGTTCCAGCGCACCTTCGGGCGCGGTGCGTAATGGCCCTCAAGGTGGTCGGTGTGCAGTTCCACCAGACCGGGCAGCAGATGGTCGCCCTGCAGGTCGATGCCCGCGTCGGTGGTGCCGTCGCTGATGTCGGCGATCACGCCGTCACGCAGGCAGACCGTGCCTCGCACGATCTCGTCGGCCAGCACGATGGTCGCATTTGTCAGAATGGTTTCTTCGGTCATGTCAGGCGGTCATCCGTGCGTGAGAGGGGACCAGCGGAAAGGTTTCACGCACCATGAACGGCGCGCCCTTTTCCGGTTCGGTGAACAGCGAAAGGGAATCGATCGGCAGCGGGCGGTCGATCACATCGGCGAACCAGAGGTCGAGCGCTGCCCGGACGCTCGCCGCATCGCTGTCGCCGACCGGGCCGGTCAGGGTCATGTGGAAGCGGAAGCAGTCCAGCACGTGCGGATAACCCCATCGGCGCAGGTTCCTGAGCTGAGCGGCATTCAGCGAATCAGGGTCGCGGCGCTGCACCTCGGCCTCGGTCAGCGGCGCCCGGAAGCGGTCGAATCCCATGACGATGTTGCAGGCCAGCGTGTCGAGTTCTGCCGAGGGTGCCGCGGGTACCAGGGCGAAGAACCGGCCAAGGCGGGCGATCCGCATCTGCGGCAGCATGAAGGACTGTGTGCTCGCCGCGAACCGCTGCAGCGCTTCGATCAGATCGTCCTCCCGCGCGCCTTCAGCCAGCCGGAAGGGCGCTTTCAGCGTGCCGTGAAACCCGTACCGCCGGGGGGCCGATGTGTGAGAGGCGATCTCCGAGGTATCCAGTCCGGCGATCCCGGGCATCTCCACCCGCGCGCCGGAATATGCATCACGGCCCAGCCACTGGCTGGCAAGCCGCCCGAGCCCATCTTCCGGCGGCGGCGCGAAATAGATGGCATAGCGCATCACCCAGGCCCCCTTCCGTGCAAGGTCCGAGCGGAGAAGATCGGGGTCATGCCGCCGTCGCCTCCGGCGCGAACCGCGTAACGTCGATCACCCGGTCCGCCACCGCTTCCCGGACGTCCTCATCGTGAAAGATTCCCAGCAGGCCGACACCGGACGCCTTCTTCTCGGCGATCATCTGCACGACGACGTCCCGGTTGCGCCGGTCCAGCGAGGCGGTCGGTTCGTCCAGCAGAAGCACCTTCTGATCCGGCAGGAACCCGCGCGCGATGTTCACACGCTGCTGCTCGCCGCCCGAGAAGGTCGAGGGCGGCAGCGTCCAGAGCCGCTCCGGCAGGTTGAGCCGGCGAAACAGGTCAGCCGCCCGAACCCGTGCCTCATCAGCCGCCACACCCGCACGCAGCAGGGGTTCGGCGGCGACATCCAGCGCGGACACACGCGGGATGGCGCGCAGGAACTGGCTGACATAGCCCAGGGTCTGGCGACGGATCGCCAGCATCGTGCGCGGATCGGCCGTGGCGATGTCGACGCGTGCGTCGCCGTGCAGGATCTCGATCCGGCCCGTGCCGGCACCGTAGTTGCCGTAGACCATCTTCAGGATCGAGCTCTTGCCCGCGCCGGACGCGCCGCCCAGCACCACGCACTCGCCCGCATTCACGGTGAAATCCACACCGCTGATCACAGGCAGCCGCACACCGCCCTGCAGGTGCAGGGTGAAGCTCTTGGCGACGCCGGTCAGTTTCAGAAGTTCGGTCATCGGTCAGCCCTGCAGGATCGAGGAAACAAGCAGTTGCGTGTACGGCGCCTGCGGATCGTCCAGCACGCGGTCGGTCAGTCCGGATTCGATCACCCGGCCTTCCTTCATCACGATGATGCGCTGCGACAGCAGGCGGGCCACGGCCAGATCATGGGTCACGATGATCGCCGACAGGCCCAGGTCACCTACCAGCCCGCGCAGCAGATCCAGCAGCCGCGCCTGCACCGATACGTCCAGCCCGCCCGTCGGTTCGTCCATGAAGACCAGCCGCGGTCCGGTGACCAGGTTGCGGGCGATCTGCAGCCGCTGCCGCATGCCGCCGGAGAAGGTGGTGGGCCGGTCGTCGATCCGGTCGGCGTCGATCTCGACGCGGCCCAGCCAGTCGGTCGCGGTGGCCCGGATCCGGCCATAGTGGCGCTGCCCGACGGCCATCAGCCGCTCGCCGACGTTCGCCCCCGCCGACACGCCCATGCGCAGACCGTCCGCCGGGTTCTGGTGCACGAAGCCCCAGTCCGTGCGCATCAGGTAGCGCCGCTCGGCCTCGCTCAAATCGCCGAGCCGCTGCGTCCGCCCGTCACTGCGCAGATAGAAGACCGTGCCCGCGCCATGCTGCATCCGGCCCGAGACGCAGTTCAGCAGGGTGGTCTTGCCCGACCCGGACTCGCCGACGATGGCCAGCACCTCGCCGGGCCAGATCTGGAAGCTGACATCCAGGCATCCGACCCTGCTGCCGTAATGATGCGACAGGCCCTCGACCGTCAGCAACGGGCGATCCGCTGTCATCGCACGTGCGGCGTTCGCGTTCATTCCGCCGCCTCCATCGATCCCGCCGACGCTGTACCGCGATGCCCGTCCGCCTGCCGCGCGGTGCAGTGATCGGTGTCCGAGCAGACGAACATCCGGTTGCCCCGGTCGTCCAGAATAACCTCGTCCAGAAAGACGTCGGCGGCACCGCACATGGCACACGGTTGGTCGAACGTCTGAATGCTGAACGGATAATCCTCGAAATCCAGACTGGTCACCTCGGTCCAGGGCGGAATGGCATAGATGCGCATCTCGCGGCCCGCCCCGAACAGCTGCAGTGCCGCCGACCGGTCCATCTTCGGATTGTCGAACTTCGGCGTCGGCGACGGGTCCGTGACATAGCGCCCGTGCACCTTCACCGGATAGGCGTAGGTGGTCGCGATGTGCCCGTGCCGGGCGATATCCTCGTACAGTTTCACATGCATCACACCGTATTCCTCCAGCGCGTGCATCGTCCGGGTCTCGGTCTCGCGCGGTTCGAGAAAGCGCAGCGGTTCGGGGATCGGCACCTGATAGACCAGCACCTGCCCGGCCTGCAGCGGCGTCTCGGGAATGCGGTGCCGGGTCTGGACGATGGTCGCGTCGGTCGTCACGGTCGTGGTCTCGACGCCGGTGACCTTCTGGAAGAACTTCCGGATCGAGATCGCGTTGGTGGTGTCGTCGGCTCCCTGGTCGATCACCTTCAGCCGGTCGTCGGGACCGATGATCGACGCAGTCAGCTGCACGCCGCCCGTCCCCCAGCCATAGGGCATGGGCATCTCACGGCTGGCGAAGGGCACCTGATAGCCGGGAATCGCAATCGCCTTCAGGATCGCCCGGCGGATCATCCGCTTCGACTGTTCATCCAGATAGGCGAAATTGTAGCTGGCGATGTTCTGCGGTTCGACTGTCATTCCGCTGCCTCCGGCGTCGCGTCCGGCCCCGCCGTGTGCTCCGCCCGCATGCGGCGCACCAGATCCAGTTCCGACTGGAAATCCACATAGTGCGGCAGCTTCAGATGCTCGACGAAACCGGTCGCCTGCACATTGTCGGCATGGGCGATGACGAACTCCTCGTCCTGGGCCGGCGCAGTCAGATCCTCGCCCAGTTCTGTCGCCCGCAGCGCCCGGTCCACAAGCGCCATCGCCATCGCCTTGCGCTCGGACTGCCCGAACACAAGCCCATAGCCGCGCGTGAAGGTCGGCGGCACCCTGGCCGAGCCCTGGAACTGATTCACCATCTGGCACTCGGTCACCTGAATGCGGCCGAGCGGCACATCGAAGTCCAGTTCCGGCACCGTCAGTTCCAGTTCGACCTCGCCGATGCGGATCTCGCCCGCGAACGGGTGACTGCGGGCATAGCCGCGCTGGGTCGAGTAGCCCATCGCCAGCAGGAACCCCTCGTCGCCCCGCGCCAGCGCCTGCAGCCGCGCGTCACGGTCCAGCGGATAGGTCATCGGGTCGCGGGCGATGTCGTCGGGCGCGGGCTTGTTCGCTTCCGGCGCACCTTCCAGCAGGCCTTCCTGTCCCAGGAAGTCCGACACGCGCATCATCTTCTGCGCGGCATGGTCGCGGGATTCGGGTGCCGGTATCTCGCCATTCTCAGCCAGCGCCGGATCCAGCAGCCGGTGCGTGTAATCGAACGTCGGTCCGAGAAGCTGCCCGCCCGGCAGATCCTTGAAGGTCGCCGAGATGCGCCGCTCGATCTTCATGTCGCCGGTATCGACCGGCTGGGTATAGCCGAAGCGCGGCAGGGTCGTGCGATAGGCGCGGGCGAGGAAAATGGCTTCGATCAGATCGCCCCGGGCCTGCTTGATGGCCAGGGCCGCCAGCTCCCGGTCATAGATCGCACCCTCGGTCATCACCCGGTCGACGGCCAGCGCGAGCTGTTCCGAGATCTGCGCCAGTTCCAGTTCCGGCACCGAGCGATCGCCGCGCCGACGGTCGGCCAGCAGGCGGTGCGCATTGTCGATGGCCGCTTCGCCGCCCTTCACCGCTACATACATGTCTCAGCCCTCCCCGGCCGTGATGCGTGTGGTGCGCGGCAGGGCGGCCACCGCGTCCGGTCCGGCCAGGATCAGATCGACGCCGCAGGGGAACAGCGCACGGTTCGCCGCCCATTGCGCAACCAGGTCGTCCGTCAGCGCGTCGCACCGGAAATCCCGGCGGTCGCGAATACCGGGTCCGCTGAGCGCATGCACCGGTTCGGCTGCGAAGCCGGCGCAGCCGATCACCAGGGTCGCCGAGCGGTCCGGATAGGCATCCGTGCCGATGGCGAATCCCGACATGGGCGGCATCTTCGCCGCGTCTGCGATCAGGGCAAACCGCGCCGCCGCCATGTCGTCGGCTGGCTGCGCGCCCGTATGGAATCCGATCCAGTCCAGGGCATCGGCTGCTGCCGCCAGCGCCGGGTCCAGCCAGATCGGCGTGTCCACATCGCACAGGGTACAGACCACGGCGGCCATGACCGGCGAGAGAGGAGCCGGCGGCCGCAGTCCGGCCATCAGGGGCTGCACCGAACCCGGCTCGGACATGGCCCGCATGATGGCCCGGAACGCGCTCTGCGCCTCGAACACCGGTTCGGTGAATCCGCCTTCCAGAACCGCTGTTCGCGCCATCAGTCGTCTCCCCGGACCAGCGTGAAGAAGTCGACGCGCGTGGCCTCGGTTTCCGCACGGCGGCGTTCGTCGCGCATTTCGAGACTGTCTTCCAGCGGCCTGACCAGTTCGGTATCGATGCACGGCGCGAGCGCATCATCCTGCGCCATGGCATCGACCACCGCCGAGAGGCTGGCCGCACCCCGGTCGCGCCCGAGCCGATAGGCATGACCCACCGTGCCATTGTCCAGCCGTACCGTCGCACGGGTAACGGTCACATCGCCGAAATTGAACGGCGCACCGTCGCCGCTGATCCGTCCGCGCACCGTCGCCAGCCCGGTCTCGGGACCGCGCAGCATCTCGAAAGCGGGGTCGAGACCGAGACCCGCCCAGAGCTTCCGCAGCTGTCCACCGTCCGCCCGCGCCAGCACCGCCATGCGCTGCTTCCTGCCGGGCTCTGCCGTGTTCTCATCGACCATTTCAGTCCCTCGATCCTTCGATTTGTCTAATTGTATAGATAACTATGCAAATCATGTCACCGGTTTTATACTCGGCGCGTGACGGCAATATGACAGTCGACGGACGGGAGCCTGAGTTTGAACGAGGTAACGGACAGCGCGCATGGGGACGGCAAGCGCCACGGCATCGCGCTCTGGCGTCAGATCGCCGACAGCATCCGCGACGACCTCGATCTCTGGCAGCGGGAAAGGAACGGACGCATCCCCTCGGAGGCCGACCTGGCGGAGCGTTTCGGCGTCAACCGTCACACCGTGCGCGCGGCCCTCGCCGCGCTCGCACGGGAGGGGCGGGTGCGCAGCGAACGGGGCCGGGGCACATTCGTCGTCAAGGTGCCCCGGATTTCCTACCCCATCCGCACCCGCACGCGATTCTCCACCGCGCTGGAGGCACAGAATGCATCGGGAAGGATCACCCCGCTGCGCCATGCCACCGTCGAAGCCGACGCGACCATCGCCGAACAGCTCGGCCTGCCGGTGGGCACGCCTGTCCTGAAACTGGATACGCTGGCGACCGCCGACGACGTGCCGATCAGTTTCACGACCCACTGGTTCGACGCCGGCCGCTTCGGCGTCCTGCCGGGGCATCTGGCGGACAGCGGGTCGATCACGGCTGCCCTGAAAGCCTGCGGCGTGAGCGATTACACGCGGCAATCCACGCGGCTGCAGGCCCGCCGGGTGAGCGACGAGGAAGCCCGCGTGCTGGATCTGGGCAGCGACGCGATCCTGATGATCGCGCATGGCGTGAACGCGGACCTGAACGGCGTGCGCATCCAGTATTCCGAGACCCGCTTCTCGGCGGATCGGGTCGAGATCCGGATCGACGGACCGGAGACGCCCGGGAACACGGCCGCCTGAGTTTTCGGCCATGGATTTGCGGCACCGCGGGAGGCGCGACAATAGTTCCCGTGGAACGAGCGACGTTCGCCCCCATGTGATGAATGCGTACAATAAAAAACAACAAAGAGTGAGTGAGCCATGACAATCAAGAATCTGAACGCGACCCCGATTACCCATCCGAAACAGCGCAGGACCGCCGCCCTTGCCGCATTGCTTGCAGCCGGTCTGCTGGCACCTGCAGCCGTGCACGCGAACGCGACGGGCACGGCGGGTACCCTGCCTTCCGCGGGGAATCCGCTGGTCACCAACATCGCGTCGCATGAGCCGACCCGGCAGCAGCTCTATCGCCAACTGGTCGATGCCTATGTGGGTGCCGAACTGAAAGGCGATGTCCGGTCGCGCGTGATCAACGCCCTGCGCGACTCCTATGAGGCGATCGATTACGAGCCGATCTGGAACGAGGATTCCGGCGAGAACCTGCGGAAAGCCGTGAAGGATCGGATGAGCAGGGGGCTGGATATCCACCCGGTGACAGCCGACCACATCGATCGTCTGATCGCGGCCCGGGCTTCGAACGAAATGAGGGAAGCCGCCGAGGCCGACATCGAACTGAGTTCGATTTACATCCGGATGGCCTGGCAGGAGCGTGCCGGCCTGGATGCCAACGAGAAGGCTGTCAATGAAGTCGCCGACGAGATGGCCGACGGACTGCTGCTGAGTTCTGTCGCACGCGCGGCGAGCGGCGATGTCGAAGGGTCGCTGGCCGACCTCAGGAAATAGCGTTCCACCACCTGCGGAGATGAACCTCCGCATCCGGTGAGACCATGCCGATCCCGGCGTGACCCCGACGGTCACGCCGGGATTTTCGTTTCCGAACGACGGCGCGCCGCCGCGAGGGACGCTGTCAGAAAACATTCACCGAACCGTCACGCGCCGGTCATGCGCATCCGCTAATCCTGCGCTTCAATCAGGAGGCGGAGAGAGATGCTGGAAGTGCGCGGTCTGACAAAGAGATTCGGCAGCAGGGTCGTGGCGGTCGACGACGTCAGTTTCGAGGTCCCCGAGCCGAAGATGATCGGCATCATCGGTCGTTCGGGTGCGGGCAAGTCGACCCTGCTCAGAATCGTCAACCGCCTCGCGCCGGCCAGCGAGGGCGAGGTGCTGGTCGACGGCCGCAACGTGCTGACCCTGACCGGTGCGGAGAAGCGCGCCTGGCAGCGCGACTGCGCAATGATCTTCCAGCAGTTCAACCTGGTGCCCCGGCTGAACGTCGTGACCAACGTGATGCTGGGCCGCCTGAACGGTCACGGCTTCCTGCGCAGCCTGTTCAGCATCTTCAGCGAAGCCGATGTCGAACGGGCGCTGGCGGCGCTGGACCGTCTGGGCATCTCCGACCAGGCGCTGCAGCGGGCCGAGACACTGTCGGGCGGGCAGCAGCAGCGCGTCGCCATCGCCCGCGCGCTGACCCAGAACCCGCAGATGATCCTCGCCGACGAACCCATCGCCTCGCTGGATCCGCTCAGCGCCGAGATCGTCATGAAGTCCCTGCGCGAAATCCACGAACGCGACGGCCTGATGGTGCTGTGCAACCTGCACACGCTGGACACGGCGCGCGCCTGTTGCGACCGCGTGATCGGCATGCGCGAGGGCCAACTGGTTTTCGACGGCGCACCTTCCGAACTGACCGCGCGGGCCGTGCGCGACATCTACGGTGCCGACCAGGACATCGACGAATCCACCACATCGACGGCCATGTCCGCCGGACGACAGCCGCTGGAACGGCTGCGTCCCGTCGCGGCGGGTGCCTGACCCCGCATTTCACCCCCCAGCCAAACCTACACCAGAGGGAAAACCGACATGAAATTCACGACCATACTGGGCATGACCGCCGGTGCCGCCTTGCTGTCCGCCGCGGCACTGACCGGCGCGCAGGCCGACGATATCTCGGAGTTCCGCATCGGCATTCTGGGCGGCGAGAACGCTTCCGACCGCCTGCGGTCCAACGCCTGCCTTGAGGAAAAGACCGAGGCCCTGCTGGGTGTCCCGACCAAGCTGTTCGCGCCCGCCGACTACAACGGCGTCATCGAGGGGCTGCTGGGCGGCAATCTCGACATGGCGTGGCTGGGCGCATCGGCCTACGCCAAGGTCTACCTGTCGAACCCCGACGCGGTCGAGCCCGTGCTGACCAAGATCAACGCCGACGGTTCGTTCGGCTACCATTCCATCGGCTTCGCCCGTGTCGACAGCGGCATCGACAGCCTGGCCGACATGAAGGGCAGGAAATTCGGCTTCGGCGATCCGAACTCGACTTCCGGCTATCTGATTCCGTCGATCGAGATCCCGCAGGCCGGATACACCATGAAGCCCGGCGATCACTTCGGCGACGTCGTCTTCACCGGTGGCCACGAACAGACCATCGTCGCGGTGCAGAACGGCGATATCGACGGCGGCGTGTCCTGGGCCGACGGTCTGGGCAACTGGGAGGACGGTTACAACAGCGGGGCCTTCCGCAAGGCCGTCGATGCCGGTCTGGTCGACATGACCCAGATGAAGGAGATCTGGCGCTCGAAAGTCATCCCCGAGGGCCCGATCGTGCTGCGCAAGGATCTGCCGGAGGACGTGAAGATCAAGATGGTCGGCATGCTCGCCAGCCTGACATCGACGGATCCCGAATGCGCCTACGGCTTCATGGCCGGCGAGATCAAGGCCATCGCTCCGATCAGCCATGCCGACTACGAAATCATCGTCGCGGCACGCAAGGCCAAGTCCAACTAGACCCCAGACAGTGACAGGGCGGACGGTCCGGAACGCCGGGCCGTCCGTTCGTCGTTTCTCCTGCCCCTTTCCGAACCGGACCGCCGCATGACGAACGCCGACGCGATGCGCCTCGAAATCGCCCAGATCCGGAAACGCCGCCCGCTCTATTCGATGGCGGTGCTGGGCATCCTGATCGCCGTGATAGTCGCCGGATACGGTCAGGCGAACGCGATGAATTCCGGCGGTTTCCTGTCCGGTCTCGATCAGTTCTTCGACTATCCCGGCGAGATCGTCATCGAGGCATGGCAGGCCGGCCCCGCCTTCTTCGGCCTGTTGTGGCGCTTCCTGCCGGCCCTGATCGAAACCCTGAACATCGCCGCCGTCGCCACCATTCTGGGCGGGCTGGCCGGCATGCTCTTCGCCTTCCTGGGCAGCGGCAACCTGAATGTCTGGCCGCCGCTGGTACCGGTCGCACGCCGCACCATGGACGTGATGCGGGCCTTTCCCGAACTGATCCTGGCGCTGTTCCTGATCTTCGTGCTGGGCACCAGCCCGGTGCCCGCCATGATCGCCGTCGCCTTCCACACCGCCGGCGCGCTGGGCAAACAGTTCTCGGAGGTGAACGAGAACATCGACATGAAGGCGCTGGAGGGGCTGGGCGCCGTCGGCGCGACCTGGTTCCAGCGCATGAAGTTCGCCGTGCTGCCGCAGGTGCTGCCGAACTATCTCAGCTATTTCATGCTGCGCTTCGAGATCAATGTCCGCGCCTCGGCCATTCTCGGCTTTGTCGGCGCAGGCGGGATCGGGACCGAACTGCGCCGTACCATCGGCTGGGGTCAGGGATCGGGCGATGAGACGGCGGCCCTGTTCCTGCTGCTGATCCTGGCGATCTTCCTGATCGATCAGGCCTCGTCCTGGATGCGCCAACGCATCACCCGGGCGGAGAAACTGGCATGAGCGCCACGGGCCTTCACGCCGCCGCCGGGCCGACGCAGATCCTGCGATCCGTGCGCCGCAGCTTCCGGCTCGGCTTAGCCGTCCTGGCGCTCGTGTTCGCCTATCTGGTCTATGCGTGGATGGCGTTCGATGTGTCCGGTCTGATCGCCAGCGCCAAGCCCGAGCGCGCCGCCGTTCTGGCCACCGATGCCGTCGCCCACAAGGTCCACGTCACAAAGCTGCTGCGGATGGACCGTGTGAACATTGCCGTCGAAGGCGAGCGTACCGCCACCTACGACACGCCGCCCGACTGGGTGAAGCTGGAAGGCGAACAGCTCGACGTCGACCTGGACGATGGATACCGTGCCGTGATCGCGGGCACGGGCGTGGTTCTGAGCGTACCCGGCTATGGCGACATTCGCGTCGGGGTGACCGGCGGCAAGGTCGTCACGACCGCACCGGAGGGACGCGATCTGCCCGACTGGGTCCGCGCGACGCCGGCCAAGTTCGACGCCCGCCCGGACCTGCAGCGCCGCGTACAGGTCAGCCGCGCCAAGATCGAGGTCCACCGGTACTTCCTCGGCTGGGAAAACTTCTTCTTTCCGTTCCGCTCGCCGCTGGCCGGGCTGTCCGCCGGCGAGGTGTTCGACCTTGCGTTCAGTGGTGAACGGCTGGACCCGTCCATGTCCAACGCCGCCCTGATCTTCCGGACCTTCCGGGACAATCCGGACTGGCAGCACGGCGCGGTCTTCGTCGCCCTGCTGGAAACCCTGATGATGGCCGTCCTCGGCACCTTCACCGCCGCGCTGGTCGCCCTGCCGCTGGCCTTCCTGGCCGCGCGCAACTTCACGCCCGCAGGCGGCGTCCGCTTCCTTGTGCGCCGCCTGTTCGATTTCGTACGCGGCATCGACATGCTGATCTGGTCGCTGATCTTCATCCGCGCGTTCGGGCTGGGTCCGCTGACCGGCGCGCTGGCCATCGCCTTCACCGATACGGGGACGCTGGGCAAGCTGTTTTCGGAAGCGCTGGAGAACATCGACCGGAAACAGGTCGAGGGCGTGACCGCCACCGGCGCGTCACGGACGCAGACCTACCGGTTCGGCGTGATCCCGCAGATCCTGCCGATCCTGGTTTCCCAGACACTCTACTATCTGGAATCGAACACCCGCTCGGCGACGGTCATCGGCGCGCTGGGCGCGGGCGGCATCGGGCTAATGCTGGTCGAGACCATGCGCACCTCGCGCGACTGGGAGAACACGTTCTACATCATCATCCTGACCGTCATCCTGGTGATCGCCATGGACGCCATCTCGACCCGCCTGCGACGCCGGCTGATCCATGACGGCACCGATCGCGGGAAGTAGGCCGCTGACCGATCTGACCCTGGAAACGGAAGGGGGTCTGGCGACGATCATTCCAGACCACCACGCGCAGCGTTTCAACCTGATAGAACCGTGGCAGGTTTCGCCATCCGCTGGGTTCCGGGATCAAGTCCCGGAACGCGGGAGAGTGTGTGGCGAGGTCTGAATAAAACCACCACGCGCAGCGAGATCCGGGGTCAGGCCGGGGATTCCGGAACAGGGGAGAGTGTGCGGATGCGTTCATATCAAACTACCACGCGCAGCGGGACTTGATCCCGCTGCCCAGTGCGGCGCCTGCGTCGGCACAGTCGGCGACAGGTTTCGCCATCCTCTGGGTTCCGGGATCAAGTCCCGGAACAGGGGAGAGTGTATGATGACCTCTCCACAAACCAACACGCGCAGCGGGGCGGTCCTCAGGCGGCGCGGGCGGGTGTGAACAGCAGCTTGATGTAGGAGCGCAGCAGCATGACCTGCTCGGCCAGGATATTCCGTTCGTTCAACGCCTTGGACAGCACGATCCCGCCTTCGATGGCGCCGGTGACCATGTCGGCGACCGCGTCGATCCGGACATCGTCCTGCCGGGGATAGGCGCGCTCGACCTCTTCCAGCATGCCCAGGAACCGCCGCCGCCAGCCGCGCACGGCCTGTTCGTTCAGTTCACGCACCTCGCGATCGAACAGCCGTTCCTGATAGCAGTAGGTGGCCACCAGACAGCCCGGATGCGCCGTCGGCAGGTCGTCCAGCAGTTCGGCCAGCAGCTTCAGCCCGATCAGCAGCCGCTGCAGGGGATCGTCGCTCAGTTCCGCGGCGCGCGCGAAGATGTCGTCGAACAGCACGTCCTCGCGTTCGATGTAGCGGGTGAGCAGCGCGCGCGCCAAGGCCGACTTGTCCGGAAAGTGGTAGATGAAGCCGCTCTTGGTCAGTCCGGCGGCGGCGATGATCTCGTCGATCGAGGTCGCGCCGAATCCCTTGTCCAGCACCGCCTGCTCGGCGATGTCCATGATCCGCTCGCGGGTGATCGCACCCTTGCGGCCCGTCCCGCCCTCTGCCGCTGCCACCGCCATTTTATTCGGTCCTTCGTCGCATTTCCGTACCACGCGTACGGTTTTGCCCGATGACCGTCACACTGGCAAGCGCCTGACCTTAACGGAAAGCGACCATGTGGCTGAAATCGCTGGAAAAGGTTTTTCTGACGTTAACCATACCGCGCGTCTGCTGGAGGGTCGGGGGCCGGAAGCGGATATTCACCGCATCACGCAGACCGATCTGCGACCCATCTGAAGGAGACATCCCATGCATGCCAAGTACCGCAACAGCCTGCCCCAGCTCGACGGACGCCTGTTCCTGACCGACAGCGGACTGGAGACCACCATCCTGTTCGACCTGGGCATCGACCTGCCCCATTTCGCCGCCTTCGACCTGCTGCGCGACCGCGTCAGCCGCATGGTGGTCGAGGCCTACTACCGCCGCCACCTGCAGATGGCGCTGGCGCGCGGCACGGGCTTCGTCATGGAATCGGCCACCTGGCGCGCCCACGCCGACTGGGGCCCGAAGCTGGGCTATGACGCCCACGCGCTGGATGCCGCCAACCGCGACTGCATCGCCCAGCTGCGCGGCATCCGCGACCGCTACGAGACCGCCGCGACGCCCTGTGTCATCTCGGGCAACATCGGGCCGCGCGGGGACGGCTATGTCGCGGGCGCGATCATGACGGTCTCGGAAGCCGAAGCCTATCATGCGGTCCAGGTCGAAAGCCTGGACCGGGCCGGAGTGGACCTGGTTACGGCCATGACCCTCACCAACGTGCCCGAAGCCATCGGCATCGTCCGCGCGGCAAAGGCCCGTCAGGTGCCGGTCGTGATCTCGTTCACGCTGGAAACCGACGGGCGGCTGCCGGCCGGCGACACGCTGGGCGATGCCATCGCGGCGGTGGACCGGGCGACCGGCGATGCCGCGGCCTACTTCATGATCAACTGCGCGCACCCGACGCACTTCATGGGGATGCTGGCCGAAGCCGGCGACTGGAAGCACCGCATCCGGGGCATTCGCGCCAATGCCTCCCGCATGAGCCACGCGGAACTGGACGCGGCGACGGAACTGGACGACGGCGATCCGCAGGAATTGGGGGCCGAATATGCCGAACTGATGGCGTTGCTGCCGGATCTGGCGGTCATCGGCGGCTGTTGCGGCACTGATCACCGGCATGTCGCGGCGGCGGCGGACTGCTGTCTGGGTCCGCAAAGCCTCGCCGCCTGAGGCCCGGAAACGGGTGCGGTTTTCCAGCAAAGCCGCACCCGCTATCCTGACAGGATGACCCGCCCAGTGACTGAAACTGTGACTGAATCTGTGACCGAACCTGCGCCCGATTCCCTCGACCCGATCCTTCGTCCGTGGACCGCCGCCGATGCGCGGGCCTGCCTGCGGGTCTTCCGGCGCGCGGTCAGCGTCGGGGCCGCGCACGCCTATTCGGTCCCGCAGCGTCATGCCTGGTCGCGCATCCCCTACAGCTTCGACCGCTGGCGGCAGCGTCAGGCGCGCAACCTCACGCTGGTCTGCGCAACCTGCGACGGCACCCTTGCGGGCTTCACCGAATACCGCGCGGACGGGCACGTGCACATGCTGCACGTCGATCCGGCCTTCACGCGGCGGGGCATCGGCATGGCCCTGCTGCGGGCGGGCGACGCCATCCTGACCGCGCGCGGCGTGCATCACCGCAGCACCTGGGCCAGCCACGTCTCGAAACCGGTGTTCGCCCGTGCGGGCTTCACGGCCACCGGCTACCGCCTCGCCCCGGCGGCGGACCAGCGTCTGCTCACCTGGCGCATGGTGCGCCGCGGCGGCGTTTCGTGTGAAAGCATCCGGTGATCGCTGCCGGTCTGACGCCGGCCTCCCTGCGGAAAGACCCTATTCGGGGCATCCGAGCACGGCCTCGGGCGATCCGCCGTAGACGTTGGCAAAGGAATGCCGCCAGTTCCGGGTCAGGCCGATGTCCGCATAGAAATTCCCGAATGACTCCGGTCCAAATCGTTCCTCCAGTTCAAGAACAGCAAGCTTCGCGACCGTTCGGGGTCCCAGAATGCGTTCGAAACTGGCCACCTGCCGGCGACGTACCCGACAGATGTCAGATGCGCGATAATCGTAGTCGGAAATTGTCTGCTGGTAGCGGCGCTTGATCCCGGCGACGCTTGTGTGCATCCGTTCACCGGCATATTCCGGAAAACCCTCCAGCATCCAGTAGGGACCCGGCGACCCGAACACGGGCAAAAAACCGGCTGGAAGCTGTGCGAAGGCTCCCGACACCTGCGACTGAAAGCTGTGCAGATATTCATGAGCGACGACAGCCGCTACTGTTTTCAGATAGCTCGGATCCTCGATCAATCCGGCGCCCGATCCGCCAGTCAGGCAGATCACGATGCGAAAGGCATCTGCAAATCCGGCCACCGATCCGTCGCGCCTGCAGACACGCGACCACAGCCGAATATCCGAATCGATGCCATCTTCCGAAACGCCCTGCTTTCGGGAGACCGTGGCAAGGCCCGACGCGGATGCGGCCAGGTAGATGCTGACAGGCACAGGCACATCGGCGCGGTAAGTGTCCTGAACATGGGCAATCGCCCCGGATACCGCTTTACCGAGTGACGTTTCGTGGGGCGTGAGAGCGTTCGACAAAAAAACCTCGTATCTGTGGCTCCTCGTCGGCCAGAACTGCCTCAGGGCGCGAACGCGCTGGCCGAACTGAAAACAGACGACAGTAGGGGAGAACAGGATACCGGTCCGATCATGCCCGTTCCGGATGTCGTCACGCAGCCGGAGCAGCGCATCGACATCATCAATTCTCAATTCTGTTCCTGCCAATTCGCGCAGTTCAGCCAGTTGCTGGTCGACGCACTGCCGGGCAACAGCGTAACCGGTGTCCATTGAAGCCTTGGCGGGCGACAGCCAGGCCATCATCAAGAATGGAACCATCCAGAGTCTGCTCGTCACAACGCCGCCCTTCTTCCGTTCGCTGCTGCCCGCAGTATGCTTCTATCGCCCGTCAGGATCACCGTAGGTGGCATCACCGGAATATGGGTCACCTTCGTTGAACCTCGGACGGCCAAACGCAAACTGTTCATCCGAGATGCCTCTGCGATAGATGTCTGCCGCCCTGCGTCGACGCTCTTCATCCTCGATCGCGCGGATTTCATCATCCGGTACGTTTTGCGGGCGCTGCTTGGGCATTGTGCCATAAATTCGATCCCCGATGCCTTGTTCATGCCAGCTCGGGATTTTCTGCCCGCGAGCGGGGCCGCCAACGCCCCTGTTCTGCGCACGCGCCTGCCCGACACCTATCATCTCACGCACTGCCTCGCCAATGCGCGAAAGCAACCCGACCGCCGCCTCGTGTTCCTCCTTCGTGGGCAGGGTGCGGGGGTCTTGCTGGAAGGTGCGGATGGTGCTGCGGCGGCTGTTCAGGACGCGACCGACATAGGCGGGCTCCTGCGGGGTGAAGGGTTTGGGGCGCTCCGGATCCGCCCCCACCAGATCGACCACATGCGGCGTCGCGATGAAACTGAGCTTCTTCTGCGTCGGCCCGCCGGGCAGCACCGTGCCGTCATCCGTCTCGCCCTGCGCCTTCTGGAAGGCCATGGTGATCGGGCGGATCTGTTCGGCGCCGCGCGGGTCTGCGGCGTCGGGATCGGGCGCGGGCGGCAAAACCGCGCGATGACCGGCGAGCGTCAGTCCGTTGGCAATCGTGCGCACGTCGCCCGCACGGTTCGGCTGTCCCGGCCCGACACCTGATTTGATCGGGATCGGCACATTCTGCGGCAGCCTTGCGTTCTGTGCATGCTTCTCGGCGGCGACGCGTTTGGCGGTCGGGCCCTTGGGCTTCACGACGGCATCGGCCGCCATCGCGCGCTTCTGTTGATAGTCCCGGACCTGCTGGAACAGGGCCGGCTTGTCGAGCTGTCCCGGCGTGAGGAACTTCAGTGGGCGGTTGTCGATATCGTCCATCGCATTGACGGTCTTGATCAGTTCATTCTCGTCAATGTCCTTTTCGGGATCAATGCGGTCGGTCACGGAAAAGGGTTTCGCTGTCATCGTCATGCTTCCTCCGGGTTTGCAGGTTGATGACTGTGTATTTATACCGCTCACAGTAAGGCGTACCGGGAATCTTGGATCTTTCCGGAAACCGGCGTCCGGGATGGCGCGGTTGGCAGGTGCGCAGCCTGGGCGACGGCGATTTCCGTCCCGACTTAACAAGAAGCGCAACAGGCCCCATAAAGGCAGGACAACCAGTGACGGATCGGGGAGGATTTCAGGCATGGATGTACGCACGCTGATGAAGCGGTCGGCGACCTTTTACGCGGACCGGGAATGCGTGGTCTGGCGCGACCGGCGGCATACGTTCGCCGACATGTGGACGCGCGGCTGCCAGCTGGCCAACGCGCTGCTGGCCATGGGCCTGAAGCCCGGCGACCGTGTCGGCGTGCTGGAAGACAATTCCATCGAGAGCGCGGATTTCTTCCTGGGCGCGGCCATCGCCAACATCGTGCGTGTGCCGCTCTACGCCCGCGACAAGCGCGAGATGCACCTGCACATGCTGGGGCACACCAACTGCCGCGCCGTACTGGTGGCCGGGCACTATGCCTCGGACATGGACGGTTTCGTCGACGAGCTGCCCGATCTGGAACATGTCATCGTCCGCGACGAGACCTACGAGGACTGGCTGAAGCAGCAGTCGCCGGACGATCCGGACGTCGACGTCGACCCCGACGACAATTTCATCATCCGCCACACCGGCGGCACCACGGGCAAGCCAAAGGGCGTGGCCTACACCCACCGGGCCTGGCTGGCTGCGGGCCGCGACTGGTTCTACCTGTTCCCGCCGGTCGAGCCGGGGGACGTCTGCATGCATGTCGGCCCGATCAGCCATGGCTCGGGCTACCAGTTCCTGCCGATCTACCTGGCGGGCGGCTGCAACCTGCTGCTGGATCATTTCCATCCGGCCGAGACACTGGACCTGATCGTGGACGAGAAGGTCGGCTACGCCTTCTTCGTGCCCACCATGCTGAACACCATGCTGCAGGATCCGACCTGCGAGGGCCGGGACTATTCGGCGCTGAAGTGCATCACGGTCGCCGCCGCGCCGATCGCCGACGCCACCGCCTACCGGGCGCGCGAGGTGTTCGGCGACGTGCTCTATCAGGGCTACGGCCAGACCGAGGTGCTGCCGGTCTCCATGATGGGCCCGCGGCAATGGTTCGCCGAGGTCGAGGGCTCCAACCCGATCCGCTCGTGCGGCATGCCCCTGCCCTTCGCGCAGATCCAGATCTGGGACGAGGAGAACAACGAGGTCCCGCTGGGCGATCCGGGCGAGATCGTGGCCAAGACCGACGGCCAGATGGTCGGCTTCTGGCAGAACCCAGAAGCCACCGCCGAACGCGTCATCGACGGCTGGGTGAAGACCGGCGACATCGGACGGCTGGACAGCAACGGCTATCTCTACATCCTGGACCGCTCCGACGACATGATCATCTCCGGCGGCTACAACATCTGGCCGCTGGAGCTGGAGAACGTCATCGCCGATCTGCCGGGCGTGGTCGAGGTCGCGGTGTTCGGCGTGCCGCACGAACGCTGGGGCGAGACGCCGATGGCGCTGTGCGTGCTGGACGGCAGCCACGACGTGTCCGAGGACGATGTGATCCGCATCTGCCAGGAACGGCTGGGGTCCTACAAGAAACCCAGCAAGGTGGCGTTCCAGAAGGACCCGCTGCCCAAATCGCCCGTCGGCAAGATCCGCCGCAAGGACCTGCGCGAACCCTACTGGGAAGGCATCGACCGGCGCGTGGCCGGCAGCTGAGGCCGTCCGGGCGCGGGGAGAAGCGCGCGGATGCGGTCGTGACAGACCATCACGCGCAGCGTTACCACCTGCGAGAACAGTGGCAGGTTTCACCGCCCGCTGGGTTCCGGGATCGAGTCCCGGAACAGGGATGAGTGTGTGGATGCGGTCGTGACAAACCATCACGCGCAGCGGGATCCCCGGTCAGGCCGGGGACAGGCTTGATCAAAGTTTACCCCGCACCCCGATGCGGGGCTGCCCAGTGCAGCGGCCCCGTCTGCCAGAACCGTGACAGATTTCGCCATCCGCTGGGTTCCGGGATCGAGTCCCGGAACGCGTGGGAGCGTGTGGGGAGTCCCTTATGAAAACCGCCACACGCAGCGGGATCCCCGGTCAAGCCGGGGACAGGCTTGATCAGTTGAGGGTCAACCCTCTCCAACTGCTTAACAAGCTATGCGTTTAACGCAATGCTGCGCGTGCGAAGGGCGGATTGCCGGGGGTTCGCAACGCATTATGTTGTGGTGCAACAAACGCACACAGAAGGAGCGACCCCATGCGCTATGAACAGATCAACCGCTTCGACAATGCCGACTATGCCTCCATCGCACACGGCATGCCGGAATACCGCGTCCTGTCCTACACCGAGATCGATAACGGTGTGGCGCTGGCCCGTCAGTACCAGGGCCAGGTCTACGCGAACGCCATCCGGTCCGCCTGGCGCTGGGTCAGCGGCCTGTTCGGCCGCCGCAGCGATGCACAGACCGCTGCCTGAGCACAGTCGATACCGGCGCGGGAGATACCGCCGGAACGGTTTCCCTCGCCGCTGAAATGCCCTATGTCTCCGCCCGGTGTGACGGATTTTGCCGTCACGGAACGGAGCGGGAGCCATGACGGACACTCAGGACAGGAAGATCAGGGTCGGCATTCTGGGCGCCAGTGGATACACCGGCGGCGATCTGGTGCGGCTGCTGGTCCGACATGGTGCCGTCGATATCGTCTTCATGACCGCCGACCGGCACGCCGGCAAGCAGATGGATACGGTGTTTCCGCACCTGTTCGGTCTGGAACTGCCGCCGCTGGTTTCCGTCGATGAACTGGCCTGGTCCGCCGTCGATGTGGATGTCGTCTTCTGCTGCCTGCCGCATGGCACGACCCAGAACATCGTCAAGCAGATCCTGACCGAGAACGACAGCATCCGGGTCGTGGACCTGTCTGCCGACTTCCGGCTGGACGATGCCGACACCTATGCCGAATGGTACGGCCACCCCCACTACGCCACCGAGATCCAGCCGCTGGCGGTCTACGGCCTGCCGGAATACTATCGTGAACGGGTGGTCTCGTCGCGGCTGGTGGCGAACCCCGGCTGCTATCCGACCGCCGCGCTGCTGGGTCTGCTGCCGCTGGTCGAAGCCGGCCAGATCGATACCGGCGACGTCATCATCGATGCGAAGTCCGGCGTCTCCGGGGCGGGCCGCGGCCTGAAGGAGAACCTGCTGTTCTGCGAAGCGGGCGAGGGCATCGCGCCCTATGCGATCGCCGCGCACCGGCACGCGCCCGAGATCGAGCAGGAGATATCCAAGCACGCGGGCGGCGCCGATACGCATGTGAACTTCACGCCGCACCTGATGCCGATGAACCGGGGCGAGCTGTGCACCTGCTACGTGCGGATGACCGGCGGCGCGACGGTCGCCGACCTGCGTCAGACCTTCGAGGCGCGCTTTTCACAGGAACCGTTCGTCAGCCTGGTGCCCGAGGGCGTGATGCCCTCGACCCGGCATGTGCGCGGATCGAACTATTGCCTGGTCGGCCTGTTCCAGGACCGCATCCCCGGCCGGGCGATCGTCGTCGCGGTGATCGACAATCTGGTGAAGGGATCGTCCGGCGAGGCGATCCAGAACATGAACCTGATGTTCGACCTGCCGGAAACGCAGGGGCTGGAACAGGCTCCGCTGTTCCCGTAGGGCGGTCCGCTCCCGGTCCCCCCCGGACGCCATCTGTCGTGACCAGTGTCTGATGACTTCACCAGACCCTATCCCGGTCTGCGCTCGAACGACGGCAGGCCGTCGGGGATGTGGTGATAGGGCTGCCGGTCGATGGTGAAGATCGCGGCCTGCGGCTTGAACGCGCTCCGATCGTCCAGCGTGCCGACCTTGATCACGAATGAATCAGGGCGCGACGGTGTCCGCGACCCGATGGCCGTGCCGCAATCGGCGCAGAAATAGCGGCGCACCGGCTTCTCCAGATCGGACCGCGCGAATTCCTTCGGCTCGCCTTTCGTGAACCGGAAACCGTCCGCAGGCACCACGATGATGACATTGGGGTTGCCGCCGGTGATGTACTGGCATTCGCGGCAGTGGCACTGCATGGCGAACTGTTGCTCCCCGGTCGATTCATAGCGCAGCGCGCCGCAATAACATCCGCCGGTGACGGCCATGGTTTCCTCCTCAAGATGATCTGCCGGCCCGAATCTAGTCCAGTTCGACCCTGGGCGACAGCCCGCTCTGCCAGTCGATCATTGACTAAATCGGCGTGTCCGCTATCAACACGGCGCAGCATTGAACAGGCGTCCCCCGGCGCGCCGCACTGCAGTCAGTCAGAACACAAGGCGCGTTGATGGCATCGAAGTCCAAGGGCGGCATCCTCGAAACGATCAAGACCGTGGTCTATGCCGTGGCCATCGCCATGGTCATCCGCACGTTCGCCTATGAACCGTTCAACATCCCGTCGCGGTCGATGGTGCCGACGCTGCTGGTCGGCGATTTCCTGTTCGTGTCCAAGCTGTCCTATGGCTACAGCAGGCATTCCATCCCCTTCAGCCCGGACCTGTTCGACGGCCGGATCCTGCAGACGCCGCCCGAACGCGGCGACGTCGCGGTCTTCAAGCTGCCGTCCGACAACCGCACGGACTACATCAAGCGCGTCATCGGCCTGCCCGGCGACCGCATCCAGATGAAGGCGGGCGTGCTGCACATCAATGACAAGCCGGTCGAGCGCGTCCGGGTCGAGGATTTCGAGTATGTCGACGCGGCAGGCCGCCTGAGCTTCGTGCCGCAGTTCAGGGAAACCCTGCCCGGGGGCCGTGTCTATTACACGCTGGATGCCTCGCCGAACCAGCGCTACGACGATACGGGCGTCTACAGCGTCCCCGAGGGGCACTATTTCATGATGGGCGACAATCGCGACAATTCCACCGACAGCCGGGTGCCGATGCGGCTGCGCGGGGTCGGCATGGTGCCCGCCGAGAACCTTGTCGGGCGGGCGGATGTCCTGTTCTTCTCCATCGATACGGACTTCGAATGGTGGCAGGTCTGGAAGCTGCCGGCGAACATCCGTTATTCGCGCCTGGGCGACCTGATTGAATAGCGCCCTGTCCGGCATCGAGACCATCCTCGGACACCGGTTCGCCGAGCCTGCGCTGCTGGCCGAGGCCCTGACCCACCCGTCGGCGCTGACCCGCGGGCGCAGCGACCGCGCCAGCGACTACGAACGGCTGGAATTCCTGGGCGACCGGGTGCTGGGGCTGGTGATCGCCGAGCAGATCTATCTGGGCTATACGGGCGCGAATGCGGGCCGGCTGGCATTGCGCTACAATGAAATGGTCCGCAAGGAGACGCTGGCCGAGATCGCCGTCGAGATCGGGCTGCCCGATCACATCCGCATGTCCGACAGCGAGCGGGCGAGCGGCGGGCTGGCGAAACCCGCCATCCTGGCCGACATCTGCGAGGCGGTGATCGGTGCCCTGTTCATCGACGGCGGACTGGAAGCGGCGCAGCGGTTCATCCTGCCCGTGTGGAAGGACCGCATCGCCGGCCTGAAGAAGGCACCGCAGGATGCGAAGACCGCGCTGCAGGAATGGGCGCACGCCCAGGGGCAGGAACCGCCGACCTATGAGGTGATTGCGCGCGAGGGGCCGGACCACGCCCCCAGCTTCACCATCCGCGCGGCGCTGCACGCCGGGTCGGCGGAGGCATCCGGCCCGTCGAAGAAGGAAACCGAACGCCGCGCCGCGAAGGCGCTGCTGGAAAAGGTGACAGGCAAAGATGGCTGAAGATCGACCGACACAGGAAACCCGCGCCGGGTTCGTCACGCTGGCCGGCGCCCCCAACGCGGGCAAGTCGACCCTGCTGAACCAGCTCGTCGGCGCCAAGGTCTCCATCGTCAGCCCCAAGGTGCAGACCACCCGCGCCCGCGTCATCGGCATCGCCATCGAGGGCAATGCGCAGATCGCCTTCGTCGACACGCCGGGCATCTTCATGCCGAAACGGCGGCTGGAAAAAGCCATGGTCGAGGCCGCCTGGGGCGGCGTCTCGGACGGCGATTTCACGGTGCTGCTGATCGATGCGCAGCGCGGCGTCTCGGAGAACGTGCAGCGCATTCTGGACGGGCTGGCCGAACAGAAACGGCCCATCTGGGTGGTGCTGAACAAGATCGATCTGGTGAAGAAGGAAAACCTGCTGGCGCTGGCCGCGCAGCTGGGCGAGATGGCACAGGTCGAGCAGATCTTCATGCTGTCGGCGCTGAAGGGCGACGGCGTAAGCGACCTGCTGGAAGCGCTGGTCGCGAAGATGCCGGTCGGCCCGTGGCTGTATCCGGAAGACCAGATCTCCGAGATGCCGAACCGGCTGCTGGCCGCCGAGATCACCCGCGAGAAACTGTTCATGCGGCTGCATCAGGAACTGCCCTATGCGCTGACGGTGGAAACCGAAGCCTGGGAAGAGAAGAAGGACGGGTCGGTCAAGATCAGCCAGGTCATCTACGTCACCCGCGAGGGCCACAAGGCCATCGTGCTGGGCAAGGGCGGCAAGAATGCCCGCATCGTCGGCCAGATGGCGCGCGAGGAACTGTCTGAACTGCTGGAAAGACCGGTGCACCTGTTCACCTTCGTGAAGGTGCGCGAGAAATGGCTGGACGATCCCGCCCGCTACCGCGAGATGGGACTGGACTTCCCCAAGGGCTGAGAACCGGTCCTGATCGGAAGCCCGACGGTTCGCCTTGTACAGGCGACCTTCGGCACAAGCCTTCCGGCAATCACGCCGCCATCGCCCATCGCCCCCGGATAAACCGGGGGTGACAACCTTCCGCCCGGCATCTCCGCCGCCACGAACCGTCACCCCCGCCGCCGTGCGGGGGTCAGCCGGGCCGCCAGCACCACACGTCACGACGAAGGCCCGCCGGGATGAATGCTGAACCACCGGCTTCAATCGTTCGCGTGCGTACGATATAAGGGCGGCATGAGCGTTTCAGGGGAGAGCTTCCGGGAGGATGAGCGGCCGCGGCGCGGGCTGCCGCCCGCGCTGGTGAAGGACCTCACGCGGCAGGATGACCGCAAGGCCTGGGCCGGCGTGATCGAACTGTACGGCGTCATCGCGGCCCTGATCGCGATCGCGGTCTGGGCCTGGCATCCGCTGGTCACGGTCATCGCCATGTTCCTGATCGCGACCCGCCAGCAGGCCTGTTTCGTGATCGCGCACGACGCTGCCCATTACCGCCTGTTCCGCCATCGCACCCTGAACGATGCGGTCGGCCGCATCACCGGCGGGATCGTGGGCATTTCCATGTGCACCTATCGCGTCACCCACCGGCTGCATCACAACCATCTGTACGAGAAGCAGGATCCGGACATTCCGCTGAACGCGGGCTACCCGCGCGGACGGTCCTATCTGCTGGGCAAGCTGTTCAAGGACCTGTTCGGGCGCACGGCCATCATGACCTACCGCTATTTCTTCGGCGCGCCGGCGATCAACGCCGACACCGGCGACAGCAACCGGCCGCTGAACGATACCTCGCCGCGTCTGCGGGCGGCGGCGCGGGCCGACCGCTGGTGGGTGCTGGGATTCCACGCCGTCATGCCGCTGGTCGCGCTGGCGGGCGGGTTTCTGATCGAGTACCTGATCCTGTGGGTGCTGCCGCTGCTGACCTTCCTGCAGCCGATCCTGCGCCTGCGCGCGATCTGCGAACATGGCGCGGTACGCGATGTGTCATCGCCGCTGACCGCCGCGCGCACCAATACCGGGCCGCGCTGGCTGATGTGGCTGTTCTTTCCGCATCATGTGAACTTCCACATCGAGCATCACATGTACCCGTCGATCCCCTTCTACAATCTGCCCCGTGCGCACGAACAGATGCTGGCCCACGGTGTGCTGGAAGGTGCCGAGGTCCGCGACGTGCGCGAGACCCTGAAGCTGGTGATCGCCGACAAACCCGTCCCCCAGCCGGAGACCGCCGCCGCATGACCAACCTGACCGACCTGCTGCAGATCGCCGAGGACCGCGCTGACGGACGTCCCGCCCTCATCTACCGCGACCGGGAGATCGGCCACGCGGACCTCGCCGCCGAATCCCGGCGGCTGGCCACCGGCCTGAGCCGGCTGGGCATCGGCAAGGGCGACCGGGTCGGGTTCTGGCTGCCGAACGCGCCCGCCTATCTGGCGATGTTCTTCGCCTGCGCGCGGCTGGGCGCCATCGCCATGGCGGTGAACACCCGCTACAAGTCTGCGGAAGTGGCCGATCTGGTCGGGCGCGCCGGGGCGACGGCGCTGATCTACTGGCCCGACTTCAAGGGCATTCCCTTCAACGACATGCTGGCCGAGATCGACGCCGCCGAGGTGCCGGATCTGAAGCATCTGATCGTCTATTCCGAAGAGGGCGCGCCCGTCACCTCACCGTTGAGCGGGGTCGAGGCGGTCGCCTATGACGATCTCGCGGCGTCGGAGGAGATGACCGAGGATCACGCCGACGACAGCCTGGGCTGTGCCATCTTCACGACGTCGGGCACGACATCGAAGCCCAAGTTCGTGCTGCACAACCAGTCGTCGATTGCCGATCACGGCCTGCAGATCGCCGACGCGTTCGGCTGGCGCGCCGAGGGCATCACACACCTGATCGCGGTGCCCTATTGCGGGGTCTTTGGCCTGACCCAGGTCATGGGCACCATCGCCTCGGGCCGCACGGCGGTCACCATGCCCTATCTGGACGTGCCCGAAGCCATGCGGCTGATGAAGGCGTACCGGGTGACCCACACCGCCGGATCGGACGACATGTACAACATGATGCTGGAAGCGACCGATGAACCGGTGCCGTTTCCGGACTTCCGGTGCGGCATCTACGCATCGTTCAACGCGGCGCTGGACGATATCGTCGAGCAGGCCGACGCGCGCGGCATGTATCTGATCGGCGTCTACGGCATGTCCGAGGTGCAGGGCCTGTTCTGCAAGTGGCCCGACGGTGCGTCCCCGGCCCATCGCAAGCGCGGCGGCGGCATTCCCATCGGCAAGGGCGCCGAACATCGCGTGCGCGACACCGAAACCGGCAAGCTGCTGGGCGTCGGGGAACCGGGGGAACTGGAACTGAAGGGCCCGTCCCTGATGATGGCGTATTTCCGCAATCCGGAGGCGACCTCGAAGGCCATGACCGATGACGGTTTCATCCGCACCGGCGATCTGGCGCAACTGACCGATGACGGCGGCTTCCACTATCTGTCGCGCATGGGCGACGTGCTGCGGCTGGGCGGGTTTCTGGTCGCGCCCGCCGAGATCGAGGCGCGGGTACTGGAGCATCCTTCGGTGGCCGACGTTCAGGTGGTTGGGGTGACTGTCGGGGGCCGCAACCGCGCCGTTGCCTTCGTGCTGCCCGAAGGCGCGGATTTCGACGAACAGGCGGTCGTCGAACACTGTCAGACCGGGCTGGCCAAATACAAGGTCCCCGCCCGCATCGTCGCACTGGACGCCTTCCCGGTGACCCAGTCCGCCAACGGCGTCAAAATCCAGAAGGCCAAACTGCGCCAGATGGCCGAAGCGCTGTAGAGGCCGATACGCAATCCGCATGTCCCGATCTTCCAGCCTGAGCGGCCATGCCTATCGCCCCGAGATCGACGGCCTGCGCAGCGTCGCCGTGCTGCTGGTGCTGGTATTCCACGCCGAGTTCGCCATCGCCGACGGACATCTGCTGAGCGGTGGCTATGTCGGCGTCGATGTCTTCTTTGTCATTTCCGGCTATCTGATCACACGCATCATTCTGGCTGATCTGAACGGCGGCGGGTTCAGCTTCGCACGCTTCTACGAACGGCGCGCCCGCCGGATCCTGCCCGCGCTCTACGTCGTGATGCTGGTGTCGATCCCCTTCGCCTTCTGGCTGCTGGTCCCCCACCAGCTCATCGGTTTCGCCGACACGGTCGGGTCCACGGTCGGTTTCTTCTCGAACTTCCTGTTCTGGAAGCAGGCCGGATATTTCGATGTCGCCGCCATCGAGAAACCGCTGCTGCACACCTGGAGCCTGGCGGTCGAGGAACAGTTCTATTTTCTGTTTCCCGTAATGCTGCTCGGCATGGTCCGGTTTATGCCCCGTGCCTTGCCTGCGATCTGCCTCTTCCTGCTGCTGGTCTCGCTCGGCGCGGCGCATTTCACCAGCGGACGGTGGCCTGACGCCGCCTTCTATCTCCTGCCGATGCGCGGATGGGAACTGCTGGCGGGCGCGATCCTCGCGGCGCTGGAACTGAGCGGGCACCGCACCGCACGGTCCGCGCCGGCACTGATCCTGCCCGCTGCCGGTCTGGGCCTGATCCTCTACGCCGCCGTCGAGTTCGATGCGCAGACGCGTCATCCGTCCATGATCACGGTACTGCCGGTTCTGGGGACAGTCCTCATCATCCGGTTCTGCAACGGACGCGACATCGTCTCGCGCCTGCTGGGCAGCCGCCCCTTCGTCGCCGTCGGCCTGATCTCCTATTCACTCTATCTGTGGCATTTTCCGGTGCTCGCCTTCGCACGTTTCGCCGATCCCGGCCTGAGCGATGCCGCACGCCTGCTCTGCCTGATCGGATCCGGTGCGCTGGCCTGGCTGACCTATGTCGCCATCGAGAGACCCGCGCGCGACCGCACGCGGCTTGGCCGGAAAGCGCTCATTGTCTGGGTGCTGGCCGCGACGCTGCTGCTGCTGGGCTTCGTCGGTGCGGCGCACTGGAGCAGAGGATTTCCGGGACGCTACGATCCGGCGGAACTCGAACTCATCAACCACGACACCGAAACGAACGCCGCCTACGTGAGGGCCCGTTTTCAGGCCCATCGGCTGGCCGGATTCTCCAGCAATCCCGAGACCCTGAAGATCATGATCATCGGCGACAGCTATGGTCAGGATCTGGCCAACGCGCTGCACGAAGGCGGCCTGCTGGAAAATGCCGAGCTCTCGACGCACTACATCCCGGCGATCTGCGGCAACCTGATGGTACAGCAGGACCTGACCGATCTGGTTGCCGAGAAGGACCGCGAGGTCTGCAGCCGCTATGCACGTTACGCGGAACCCGGTCTGGAAACGCTGATGGCGCAGGCGGATATCATCTGGCTGGCATCCAGCTGGCAGCCCTGGCAGGTACCGCTGCTGAACGACTCCCTCGCCAACATCCACCAGCAGACAGATGCCCGTCTGCTGGTGGTGGGCACGAAGGGTTTCGCGAAGCGGGACGTGCAGTCGCTTCTGGCCCTGTCGCACGATGCCCGCGCCGCATTGCGCGATCCCGTCCCCGAGGCCGTCCTGTCGACCAACGCAAGGCTGGCGACAGCGCTGGATGAGGCGGCCTTCATCGACGCGCAGTCGCTGATCTGCGGTGCCGGGACGGACTGTGCCGTGTTCGATCCGGGCCTGCGCTGGATCTCCTACGATGGCGGACATCTGACACAGGCCGGCGCCGCCCACCTGGGCCGGCAACTGGCCGATCATCCGCAGGTGCGCGCGGCCTATCGGCTGGCACGCTGACCCGTTCATCCGCGCTCAGGATGCTGTCGGGCAGTAGATCTTCATCGCGGCGCTGCGGCCGCGGATTTCGGCCTGTGTCACGAACCGGCAGGCGGCCGCGCCCACCATGGCCGAGCTGCGGTCGCAGATCAGGGTCCGCGTCCCGTGCTGCTTGTTCAGCTGCTCCAGCCGGGCGGCCAGATTCACCGTGTCGCCGATCACCGTATAGGACTGGCGCGCGCGGCCGCCCAGGGTCCCGGCGATCACCGGGCCGGTTGCGATGCCAACGCGGACGTTCAGATGCTGACCGTCGAAGGCGTGTCCGGCGACCAGTTCGTGAATATCCGCCGCCGCCGCGCAGGCCGATAGCGCCATGTTCGGTTCCGCAAGGGGCGCGGAAAACGTGGCCAGCAGACCGTCCCCCTGGAACTGAGTGACGATCCCGCCGTGCCGGGCGATCACCTCGCCCACGGCGTCATAATAGGCGTTCAGCATGGTCAGCACGCGGCCCGGATCGGCCTGCTCGCTGGTCCGGGTGAAGCCCTCGATATCGGCGAACAGGATGCAGGCGTCCCGGCGGACCGGCTGCAGGATGCCCTCGTGGCTCAGCAGGGCGCGCGCGGCTTCCTCGGGCACATATTTGCTGAAGGTATCGCGCACCAGGCGGCGTTCTTCCTCAGCCTCGGCAAACCGGCGGAAGGTCCGGCGGCCCCGCCACGCGGCCAGTGCCAGCAGTCCCGAAAGCGCCATCATGGTCAGGGCTTCCAGCAGGCGCGCGGAATTGTCGAAGAAATCCGGATGCAGGAACAGTTCAAGCGCATCCGCCGGATTGCTGTTGCCCGTCCCGCCCGGCAGGTCGAACCACGTCAGCGTCCCCGCCGTCTGCGTCACGACGAAGGTGGTGACAATCCATGAGGCCGAGATGAGCACCCCCACCCCCAACACCAGCCCCGGGGAATTGGTCAGGGCCACCGCGCCGAGATAGATGAAGAAGAACAGGAAATATTCCAGCCGGAACGACTGCACCAGCGTCCAGAGGTTGTCGCCGAACGGGTTGCGGAAGACCACCGCGATGAAGATCACCGTCAGGTCGAGCGCGACGAAGCAGTAGCGGCCCCAGCGCCGGAACCAGCCGCGGTCCGCCATCGCCATCTGAAGCGCGCTGATCGCCGCGAACCCGGCAACGCCCAGCAGCACCTCGGTCTGGGTCTCCTGCGGAAACCCCAGCGGCACGTAGAGCGCAAAGGCCAGGCAGAAGACCAGGCGTCCCAGACCGGCGACCCGGAAGCCGAAGATGTTCTCGGCGCGCCGCGCCTCGACCGCCGATCCCGGCACCAGCTGCCCGCCGTTCAGCCATTGGCGGAATTTCAGAACTGCATGCCGTCCGATCGGATTTCCCGAATTTGCCACTTCCGACTCCTGCCTCCGCAAGGTCTGATACGGCGATGCAGCCGCTTACAGGCCTTACCATGTGGCGCAGTCTGCTGAGGTAACCAATTGTAAATCGTCCAGACCACTTCCAGGCCTGACGGGGTCGGTAGCAGCAAATATCAGCTGGCTCTTGCCATCTCAGGACGCGGGGACGGTTCGCACGACCGTTCCGGCGGAAAGCATAGTTGCGCGATGGTGCCTTCTCCCACAGTACTCAAGAGCTTCAACCGACCATCGTGCAGGAGCATCAGCGCATTCGTCAGTGGCAAGCCGACGCCCGCCCCGGATTTGGCGGTTTCCGCCTGCGAATATGCGTGCCCGAAATTATCGACGATGGTCGCAAGCTGCTTCCCGTCTATCCCCCTGCCGGTATCGCCGATCTCCAGCGTGATCGCCCTGTTCTTGCCGCACCGCGCACGCAGTTCAATGAGGCCGCCTTTGGGCGTATGGGTCAAGGCGTTCCGGCACAGATGCAGCATCGCCTCCCGTACCTTGACCGGATCGCCCCAGAGATCGGGCAGATTGCCGTCAGGCTGGATCCTGAATTCGATCCCCTTTTCCGCGCACGAAGGGCCCACCATCAGGCGCACCGACTCCAGTGCATCAGCGAGAACAATCTGTTCTTCCTCCAGATCCTCACCGCCACTTTCGATGCGTGAAAGATCCAGCAGATTGGTGACAAGCTTGAGCAGACTGGAGCCGGCATCGTGGATGCCATCGACATACTCGCCGTTCTTTTCATGCCCCAGAGAACCGAACGCCCGCATCTTCAGCATTTCCGAAAAGCCGATAATGGCGTTCAGCGGCGTACGCAACTCATGACTCATGTTGGCCAGGAACGCCGCGCGGATCTTGTCGGCTTCCTCGTGGCGCAGCAACTCCACTTCCAGTTGCTGCTGACGTGCCTGGCTGCGGATCATCCGCCGCGCCGTCATTGCCGCCCAGAACGCCGCCCAGAACACGAGTATCGAGGCAATCGCGATGGGCAGGATATAGAGTTCAGTCAGTTCGCCCACGCCGACGTTCACGCACTGATGCACAAGAACCAGACGATCACCGCCGTCGGAAAGCGGCGTCACGTGCCAGACAAGACGCGCGTCGTTGATATCCAGAACCTGCTGGTATGATTTCAGATCAGGCTCAGCCGTGATCCTGGCGATCACCTCCCGCATGCCGAACGGCGGTTCGCCAACCCAAGATTGGCCGGAAATCTCATTCCCGGCATTCAGGACAAAGGCGGCGACCTCCGGCGATTCCAGAACTTTGTGATCTTTGAGAAAGCTGTCTCGATCCTCGACACCGTAAAGATCAGAACGCAGGACCGACCCGAAGGAATTCAGGACACTTTGCTGATGCCCGACACTGATCGAATCACCGCTCTGAAAGGCGACAGCGCCCAGGAAAAGAAACAGGATTGTCAGGCCGATCGCTGCGTAAACGGCGACCCACGCGACCCGCAGCATCAGACCGTCTTGGTGCGCGTGCTGAAACCGGCCATGAAGTAGACGGGGCAGAAGGCCATCAGAGCCGATACGATGTTCACCACACCGAACAGGCCGAGGGCCCACGCAATCAACTGATTTGCAATGATGTCCTGATCAATGACCCCAATCCAGAGCAGAACCAGTCCTATAATCAATCGCAGGGCGCGGTCGACATTGTGCATATTCTTGTTCGGCATTTTTTCCCCTGTGGCTGGTCATCCATCACGGATGAAAGGACGTCGATGACTTCGGAGATAACGGCTGAATCTTAATCATCCGTGAAACATCAAGCCATAAGCAAACATCGTGCCAGAGATTACCGCTGCGCGGTTTCCCAGTCCGGATGGATCCACGGTTCCCGGTCGTCCGGCGACAGCGGCGTCCGGCCCAGAACATGGTCGGCCAGCTTTTCCCCTACCATGATCGACGGACCGTTCAGGTTACCGTTTGTAATCCGCGGGAAGATGGAGCTGTCGATGACGCGCAAGGCCTGGACACCGATCACGCGGCCTTCCGCATCGACCACGGCGCCGGGATCCTGCGGGTCGCCCATGCGGCA
This sequence comes from Minwuia sp., assembly GCF_048263705.1. GTDB lineage: Bacteria > Pseudomonadota > Alphaproteobacteria > Minwuiales > Minwuiaceae > Minwuia. The sequence continues at coordinate 264,904 of NZ_JBLXDV010000004.1, read as the reverse complement.
GGTGCCGCAGGGGTGGTAGGCGCTCTCGACCGCTTCCCGGATGAATTCGTCCAGCGCGTCGTCCGAGGTCACATCGTCGCCCGGCGCGATCTCCGGCCCCGCGAAGGGCGCGAAGGCGGGCTGTTCGAAGATCTCCCGGCTCAGGCGGATGCAGGTGCGGAAATCCTCCCAGTCCTGATCGGTGGACATGTAGTTGAACAGGATCGACGGATCGGCCTTCGGATCGTTCGACGTCAGGCTGACCCGGCCGCGCGAGGCCGAGCGCATCGGGCCGACATGCACCTGGAAGCCGTGGCTGGCCGCCGGGGCCTTGCCGTCATAGCGGATGGCGACGGGCAGGAAGTGATACTGGATGTCGGGGTAGGTCACGCCCTTGCGGGAACGGATGAAGGCCGCCGCCTCGAAGTGGTTGGTCGCGCCGAGACCCGTCTTCGTGAACAGCCAGCGCGCGCCGATCATCGCCTTGGAAACGAGGTTCAGGCTGGAATAGAGCGAGACCGGTTCCTTGCAGATCTTCTGGATGTAGAGTTCCAGATGGTCCTGCAGGTTGCCCCCGACACCGGGCCGGTCAGCCAGCACGTCGATGCCGTGTTCGCGCAGATGATCGCCCGGACCGATGCCCGACAGCATCAGCAGCTTGGGCGAATTGATCGACGAGGCCGACAGGATGACTTCAGCCCTGGCCCGCACCTGCTCGATCTTTCCGCCCCGCTCGATCTCCACGCCGACGGCGCGGCCGTCCTCGAAGATCACCCGGCGCGCCAGGCAGCGCAGCAGGCGCAGGTTCGGACGCTTCAGCGCGGGCCTCAGATAGGCGTTGGCGGCGGACCAGCGGCGGCCCTGCCAGACCGTCATCTCCATCGGGCCAAAGCCTTCCTGCTTCTCGCCGTTGTAGTCGGCGGTGGTCTCGTAGCCCGCTTCGGCCCCGGCCCTGATGAAGGCGTCATAGAGCGGATTGCGGCCCGGTCCCCGGCTGACGTGCAGCGGCCCGTCCTGCCCGCGCCAGCCGGCCTGTCCGCCATGGCTGCTTTCCATGCGCAGGAAATAGGGCAGCACGTCCCGGTAGGCCCAGCCCCGCGCGCCCGCCTGCGCCCAGCCGTCATAGTCCAGCGCATGACCGCGCACATAGACCATGCCGTTGATCGAGGACGAACCGCCGATCACCTTGCCGCGCGGACAGGCCAGCTGCCGTCCGCCCAGGTGCGGTTCCGGTTCGGACCGGTAGCCCCAGTCATAGCGGGACATGTTCATCGGATAACTAAGGGCTGCCGGCATCTGGATGAAGGGGCCTGCATCCGTGCCGCCGAATTCCAGCACCAGCACCGAATGCTTGCCGTCTTCGGACAGGCGGCTGGCCAGCGCGCTGCCCGAACTGCCGGACCCGACGATGACGAAATCGGCCTCGCCTGCGCTATTCAGGGTTTCTTTCATGGCCCCGTTCCATAAAGCACTTGCGGGGTGCGCGAAACCTGCAGTGCACGTCATCGCGACTTTCGTCTAACGTCCCGCGAAACAGGAGCATGAATGTCCGATAACAGCAAACAGGCCGGACCGGTCGAATTCGTCATCATGATGGCGCTGCTGATGTCCATGATGGCACTGGCCATCGATACGGTGCTGCCCGCCCTGCCGATGATGGGTGACGATCTGGGCGTCGCCGATCCGACGGACAATCAGCTGATCATCTCGGTGCTGTTCGCCGGGCTGGGGCTGGGGCAGCTGATCTACGGCCCGCTGTCGGACGGTATCGGACGCAAGCCCGCCGTCTACATCGGGGTCACGATCTTCCTGTTCGGCTGCATCCTGTCCCTGGTGGCCGAAAGCTTCACCGTCATGCTGATCGGGCGCGGGCTGCAGGGTTTCGGTGCGGCCGCCACGCGCATCGTGACCGTGGCCCTGATTCGCGACAGCCTGTCGGGCCGGGCGATGGCGCGGATCATGTCCTTCATCATGGCGGTCTTCATCCTGGTGCCAGTCTTCGCGCCGATGGTCGGTCAGGGCATCCTGTATCTGGGCGACTGGCACCTGATCTTCGTCTTCTTCATGGTGCTGGGCATCGGGGCAACGCTCTGGTTCGGCCTGCGCCAGCCGGAAACCCTGCCCGCGGAAAAGCGCGGCCCGTTTTCGATCCGGCGCATCCTGCGCGGTGTCGGCGCGGCGGCGTCCCACCGCACGACGCTGGGCTATACCATCGCCACCGGCTTCGTCTTCGCGCCGTTTCTGGCCTATCTCAGTTCATCGCAGCAGGTGTTCCAGGACATCTACGACACCGGCGACGCCTTCGTCTTCTACTTCGCGGCGGGTGCGGCCACCATCGGTGTCTCGTCGGTCCTGAACGGGCGCATCGTCATGCGCTACGGCATGCGGCGGCTGCTGCGGCTCGCCCTGACCGGCAGCATCCTGGCCTCGGCGGTCATGATCGCCTGGATGCTGGCCAGCGGTGCCGAGCCCGGTCTGACCGGCTACATGATCTATCTGATGGTCGTGTTCTTCGGCACGGGCATGCTGTTCGGCAACATGAACGCCGTGGCGATGGAGCCGATGGGCGACAATGCGGGCGCGGCGTCCGCCTTCATCGGCTTCTGTTCGACCATCGTCGGCCTGCCCATCGGCATCGCGTTCGGCATGGCCATGGACGGCACGGTGCTGCCGCTGGCCATCGGCTTCGCGGTCTGCAGCCTGACCGCCCTTCTGATCACCCGCTGGGCCGATACGGGCCTGCCGACGCGGCCCGTCGAGCCGAAGCAGGCTTGACCCCCGGGCCGCAAGTCCCGAACCTTCAGCGAGGGCGGGGAGGCCTTCTGACATGAGTGACGACACAGCAGCAGCGCGCATGGCCGCCATCCGGGCCAAGCGGGATTCGGTGATGGACGGCGGGCGGCCCGAGGCGGTGGCAAAGCAGCATGGCCGGGGCCGGATGACGGCCCGCGAGCGCGTGGCGGCGATGCTCGATCCGGGCAGCTTCCGCGAGATCGGCGCGCTGGTGGAACCGATGCGGGACACTGACCTGACCAGCGTGCTGGAAGCCCCGGCGGACGGCATCGTGGCGGGCCGCGGCACCATCGAGGGCCGACCGGTCTATATCCTGGCTGACGATTTCACCGTGCTGGGCGGCTCGGTCGGGCCCATCGGATCCGACAAGACGCAGCGCCTGATGGATCTGGCCGAGCGCACCGGCTATCCGCTGGTCTGGCTGCAGGAAGGGGCCGGGCATCGCATCCAGGACGGGCTCGACAGCCGCCATTTCGTCTCCGCCGGGCCGCTGTTCTGGAAACTGGGACGCCTGTCGGGCCGGGTGCCCGTCGTCACCGCCGTGCTGGGCCCGGGCTCCGCCGGGCCGACCAACATCGCCGCCTTCGCCGATTTCACGGTGATGTGGCGGGGCCGCGCCCAGATGGGCATCGGCGGTCCGCCGCTGGTCAAGGCGGCCACCGGCCAGGACATCGACACCGAGGATCTGGGCGGGGCGGCGGTACAGGCCGACCGCCAGGGCATGGCCGACATGGCCCCGGACACCGAGGAAGCATGCTTCGCGGCGCTGCGCCGCTATCTCTCCTTCATGCCGTCGAATTCCGAACAGTTGCCGCCCGTGACCGAATGCAAGGATCCGATCGACCGGCGGTCGGACGATCTGTCCGCCATGATTCCGGACAGTCCGCGACGGTCCTACGACATGCGCAAGGTGCTGCAGGAAATCGTCGACCGCGACAGCTTCTTCGAGATCAAGCCGACCCACGCGAAGAACATCACCACCGCCTTCGCACGGCTGGGCGGCAGGCCGGTCGCCCTCATCGCCAACAACCCGCAGTTCCTTGCCGGCATGCTGGATGCGAAGGCGTCCGAGAAGGCGGCGCGCCACATTGCCATCGCCGATGCCTACGGGCTGCCGCTGGTCTATTTCATCGACGTGCCCGGCATCATGGTCGGCTCCGATGCCGAGGCCTCCACCCTGGGGCTGCGCTCGGGCAAGCTGCTCTATGAACTCGCCGTCGCCACCGTGCCGCGCTATTCGGTGGTGGTGCGCAAGGGCTATGGCGGGGCCTATTACGCCATGAACGGCGGGCGCGGCTTCCACGCGGACGGCTGCTGGGTCTGGCCGACCTCGGACGTCTGCGCCATGTCCATCGAGACAGCGCTGAACGTCGCCTATCGCCGCGACTGGCAGAACGCGCCCGACCCGGCGGCCCGCAAGGCCGAACTGGAAGCCGAGATCCGTACCAAGCTGACGCCGCTGCGCGCCGCCGAGCACTTCGGCATCGACGATGTGATCGATCCTGCCGAGACCCGTCAGGTGCTGGCCGAAGCCATCGCCATCGCACCCGCGCGCCCGCACGATCCCGGCCCCCGCAAGAAACGCGCGATCAGTCCGATCTGACCGTGGCCTCGCCGGGTGGCACCCGACGGGCCTGCCATTCGGGCGGTGCCACCAGATAGCGAAGCGCGGTGCGCGGTCCGGGTGCCGTCGCCATCTTGCGGCCCAGCCGTACAAAGCCGTGGAACAGAACCGTCAGCGGGCTGTTGCTGTCGATCGGCTCGACCAGGCCATAGATCACCGGCTCGGTTTCTTCCGCAAACGTGCCGAACAGCCGGTCCCAGACAATCAGGATACCGCCATAGTGGCGGTCCAGATAGGTGCCGTTCGAACCGTGGTGCACGCGGTGATGCGACGGCGTGTTGAACACGGCCTCGATCCAGCGCGGCAGCCTGCCGACCAGTTCGGTATGCAGCGGTGTCTGATAGGCCAGCACCACCGCTGCCGTGAACAGCACAAGCACCGGATCGAACCCGATCAGCACCAGCGGCAGATGGAAGATCACCGGCCAGAAACCGTCCATGATGCCGAACCGCGACGCCACCGACATGTTGAAGTTGGGCGAGGAGTGATGGACGCTGTGCGTGGCCCAGGCGGCGTTCACCCGGTGCGAGAACCGGTGCTCGGCATAATAGGTCAGATCGGCCAGCACGAGACAGACCGCCGCCGTCAGCCATGTCGTCGGGATCTCGAACAGGGCGTGGTTCGACACCGCGTCCTGAACATCCGGGAAGACCAGCGTCGCCACGACGAAGGTCACCACGAAGACGGCAAGACAGCCATAGCTGACCGCAACATCGCCCACCAGCCGCCAGTTCAGCTCACCGCGGACCGCATGGCGGATCAGCTCAGCCGAAAGCAGGACAAGGGATGCGGCGAACATCCAGTCATCCATCAGCGCCTCCCAGACGGGCAGCCGCATGATGTCGAGGGGCAGAAACAGAAAGTCCAACGCAGGGCCTCATGGGTATGGCAGTTGATTATCAAGTGTGATAATAAATGGGGCACTCATGTAAATTGTCAAGACTGATAATCAATCATGCCCAGACCTGATCTCAAAGCGCTCCGTCGTGAACAGATCCTTGATGCGTTCGAGCGCTGCATCGCCCGCGATGGCGTCGAGGGTGCCGGCCTGGATCGCGTGGCCGAAGAGGCCGGACTGGCGCGCGCCCTGATCCGCCACAACATCGGCAACCGTGACGCGGTGCTGGCCGCCGCCGTCCATCGCTTCATCGAGAGATCGCGTGTCGAATGGGCCGAAACACTGGCCGGGATGCCGCGCCGGAACGGCCTGAAGACACTGGTGGGCTGGCTGTTCGATCCCGCGCACGCCGACCCGCACATGGTCCGCGTGTCCGAAGCGCTGATCGCGGCCTGCACGGGCAATCGCGAGCTGACCGCGCAGATCCGGCAGTGGCTGACCGGCTTCACCGATGCGCTGCAATCGGCCATTGCCGACCATCATCCGGACGCCGCCGAGCCCCGCGTGAAAGCCGTCGCCGCCGGATTGACGGGCATCTATTTCAATCTTGATTCCGTGACCGTGCTGGGCGAGATGCCGGACCTGAGGGATGCCTCCAGAGAGGCTGCGCTTCTGCTGGTGGCCGCCCTGGACGGCTGACGGCCGTCTGGTGTGCGCCCGATCAGGCGCGGTCCGGGCGCATCTGCTGCAGCCGGTCGATCCGGTCCGCCACCGCCGGGTGGGTGCGCAGCCACGATGACCGCTTCAGTCCGGTAAACTCCTCGATCGTGTCCTTGAGATGAAGCCGGTTGGCGAACTGGATGCGGGCGAGCGCCTGTACCAGCGCCGCCGGGTCGCCGGTCAGCCGCACCGCGCCCGCGTCCGCCGCATATTCGCGGCGGCGCGACACCGCCAGCAGCAGCCCCGACATCAGCGTCGGCGCAACGGCGAGAAACCAGTAGACCCAGTTCGGGGCCAGCACCCGCCCCCATATCATGAAGGCCGCACCCGCCGTGATCAGGCTGACCACCGCGAGCGCGAAGGTCACGCGACTCAGGGCCTCGCCCAGCCGCATCAGGCGGATATCGCCGCTTGCGATGTGCGTGACCTCATGCGCCAGCACAGCCAGAAGCTGACGTTCCGACAGCATGTCGTGCAGGCTTTCGGAGATCAGGATGGTCACCCCGTCCCGGCGGTTCACCGACAGCGCATTGGGCGGCCCGCCCGTCCAGCGCAGACGCGGCGCATCCGGCAGGCCCGCCCGTCGCGCGATGTCGGAAAACCGCTCCCCGAAACCGGGCGACAGGCGCTTGCGCGACGGCGACGGCGCAGACCGCCTCAGCAGCGCCTCGTGCGGCACGCGCGGCAGGGTCAGCACGGCGAAAATCAGGCCCAGCACCACGAAGGCCGCGATACCCCAGCCCGATACCGCCCAGGCGGCCACACCGCAGACCAGCGCCATGCCGATCAGCGGCAGGCGGTCCAGAAGGGCGGCAAGGCGGGCGCTCATCGCCGCGGCTACGGCGCGCGCAGCACGGTCGCGGCACCATCCGCCAGCGGAATACGAACCGTATCGGTGCCCTCGACCGAGAAATCGCCCGCCACGGCGGCGGCAAGCGGGCGGCGATGCAGTTCCCGGATCCCGCCGCCGGCGAAACTGACCACGACGACCGCGCCTCGCGTTTCGTCGGGCAGCACGAGATCCGGCAGGCCGTCACCGTCCCAGTCCAGCACGGCGCTCAGACCCTGGTCGCGGCTGCCGATGGCGTGGTTGGAAAAGCCCCACCGCTCGGCCACCAGCGTCATCTTCCGGCCTTCGGGCCGCAGCAGCCGCAGCGTGCCGCCGATGTGCGGCGTCTCGACCACGGCGATCTCCAGCGCGCCGTCCCCGTCGAAATCGGCAATGCCCGCGGGATTGAGCCAGCGGTTCGCCGTCCCGATCCAGGCGTCGCGCGCGATCAGCTGCAGGCGGCCTTCACGGATACCGTAGACCGCCAGGGCCGCGCCCTCCGTCAGGCTGCTCTCCACGACCACCAGTTCGTCCGTGCCGTCGCCGTTGAAATCGGCCAGACGCACCTGCCGGTCCTCGAAGACGGATGTTTCGGGCAGACGCAGGCCGAGCACCCGCCCGCCCCGAAGTTCGGCCATCAGCGCGCCCGCCTCGATCCGGTCGCCCAGAATGCCGTGCCGGTAGCGGTCGGTGGGTTCGGCCAGCCAGGCCCGGCGGACCACGCCCGCGCCTTCGGCGACGACGGCATCGGGCAGGGCACCAGCCGGTCGTGACTCGCCCGCGATCGCGATCGCGCTGCCGGCCGTCACGGCACAGAGCAGCAGGACCGGAAGCAGCTTCACGCGAAGCGGTCCGTGATCAGCCGGTACATGGCGCGCAATGCCATGGCCTCGCCGCCCCTGGGCCGTCCCGCACGGTCGCGGCTGTTCCAGGCCATGATGTCGAAATGAATCCAGTTGGCCGGCTCGGCGACGAACTCCTTCAGGAACAGCGCCGCCGTGGATGCACCGGCAAACCCGCCCGATCCGGCGTTGTTGATGTCGGCGAAGGGCGTGTCCAGCAGATGCCGGTAGTCCTGATGCAGCGGCAGCCGCCAGACGGGGTCCATCGCCTCGGCCCCGGCCTTCACAACCGCTTCGGCCAGCGTGTCGTCGTCGGCGAAGAAGGCGGCGATCTCGGTGCCCACGGCCACCCGCGCCGCGCCGGTCAGGGTCGCGAAGTCGATCAGCAGTTCCGGCGCTTCCTCGGACGCCAGGGTCAGCGCATCGCCCAGCACCAGCCGTCCCTCGGCATCGGTGTTGCCGATCTCGACCGAGATGCCCTGCCGCGTCGAGAGGATGTCGCCGGGGCGATAGGCATTGCCGGAAATGGCGTTCTCCACCGTCGGCAGCAGCACCCGCAGCCGCACCGGCACCTGCCGCGCCAGCAGCAGATGCGCCAGTCCCAGCGCGGTGGCCGCGCCGCCCATGTCCTTGCGCATCAGCATCATGCCCGCCGCGGACTTGATATCCAGTCCGCCGGTATCGAAGCAGACACCCTTGCCGACCAGGGTTACCTTCGGCGCGTCGGCCGGGCCGAAGGTCAGGTCGATCAGCCGCGGCGGGTCGTCCGAGGCCCGGCCGACCGCGTGGATCATGGGAAAATTCTCCGCCAGAAGCTGATCCCCGGCGATGACGTTCACCGCGCCGTCGAACCGGCCGGCCAGTTCCCGCGCGGCGGCCTCCAGTTCCGACGGCCCCATGTGGTCGGCGGGCGTGTTGACCAGATCGCGGGTCAGGCAGATGCCTTCCGCCATGGCGCGCACAAGATCGCGGTCGGCGGCCTCGGGCCAGACCAGCGCGATCTCGGGCCGGTCGGTGGTGCTGAGATAGCGGTCGAACCGGTAGCCGCCCAGGGCCCATCCGGTCGCGAAGGCGGTCATGTCGGGGTCGTCCAGCGCGCCGGCATCCAGGTGAAACGCCCCCGGCCACAGGGCTTTCCGCAGATCGGCGATGGCCCACATGTCCGGATCGTCGGCCACGACCCACAGCACACCCGCCGGCGCACCCGACGCGTCGGGCAGGCGTGCCGAACTGCCCGGCTTCATCCCGTCCGCCCGGTCCGCCAGCCAGTTGCGCACCGGCTCGGGCCGCCCGGCCAGCCAGCCCGTCACGTCCGCCGCGCGCACCAGAAACACGGGCAGGCTGTCATCTGACGGTTCGATCAGGTCGAAGTCGGTCATTTCAGCAAGCCCTTTTCCTCGTAATACAGTCTGGCCCCCGCATGGAACGGTATGGTCACGCCCTTGACCGCCTGTTCCGGCGACAGGCGGCGCGCCTGCACATGACCCGAGTTCAGCAGGTCGCGGTTCTCGGGCCGCCACAGCGCCGCCGTGATGTCGCGGATCAGGTCGACCGGTGCCGATGCATGGGTCACCAGCTGCGCCCCCACCGTCAGCGTGGGGACCGGCTCATCGGTGGCGTAGATCTCCGCCGGGATGGTATCGGCGGCATAGTAGCGATTGGCGATCATCAGTTGCTCGGCGGCGATGCCGCTGATCGGCACGATCTCGAACTCGCCGGTTTCCATCAGTTCGCTGACCGCCGTGGACGGATAGCCGACGACGAAGAACGCCGCATCCACCTCGCCGTCCAGCAACCCGGCGATCGAGGCCGCAGGTCCGGCATTGATCGCCTGGATGTGATCGTGGTCCAGTCCGAAGGCCGCCAGGATCAGCAGCGCGTTGATGCGCGTGCCCGATCCCTCCCGGTCGATCGCCACGCGCCGGCCGCGCAGGTCCGGTATCGTACCGATCTCCAGATCCTTGCGCGCCACCAGGTGGACATATTCCGGATAGAGGTTGGCGATGGCCCGGAGATCGGGAAACCGGCCCTTGCCGGTGTAGACCGCAGCCCCATCATAGGCCCAGGCCACGATATCCGCCTGCGCCAGCCCGGAATCGAAACGGCCGCTGGCGATGCCCTCGATGTTCTCGAACGAGCCTCGGCTGGTGACGGCGGTCGCGATCAGATCATCGACGCCGCACGCCCCGCCCTCGTTGCAGGGGGAGCTGCCCCGGGGCCGCGAGATCGCCGCCGCGATCAGCGATCCGACCGGGAAATAGGTCCCCGCCGTCGATCCCGTCCCGATCGAGAAGAAGCGGGTGTCGTCGGCCGGAACGGTGCTGCTGAAACAGACGACTGCGGCCAGAAGCGCGCAGGCACGGGCAAGATAATTCCACATCGGCATGATGTCCTTATACGCCGATGAGAGGCGGGAACAACCGCCTTCGCCACCGGCTTCGCTGCAGGTCGATGATTTGTGATCGCGCGGCGGCTTCCGGCCATCACCATCGAACCGCATCAAAGATCGGCGACGACCCTGTCTGCAGCATGAACCGGCCGGCGCATGGCCAGCAGACGGCGCGCCTCGGCGGTCTGTCCCTGCCGCAGCAGCGCGTTCAGCAGCGCGAATTCCAGCAGGTCGCGCTGCGCCCGGCTGCCGCCGATCCGCTCGTGCTCGGCCATGATGGCGACCAGCGCCGCCGTCGCGCCCGCCGCGTCATCCTGCGCCAGATCGCGGAACGCGACGGCGATGGCGCGCACCGTATCCGCCGCCGGTCCCTTCGCCCCGTCGATGATCCGGTTCAGTTGGCCGTCGTTGCCCGCAAAGGCGAAGATGATCGCCGCGTGCGCATCGACGAAGCCGATGCCGGTGCGCGGGAAGGTGGCTGCGGCGTAGTCGCTGAGGTGCTGCCACTGGGCGGCGGGCACATCGACCCCCGCCACCTGCGCGCGGTAGAGCAGGGCGGCGCTGTCGGTGATCACATTGATCGACGGGCCCCAAGCACCGCCCGGCTTCACCGCCGCCTCATAGGTCCGCCACATCGCGTTAATGCGCCCCTGCGCCAGGTGCGTCAGCGCGACATGCCAGGACAGGTGGCAGTGCAGGATGCCCTCGCGCTCATAGTCCGGCATCCAGTCCGTCACGCGCCGCAGGCCGGCATCCGTATCGCCGGCCTCGTAATCGACATGGGCGCGGATGTGGACGTTGTGGGCGCTGCGCGGACGGCCCTCCAGCGCGCGCTCGATGCTGTCGCGGGCGACGTCGGTCTGTCCCGCCTCCACCTGCGAGAACGCGTGCTGGCCCAGAAACCACCAGTCGTCGCCATAGTCGGGCAGCAGCGATGTCGTGAAAGCGAGCTGTTCCGCCTCCCGGCCCCGCTGACCGCTGAACCCGATCAGACCGAACACGCCGCAGCAGGTCTGCGCCACGACCGCATCACGGGGATGGTCCAGCAGGTGACGGCGGATGCCGCCATAGGCCTCGGCCATGCGGCCCTCGATCAGGTCGGTCATGACCGTGCGATGCGCGGCCTCGCGATCCGTCAGGGCCGCGCCGCCATCCTTAGCGCGACCGATCGCGGTGCGCGCCGCGCGGCCGTCGCCCAGAAACTGGAAGCTGCGCGCGAGGGCCACATGCGCCAGCGAGAATTCGGGATCGGCATCGATGGCGCGCTGAAAGGCGTGTTCCGCCCCGCCATCGGCGGCCAGCAGGCGGTCCACCCCGTCCACATAGGCATCCCGCGCCGCATTCGATTGCGTCGAAAGTTCCAGTCCGTAGCGATCATCCAGCATCATGCACCCTCCCCGGCCGGCACCAGCCTATCCGGCCCGAAACCGGGAAGGAAGAGGGACCGCCCCTGAGACCGTCAGGAGGCCTGCTTTGCCTCGAAGCTGATGACGGGTTCCATGCGGGACAGGATGTCGTCGGCCAGGTGGCATTTGACGAAGTGGCCGCCGGCAACTTCCTTCGACGGCGGCACCTCGGTCTCGCACAGGTTGCCCGGCACCTGATCCTTGTAATTACAGCGCGTCTGGAACGGACAGCCCGGCGGCGGGTTCATGGCCGAGGGAATATCGCCTTCCAGGATGATGTGTTTCTTGGTGACGCTGGTGTCAGCAATCGGGATCGCCGACAGCAGGGCCTCGGTATAGGGGTGATAGGGCGGCGAGAAGATGTCGTCGGTCGTGCCCTGCTCGACGATGTGGCCCAGATACATGACCACCACACGGTCGGCGATGTAGCGCACCACCGACAGGTCATGGCTGATGAACAGCATGGTCGTCTTGGCCTTGCGCTGGATGTCCATCAGCAACTCGGTCACCGCCGCCTGCACCGACACGTCCAGCGCCGAAACCGGCTCGTCGGCGACCACGACCTTCGGTTCACCGGCGAAGGCGCGGGCGACACCGATCCGCTGTTTCTGGCCGCCGGAAAGCTGGCGCGGCATGCGGTCGGCGAAGGCGCGGGGCAGCTTCACCAGATCCAGCAGCTCCAGCATCCGCTCCCGGCGCTCGGCGGTATTGCTGCCGATGTTGAACTTCTCCAGCGTGCGCATGATCTGCGATCCGACCGAATGGCTGGGGTTCAGCGTGTCGAACGGGTTCTGGAAGACCATCTGGACCGAGGCGACGGTGCGGCGGGTCCGGTCGTTGACCTCGGTATCGCCGATGGCGACCGAGCCGAGCATGACATCGCCGTCGGTGGCGGTCTCCAGCCCCAGCAGCACCTTGGCCAGCGTGGACTTGCCGCACCCGGATTCGCCGACGATGGCGACGGTTTCGGATTCGCGCGCCTGGAAGGTGATCGCTTCGTTCGCCTTCACGGTGCGCGTGTCGCCGCCGCCGAAGATCTTGTTGGCGGCGACGTCGTAGTATTTCTTCAGATCGCGGATATCCAGCATCACGTCGCCGGGCTTCACCGGGTCCTCCACCAGCCGCCGCTCTGGCTCCGCCGCCCAGTCGATCTCGGCGATGCGGACACAGCGCGAGCGGTGGTTCCCGGAATCGGGGATCGGCTGCATCGGAATCGGCCCCGCGTTGCAGACCGATTCCACATAGTGGTCGCAGCGCGGACCGAAGTTGCAGCCCACGGGCCGCTCCATCGGCAGCGGCAACTGCCCTGGTATCGCCACCAGCGGGCGGCTGTTCTTGTCCGCGCCCGGCAGCGGGATCGAATTGAACAGGCCCTGCGTGTAGGGATGCCGCATGCGGTCGAACACGTCGTTGACCGTACCGGTTTCCACCGCCTCGCCCGAATACATCACCGTGATCCGGTCGCAGGTTTCCAGGATCAGGCCCAGATTGTGCGAGATGAACAGCATGGAGGTGCCGGTGTTCTCGGCCAGTTCCTTGACCAGTTCGACGATACCCGCCTCGACGGTGACATCCAGCGCCGTCGTCGGTTCGTCCAGCAACAGCAGGTCGGGCTTCGACAGCAGCGCCATGGCGATCACGATGCGCTGCTGCTGGCCGCCGGAAATCTGGTGCGGATAGGCGTCCATGACCCGCGCCGGATCGGGCAGCTTCACCGAGGCCAGCATCTCCAGCGACCGCTGGTAGGCTTCCTCTTTCGAGACCTTCTCGTGGATCAGCGGCACTTCCATCAGCTGCCGGCCGATCTTCATCGCGGGGTTCAGCGAGGCCATCGGTTCCTGATAGATCATGGCGATCTTGGAGCCCCGGATGTCGCGCAGTTCCTCCTCCGACATCTCGCCCATGTCGCGGCCCTTGAACTTGATCTTGCCGCCGACGATCTTCCCGCGATTGCCCATGTCGCGCATGATGCCCAGCGCCACCGTGGACTTGCCGCAGCCGGATTCGCCCACGAGGCCCATGGCCTCGCCCGGCATCACCTTGCAGGAAAAATCCATCACCGCCGGAATCTCTCCGGCGCGGACGAAGAACGAGATGTTCAGGTCTTCGATCTCCAGGATCGGCTGGACGTCTTCGGTCATGGCATCAGTCCTTCAGCGATTCTTCGCGCAGGCCGTCGGCCAGCAGGTTCAGGCCCAGCACCAGCGACATCAGCGCCAGCGCCGGCGGCAGCGCCAGATGCGGGTAGATCGACAGCAGCTTGCGGCCCTCGTTGATGGTCAGGCCCCAGTCCGGGCTCTCCGGGCTGACCCCCAGGCCGAAGAAACCCAGCGTCCCCAGCAGGATGGTCGTGTAGCCGATGCGCAGGCAGAAATCGACGATCAGCGGCCCGCGCGCGTTCGGCAGGATCTCCCACAGCATGATGTACCAGGGCCGCTCTCCCCGGGTCTGCGCCGCCGCCACATAGTCGCGCGTCTGGATGTCGATGGTCAGGCCGCGCACGATGCGGAACACGGTGGGCGAGTTCACGAACACCACCGAGACGAAGATGTTCAGCAGGTTCGGGTCCATGTAGAAGACGCCCAGCGGATCGGCATTGAAAGCCAGTCCCGAATAGGCCCACAGCCCGACGATCAGGGTCACCGCCAGATAGGCGGCCAGCTTGTGCTTCTGCTCGCCGAAGCGCGACGAGAACAGCAGCACGAAGAACACGATCGGGAACAGGAACAGCACGCCCGACAGCACCAGCGGCACGCCCGTCGTCCGGATCTCCGGCGTGACCAGCAGGTAGAACAGCAGGATCACCGGAAAGGCCAGAACCAGATTGGCCAGGAAGCTGAGCAGCGTGTCCAGCTTGCCGCCGTAGTACCCGGCGGGCAGGCCCAGCGTGATGCCGACCATGAAGGCGAAGACGGTCGCCGCCGGCGCGATCGACAGCACGCTGCGGCTGCCCATCACCAGACGGCTGAAGATGTCGCGGGCCAGATTGTCGCCGCCCAGCAGGTACCAGGCGTCCTCCAGCCCGCGTACAGGCGTGCCGGGTTTCTTGTTCTTCATGCCCGACACCTGATCCAGCGCATCGAAGGTCACGATCAGGTCGGCGAAGATCGCGGTCAGCAGCCAGAACAGGCAGATGACCAGGCCGATGGTGCCGATGCGGCTGCCCAGCAGCTTGCCGTAGAGGCCCAGCTTCGACCTGAAGCTGTAGGACAGGAACAGGATGACGGCGAGGCCGATCCAGACGGGCAGGAATTGCCAGAGGATATGGCCGGTGATTTCGAGACTGCTCAAGGGTTCCATCCTGCGCTCCTCAATTGACGCGAACGCGCGGGTTGAGGAAGACGTAGCCGACGTCCGAGATCAGCTGCGTCAGCAGCACGACCATCACGGCGACGACCGATGCGCCCATCAGCAACTCGATGTCGTTGTTGCCGGCGGCCAGCACCAGGGTCCAGCCGAAGCCCTTGTAGTTGAACAGGGTTTCGACGATCACGACGCCGGTCAGCAGCCACGGGAACTGCAGCATGATCACGGTGAAGGGCGCGATCAGGGCGTTGCGCAGCGCGTGCCGCATGACGACATTGCGGAAGCTCACGCCCTTCAGCCGGGCCGTGCGGATGTACTGCGCCGTCATCACCTCGGCCATCGAGGCGCGGGTCATGCGCGCGATGTAGCCGACGCCGTACAGCGCCATCGTGGCCACCGGCAGCGTGAAGTTGGCGAAGGTGATGTTGTCCATCGCCGAGGCCGCCGTGCCGTTGAACCATTGCAGTCCGCCCAGACGGCTGGCGAAGATCACGATCAGGATGACGCCCGAGACATATTCGGGCGTCGATGTGGACAGGATCGAGAAGGTCGACAGCGTGCGGTCGGTCCGCGTGCCCTCGCGCATCCCCGCCAGCACCCCGATCAGCAGGGCCGTGGGCACCATGACGACCATCACCCAGAACATCAGCATGCCGGTCAGGCCGAGCTTCTTGCCGATGATGTCGATCACCGGTTCGTTGAACACCGTGGACTGGCCCCAGTCCCCCTGCAGCACGCCGCAGAAGGTCGGCGCGTCCGCGGGGTCCGTGCCGGGCCGGATGCAGCGGCCGATGGTCTTGCCGTTCTCCTGTTCGTTCACGAACCCGGGCACGACACCCAGCCATTCGCCATAGCGCACCAGCAGCGGCTGACGGTAGCCGTTGCGCGTCAGCCAGGCATCGACTTCCTGGTCGCTCATGCGCTGGTCGCCCTCACTCTTGGTGAGTTTCTCCAGGTTCGGTTCCAGATTGGTCAGAAAAAAGACGATGAACGTCAGGCAGAGGGCGGTCAGTATCATGACCCCGCTGCGTCTCAGCAAAAAGCTTAGCATCCCACTCCCCAACAGTGGCCCATCACCGGAACCCTTGCGGATTCCCCCTGTCTTGCCGCGCCGCGTGACACGACGCGTTCCTCATCCGGCGATCTCTTGGTGGATGCCTTTGCGTAATCGGGCCGGGGCGGCCAGCCGGATTGCGAAAGGGCAGCGAAGGGGACAGCAGGACCGGGGGCGCCGCAGCGCCCCCGCCCGCATGGGAAGGACTTACGCCTTCCAGTACATCTCGTGCGGATAGTACTCGAACTGGATGTGGTGGGCAGCGCCCCCCACATTCTTCTTCGAGAAGTTGGTCAGCGTCCGCCAGTACGGCTGGATGATCACGCCCTCGTCCTGCATGATCTTCTCGACCTTGGCCATGATCTTGGACCGCTTGCCCGGATCCGCGACGGCCAGCGCCTCGTTCAGCAGCTTGTCGAACTCGGCGTTCGCGAAGCCGGCCTCGTTCCAGGCCTCGCCGGTGCGATAGGCCAGCGCCATGATCTGCACGCCCAGCGGACGATGGTTCCAGTTGGTCGACGAGAACGGGTACTTGGTCCAGTCGTTCCAGAAGGTGTTGCCCGGCAGCACCACGCGCTTGACCTTGATCCCGGCCTTGCGCAGCTGGTCGGCCACGGCATCGGTCGTGTCCTTGCGGTACCCGGCGTCGATCGAGATCAGCTCGTGCTCGTAATCGCCCATGCCGGCCTCGTCCATCAGCGCCTTGGCGCCTTCCGGATCGTACTTGGCGGGGCCGATGTCGGCATATTCGGGGTGCATCGGACCGACGTGGTGGTTCTCGGCGACGATGCCCAGACCGGCGATGCCCAGTTCCAGGCAGACCGCGTTGTCGGTCGCCATCTGCAGGGCGCGCCGGACGCGGACATCCGCGTAGGGCGTCTTGCCGTCGACCACGGCCTGCTGGTTCGGCCGCACGACCACGGTCGCCGCCGTCACGATGTCGTCGCGGCGCCAGCCTTCCAGGGTTTCGAAGATCTCGATGAACTCGCCCTCGATCGAATAGGTCACATCGACCTCGTCGGATTCGGCGGCGGCGACCCAGGCGGCAGGTTCCTGGCCGTAGTCGATGAATTCGAAGCGGTCCAGCCAGGCGCCGTTGCCCTCGTTCCACCAGGTATGATCGGTGTTGCGGACCAGCACGCCCTTCACGCCGACCTCCAGCGATTCCGGAATGTAGGGACCGGTGCCGAGCGGGTTTTCCAGCGCGGTGTTGAAATCGTAGTCCTTGTGCGTGATCGCCGCGGGATAGTCGGCCATGCCCGGAATGATCGAGATGTCGGACTGCGGCAGGGTCAGCTTCACGGTGTGGCTGTCGACCACCTCGATCGCGCCCTCGATCGCCTTCTCGGTTTCCGGATCGATCAGCGAATTCATGCGGCCGGCCATGGAATTGCCTTCCACGGACTTGTCGCACCAGCCTTCGATGTTGCGGGCCACATCCTCGGCGGTGAAATCGTCGCCGTTGTTCCACTTCACGCCCTTGCGCACGTTCAGGACGTAGGTCCTGGCATCTTCCGAGACCTCCCAGCTTTCCAGCAGCTTGCCCTCGAAGGTCGCGTCATTGTTGTACTGGACCAGATATTCCAGCCAGCCGCGCGAAAAGTTGGCGATCTGCGACCAGTCGTAGGCGCGGGGATCCTTCAGGCCGCGCACTTCCTGCTGCATCTTCACCGTGCCGCCCATCTTGGCGTGCGCCGCCGCGTTGGCGGTCTTCGGTGCCGCCAGACCCAGCATGCCATAGGCACCGGCGGCGGTCGCGCCGAACGCGCTGGCCAGCGCGACGAACTCGCGGCGGCTGACATCGGTGCCGGACTCGCGGGCCGCATCGGCCATGGCGTGGATATGTGCGGGCACCTCGCCCGTGTTGGACTTGTAGAACTTCATGAATGCCTCCTGGATATTCCCTGTTCGCGCCGGTTTTTTCACCCGCGCAGCTTTATCGACATGAATTCGGAACCGCAGCGTTCCGCACCGGACCCCGGAAATGTGTATCGGCCCCGGGTCTCGAACGTGTCCTTCCCTGCGTTTCCGACATGCCGCGTAAGTCGCATTCTTGAGGCCGGACCGGGATCGGCCTGTCCCCAAAACGACACATACGGCCATGATGACGGCAGCGATTATAACGTGCGTGAAACAGGTTCGGCCACCGTCAATGGGAAATTGGTATCAGGCCACCCGGTTCCACGGGTTATTCGGATGTTGTTTCGATTTCGGAATATTCAGATGTCCGACGACACCTCGCCCCTTGCACGACATCCGGCGTGTCGCCGCGGGAACAGCCTACCGGTCCGCTGCCGGGCCGAACAGCCCCTCCAGAAGCGCTGCGAACCAGTCGGCCTGAGCCCGGTCATGGCGGATCATCAGGGCATCCTGCTCGTGGCGATCCTGCGCGCCGTTCCTGCCGAACATGGCCCAGTCTGCCGCCTGCCAGCGCCGGAAACCCTCGATGGTCACCTCGGGATGGAATTGCAGGCCGTAGACCTTCCTGCCGTATCGGAAGGCCTGGTTCTCGAAGGCCGCGCTCTGCGCCAGCCGCTGTGCGCCGGCCGGTATGTCGAACATGTGATGATGCGCCTGACAGAACCAGCGCGGGCGGTCCAGAAAATCTGAAGCGCCGGGTACGGGATCGACGCGATAATATCCGAACTCGTGGGGGTGGCCGGGTTTCGGGCCGCAATCCGCTCCCAGATGAAAGGCGATCTGCTGTGCGCCCTGGCAGATTCCCAGCATGGGAAGTCCAGCCTTCAGGCACGCGGCGATCCAGCGGTCCTCATCCTTCAGAAACGGATGCCGTGCCGTCTCGGAGACATTGTAGGGCCCGCCGTGCAGGACGGTACCGGCCACCGATTCGTCCACATCACCGAGCGTATCGCCGGCAAAGGGCTTTCGCAGGTCGATCTCGTAGCCACTGCCGTGCAGCCACGTTTACACGCGGTCATCGGGCGGATCGTCCCCGTGGCGGATGACAACAATCTTGCGCCGCCCGGCCGGCGGACGCTCAGACAACCCTGCGACCGTCCTGCTGCCGCTCGGGCTCCAGCGACGTCCTGGCGAGATATCCGACGGCCTCGCTCAGACCGCTTTCGAAGGGGATCTCCAGGTGGGCCAGCGTGGCCTCGATCCCCGCCAGCGCGCCCAGGATCATCGGGTCGTTCAGGTCGCCCATGTGACCGATCCGGAAGACCTTGCCCGCCACCTGGCCCAGTCCGCCGCCGATGGCCACATCGAACCGCTCGCGTGCGGTGAAGCGGATCAGGTCGGGATCGACGCCCTCGGCGGTGCGCATCACGGTCAGCGCGTCCGCCCGCTGTGCGGGATGCACGGCGTTGAATTCCAGCGCGCCGCCCTCGGTCCAGCGCGCGGCACAGGTGCGCACGGCCTCCGCCAGCCTGCTGTGGCGGGCGAACACCGCTTCCATGCCCCATTCATTGATCATGGTGATGGATTCCTGCAGCGCGAAGAACAGGTGCTCGGGCGCGGTGCCGGCGAAGCGGTGATACTGCTCGCGGCCCATCCGGTCGGTCCAGGACCAGTAGTTGCGGTGCCGCGCGCAGGCCTTCGAGGCTTCCAGCGCCCTGTCGCTGACCGCGTTGAACGACAGGCCCGGCGGCATCATCAGACCCTTCTGGCAGGCCGCGATCACCACATCGATACCCCAGTCGTCCATCGGCAGCGGCATGGTCATGAAGGACGCGATGGCGTCCACGACCAGCAGCGCCGGGTGCCCCGCCGCGTCGATGGCGGCCCGCAGCGGCGGCACATCGGACAGGACACCGGTCGCGGTTTCCACATGCACCGCCAGCACCGCCTTGATGCGGTGGCCGGTGTCCGCGCGCAGGGCCTGTTCCAGCGCGTCCGGATCGATTGCCGACCGCCAGTCGTTGGGCAGGGTCTCGACGCGGATCCCCAGTTCGTCCGCCATCTCGCCCCAGGTCTTCGAAAACCGCCCGGTCTCCGGCATCAGGATGGTGTCGCCGACATCGAACAGATTGGCGAAGCAGGCTTCCCAGGCACCGTGACCCGATGCGGTGTAGAAGAACACTTCCGACGTCGTGCCGAACAGCGGCTTGATCGATTCCAGGCATTCGGTCGCGATGTCCATGAAATCGGGGCCCGAGAAGTCCATGGCGGGCCGATGCATGGCGCGCAGGATGCGGTCGGGAATGTTCGTCGGTCCGGGGACCTGAAGAAACTGGCGTCCGGGTCTGTCAGGCATGCGTGCGTCCTCGCGTGACAATCGTCGATCAGGCCAAATGGACCGATTGCCGGGCCAAGTCAAACACGCCGGGCCGGAACACGCGCCGACGGGACAATCCGGTCGGGGGCCGCGGCGGCCTCGGGACGCGGTTCGCGGCTCTCAGGCTGGGGCCAGCCCTGTGCCAGATGGGGTAAGTGCTTTTTCCGGGACAGACCATCCGGCGCTGAACGGGTCGAAAACGTGATTTGCGGTTCGGAAATGTGATCGCCCGCACGTTCGAAAGGCAATGGACAGTTGGCCGCCCCTTGCTGTGGTCTGATCGTACGGCGAACGAAAAGAAGCGGGAACGGACTGATGGCGGATGAGATCGAGACCGGCGAAGACATCAGCGGCAGCGGGCGCAACGACAAGCTGTCCGGCACGGTCGGCAACGATACGATTTCTGGCCAGCGGGGCAACGACCAGCTTGAAGGCGCGGGCGGAGACGACCTGATTTCGGGTGGCGACGGCAGCGACCGGCTGTCCGGCGGCGACGGCAGCGATTCCCTCGACGGCGGATCCGGCAAGGACACGATCGCCGGGGGTGCCGGCGACGACACGCTGTTCGGCGATACCGGCAACGATCAGCTGGACGGTGGCGCGGGCGACGATCTCTTCGTTCTGAAAGGCAATGATGGTCTTGACCGGTTCACCGGTGGCGACGGCCAAGACACCATTGATGCCTCGGAAGCAGGGACGGTCACGTTCAACACCTTCAACGCAACCGAATCTGGCATCGAGGTCGTGCGCGCCGAAACCATCTCCGGCACCGGCGGCAATGACCGGATCGACCTGTCGGGTGCAACCACCGAAGGCACGGCGCTGATCGACGGCGGGCGCGGCAATGACCAGATCACCGGCACGGCGGAGGCCGACACCATCGACGGTGGCGAGAGCAGCGACAGGCTGTTCGGTGGCAGCGGCGATGACGTGCTGGACGGCGAATCCGGCAAGGACACGATCTCCGGCGGCGACGGCGTCGATACGCTGGACGGCGGCAACGACAACGACCTGCTGATCGCCGGGGACGGCGGCGGCGTGCTGCGCGGCGGCAGCGGCACCGATACGGCCGATTTCTCGAACTTCGACGACGCCATTTTCGACGCCGACCAGAATCTGGTTCAGGCCGGTGGCAAGCTGTTCGAACTCGACAGCATCGAGAAGGTCATCGGCGCGACCGAAGGCTCGATCGACGATGGCGTCATGCGCGGCACGGACGATGCCGACGCCATCGAAGGCACCGAAACCGATGATACCATCGACGCCGGTGCGGGTGACGACACGATCAGGGGCGGGGGCGGCAACGACACGATCGATGGTGGCGCGGGCACGGACCGGCTGGGCTTCGGCGATTCCGGACGGGGCGTCGAGGCAGATCTGGAAACCGGCGAAGCACGGGTGAATGTCAGCGACACGGGCCTGAACATGTCCGTTTTCGCGATACCTTCGACCCGCAACCTCGACGACATCGATTTCTCGGCAGAGCCGATCCATACCGGCATCACGCCCGACATCGACTTCGCCAACAGCGGCGGCGGCTTCATCGAGAACGGCCCGACCGACCGGTTCGCCGTGAAGATCGACGGATCCCTGAACCTGTCGCAGGGCGGCACCTTCACGTTCCATACCGGTGCCGACGACGGCGTGCGTCTGCTGATCGACGGCCAGGTGGTCACCGACGATCCCAGCCAGCACGGTTTCCGTACGCGAAGCGGCGAGATCGAGCTGGAACCGGGATCGCACACAATCGAGGTGCTCTACTTCGAGAATGGCGGCAAGGCCGGGCTGAAGGTCGAGATCGAAGGCCCCGGTTTCGATGGTCCCACGGTCATCGGCGGGGATCTCGTCTCCACGAACAATGCCCCGGATGCCGTGACCAGCTTCGAGAACATCGAGGACCTGACCGGCTCCGGACAGGCCGACACGCTGTCGGGCGATGCCGGTGACAACCGTCTGGAGGGGCTGGGTGGCAGCGACCGGATTGAGGGCCGCGAGGGCAATGACGACCTGCGGGGCGACGATGGCAATGACACGCTGTCGGGCGGCGCGGGCGATGACACGCTGCAGGGTGGCGATGGCAACAACGTGCTGGACGGGGGCGACGGAACCGATACGGCTGACTACGCCGCTGCGGACGGCCCGGTCGCTGTCGACCTGTCGGCGGGCACGGCGCAGTCGATCACCGATCTTTCCGCCGGCCTGAACGCCAGGTTCTTCGCCATCCCGTCCACCCGGAACCTGGACGACATCGACTTCGGCGCGACGCCGATCCATCAGGAAACCATCGACGGTGTGGCCTTCGAGAACAGCAGCGGCGCATTCTTCGAAGGCGGTCCGACGGACCGGTTCGCCGTGCAGATCGACGGTTTCGTCGAGGTCTCCGAGGGCGGTGAATTCACCTTCCACACCGGCGCCGACGATGGCGTGCGGCTGCTGATCGACGGTGAAGTGGTGACCGACGATCCGGGTCAGCACGGCTATCGCACGCGCACCGGCAAGGTCACGCTGGAGCCGGGCCTGCACGCGGTGCAGGTGCTCTATTTCGAGAATGGCGGCAAGGCCGGCCTGAACGTCGAGATCGAGGGGCCGGGCATCGAGGGCCGTCAGATCCTGGGCGGCGATCTGGTGAAATCGGGTGACGCGCCCGACATCAGCGACCGGCTGGCCGGTATCGAGAATGCCGAGGGTTCGGGCTTCAGCGACGTCCTGACCGGCGGCGATGGCGCGAACCTGCTGGACGGCGGGGCGGGCGACGACACCATCGCTTCCGGCGGTGGCGAAGACACGGTTGACGGCGGCGCGGGCGACGATGTGATCATCGCCGGGCCGGGCGGCGGCACGATCCGCGGCGGCGACGGGACCGATACGGCGGACTTCTCGAACCTGGAAGGCGCCCTGCACGATCCGGACGCGGGCACGGTGACCGTCGGCGATGACGTCTATCTGCTGGAAGGCATCGAGGTCGTGCTGGGCGCGGAGTCCCCCGCCGCGCCGCAGGATCTGTTCACCGACGGGGACGACGTGGTCGATCTGGACCAGGTCAACCTGGAAGAATTCACCGAAAGCTCGATCCTCGCCGGCCTGGACGGCGACGATTCCGTTTCCCTGTCGTCGAATCCCGGGCAGGTGGTCGGCGGCGCATCCGGCTTCGACGTCGGGTCGGGCAACGATACGGTCGTCGGACGCGGCCTGGACGATGTCGTGCGCGGCAACAGCGGCAATGACCTGCTGTTCGGCGGCGACGGCGCGGACACGCTGGACGGCGGTGACGACGACGATGTGCTGCGCGGCGATGCGGGCGACGACAGCCTGACCGGCGGTGCGGGATCGGACCTGCTGCGCGGCGGCGAGGGCAACGATACCGCCGACGGCGGTACCGGCGACGACCAGTTGCGCGGCGCGGATGGCGACGATTCGCTGGACGGCGGCGAAGGCAACGACCGGCTGCGCGGCGACGCGGGCAACGATGCGCTGAACGCGGGCGTCGGCAATGACACGCTGTTCGGCTCCGGCGGCAACGACGTGGTCTTCGGCGGCGACGGCAACGATCTGGTGCAGGGCAACTTCAACGACGACCAGCTGTTCGGCGGCGAAGGCAACGATACGCTGAACGCGGGCGGGCAGAACGACCAGGCCTTCGGCGGCGCGGGCGATGACAGCCTGCTGGGCCAGACGGGTACCGATCTGCTGGACGGCGGTGTCGGCGACGACACCCTGCGCGGTGACATCCACGACGACACGCTGATCGGCGGCGCGGGCGCGGACAATCTGCGCGGCGGTGCGGACGATGACTCGCTGGACGGCGGGGACGGCAACGACTTCGCCGACGGCGAGGATGGTGACGACATCGTCATCGGCGGCGCGGGCGACGACACGGTGCGCGGCGGCGACGGCAACGATCTGCTGGACGGCGGCGATGGCGCGGACAAGCTGCGCGGCGGCACCGGCAATGACGCGATCATCGCAGGCGCGGGCAACGACTTCGTCGGCGCGGACAGCGGCCATGACACGGTCGATGGCGGCGCGGGCGACGATTCCATCTTCGGCCTGGGCGGCAACGACTCGATTGATGCGGGCGACGGTGCGGACCTGGTCCGCGGCGGCAACCTGAACGACACCATCCACGGCGGCGCGGGCGACGACACGCTGGAAGGCGAAAGCGGTGCAGACGTGCTGGATGGCGGCGACGGCTTCGACCGGCTGCTGGCGGGCTCCGGCAATGACGCCATCTTCGGCGGTCTGGGCGACGACTTCATCCTGGCGGGCGAGGGCAACGACCGGATCGAGGTCGGTGAGGGCGCGGATCAGGCCTTCGGTGAAGGCGGGCGCGACACGCTGATCGGCAGCGACAGCGGCGAGACCCTGTTCGGCGGCGGCGGCGAGGACCTGATCGATGCCGGTGCCGGCGATGACCAGATCGACGGCGGCATCAACAATGACGTGCTGAACGCGGGGGACGGCAATGACGACGTCTTCGGCGGATCGGGCAGCGATGCGATCGACGCGGGCGCGGGCGACGACGTGATCGACGCGGGCTCGGGCAATGACACCGTGGTTGCGGGCGACGGCGCGGATTTCGTCATCGGCGGGTCGGGGCTGGACAGCATCGACGGCGGCGCAGGGGCCGACACCATCGGCGGCGGCATCAGTGCCGACAGCATCCGGGGCGGCGACGGCGACGACAGCCTGTTCGGCGGGGCGGGCAGCGACGACATCTTCGGCGATGACGGTTTCGACCGGATCTTCGGTGATGCGGGCGACGACGCGCTGATCGGCGGTCTGGGCGACGACACGCTGCAGGGCGGCGAGGGCGACGACATTCTGGACGGCGGCGCGGGCGCGGACACTTTCGTGTTCCAGGCCGCGACAAGCGGGGCCTCCAACAATGACACCATCACCGACACCGACAGCGGCAACACGCTGGTCTTCGAGGGCCTTCAGGGTGACCCGGACGGCGTCGGGCTGGATGACGTGGACTTCGTGGAGAACGAGGACGGCACCTGGACCGCCTCCTTCCCCGGTGCAGGCGGGTCGATCACCTTCGATCCGACAGTGGTGACCGAGATCAACCTGTCCGACGGGATCGGCGGCACCAATGCGTCCATGCTCTACAACGGCGGCGCGGGCACCTACGAGGTCTTCGATCAGGACGCGAACCTGCTGTTCCTGATGTAGGCGGCGTCAGCCGCTGCGGCGGCGCAGCATCTTCTGCAGCAGCTTCGGACCGACCTCGGGCCGGCTCCAGGGGCAGACGGCGATGCAGATGCCGCAGCCGTAGGTCTGGTTGAAGTACGGGGCGCAGCGGTCGAAATCGACGTACCACTTGGTGACCCCGCGCACGAGCTGCTTCTCCGGCGCGATGGCGTCCGGCGGACAGGCCGTTTCGCAGACCCGGCAACTGCTGCAGAAATCGTCCACGCCGAATGCGTCGGGCGCATCCGCGACCAGCGGCATGTCGGTCACCACACCGGCCAGCCGGAACGACGACCCCAGCGTGCGGTTGATGATCGATCCATGCTTGCCCAGTTCGCCGAGTCCCGCCTCCAGCGCAGCCGGGATCAGGGTCATCGGCCCGCCGGTCGGCCCGCCATGGGGATGGGCGTCATAGCCCTGCGCCCGGATCCAGTCGGCCAGCGCGCGGGCGGCCCGCGTGCCGCGATTGTACTGCCGCATCACCTCGACCACCGACGGCGGATCAGGCGCGGTCGCCAGCTCGGCATGGTCCATCTGCACGGCGATGACGATCACCCAGGGCAGGTCGAGATCCATACCCTCATAGACCCATTCGGGCCGCATCCGCGCGATGCCGACCTGATCGGATTCATGATCCAGTGCGAAGGCTTTTGCCGCTTCCGAGAAGGCGTCGGGACTGTCCGTCACCTTCTCGTCCGCGATCGGCGTACGTTCGTTCGGGCCGCGACCGCCCAGCCCGTGCTGCATCTCGGCGACTTCCGGCACGTCCTGCCGCGTTTTCTCCAGCATCCACATCTGCATCGCGCCGTGCGCCAGCGTGCGCGGGTCCTGCCAGTAGATCGGCGTCGGCTTGCGCACGTCCGCCTCGCCCAGCCCGTTCACGTCGTTGCCCGACACATCGGGGATGATCGCCTGCTGATCGGGATCGATCGCGGCATCCAGCACCCTTCCGTCGTAGGCGCGCCCCGTCATTGTTCTCCCTCCCCCTTTGAAGGGGGAGGGCAGGGGCGGGGGTTGGCTGCGTTTGACCCAGTCGCAATGTCTGCACCCGATTGCCGAGCCATCAACCCCCTCCGACCGCTGACGCGGCCACCTCCCCCTCCCGAGGGGGAGGCGTTTTCTCGACCGCAAGTCATGACGCTTCCTTGCGGTAGCCGAAACTTTCGTTGATGCGGCCCAGGATGTGAGCGCCTGCCGTCGTGGCCTCGCCGGTCGCACCGAAGTCTGCCGGATCGACGGGCGCGTCGAAGGTCGGGTCATAGAAGGTTGCGATGGACAGCCGGTCATCGGCATGGCGATTGCGCGCGCGGTGCGGCGTCGAGCGATAGCGCCCGCCCGTCCAGCGCTGCATCAGATCGCCCGCATTCACCACCAGCGTGCCGTCCATCGGCGGCGCCGCAATCCAGTCGCCGTTGCGGTGCAACACCTCCAGCCCGCCGCTGCCGTCCTGCCAGAGCAGGGTGATCAGGCCGAAATCCGTGTGCGGCGCCACGCCGAACTGATCCTCGCCCAGCTCCATCGGCTGCCGTGGATACCAGACCGCCTGCGTGCGCTGCAGCGGCTTGTCATAGTGGGGGCGGAAGAAATGCCGCTCCGCATCCAGGCTCAGCGCCACCCCCTGCAGCAGCAGATCGCCCGCTGCGGCGATGGCCGAGAAATAGCGCTCGAAGGCCGAGCGGAAGTTCGCCGGCGAATCCGGAAACACGTTCGGGCCGCGCAACGGCTGACCGGCGGCGACATCCGGGTCGTCCAGCGGCAGGTCGAGACCGATCTGGAAGAACTCCTTGTGGTCGGGCTTGGTCGCGCCATACATCTTCGCGTCGCCCAGCGCGTTCCAGCCGCGATGGTGTTTCGTGACCGCGACTTCGCGCTTCGCCTCTGCGGGTTGGCGAAAGAAATCCAGCGCCGCCGCCTGCGTTTCCGCCAGCAGGTCTTCCGGCACGCCATGGCCAGTGATGTAGAAAAACCCGTGCTCTTCCATCGCCGCCGCAATCCGGGCCGGCACATCGCCGCCGCCGTCGCTTTCACGCAGCGGGCTCAGGTCGATGACGGGCAGGGTGGTGGTCATGAGCTACCACCCGCACCGGGACTTGATCCCGGTGCCCAGCCTGGCATCGACGCCTTGTCGTCGCGTTCGGAAACGCTGAGCCGCGCTGCGTGCCAGCCGCTCCATCCCACGCCGCGCGGTTTCCCCATGCTCACGGCTTCAGCACCTGCCGTCCGGACACGGTACCGTCGATCAGCGCCTGCAGGGCATCGTTCGCCTCGGCCAGCGGCCGGGGCGTGACCGGGATCGGCGGGACCTTGCCCGCGCGGACGAGCTGCATCAGTTCGTCCATGTCCTGCAGCGAACCGACGTAGGAGCCCTGAATGGCGAGCTGGAAGATCGGCATCCGCGGCAGGGCGACCGGCAGCGCCTCGCCATAGAGACCCACCAGCACCAGCTTGCCGCCCTTGGCCAGGCAATCGAGCGCAAAGCCCGCCGTTTCGGGACGTCCGACGAAGTCGATCACACCCTTCACGCCGCCGCCCGCCAGTTCCTTCAGCTTCTCGGCAGCATCGTCCTGGCTGTTGTCGAAGGTCTCGTGCGCCCCCGCCTGACGTGCCACGCTGCGCTTCTCGGCATCGGTGTCGGCAACGATGATCTTCGCCCTGGTCACGTGTTTCGCCAGCATCACGGCGGACAGGCCGACCCCGCCCGCGCCGATGATGACGACCGTGTCCTTCTCGGTCGCATCGGCCAGTTTCTTCAGCGCGCTGTAGGCGGTCAGGCCCGAGCACGCGTAGGTGCAGGCCAGATCCATCGACACGTCACCATGGTCGAACAGGTAGCGCTTGTCCGGGCAGATCACGTGGGTCGCGTAGCCGCCGTCGCGCCGGGTGCCGAGCGGACGCGTGGTCAGGCAGTTGATGTCCATCCCCGCGTCGCAATGCTCGCAGTCGCCGCAGCCGATCCAGGGATAGACCACATAGGACTGGCCGACCTCGACGCCCTCGACATCGGGCCCGACCGCCTCGACGATGCCGCCGATCTCGTGGCCCATGGTCATCGGCAGCTCGACGCCCATGTCCGACAGTCTGGCGAAGTGATCCTTCGACATGCGGAACCCGCCCTCGTGCAGGTGCAGGTCGCTGTGGCAGACACCGCAGGCGGAAATGCGGATCAGGATCTCGGACCCCTGCGGCTCCGGCGTGTCCATCTCGCGCTCTTCGAGGGGTTCACCCCAGTTGATGATCTGCTGCGCTTTCATCGGTCATCCCCTCCCAAGGTATGCATCCGAGTAATTGAGCCCTTCCCCGTCCTTTTCTTCAAGCCGGAAGATGGTGCGCAGGTGAACTTCATCCGGGCCGTCATAGATCCGGAAGGCCCGGGCCTGTGCCAGCGCGTCGGCGAAGGGCGCGTCATCGGTCATGCCCATCGCACCGTATATCTGTACGCCCCGGTCGGCGATGTTCTGATAGGCGCGGGCGACGGCGATCTTGATCAGGCTGATATCCTTGCGGGCGAGCTTGTTGCCCTCGCGGTCCAGCCGCCATGCCGTCCGCTGCACCAGCAGCCGGGCCTGCTCCAGATCCATCCGGGATTCGGCAATGGCGTCCTGCACCGACGAATAATCGCGCAGGGTGGTGCCGAAGGTCTGGCGCTTCGCGGCGCGCTCCACCATCAGCCGGATCAGCACCTCGCAGCGGCCGATGGCCCGCATGCAGTGATGGATGCGCGCCGGACCAAGCCGCGCCTGACCGATGAGAAATCCCGCGCCCTCTTCGCCCAGACGGTTGGCGACCGGCACCTCGGCGTCCTCGAACAGCAGTTCGGTGTGGGGCGTCACCTGCTCGACATGATGCATGACGGGGATCTTGCGCACGACCGTCACGCCCGGCGTGTCCTTGGGCACGATCAGCATGCTGTGCGTCTTGCCGCGCGGCGCATCCGGGTCGGTGACACCGACCACGATCAGGAAGCTGCACTTCGGATTGGCCGCCCCGGTTGCGAACCACTTCCGGCCGTTCAGCACATAGCTGTCGCCGCGCCGTTCCATGCGGGTCGCGATGTTGTTGGCATCCGACGAGGCCACGTCCGGCTCGGTCATCGCGAAGGACGACCGGATCTCCGCATTGAGCAGCGGCACCAGATATTCGGCCTTCTGGGCCGGGGTGGCGAACATCTGCAGGATTTCCATGTTCGGCGTGTCCGGCGCATGGCAGTTGAACGCCTCCGACGCCCAGCCGATCCGCCCCAGGATCTCGGCGATGGAGGCGAACTGCAGGTTGGTCAGCCGCGTCCCCGGCTCATCGTCGGCCAGCCGCGGCAGGGCCATGTTCCACAGGCCCAGTTCGCGATTGCGCGCCTTGAGCTCTTTCAGGAACGCCGGTTCCAGATCTCCGGCGCCTACCGCATCGGCATAGTCGGCGCATCTCGGCAGAATATCGTTCTGAAAGATTCGCTCGACCTGATCGGCAATCTCGCGCGTCTGCGCATCTGTCTCGAAATCCATAATTCTTTCTGGTCTCCCCATCGAACCTGTTGCCGTAATAATTCACTTGTATTAAGCTGAGCGCAAGACCGCCAGCAAAAGCGGCCACTGAAGACAGACAGAATTCCGAGGGAGGGCGACGGGTGGACACCCGCGAAGTGCTGCTTGAAACGGCGGAACGCCTGTACGGCGAACGGGGCATCAACGGTGTGTCGCTGCGCGAGATCGTGCGCGAGGCCGGACAGCGGAACGCCTCCGCCGCGCATTATCACTTCGGTTCCCGCGAGGGCCTGATCGAGGCCATCTTCGAGAAGCGCATGTCGGCCATCGACGCGCGGCGCAATGTGATGCTGGATCAGCTCGAAGCCGAGGGCCGGGCCGGCGAGATCCGCGCCATCGCCGAATGCGTGACCTGGCCGATCGGCGAGATGATGGTCGGTTCGGAAGACGGTGCCAGCTACATCCGGTTCCTGACGCAGATGTTCCTGACGTCCGATTTCGACGTGGAGGATTTCGTCGGCGGGCGCTGGAATCCCGGCATGCGGCGCTGCTACGAGCACCTTGAAGCCGCATTGGGCGAGATGCCCGCGGCGATCCTGCGGCAGCGGTTCCTGATCGTCATGCATGCGGGCACCTTCTCGCTGGCCGACATCGACACCGCGCGGCGGCGGCGTGCCGCCCAGAACCAGCCCTTCGATCTGGAACGGGCGATCGAGAACCTGATTGACACATGGGTGGGCGCGATGACCGCGCCGATCAGCGAGCAGACGGCCACACGGCTGGACGGCAAGGCAGCCGCCTGAGCCGCCGCAACGACCACGATACCTGGGGAGGAGACGTGACCATGGGATACGATCTGATCGACGTGAAACCGATCGCGGGGAACATCGGTGCCGAGATCGGCGGCATCGACATGGCGCAGCCGCTGGGCAACCAGGCGTTCAAGGAAGTGCACGACGCCCTGATGGCGCATCAGGTGATCTTCTTCCGCGATCAGGACATCAGCCCTGCCGAGCACGTCAGCTTCGCGCGGCAGTTCGGCACGCTGCATGTACATCCCTATGCACCGCATCACCCGGACCATCCCGAGGTGCTGATCCTGAAGAGTTCGAAGAAGAACCGCTCGGCGGCCAACGTCTGGCATTCCGACGTGACGTTCGAGGAGGAACCGCCGCTGGGGTCGATCCTGCTGGCGCGCGAGGTGCCCGAGCACGGCGGCGACACGATGTGGGCCAACATGTACATGGCCTACGAGGCGCTGTCCGAGCCGATGAAACGCTATCTGGAAGGCCTGAAGGCGCGCAACACCGCAGGCAAGGCCAGTTTCGAGAAGGCCTACGACAATCTTTCCGACGCGGAAAAGCTCGAGATCCTGAAGGGCCGGATGGCCCAGGAGGGTGCCGAACATCCCATCGTGCGCACCCACCCGGTCACAGGCCGCAAGGCGCTGTATGTGAACGCCATCTTCACCCAGAAGATCGTCGGCGTCTCGTCGAAGGAATCCCGCGCCATCCTGGATTTCCTGTTCGACCATCTGAAGCGCCCGGAGTTCACCTGCCGGTTCCGCTGGGAAAAGGGGTCGGTGGCCTTCTGGGACAACCGCTGCACCCAGCATTATGCCGTCGCCGACTATGGCGATGCGACGCGCGAGATGCATCGCGTGACCGTCAACGGCGACCGGCCCTACTGAGGATCACATGCGCACAGCTTCAGACCCCCAGGCGCCCGCGCCGAAAGACGAGGAGCGCAATGTCGCGCCTCTGACCGATCCGTTCTCGCGTGCGCTGCGGATGATCGGTCTGGTCGCTGCGGCACTGATCGCGCTGCACGCTATTTTCGTCGCCTTCCAGGGGCAGTATGTCAGCCCGGAACTGATCCGCGCCGCGGCGATGTTCGTCTGCGCCCTGATCGTGGTGTTCACATCGCCGCTGGCCGCCAACCTTGGTCTGCGCAAGACCCCGCAGGTGGCCGTGTGCTGGATCGTCGATCTCGCGCTGCTGGCCAACCTCGGCTACGCCTGCTGGAACTTCCTGAAGAAGATCGATGATATCGAGAACCTGATCGCCGAATTCTCGACGGTGGATCAGCTGACGGCGCTGATCGCGGTCCTGACCCTGCTGGAACTGACGCGGCGCGCCTTCGGCATCGTGCTGGCGGGCGTCGGCCTGGCCACGCTGCTCTACTGCCTGTTCGGGGAAAACCTGCCGTGGATCTTCCGCCATTCCGGATTCAGTCTGGAGCTGACCATGGAGATCCTGTGGTTCGGGGTGCAGGGCATCTTCGGCGATCCGGTCGGCATCGTGGTGCTGCTGATCTTCATCTTCATTGTCTTCGGCGCCCTGCTGGAGGGCACCGGCGCGGGCGCGGTGATGATCCGCATGGCGCTGGTCGGCACCCAGGGCACGCGCGGCGGCCCCGGCCATGCCGCCATCATCGCCTCGTCGGTGTTCGGCATGTCTTCGGGCAGCGTGGTCGCCAACGTCGTCGGCACAGGGGTGGTCACCATTCCGCTGATCAAGCGGCGCGGTTTCAAGGGATCCTTCGCGGGCGCGGTCGAAGCTGCTGCCTCGACCGGGGGACAGATCATGCCGCCCGTCATGGGCGCGGCGGCGTTCCTGATGGTCAGCCTGGCCGGCGTGCCCTATCAGACGATCTGCATCGCCGCCCTGATTCCGGCCCTGCTCTATTATGGCAATCTGTTTGTCTCGGTCGGGCTGGAAGCCCGGCGTCTGGGCCTGAAACCGACCCCGAAGGCGGAACGCAGGAAACTGGAGACCGGCGACTGGCTGCTGTCACTCAGTTTCGTGCTGCCCATCTGCGCCATCATCGGCACGCTGGCCATCGGCCGCTCGCCGTCCATGGCCGGCTTCTGGGCCGTCGTGGCGACCGTCGTTTCCGGCCTGGTCCTGAACCCCAACCTGCGCCGCAATCCGGGTGCGCTGCTGAAGGCCCTGTCCAACGGCGGCGTGGCCGGCGCACGGATCATGATGGCGGTCGGCACCATCGGCGTGCTGGTCGGCGTGTTCAACCTGACCGGCCTGGGGCTGAAGTTCGCCACCCAGGTCGCGCTGCTGGGCGACCAGTCGCTGTTCATCGCGCTGCTGCTGGCCGCCGGATCCTGTCTGGTGCTGGGCATGGGCATGCCGACCCTGCCCGCCTATCTGATCATCGTGCTGGTCCTGGGCATCGCCATGAAGAAGCTGGGCGTGCCGGACCTGTCGATCCATCTGTTCGTCTTCTACTTCGGTGTGCTGTCGGCGGTGACCCCGCCCGTGGCACTGGCGGCGGTGGCCGCCGCGCCCATTGCCGGGGCCGAGCCCATACGCACCGGCATCAACGCGCTGAAACTCTCTCTCGTGGGATTCATCGTCCCCTTCGTCTTCATCTATGAACCGCAGGTGCTGCTGGTGGTGGAGGACTTCGACCTGCTCGCGTTCCTGTGGGTCATGGGTCGGCTGATCTTCGCCATCTGGCTGATGTCGACGGCGCTGATCGGCTGCGAGATCGACCGCCTGCCCGCGTGGTCGCGGATCCTGCGCATCGTCGCCGGATTCGGCCTGATCATGACCTTTACCGAACTGCAGTTCGCGGCCATCGTTCTGGGCGTCGCCCTGATCGCGGTCAGCGTGATCACCGCGCGCCGCAATGCGGCGGCATCGACAGCTTGAGTTAAGATTTCGACCACAACAATGGCTAGACAGAGCCTTAACAGGGAGGAAAGAACCCAATGAAACGACGCACTTTCATCGCCGCCGCAGCGGCCGTCGCCACGGCGCTCGCCGTCGGGGGCGCACAGGCGCAGGACAAGAAGTTCCTGACCATGGACGGCTTTCCGGCCGGTTCGACGCCGGGCCAGTTCGGCATCGCCTTCACCCAGGTCGTGCAGAAGCATCTGCCCATCGAGATCCAGGTCTCGGTCGGCAAGCCGGCGACGAAATCCGCGCTGGACGCCGCCAAGCAGAAGGTCGACCTGTTCCTGACGGCACCGACCATCAACCAGTTCATGCAGACCAAGACGGCCATGTTCGCCAAGGTCGACGATGCGCCCGAGTTGAACGCCAACCTGCGCAACATCATGAACTACAATCTGGGCCCGTATCACATTGTGGTCTACGAGGACTCCGGCATCACGTCGCTGGCCGACTTCAAGGGCAAGAAGGTCTTCCTGGGCCCGCCCGCCGGTGCCGCGACCAAGGTCGCGACCCAGATCATGGAAGCCGCCACGAACCTGGTCCCGGGCGAGGACTATGAGGTCATGCGCTATGACTGGCAGTCCGCCGAGACGGCCTTCCTGGACCGTCAGATGGACGTCTATATCGCGCCGACCACCCTGCCGAGCCCGTCGGTACAGCAGTTCGCGCTGGTGTCCCCGATCCGCATCCTGGGCATCCCCGCCGATGCATGGGACCAGCCTTCGATGAAGGCCGCGCTGGGTCTGCCGGGCCGCACCGTGCAGGACATCCCCGCCGGCACCTACGAGAACCAGGCCAACAAGGAAGACGTGAAGACCATCGGTTCCTGGGTCGGTCTGGGCACCAACAAGTGGGTGGATGAGGAAACCGTCTACCAGATCACCAAGGCGATCTGGGAAAACATCGACGACTTCTACCAGACCGCCGAATGGATGAAGGGCATCACGAAGGAAAGCATCTTCAACGAGAGCAACATCCCGCTGCACGCGGGTGCCTACCGTTACTACAAGGAAGCCGGTTTCAACGTGCCGGCCGACCAGATCCCGCCCGAGGCGAAGTGATCAGCGTGACGTGACGACCGGGGCGCGGTTTCGGCTGCGCCCCTTTTTTTGATCATTTTTTCAAGCGAGACCACCATGTCCAGTATCGATTCCAGGGCCAATCTGAAGCGCATGTTCGAGGCGAAGTCGGTCGCCATCATCGGGGCGTCGGGCGATCCGACCCGCATCGGCGGACGGCCCGTCGCCATGATCCGGGACATGGGATTCGAAGGCACGCTCTATCCGATCAATCCCAACCGCGACGAGGTTCAGGGCCTGAAGGCCTACAAGACCATCGCCGATGTCCCCGGCGACGTCGATCTGGTGATCTGTGCGGTGCCGGGCGGTCTGGTGGAGGACATGCTGCGCCAGTGCGCGGCGAAAGGCGTGGCCGGAGTGATCGTCTTCGCGGGCGGCTTCGCCGAGGTCTCGGAAGAAGGGGCCGAAGCGCAGGCGCGCCTGACCGCCATCGGGCGGGAGTCGGGCATGCGGATCGTCGGACCGAACTGCATGGGCTTCGCCAATTTCGCCAACAACCTGCCCGCCAGCTTCCATCCCGCCTTCGCGACCCCCATGCCGAAGGGCAAGATCGGTCTGGTGTCCCAGTCCGGCGCGTTCGGCGGCCTGTCGTCCATCATGGCGACCCAGCGGGGCGTGGGTTTCCGGCATGTGCTGACCACGGGCAACGAAGGCGATGTCGGCGTCGCCGACTGCCTGGATTACCTGGTCGACGATCCGGGTACCGAGGTCATCCTGCTGTATATCGAGGGCGTACGCGACGGGCCGGCCTTCCTGGATGCGCTGGCCCGCGCCCGCAAGGCGAAAAAGCCCGTGGTCGCGGTCAAACTCGGGCGCACCGATGCAGGTGCCAAGGCCGCGGCGTCTCACACCTCGGCGCTGGCCGGTGCGGACGCGATCTATGACGCGGCGTTCCGGCAGTTCGGTGTGCATCGCGTGCATTCGATCGAGGAATTCTTCGATACCGGCGCGGCGCTGGCCGTCGGCGGACTGGCGCAGGGCGACGAGATCGCGCTGGTCACCGTCTCCGGCGGTGTCGGCGTGCTGATGGCCGACGACGCGGCGGCGCGCGGGCTGGACGTCAGCGAACTGCCACGGGGCACGCAGAAAAAGTTCAAGGAGATCGTCCCCTTCGCGGGCGTGAACAATCCGCTGGATGTGACCGGCCAGATCATCAACCAGCCGGAGATCTTCGAACAGGCCATGCGGCTGGTGCTCGACGAGGGCACCTATGATTCGATCGTGGGCTTTCAGGGTGCGGGCCTGAACACGGCCGAAGCGGCGGCGACGGCGCTGACCATGTGGGAGGCACTGAAGAAGGACTATCCCGACAAGTGTTTCGCGGTCGCCTCGCTGATGAGCGTCGAATCGCAGCAGATGTTCGAGGCTGCCGGAATCCCCGCCTTCCGCGAGGCCACCCATGCAACCCGCGCCATGGCCGCCGGGGCCTATTTCACGCGTCAGTTCGCGCAAGGGTTCGACTGGAACCCGGCACAGGGATCGGACGCGGGCCTGGAAGACGGCCCGTTCACCGAGGCGCGGGCGCTGAAAACGCTCGCCGCCGCAGGTGTGCCGGTCATGGAAACGCGCGTGGCGACCAGCGCGAAGGATGCCGCCCGCGCCGCCGGTGACCTGGGCCTGCCCGTGGTCATGAAGATCGTCTCGCCCGACATCATCCACAAGTCCGACGTGGGCGGCGTGAAGCTGAACCTGTCGAGCGCATCCGAGGTCGAGAGCGCCTTCACCGAGATGATGTCCGGGGTTGCCGCCAGGGCGCCGGATGCCAAGCTGGAGGGCGTGCTGCTGGCCCCGATGATTTCCGGCGGGGTCGAGACCATCATCGGCGTGCACATGGACCCGGTCTTCGGCCCGGCGGTCATGTTCGGTCTGGGCGGCGTCTTCGTGGAGGTGCTGAAGGACGTGACCTTCCGCATGGCCCCCTTCGACACCGCCGAGGCCCACCGCATGATCGACGAGATCCGGGGCCGGGCGATGCTGGACGGGGTACGCGGTGCGCCGGCCTCCGACACCGACGCGCTGGCCGAGGCGCTGGCCGCCGTGTCGCGCTTCGCCGCCGCCCATCGCGACCGGCTGCTGTCGATCGACATCAACCCCTTCGTCGTGCTGCCGAAGGGCGAGGGCGCGATGGCGCTGGACGCGGTCATCGAACTGCAGGACTGAAATCATGTCATCCCCGTTTCTGCCCGGCAGAACACGGGGATCGGCATCAGGAAATGGCTGGTTCACCCCGATCCCCGAGTGGCTGTGCCATCGAGGATGACAACAGTTTTGAGAGAACGCTGACATGATGCAGAATGCCCTCACCGAACGGTTCGGCCTGAAGTACCCGATCTTCGGCTTTGCCCATTCCATCGACGTGATCTGCGCGCTGGCCGAGGCCGGCTGCTTCGCGGTCTATGGCGCGACACGCGACACGCCGGAAGAGATCGAGGAACGGCTGGCCCTGATCCGGTCCCGCATCGGCGACCGGCCGTTCGGCGTCGATCTGGTGATGCCGCGCGGCATGCCGCAGTTCGCCGACAAACAGGCCGTCATCGACCAGCTGCCCGAAACCCATACGGACTTCGTGAAGGGCCTGTACGAGAAATACGAGATCCCGCCGGCGACGAAGCCCGGCATGCGCTCGCGCTTCCTGCGTTCGGACGAGATCACCAACCGGCAGGTCGAGGCGGTGCTGTCGTCGGATGTGAACATCTTCGCCTGCGGGATTGGCGCGCCGCCCGACGTGGTCGCCGAAGCCAAGCGCCGCGACATGACCACGCTCGCGCTGGTCGGCCACCCGCGCCATGCGCAGGCCGCGCTCAGGGCCGGCGCCGATCTGCTGGTCGCGCAGGGCCACGATGCGGGCGCGCACACCGGGCCCATCGGCACCTTCTCGCTGGTCCCGCAGATCGTCGATGTGGCGGGCGACGTGCCCGTGCTGGCCGCGGGCGGCGTGGCCACGGGCCGCCACATCGCGGCGTCCTTCGCGCTGGGTGCGCAGGGCGTCTGGATGGGCACGGCCTGGCTGACCAGCCACGAACACGCGCTGCATCCGGTGATCGTCGACAAGCTGCTGGCGGCGGGCAGCGACGATACGGTCATCAGCCGGGCCAACTCCGGCAAGACCTTCCGCCAGATTCGCACGGCCTGGTCCGAGGAATGGGCGAAACCCGATGCGCCGAAGCCGCTGCAGATGCCGCATCAGGACATGCTGATCGGCGACCTGCTGGGGGCCATCGGCGAGCATGAGATCGAACCGCTGATGCATTCGGGTGCGGGGCAGTCGGTGGCCTATTCGACCGAACAGAAATCCGTCGCGCAGATCGTCGACGATCTGGTGACACAGACCGAAGCCGCGCTGGCCCGGCTCGCCTGACCGACGCCACGGCCAGTCGGGCCGATCAGTAGGTGGCGCGGCCGCCGGAAATGTCGATGACCTGGCCTGTGGTGAAGCTGCAGTCCTCGGACGCCAGCCATGCGACGAGAGCCGCGACTTCCGCCGTCTCGACAAAGCGGCCCATCGGAATCTTCGACAGCATGTAGTTGATGTGTTCTTCCGACATCTGGTCGAAGATCGCGGTGCGCGCCGCCGCCGGCGTGATGCAGTTCACCGAGACGTTCTTGTCCGCCAGTTCCTTGCCCAGCGACTTGGTCAGCGCGATCACCCCGGCCTTCGACGCGGAATAGGCCGAGGCGTTCGGATTGCCTTCCTTGCCCGCGATGGAGGCGATGTTGACGATACGCCCGTAGCCGTTGGCGATCAGCTTCGGCGTCACCGCGCGGCAGCAGTAGTAGACGCCGTTCAGGTTGATATCGATGATCTGCTGCCATTCCTCCGGGCTGTAGTCCCAGACCGTCCGGTTGGCGCCCGCGATGCCCGCGTTGTTGACCAGGATGTCGATCCCGCCCAGCACGGCCTCGGTGGTGGCCAGCGCCATGTCGATGGCGGTCGGATCGGTCACGTCCACAGCGATGGCCGTCGCGCCGATCTGGTCCGCCGTCTGCCGGGCGAGGTCCAGATCACGGTCCCACAGGACGGTCTGCGCACCGGAGGCGATGAAACGTTCGGCGATGGCGCGCCCGATGCCCTGGGCCCCGCCCGTGACGATGGCCTTGCGGCCCTGCAGATCGATCTGGTTCATGATGCTTCCCCCCTCAGGATGTCGGTGCCGGTTTCTCCACCGTCAGCAGCAGCCGCCAGGTGACGATGTCCTCGCGCGGCTGATCGGCATAGTCGGCGTGCACCGGCAGGCTGTCCGGATCGTCGACCGTCCAGCGCTCGGCCTTCAACGTGCGGAAGCCGGTCTTTTCCAGCCGCGCGATCATGTCCGAGGCCGGGATGCGGTTGATGTACTGCACGTCGTTCTCCAGCAGCCGGTCGAACGTGGCCTTCGAATGCCGCAGGTAATGCTTCTTCGAGCGCGATGGATCGTAGTGCGCCAGATGGTCGTCCAGCCCGACCTGGGCGACCATGCGCCCGCCGGGTTTCAGCACCCGGAACCAGTCGGCGGCGTTCCGGTCGAAGCCCGACGCCACCACATGCTCCAGCACATCGACCGAGAAGATCACGTCGAAATGGTTGTCGGCGTAGGGCAGCCTGCCGTCGTGGTCGATGTCATAGCGCATGTTCAGCACGGCATAGACCTCGTCGAAACTTTCCGCGCGCTGCATGGCGGCCAGCCGCTGCTCCGCCCTGGCCCTTCGGTCCGGCGACAGGTCCAGACCGTCCAGCGCCTGCCGCAGCACCGGCAGCTTGGCCTTCAGCGCGCCGAAGGCCCGGTTGTCCCAGACATCGAAGCAGGCCGTCTCGCCGTCGTGGATCAGCGCGGGCAGCATGCTGTAGGCATGCATCCAGCCGGTGCCGAGTTCCAGAAAGGCGGGTGCCGGCCCGAGATCGGCCTCGGCAATCCTGTCCAGTACCCAGCCGGCACGTTCCATCGACAGCTTGCGATCGGTCTTGCGATTGCCCAGCCATCGATAGAGTGCCTTGGTCGGACCCGTTGCCGAGAAGGCCCGCAGCGCCGTGGCGGCCAGATAATAGTTCACCCGGGTGCCTTATTCCGCGTCGGCGGCGACCTGAACCTTGACCATGCGGCCCGGCTCGCGCGGCGGCTCGCCCTTCGGAATCGCGTCGACGTGTTCCATGCCGTCGGTCACCTGTCCGAACACCGTGTACTGGCCATTCAGGAACGAACCCTGATCGAACATGATGAAGAACTGGCTGTTCG
This sequence comes from Minwuia sp., assembly GCF_048263705.1. GTDB lineage: Bacteria > Pseudomonadota > Alphaproteobacteria > Minwuiales > Minwuiaceae > Minwuia. The sequence continues at coordinate 225,238 of NZ_JBLXDV010000004.1, read as the reverse complement.
CCGAATTCGGGTTCTGCGACCGGGCCATGCCGACGGTGCCGCGCTCGAACGGCACGTTGGAGAATTCCGCGGGCAGGTCCGGCTTGCGGGAACCGCCGCGGCCGGTGCCGGTCGGATCGCCCGTCTGGGCCATGAAGCCCGGGATCACGCGGTGGAAGATGATGCCATCATAGAAGCCGTCGCGCGCCAGTTCCTTGATGCGCTCGACATGTTTCGGCGCCACGTCGGGCAGCAGTTCAATGGTCACACGACCGGTTTCAGTGTCGATATAGAGGGTATTTTCCAAGTCGGCAGCCTCGCCTTGCTTTGCGGTTGCAATCAGAACGACGCTCATCAGCGCCAGAAGGAATAGACGCATCACGATACTCCCAGAGATGCAGATGTGCGTGAAAACCGTTAGGTTTGTTCCTGTTTAGAGGAAGTTCCGGTCAACGGAAAGGACCAGCGATGTTTCCCACCTATTTTCAGCGCATGGCCGCCTACAACGCCTGGGCCAACCGGCTGGTCTACCTGGCCGTGGCGGAGATGCCCGACGCCGACTATCGCAAGGATGCCGGCGCATTCTTCGGCTCGGTCCACCGCACGCTCAACCATCTGGTCGTCACCGACCGGATCTGGCTGCGCCGCATGACCGGCACGGGCGAGAACCATGCCGATCTCGACGCCGTGCCATATGCCGAATTCGATGACCTGAAGGGGGCGCGGAAAGCCGAGGACCGGCGCATCGTCGACTGGGTGGGCGGGCTGACGGACAGCGATTTCGCGACCGACTTCACTTACCGGAACATGGCAGGCGATCCGTTCACCGACCGGCTGGATCTGCTGCTGGGGCACTTCTTCAATCACCAGACCCACCATCGCGGCCAGGTGCACACGATCATGTCGGTGCTGGGTCACATGCCGCCGTCGCTGGATCTGATCTATTTCTCGCGGGTGGGATAACAGTTCCGCCATCGCATGGAAACAGCCGGATACATGGAAACAGCCGGATACACAGTGCGTCATCCCCGCCCGCAGACGACGGAACGGCTCCAGACAACCCTTCCGAGGGGCTTCACTTCGTCTCGTGATCGGCCCGGTTGTAGGGGTCGTCCAGGCGGACGATGTCGTCCTCGCCCAGATAGGAGCCGGACTGGATCTCGATCACTTCCAGATCGACCTTGCCGGGATTGCCGAGACGGTGCGCCGTGCCGATGGGGATGTAGGTCGACTGGTTCTCCGACAGCAGCAGCGTGTTCTCGCCATTGGTGACTTCCGCCGTGCCGGAGACGACCACCCAGTGTTCCGCGCGGTGGTGGTGCTTCTGGTAGGAGAGCTTCGCGCCGGGCTTCACCATCAGCCGCTTGACCTGAAAGCGCGGGCCGTAGTCCAGCGGTTCGTAATAGCCCCAGGGCCGGTAGTGGCGGACGTGGGATTCATGTTCGACCCGGTCGTCGCGCTTCAGGATATCGACGACGTCCTTCACCTCCTGTGCGCGGTCGCGATGGGCGATCAGCACGGCGTCCGAGGTCTCCACCACCGTCAGGTCCGACACGCCGATGGCGGCGATGACGGTGGCCTCGGTGCGGATATAGCTGTTCTTCACATCCCTCAGGATGACGTCGCCCGAGGTCGCATTGCCGTCCGCGTCCTTGTCTGCGATCTCCCACAAGGCGTTCCAGGATCCGATGTCCGACCAGCCGAAGGCGCAGGGGATGACGGCGGCATGGTCGGTCTGTTCCATGACCGCGAAGTCGATGGACTGTGCCGGGCAGGCGGCGAACGCCTCCGCGTCCAGCCGCAGGAAATCGAGGTCCGGTTCGGCCCGGTCGACGGCCAGCCGCACGGCTTGCATGATGTCGGGACGGAACCGTTCCATCTCGGCGATCAGCACGTCGGCCCGCGCCACGAACATGCCGGAATTCCAGCTGTAGTCGCCGTCGGCGATGTAACCGGTCGCGGTCGCGGCGTCCGGTTTCTCGGTGAACTGATCAACGTGGAAGGCATCGCCCTCGATCGCCGCACCCTGGCGGATGTAGCCATAGCCCGTGTGCGGCTCGGTCGGCTTGATGCCGAAGGTCACGATGTGGCCCTTGTCGGCCAGCGCCACGGCCTGGTCCAGGCGGGCGCGGAACCCGTCGATCTGCGTGATCACATGGTCGGCGGGCAACAGTACGATGATCGCGTCGGCACTCTGCTGCAGGCAGAAGTATGCGGCGGCGGCGGCGGCGGGCGCGGTGTTGCGGCCCACCGGTTCCAGCATGATCGACAGGGCGGGCCGGTCGATGCTGCGCAGCTGTTCGGCGATGATGAAACGGTGGTCGTTGTTGCAGATCACCAGCGGGGCAGCGAACCGGTCATCGGCGGGCACGCGCAGGGCGGTCGCCTGCAGCATGGTGTTCTCTTCCGACAGCGACAGCAGCTGCTTCGGATAGAGGCTGCGCGACAGCGGCCACAGCCGTGTGCCGGATCCGCCCGAAAGCAGGACGGGAAAGAGGCGCGCGTCGGATGTCTGGGTCATGTCATGATCTCACTGCGGGGCGTGCGGGCGGACGGGACTTGCCGGTGCCCAGCGTAACCAGTGCCACGCCGATGGTCACCAGTGCCATGCCGGCGATGGCCAGCGGCCCGAAGGTCTCGCCGAACAGGGGCCAGGCGATCAGGGCGGCCACCGCAGGCACCAGGAAGAACAGGCTGGACACCTTCGAGGCCGCGCCCGAGCGGATCAGGATCAGCAGCAGCGTGGTGGCCCCGAAGGACAGCACGATCACCAGCCAGCCGAGCGCGAAGATGAATTCGGGGGTCCAGTCGACGGTGCCGGTCTCGAACAGGAAGGCCATGACGCTCAGCGACAGGCCCGCCGCCGTGAACTGGATGACGTTGCCGGTGCGCAGGTCCATCGCCCCGCAGTACCGCTTCTGATAGAGCGTGCCGATGGTGATGCCGACCAGCGCCAGCACCGAGAACCCCATCCCCACCGGCGTGCCCAGACCCAGTTCCAGCTTGCGGAACACGACCAGCGTGACCCCGGCGATGCCCAGCACGAAGCCGATCCACTGCCGGGTGGTGACGGTCTCGCCCAGCACCGGCGCGGCCAGCAGCGCGACCAGCAGCGGCTGGATGGCGACGATCAGGGCCGAAGTTCCGGCCTCGACGCCCAGGCTGATGGAGACAAAGACGCCGCCCAGATAGATCGCATGCAGCATCACCCCGACCAGCGCGATATGGGCCCAGTCCTGCCAGCGTTTCGGCCAGGGCGCCCGCACGATCAGGCAGAAGATGCCGAGGCCCAGCACCACCAGCGCGAACCGCATGACCAGAAAGGTGAGCGGTTCGGCGTGGGGCAGACCCAGCTTCGCGCCGATGAAGCCCGTGGACCACAGGAACACGAACAGGACGGGCATCAGAAGGGTCACGACCGGTCCGGACGCGGCAGGTGCGGTGCTGTTCGCAGGAGCAGACATGCAGCCGTGATGCCCCAACGGCGGGCGGCGGACAAGCGGCAAATGCTGCATGTACCGCATCGTCGAGGTCTCGCCTGAGGGCGAAACCCGGCGTCTGTTCTGCGAGTCTGAGCCGCACCGGATGCCCGGGCAAGCCGGGCATGACCCCCTTGAGTTCGGCACGACCACCCCCGCAAACGGGTCACCCCCGCCCTGCGCGGGGGTCCGGTACCGGCGGGCGGGTCGGCCATAGTCCTGGCACGCAGGTCCCTAAGGGCGCAGCAGTTCCGGACGGTCGCCGACGTCGCCCATGGCGTGCCGCATGAACAGCTTCTTCAGGGGTTTGGCGCGATGCACGGCGGCCAGGCCCAGATCGCGCGCGACCTTCAGCGGCGGCAGGTCGTTGGAGAACATGCGATTCAGAATGTCGGTCACAGCGGTCAGCGCCACCGAGTCCGTCCGCCGCCAGCGCTCGTATTTTTCCAGCACCGCATCGGACCCCAGATCGAGGCCCAGAGATGCGGCTTCGCCCAGTACCTCGGCCAGGGCTGCAACATCCCGCAGGCCCAGATTGAACCCCTGCCCGGCGATGGGATGGATGCCGTGCGCCGCGTCGCCGACCAGCGCCAGCCGGCGCGCGCGGTAGTCCTTCGCCAGCACCAGCGTCAGCGGATAGCGGAAGCGGGGGCCGACGACCTGTATGTCGCCCAGGAACCCGCCGATGCGCTGCTGGATTTCGGCGGTGAAGGCCGCGTCGTCCAGATCCATGAACCCGGGGGCCATGTCGCTGCGTTCGGTCCAGACCAGCGAGGCGCGATTGCCGGTCAGCGGCAGGATCGCGAAGGGTCCGGCAGGCAGGAACCGTTCGTGGGCAATGCCCTGATGCGGCAGGTCGTGGGCGATGGTGCAGACAATGCCGTCCTGCGGATAGCGCCACTGCAGCACCTCGATGCCGGCCTCCTGACGCAGCCGCGACATGCGCCCGTCGGCAGCGATGCACAGTTCGGCGCGGATCACGGTTCCGTCGTTCAGCGAGGCTTCGATGCCGCCAGGACCGCGGCGGACCCGGCCGACGGTCGCCGGTGCCTTCAGGGTGGCGCGCCTGGAACCCTCCAGGGCCTTCAGCAGCGCCAGCCGGGTGAACCTGTTCTCGACCATCTGGCCCAGCGGTTCGGTGCCCAGATCGCGATGGTCGTAATGCAGGAACAGCGGCGAATTGCCGTCCGAGACACGGATCTCGTCAATGGGCTGCACATCGCGGATGTGTCCGGCAATGCCGAGGCGGTCCAGCATCCGCCAGCTGGCGGCGGCGATGGCCGAGGCGCGCCCGTCAAAGGGCGGTTCGGTCATGGTCTCCGGGCTTTCCCGGTCCACCACGATGCTGGCGATACCCTGACGGTCCAGGGCCACGGCCAGCGTCTGCCCGACCAGGCCGCCTCCGACGATCAGGACGCGTGTGCGGAGTTCTTCCATACGCCTCTTGTCCCGTCACATGGCCGCGTGGTCAAGGCGCGGAATGGCGCGGTGCGGAAGGGGCGTCTGAAGACGCATCAGGCGGGCCGCATCGCGCAGCCCGCCTGGCGGTCGTATCAGCTGCGTCCGCCGAGATCGGCATCCGGATTGGCCCGGATCTGGTGGATCGACAGGTCCGCGCCGTTGAACTCCTCCTCTTCGGACAGGCGGATGCCCATCGCGACCTTCAGGATGCCGTAGACCACGAACCCGGCGATCAGGGCGAATCCGGCACCGATCAGCGATCCGACGAGCTGCGTCATGAAGCTGACACCGCCCATGCCCCCCAGCGCTTCGGCACCGAAGATGCCGCAGGCGATCCCGCCCCACAGGCCGCAGAGCCCGTGCAGCGGCCATACGCCCAGCACATCGTCGATCTTCCAGCGGTTGTGGCAGAGCTGGAAGAAGATCACGAAGACCACGCCCGCGACCCCGCCGACGACGAAGCTGCCGAGGGGGTGCATGACGTTGGATCCGGCGCAGACCGCGACCAGTCCGGCCAGCGCGCCATTGTGGACGAAGCCCGGATCGTTCCGGCCCGCGACGACGGCGGCCAGGATGCCGCCCACCATCGCCATCAGGGAGTTCATCGCCACCAGCCCGTTGATACCGTCGACGGCCTGCGCGCTCATCACGTTGAAGCCGAACCAGCCGATGCACAGCAGCCAGGTGCCCAGCGCCAGGAACGGGATGTTCGATGGCGGGATGCCGACCGGCGTGCCGTCCTTGCGGTAGCGGCCCCGGCGGACGCCCAGCATGACGACCGCACCCAGCGCGATCCAGCCGCCGACCGCGTGCACGACGATGGACCCGGCGAAATCATTGAAGGGCGCGCCGAAGCTGCCTGCCATCCAGTCCTGGAAACCGTAGTTGCCGTTCCAGACCAGCCCTTCGAAGAACGGGTAGACCAGCCCGACGATGACCGCGGTCGCGATCGCCTGCGGCCAGAACCTGGCGCGTTCCGCGATGCCGCCGGAAATGATCGCCGGGATGGCCGCGGCGAAGGTCAGCAGGAAGAAGAACTTGATCAGCCCGAAACCGGACAGGCCGTAGTCCAGTCCCTCGACCGATTCCGCGCCCGAGAGCACGGTCGCGCTGACCAGGAAGCCGGTCCCGTAGGCGACCATGTAGCCGACGAAAAAATAGGCAACGGTCGAAACGCCGAAGTCGACGATGATCTTGACCAGTGCGTTGACCTGATTCTTGTGACGGACGGTGCCGACCTCCAGAAAGGCGAACCCGGCATGCATCGCAAACACCAGAATCGCGCCCATCAGGACGAAGAACACGTCCAGGCCTGAAACAACCTGTTCCATGTGAGATGTCCCCTCCTCTTAAAGCCTGTTGCCCGGCGGTCTGTGATGCCGCCGGTTATCCTGAACGGGGAACAATCAATCTGCATGCCAAATAGGCAGTTTCAGAAAGTGTAAGCATTTCAGTTTGTTATCGGATTCGGAAATGAACAGTCCCCTGGATTGCCTGAAAATTCATCATCGAGGGCTGGAGCAGGGTTGAATCTGCACAAAAAAAGGGCCCGGCAGCCATTGCCGGACCCCTGAAAGAGGCGGTCCCGGGAGAGGGTCGGGACCGCCTGGTGTGTCGGGATGGCCCCGCGGACTACATCCGCTGCGACCCGCCGGCACCGAATTCGGGATAGGCTTCCATCCCCAGTTCGGACCGGTCGAGACCCATGACCTCGTCCTCTTCGTCCACCCGTACCCCGACGGTGAACTTGAGGGCCAGCCATACGATCGCGCTGGCGATCGAGACGAACAGGCCGATGGCGATGATGCCGACGAGCTGGCCGCCGAAGCTGGCGTCCGAGTTGGTCAGCGGTACCGCCAGCGTGCCCCAGATGCCGCAGACCAGATGCGCCGGAATGGCACCGACCACATCGTCGATCTTCAGCTTGTCCAGCAGCGGCACGGCCAGCACGACCAGCACGCCACCGACGCCGCCGATCAGCACCGAGTTGCCGATGGTGGGAGCCAGAGGTTCCGCGGTGATCGAGACCAGACCGCCGATGGCACCGTTCAGGGCCATGGTCAGGTCCACCTTCTTGTACATCAGCTGACTGGCGATCATCGCGGCCACCACACCGCCGGCAGCGGCGGCATTGGTGTTGGCGAAGATGTCCGAGATGGCGATGGCATCGGCAGCGGAACCCAGCGCAAGCTGCGAGCCGCCGTTGAAGCCGAACCAGCCCAGCCACAGGATGAACGTACCCAGGGTCGCCAGTGGCATGGACGAACCCGGCATCGGGTTGATGCGGCCTTCGGCGCTGTACTTGCCCTTGCGCGCGCCGATGATGATGGCACCCATCAGGGCCGCCCAGCCGCCGGTGGAGTGCACCAGCGTCGAACCGGCGAAGTCGGAGAAGCCGAACTCGGCGTCCAGCCAGCCCGCGCCCCATTCCCAGGACCCCTGGATCGGATAGATGACGGCGGTCAGGACGGCGACGAAGATCAGGAACGGCCAGAGCTTGACGCGTTCGGCAACCGTGCCGGACACGATCGAAGCCGCCGTGGCGACGAACACCATCTGGAAGAACCAGTCCGACGAGGCCGAATAGCCGGCGTCGAAGGTCGCGCCTTCCTCGGCCAACGCCGCGGCGTCGTCCGGCGACCAGAACAGGCTGAAGGAGCCGATATAGCCGCCCTCGTCGATGCCGTACATCAGGTCATAGCCGATCAGATAGAACATCAGGCCCGCGATGGAGTAGAGCGCGATGTTCTTCACGCAGATCGTGGCCACGTTCTTGGACCGGACCATGCCGCTTTCCAACATGGCGAACCCGGCGGCCATGAACATGACCAGGAAGCCGCAGATCAGGAACGAGAAGGTGTTGAAGATATAGGCGGTTTCGCCCGAGACCTCGGCAAAGGCCGGGGCGCTGGCGGTCACGGCAGCGGCAAGCGCCACGCCGGTTCCGAGTAGAAGTCGTTTGCTTGTCATTTGAAGTATGTTCCCCAGAAACTTAGAGCGCGTCGCCGTCGGTCTCGCCGGTGCGGATGCGCATGGCGCTCTGCACGTCGAGGACGAAGATCTTGCCGTCGCCGATCTGGCCGGTACCGGCGGCCTGGCGGATGGCTTCGACCGCCTGTTCAGCCAGTTCGGACTTCAGGACGATCTCGATTTTCACCTTGGGCAGAAAACTGACGGCGTATTCCGCGCCGCGATAGATTTCGGTATGGCCCTTCTGTCGGCCATAGCCTTTCACTTCCGTAGCCGTCAGGCCGTCGATGCCGAGCGCGGTCAGCGCTTCGCGGACCTCGTCCAGCTTGAACGGCTTGATCACGGCGATGATGAGTTTCATGCGCCACTCCCTCACTTTCTTCACAGGGACCCGCAGGTCCGGATGACAGAAAGGGTTCAAGCGGCGTGCCGCTTTTCACGGAGTCTTGTTTTTCAACAGGTTAGGGGGAATCAGGGTGGCAAACCGGGCCGTGGGGCAACATGATTTGATCAAATTTTATGCAGTCCGGCCAAATTGCCTGATATTTAGCCAGTCTCGCCAAGCGCCTGCTCGATGGCCTTGCCGGTGCGCAGCAGGTGGCCCTCAGCATCGGGCGGTGCGATCGCCATCAGGCCGACCGGCAGCCCGTCGCTCAGACCGCAGGGCAGCGACAGGGCGCAGAGTCCCAGATAGTTCACCCGGCGCGTGTTCGATGACGACAGCATGGCCAGCCTGGAATGGGCCTCTCCGTCACTCTCCACCAGCCTGATCGAGGGCGCGACGATCGGGCAGGTGGCCATGATCACCGCGTCATAGGCGGCCGCCTCGCGCAGCCAGACGCGGCGCATGTCCGGAAACCGGTGGCGCAGGATCTCGGCATCCACGGCTCGGGCGTCGCGCCCGGCGCTGATCCGTTCCCGGATGGGCGCATAGAGTTTGCCGGGGTTGGCATCGATGGTTTCGCCCCACAGCGCCCAGCCTTCCAGCGTGATGAGGTTGCCGTGCTGGGCGGCCAGGTCGTCCACGGCCTCGAAGGAATCCAGACGTTGCTCGTCGACGGTGGCACCGGCCCGGCGCAGGGTCTCGACGGCGGCCTCGATCCGCGCGGCAACGCCGGGTTCCAGCTCGTTGTCGTCGTGGCCGCGGGCCCAGAGCAGCCTCAGCCGGCCCGCATCGGTCCCCCGCAGGTCGGCGGCAGGCCGGCCCGACATGATGGCGTGCAGGGCGCTGGCATCGGCCACGTCCTTCGTCAGCGGGCCGACGGTATCCAGTGACGGGGCCAGCGGGATGGCACCTTCCAGCGAGATCGCGCCCCATGTCGTCTTCAGGCCGACGAGCCCGTTGAAGGCGGCGGGAATGCGCACCGATCCGCCGGTGTCGGAGCCGATTCCGGCGGCGGCCAGTCCGGCCGCGACCGAGACACCGGCACCGGCGGAGCTGCCGCCCGGCACGCGGGGATCGCCGTCCGGGCTGTAGGGATTCACCGGCGTGCCCGTATGGGGATTGGCACCGAGACCCGAATAGGCCAGATCCGGCAGGTTGGTCTTGCCCAGGCAGACGACCCCGGCGGCGGCGGCGCGTTCCAGCGCGACAGCGTCGCGTTCGGGCACGCGGCCGCTGAACAGTTTCGAGGCCCCTTCCGTCGCATGTCCGGCCGTGTCGAACAGGTCCTTCCAGCTGATCGGCACCCCGTCCAGCGGCGACAGCATGGCACCGGCTGCCGCGCGACGGCGCGCCGCCATGGCCTCGGCATAGGCGCGTTCGCGGGTGAGCGACACATAGGTCTTGCGGTCGGGGTCGGCCTCGGCGATGCGGTCGAAGAAATGCTCGGCCAGGGCCACGGGATCGATCCGCCCGGCGGCGATGCCGCGACCGAGCGCCAGGGCCGTCATCTCGTGAAACGCGTCGGTCATAGCTGTCTCCCCCCTGATCGATCCGGCGCGCATCCTATGCCGGTGGCGTCGGGAAGGGGAAGCCGCATCAGTGCGATGTCCGGCACAGGCCGTGATCCGACAGGCTGCGGATGACCTGGCAGTCTTTCACCGTCCCGTCCGCGCAGGACGCGACGATCCGGCTGAGCTCTGTCTCAAGTGCCTGCAACCGGCTGATTCGCTGGCGTACGCTTTCCAGATTGGCCGCGGCCAGCGCGTTGACGTCTTCGCACGGTGCGGTCGCGTGGGCACTCAGACGCAGCAGCGCCGCGATGTCGTCGATGCTGAAGCCCAGATCGCGGGCGTGCCGGATGAAGGTCAGGCGGTCGAGGGCGGTCCCGTCATAGCGCCGCTGGCCGCCGTCCGTGCGTTCCGGCGCGTCCAGCAGCCCGATCTGTTCGTAGTAGCGGATGGTCGGCACCTTCACGCCGGTCGCCTTTGCCAGAGCCCCGATCGCATGCATGGAGAAAACCTCTTGAACCTCTAGTCGCTAGAGGAATTATATACGGAGCCTCTCACATTCAAGGAGGCTTCCATGAGCGCAGGCTGCGGACATGACACGGATTTCTCGGGCGCGACGGCGGCGTACCGCCGGCGGCTCTGGCTGGTGATCGCGATCAATGCCGGGATGTTCGGTGTCGAAGGTGTCGCCGGGCTGCTGTCCGGCTCGCGGGCGCTGCAGGCCGACGCGCTGGATTTCTTCGCCGATGCCGTGACCTACGGCATGTCGCTCGCTGTCATCGGCATGTCCCTGCGGGTGCGCGCCACGGCGGCCATGGCCAAGGGGATCAGCCTGCTGCTGATGGGCCTGTGGGTGCTCGCAAGCACCGCCTGGGGCGTGGTCGCGCAGGCTACCCCGGCAGCCGAAACCATGGGTGCGATCGGCTTTCTGGCCCTGCTGGCCAACCTGGCCAGCGTGGCGGTCCTAATGTCATACCGCGACGGCGACGCCAACGTGCGCTCGGTCTGGCTGTGCAGCCGGAACGACGCCATCGGCAACATCGCCGTCATGATCGCGGCGCTGGGTGTCTGGGGCACGGCGACCGGATGGCCCGACCTGATCGTCGCCGGGATCATGGCCGGCCTGTTCCTCTGGTCGGCCGTCGGCATCATCCGGCAGGCGCGCGGCGAACTGGCACGTGCCGCCGTTGCGACCTGACGCAGGTGCAGGGCGGCCTTGCATTTGACTTTGGTGTCACCGCGCCATTTCATGTTAGTTTGAAGCCACGTTTGAGTTTTCACTTGGGAGGATGAGGAAAATGCCGTCCGGAATTCGCGACAAGGTCGCCATACTTGGCATGGGCTGCTCGAAATTCGGCGAACGCTGGGATTGCGACGCCGAGGATCTGATGATGGAAGCCTATGAGGAATGCATCAAGGATGCGGGAATCGAGACCTCGCAGATCGATGCGGCCTGGTTCTCCACCGCCATCGAGGAAGTGCACGTCGGCAAGTCGGCCCTGCCGCTGGCCACCGCGCTGCGCCTGCCCTACATCCCCGTGACCCGCGTCGAGAACATGTGCGCGTCCGGGACCGAAGCCTTCCGCGGCGCGGTCTATGCCGTGGCCTCGGGTGCCGCCGACATCGCGCTGGCCGTGGGTGTCGAGAAGCTGAAGGACACCGGCTACGGTGGCCTGCCCCAGCGTGGCCGCGGCCCGCTGAACGACATGATGAACCCGAACGCCTCGGCACCGGGCAACTTCGCACAGCTCGCCACCGCCTACCGCCAGAAGCACGGCGTGAAGGCCGAGGATCTGAAGCGCGCCATCGGCCAGGTGTCGGTGAAGAGCCACGAGAACGGCGCGAAGAACCCGAAGGCGCATCTGCAGAAGGTCGTCTCCATGGACACGGTGCTGAACGCACCGATGATCGCCGAACCGCTGGGCCTGTTCGACTGCTGCGGCGTGTCTGACGGTTCCGCCGCCGCGATCGTCTGCACGCCCGAGATCGCCAGGAAGCTCGGCAAGAAGGATCTGGTCACGGTCAAGGCGCTGCAGCTGGCGGTTTCCAACGGGACCGAAGCCCAGCACAGCAGCTGGGACGGCTCCTACTTCATGACCACCCGCCAGGCCGCCAAGCGCGCCTACGAGGAAGCCGGCATCAAGAACCCGCGCGAAGAAGTGTCGATGTTCGAATGCCACGACTGCTTCTCCATCACCGAGCTGGTGACGGCGGAAGACCTGTTCATCTCGAAGGAAGGCGAGGCCTGGAGGGATTTCCTCGACGGCTTCTACAATGCCGACGGCAAGGTGCCGGCACAGATCGACGGCGGCCTGAAATGCTTCGGCCATCCGATCGGCGCGTCCGGTCTGAGGATGCTGTATGAAATGTATGCGCAGCTTCTGGGCCGCGCGGACAAGCGTCAGCTGTCGAACCCGAAGATCGGCATGACCCACAACCTGGGCGGCGCGCCGCACCAGAACGTGTCGTCGATCGCCATCGTCGGCCTGCACGGTGCCTGAGACCTGTCCTGATCACCGCCGCTCTGCGGCGTGACCGTACGATGCCCATAAGAAAGCCCGGCGGATCGCTCCGCCGGGCTTTTTAGTTGCTCTGTATGCTACCTAGAGACTGTACTGTCGTTTTTTCTTTTGATCCCGATCACAATACGCAAACGCTGATCGTCGTATCGTACTCGGAACTACGGGGCCTCTTAACGCTAAATGCCCTAACCTCTACATCGCTATTCACTGCTTTTATTTCAACGCATCGTGGACAAGGACACAGACGGGTCACAAGCGTGTCACATTTACTGTTTCTGTCCGTGTCGATGAACGCCCGAATACACCCCGTACCTGAAGGAATGCCGCAACGCGCCCAAAGTTCCGGACAGCTGTCCAGTTTCCTGTGTCAGTCGTCCCTGGTGGCGCGGGCGGCGGCATCGACCGCCACGACAGCATCGACGACACGGCGCGTGGCTTCGGCGATCAGCAGCAGGTCACCGTCGACACGGGCATAGATGTGGCCGTCGCGGGGACGCGGCAGATCGGGGTACTGATCGGCGGGCACATAGATGATGCGGACATCGTCAGGCACCGGCTGTCCGATGGCGTAGCGTTTCTTGGCCAGACCCGGGGGCAGGCAGCCGTTGTTCTTCTTGGCCAGGCCCGGGGGACAGTTCTTCGGACCGCCGGCATGGGCGGTCGATGCCATGCCCCCGGCACCGATCGCCATCATCAGGGGAATTGCCAGGGTCGCCGGACGCAAAACGGAAAGGGTGCGCCTTGCCACGGGACCGGCGGCTTCGGCCGCGGCCATCAGTATCGGATAGGTCAGTGCAACACGTTTGCGGATGAACATTTGATTTCCCTCTTCTCTCGACGGTCCTGATCATGACAGCGCGCCATGAACCGTTACTGAACGGAAGATCGGGATGTGCGGGAGAGGGTTCAACGCCCGGGCGCCCGAGATCACCGCCCGATCACAGCCTGTGGCCATGCGGGCAGGCCGGCGGGACCGGTCAGTTGGTGGGCAGGCGGAGGCCGGGTGTCCGGCGCTTCAGGTACCAGCGCAGGAACGCGTTCATCAGTTCGGGTTCGTCCGCCAGCGCCTGGCGGACCTGCGGCAGGCCGGGCCGGTGCAGTACCGTCTCCGCCAGGATGCGGGGGTTATAGCGGGCCAGGCCCCGGATCTGGGCCAGCACGCGGTTCCGCTGACGGTCATCCAGGATCGGCCACAGCACAAGGCCCAGCACGACGCGGGGCTGCATCAGGTCGATCACCTGCGGGCCGGTTTCCAGGGACATGGTGTAGGCCAGCGCGGCTTCGACGCCGACGCCCCGGGCCAGCAACTCAGCCTGCGACAGGCGCAGCCATACATAGGGTTGTGCCGGATTGTTGGACAGCGATCTGCGGCTGGCCGAGATCGCGGTGGCCAGATGTTCGGCGCGATCCTTGTCGATCTGCTTCTGGGCCTCGCCCCCGACGTCTTCCAGTCGCTGGGCCGCCAGCAGTTCGACCAGGGCCAGATCGCGGGGCGCGCGATAGTCGCTGGGCAGGAACCGGATTGCATTCTCGAACGAGGCGCGGGCATCGCTCAGGCCGTGCTCGCCGACGGGCTTGCCTTCCTTCAGACGCTCGACCACCGCCTCGCCGGTCGTCGCGGCAAAGGTGCTGGCCACCTTCGGCAGGGCCAGACCGCCGAGCAGCAGCCCGCAGCCGAGGATCGCAAAGCCGCCGAACGATGAGCCGATCGCAATGCCCGGCCCCCGCCGGCGCCTACGTGCCATAATATTTGCCGTATCCCCGATAGTAGTAGTAGCTGTCGCTGTAATTGTATTTCTGATGCTTGCGGATGTCGACGCGGGTCATGGCGACACCGGCCAGGTCGCCGTTGGCCTCCTGCACCTGGCGGATCCCGGCCAGCACGGCCTCGCGGCGGGTCGAACCCCAGCGCACCAGGAACACGGCCTTGTCGACATGGCGCAGCAGCACCAGCGAATCCGAGACCGGCAGCACGGGCGGCGTGTCCAGGATCACCAGATCGTAGCGGCCTTCCAGTTCGGTGATCAGCTGACGCATCGCGACCGAGCCCAGAGCATCCGGCGGGTTCGGCGCCTTCGCGCCGGCGGTGATGTAATGCAGTCCGGACTTCAGGTCGATCTCGATGGCATCGTCCAGCTCGATGTTGCCGGTCAGGATCTCGACCACGCCCTTGCCGTTCGGCACCCGCAGCGATTCGTTCACCGACGGCTTGCGCAGGTCGCAGTCGACCAGGATCGTGCGCTGGCCCGCCTTGGCGGCGGCGCGTGCGACGGACACCGCCGTCGAGGTCTTGCCCTCGGCCGGCACCGAGGAGGTGAACATGACCGATCGGGGCGGGCTGTCGATGCTGGACAGCATCAGCGAGGTGCGGATGGTGCGTATCGATTCCGAATAGAGCGAGTTCGGTTCGTCCAGCACGAAGTCTTCCGGCGTGTAGCGGCGTCCCTCCAGCACCGACAGGCGCGGGATGATGCCGAGCGCGGGCACATAGGCCTGCTGCTGCAGCTGGTGCAGCGAACGGAAGCCCGAGTCCATGTATTCGATCAGGAAGACCACCATGATGGCCAGCATGGCGGATCCGACGATCGCCGCGGCCATGGTCAGGCTCTTGCGCGGAAAGCTCGGTTCCAGCGGCGTCGCGGCGCGGGAGATGATGCGCGCGTCGGCCTTCTGGGGGGCGCGTTCCTGCAGATTGATCTCGTTGAAGCGGGTCAGCACGGTCTCATAGAGTTGCTTGTCGGCATCGCGCTGCGACTGGAGCGACTGCAGCGTCACCTCGGCGTCGGACTGTTTCGCGATCTGTGCCTGCACCACCGCGACCTCGTTCTCCAGGTTGCGGACCTTGACCTGGGCCAGTTCCAGCTTGTTGTTCAGGCCGATGACGATCTTGTCGATCTCGCTGCGGATCTTCAGCTGCAGGTCTTCCAGTTCCGCGCGCTTCAGCAGCAGGCGCGGGTGACGGTCGCGCAGCTGGGTGCGCAGTTCGGCGATCTCGCGGACCACCTCGGCCTCCTGCTCGCGCAGGCGGCTGATCAGCGGCGATTCCAGCACGGATGCGACGGTCTCGATGCCACCCTCCTCGCTGAGCAGGCGGCGGACCTGCTGGTTGCGGGCCTGGGATTCCGCCAGTTCCTCGCGGGCCAGCACCAGCTTGCTGTTCAGGTCGGCGAGCTGCTCCTCGATCAGGGTCAGGCGGTCACCCACACTGACGAAACCGGTATCGCGGCTGAACTGGGCCAGCGCCTGTTCCGACTGCTGCGACTGCAGCAGCAGGCGCTCGACCTCATCCCTCAGGAAGCCCGACGCACGGGTGGTGGCATCGGATTTCTCGGTCTGGGTCGAATCGACATAGGCCTCGGCGAAGGTGTTGGCGATCTTGCGCGCCATGTCCGGCTTGTCGGAGATGGCGCGGATGGCGATGGTCCGCGACCGGTCGGACGGATCGACGGAGATCGCGTCCAGCAGGGTCCGGATCAGCGTCTGCCGTTCGAAGGCCGCGCGTTCTTCCGGGGTCATGCTCTTGATGACGGAACGGTCTTCCGCGGTCTGGCTGCCGCCGCGCAGCAGGTTCAGCACGCTGCGAAAGCCCTCGACGACCGGTTCGGGCAGGATGCTCTTGATGGTGGACTTGATCTGCTGGCCGGCCGACGGACCGGCGCTCGACTTCCAGTAGAGCTGTTCGGGGTTCTCGAACAGGTCCAGCCGCGTGGCGACTTCCTCGGCGATCTGCGAGGAGGAGATGATCTTGGCCTGGGTCTCGTTGAAATAGAAGTCCTGCTGCTCGCGCTGCACCACGCCCTCGATGCCGGTGACGGTGTCCTCGCGGATGCCGATCACGACTTCGGATCCGGCGGAGTAGAGCGGCGTCTGCGACTGCAGCCAGAAATAGGTCAGCGCGATGACCAGCGCCATGATCGCGACGACGATCCATTTGCGGCGCCAGATCACCGAGAACACCTGACGGAAGTTCATCATGCTCGATTCCGAGTTCGACTGGGACATGAAGGCGGGTGCTTCTCCGGTTTCATCCGCGTGTGTCGTATGCAGGTAGCTCACGTTCGCCATCGCTCTCTTGCCTTGAACCCAGCTCTGCGCCAGCCGACCGAATCACATCATAGACCGAAGGGTATAATCTGTAATTCTTTCAGCGTGTTGGCGACCGATCTTAAGTTCCCGTTTTATTTATCTGATCCGGCAGTATCGCTTTTTGCGTTTCAGCGAACCCGATAACCCAACATCTGGTATCTGTTTCAGTTCAGGCCGCTAGATCATCGACGTGCGACCCCACTTCCTCCTGCAAGAAGCAACAGATGTGCCAGTTCCGTTACCCATATCGCATTGTCCAGGGCAAACAATGTGTTCAGGTGGTGACAATTTGCGAACAGCCGGTCGCACCTCCGTGCGGGAACGCCGCAAGGGGGCCCGGGTTCCGGGCCGATGGATATTCCTGGCGGAAAGACCCAGCCGCGCTGCCGGTCAGAACAGGCGGCGATGCACCTCGATCGTGTCGCCCGGCAGGATCACGCTGTCCTGATCGGCGTCGAACTTGATCAGGTTGCCCGCCGAATCGGTGCGGAAGATGGTGATGGGTTCTTCCTTGGCACGGCGGGTGTAGCCACCGCCGACGGCGATGGCCATCCGCGCGTTCAGGCCGGGCTGATACTTGTAGGTACCCGGATTGCCGACCTGGCCCAGAATGAAGAAGGGCCGGTAGTTGGTGACCTCGACCGTGACCTGGGGCGTGACGAAGAATTCCTCCAGCGCGGCCGTCAGGATCTTGTTGAACTCGCCCGGGGTCAGGTTCTCGGCCGTGATCTGTCCGATCAGCGGGTAGGAGAGCTCGCCCGCGGCGCTGACCTCGAATTCGCCGGAGATTTCGTCCTGACCGAAGACCTTGATCTGCAGCCGGTCGCCCGGACCCAGCCGGTATTCCTCAAGCTGCCGTGCCACGTTTTCCGGCACGTCATCGACGGCGAAGACGGGGCGGCCGCCCAGGGTGCCCGCAGGGGTGGACGTGTTGGAGGCGGCGACCAGGCGGCGGCCTTCCGCATCGCGGCGCACGGGGGCGGCATCGTCGTCGGCGGTCGCGGCGGTGCGGGGCGGCTGCACCGGAACCGCGGCAGCGGTGTCCGGCGCGGCGACGACGGTCGTGCCGTCGACAACGGCGGGCTGGTTGACGATGGCCGGCGCGGCGGGGGCCGGGGTGACGACGGCGCGGGGTGCGGGCGGAACCGCCGTGGGCGGCGCAATGGCCGCGCGGCGCGGGGCAGCAACGGTCGCCGGTTGCGCGACGGCCGGGGCGGGCGCGGCCTGAGCGGGCTGGGCGGGCTGGATCACCACGACATCGCGGCCATAGCGGCGGTCCGAGCAGGCCTGCAGGACAGCCGCAAGCGCGATCAGCGCAAGGGTCGTCGATGCAAATTTTGCGATATGCCGGTTCATGTTCCGCTCTTTCCGTTCAATTCTGCGATTGGTGCGGACCGCTGTGCGGCCCTTGCCCCTAATAATGCAAGGTTAACACCACGCCAACACGGTGCTTGCCGAACTCGCGGTTCGCGTCGTTCGACGTCAGCGTCTCCCACGCCCAGAAGCCTTTCAGCCGTGCGTGTTCGTTCATCAGCCACAACAGCGCGAGTTCCGTGTCGACACTGGTCTGGCTGGTGTTGTTCTGCAGGGTATCCCCCAGTCCGATATCCAGCTTCGCGCTGGCCAGCAGTTCGAACGTCACTTCCAGTTGCGCTTCCAGACTGATCTCGTCCGTCAAAAAAGCGACATCGGGAATATTGACCCCGTTGACGGTTGTGAAGCTGTTCGTGCCTGTGATCCGCCGCTGGTATCCGGCCTTGAACGTCCAGGAGTCGTGAGGGTTCCAGACCCAGTCGAGTGCAGGTGCGAAGAACAGGAAGCCATCGGCATTACCGTCGAAGGAATCGCCGAACCCGATGCCGACGGCGGCTTCCAGGAATGTCACCGCAGTGGCGTCGTATGTCAGACCCATCGTCAGGCCCTTCGACGAAAAGCCGCGGGTTACGCCCTGATTGTCGGGATTGATGAAATTTCGACTGAAGCGGTAAAACGGTTCCACAAAGATGGTGGTGCCACGCCATTCTTCCCAGCCAAGCCGCAGGCTGTTTTCCCAGAACCAGCGATCGTTCTGGTCGTTCTCCCGTTCGCCGGCACCGGCGGGGGTGTCGACGAAATCGAACACGGTCATCTTGGTCTTGGCATCGACCAGAAACTTGTCGCGCTTGTAGCGGGCACGGAGTTCACCGAAGCTTTCATAGAACACTGTCGGCTCGTCGCCGCCGGTATCTGCCTCAATGTCACTACGCGCAGTCGTCTTGCGCTGCCAGCCGGTATTGGCGTTGATCCGCAGGAACTCGGTGACGTCCAGCCGTCCGCCGATCTCGACGCCGTGACGGCGGAAGCTTTCGCGGTTGTTGCGCAGATAGCGGCCGAACTCGCCAAAGCCCCGGACGAAGAATTCGTGATTGTCCCAGTTGGAATGCAGTTCCAGTTCCGGTCGGACCGTGCCGATGAAATCGGCGGTCTTGTTGCTGGCCTCGGCGAAGATGTTGGTGTCAAACACCACTTCGGTCTCGACCTTCGGGAACAGCAGGAAGCTCTCCAGAATCTGGCCGCGGCCCAGATACTTGATGTCGCGGAAGATGCCGCCGGCTTCCATGCCGATCGGGTCGTAGGGATCGCGGCGGCGCTGCAGCACGGCGTCCTGTTTCGCGGTGGTGAACGGCGGTTCGGGATCGGCGTTACCGGGAATGATCGGATTCTGGATGATGGTGGGGCGGACCTGGCCTTCGGACGAGGTGTCGGTCGCGCCCTGCGCGCGGGCCGCCGTCGACCCGGCAAGGGCCGCCAGAAGCATGAGAAACGCCGGGCAGAGTCCGAATCGGAGCTTTCCACTGCCGGCCATCAATCCCTCCAGAAGCCCGGGTCGCCGCGTCAGTTGGGGCTGACGTCGTTCAGGGGTTCAACGACAGGATCGGGCAGATCGAGCAGCCGTGCAAGCCGCTCCGGCTCCGCCTCCACGACGATGTCTGAAATCAGGTTCTGACGCGCGGTCTCGACCGCCTCGGTCGCCGCGACGATATCGGCGGGCTGGGTGAACAGCACGCGGCGCGCGGTCGGCGAGCCTGCGAACACGCTCTCCTCGGTCGCGGGTTCCAGAATCACGCCGGTCAGATAGGTCTCGCGGCCCTCGATCAGATCGAAGGTCAGATTCAGTTCGCCATCCGTGACCGTGGCATCGACGACCATCACGCCGCCGGTGGTACGGCCCCTGGCGTTGCCGCGGCTGGCAACCGCGTCGGCGGCCTTGTCGCCATCCTCGGCATAATACCGGTCGGGCTCGGCCAGATAGGTCTCGTCGACCCAGTTCTTCGGCGTCTGGGCGGCGACCCGGACGCGTTCGCCATTGATCTTCAGGCCGGCCCCGTAGGGACGCTCGCTCGCCTCGGGCACGCCGATGTCATCGGTGGTGATCATCACGCGATAGGTGCCGTTCTCGACGGGCAGCTTCACCTTGCGGATGTTGCGGATGCCGTCGCGCAGCAGGGATTCGCCTTCCGGACGGCGCATGGCGGTCGGGTTCGGGCCCTTGATGATGGTGCTCTTCGCGGTGACCTTGGTGAAACCCTCCTTAACCTGGGCATCGGGCGGGCCGAAGTCGAAGCCGATCCGCTTCTCGCCCAGTTCGAAGGTATTGGTCACGCGGGTCTTGTAGATCTTGGCGGCCACGAAAGAGCGGCTCGCCGCGGATGAAATGCGGTCCGCAGCCTTCTGGATGATCTCGGGATCGGCGACCAGATCGCTGCGCTGCAGCTCGCGGATCAGGCTGACCGCCCGCTGCGCCGCCGCCTCGGGCACGCCGCCGTCGTCCAGGAAGCGCTCGATGGCCAGCAGGCCCTCGTCACTGCCCGCGATGGCACCGGCCAGCGCGTCGGCGCGGTTGGGATCCTGCAGGACCTGCGCCTGCGCGAATGCGGGAGCCAGCGCGATCGCGGCAACCGTCAGAATTTGCGACATACGTTTCATGGTGCTTCCCATCATGCAAGAACCGGGCACAGTTCACCTAGTCGCTTAAAGGCATACCCTTACCAAATAGTGTGGTCCGGACCCGGTTTGAACCGGAAACCGTCCCGAATCAGTGACCCATCATACACTTGCCGCGCATTTCCTGTCCCGGAATGAGACTCGTTTTCCGTGCGGCTCAGCCCGGAAACCGTTCCAGAAATGATGCTTCACCCCGTCGCGAGAAACGCACGACACGCGACCCGGGTTCCCGCGCCGCCCAGCCCAGCGTCTGGAATCGCGTCAGAAAGGCCGCACCCAGCGATCCGGCGAGATGGGTGCGCCGCGCGCTCCAGTCCAGGCACGGGCGGCACATCGGCCGCCGGGTCCTGCCCATGTCAGGCAGGTCGATCCCGAAGTCCGCCACGAACCGTTCGCCCGCCCCGGTCAGGGCTATCCTGTCGTCGTGCGATATGATCAGGGACCGGCTGTGCAGGCTGTCGAACATGCGCACGGCCAGCTCACCGGCCAGATGGTCATAGCAGACGCGGGCACGGCGCAGGGCCGGGTCCTTCGGTCCGGTGCGGGTGCGGGTGTGACCGCGCCGCGCGGCGATCCCCATCATGCTTTCCAGCAAGGCACCGACATCGTCGTCGGCCAGACTGAAATAGCGATGCCGTCCCTGCCGGCGCTGCTGGATCAGGCCACCCTCCTGCAGCCGGCTGAGATGACTGCTGGCGGTCTGTACCGTGACGCCGGCCTCGGCGGCCAGCTCGGTCGCCGTCAGCGCCTTGCCGCTCATCAGGGCGGTCAGCATGTTGGCGCGGCCCGGATCGCCGATCAGCGACCCCAGCAGGGCAATGTCCGGTCCTTCTTTCATGGTTCGATCATAGTCGAAGCATCAGCGTCGTTCAATCGGTCAGACTCGCCCGCGTCATACAAACCCGAGGGGAGACATCATCGTGCTGACCTGTTTCATCCGCTATCACATCGATCCGACCAAGAAAGCCCAGTTCGCCGCCTATGCGCGCAACTGGGGACAGGCGATCCCGCGCTGCGGCGGCGATCTGATCGGCTATTTCGCACCGCACGAAGGATCGACGACGCTTGCCTATGGCGTCTACAACGTCGAAAGTCTGGCCGCCTACGAAGCCTATCGGGCGCGCCTGTCGGCGGACCCGCTGGGGCGGGAAAACTATGCGTTCGCCCAGTCCGAGAAGTTTCTGCTGCGGGAAGACCGGACCTTCCTGACGCGCGTTTCCGGTCCCCATGCACCCCTCACCCCGTTCGAATGAAAGCCAGCGACATGCGCCCCGGATGGATCGAATACGTGCTGCTCGGCCTGCTGGCGACCTTCTGGGGCGCGTCCTATCCGCTGCTGAAGATCGCGCTGGAGACCATCCCGCCGGTGTCGCTGGTGGCCTTCAGGGTCAGCGTAGCGGTGATCTTCCTGGTCATCGTCATGCAGGCGACCGGCCAGAAGTTTCCGCGCGACCGGGAGACCTGGCGCAAGCTGGCGATCCAGTCCTGCCTGAACGGGTTCGGGGCCTGGACCCTGCTGGCGTGGGGTCAGCAGTTCGTGGAGGCCTCGCTGGCCACCGTGCTGAACTCCACCGCGCCGATCTTCGTGGTGCTGGCCGGGCTGCTGCCGTTCCGCAGGCAGGCGGTCGGCGCGCGCGCGGCGTTCGGGGCCCTGCTCGGCCTCGGCGGCGTGATCCTGATCGTCGGCACCGATGCCCTGGCCGGACTGGGCGAGGCCGTGATCGCACAGCTCGCCATTCTGGCCGGGGCCATGCTCTACGGCATGGCCGCGATCTACGGCCGGAACTTCAGCCATCTCGGCCCGGCCACGACAGCCGCCGGTTCCATGCTCTGGTCCAGCGCCATCCTGCTGCCCGCCTCGGTGCTGATCGATCAGCCATGGACACTGGATATCTCGCTGCGATCGCTGGTCGCGGCCTCGGCGCTGGCCTTCTTCTCGACCGCGCTGGCGTTCCTGCTGTACTTCCGGCTGGTGCGGACCCTCGGCAGCCTGGGCGTGACCAGCCAGGCCTATCTCAGGATCGGTGTCGGCGTCGGCCTGGGCGTGATCTTCCTGGGCGACGTGATCACGCCGGTCATGGGCACTGGCATCCTCGCGGCCTTCATGGGGGTCCTGCTGATCAACTGGCCGGTGCGGGATCTCAGGTAACCGCCATGGCCGCGGTCGCCCATGTCCGGTTGCCGTGATCATCCTGCCCGCAATCCGGGCGATGCCGCCGGTCGATACTGTCCAGTATTCCTTGACAGTTATCTGTGCAGGATTATGTTACAGGTGTGATCAAGAGCTACAGGAACAGAAGTCTGCGTGACTTCTGGACGAAGGGCAGAACCCGTGGGATCAACCCGCAGTGGATTGCCAAGCTGAATGTCCGGATGGCCGCTCTTTCGGTTGCCAGGACGCCCGAGGACATGAACCTGCCGGGCTACCATTTCCATGGCCTGCAGGGCGTTGACCGCTATTCGGTCCGTGTGACGCACAACTATCGCCTGACCTTTGCGTGGGACGGCGAGGACGCAATCGAAGTGGATCTGGAGGATTATCACTGATGGAACGGCACCACAGCATCATCCCCGCGCATCCGGGGGCCACGCTGCGTGAAGACATCCTGCCTGCACTGAAGATCAGCAAGTCCGGCTTTGCCAGGGCGCTGGGCATCTCTCGCGGCCATCTCTACAACATTCTGAACGAGACCCATCCGGTCACGCCGGAAATGGCCGTCAGGCTCGGCAAGCTGTTGAACAGCAGGCCGGGCTTCTGGCTCGACATGCAGGCCCAGCATGATCTGGCGCTGGCCGAACGGTCCGTCGATGTGTCCGGGATCGAGGCGCTGGAAAGCGCGTGACGAGCACGTGAGCATCCTGCCCCGCGGCGTCCGGGAATGCACCATGTCACTGTACCATGATGAAACGCTCGACCCGGTCTGGCGTGCCATTGCCGGGCATGAGGGTCCTTTCGGTCCCCTGGATGAGGCCGCTGTTGTCGCGCTGGCGGACCTGATCTCGGCGGCGGGTGTGGCGGCACTGGTGCCGGCTGCGGCGGACGTGGTCGGACAGGACGCGGTACAGCAGGCCCGCCTGCTGAACCGGTTCCGGCGGCTGCAGGGCGAGCGCTGGTCGGCGGCGCTGAATGCGTCGGGCACGTTCAATATGGCCATGAAGGGTCTGGCGAGCGCGCATGCGGTCTGGCCCGATCCGGATGGCCGCGCCGTCTCGGACGCGGACCTGCTGGTCGCGCCCGCCGATCTGGACGCGGCGCTGCGCTTCTTTCTGGACCGGGGCTTTGCCTTCGCCGACATGCCGACCCGTGGCCCGTGGGGCTTTGTCGGCGACGCCAGCTTCCAGCCCCTGATCGGTCCGGACGACGGCTGCAACATCGACCTGCATGTCCAGGGCGATGCCCATCCCTTCGCGCGGGCGCTGCCCGCGGCGGACCTGCTGGGAGCGGCGGAAAAGGCGGACGTCGACGGCATCTGGCTGCCCTGTGCGAGCCATCGCTTCCTGATCGCGGCCAGCCATGCGGCGGGCGACCTGTTCACCGCCGACGCGATCAAGTCGGTGGTCGACGGCCTGCTGATGCTGCGCGACCCGGACCGGATCGATTTCGCTGAACTGCACAGCCGCTGCCGCGCGGGATCGATGACGAAACCGGTGACCGTCTTCCTGGCCCTGCTGGCCCGTCTGGGCGCGCGCGTGGATCATGCTGCCGCTGCGGGCTTCGCCATCGGCTCGGTCCGGGGCAGGGCCTTCGACCAGGTCGTTTCGGCGCACCGGCGCTGCTTCGCCGGCGTGCCGAAACCGGGCCTGCTGACACGGCTGAATCATGAGGCGCGTCTGGCTGCCGAACCTGATATCCTGCTGCGGCGGAATGCACGCCGTGTCTTTGGTATGGTCCGGCCCCGCACCGGACGGCCTCCGATCGGCGTGGCCTGACAGCGCTGGCACGGGCTTTGCCTTGTCAATTCCCGGAACATTAACGATGCTTCGACTTCTTTCTGCTAGGAAACCGGCATGTTTGCGTACCTGAAAGGTGAATCCGAGGGCCTGCCCGACAAGAAGGCCGCGCCCGAACGGCGCGTGGTCGAGGTCGGCTATATTCTGGATGCCGAGAAGGCCGGCTTCATCTGGGAGGCGCCGCGCCCCTGCCGGCGCAACGATTCGCAGGTGCAGCATTCGAAATCCGTCGGCGTCTGTCCGGCGGTGCTGGATTATGAGGCCCGGCTGTTCGAGATCCCGTGCCCCATCGACGTGCACCTGCGCTTCAAGATGGACGACAAGGGCCAGCCGCAGCTGATCAATGTCAGCGGCGACAGCAGCTCCATCCGCTCCAAGCACCTCCGCCAGATGGTGGCGGTCATGCCGCGCAAGGAATGGCGGCACCCCAATCGCCCGATCATCCAGTTCATCACGCCCTACATCTTCGTGGCCGACGATGTCTGCTGGATGAACCAGATGCCGGCCTTCAACCACTACCGGCCCACCCCGATGCCGGGAACGATGATCGGCGGACGGCTGCCGATCCACATCTGGCCGCGCCCGATGATGTGGGCCTTCGAATGGTATGAACCGCAGAAGGATCTGATCCTGAAGCGGGGCGAGCCGTGGTTCTATGCCCGCTTCGAGACCGATGATCCGCGCCGCCCGATCCGCATGGTCGAGGCGGAAAAGACCGAGACGCTGGCCGACTACATGACCGGCCTCAACAGTGTCACCAACTACGTCAACCGGACGTTTTCGCTGTTCCAGGTGGCCGAGCAGCGCCGCCCGAAGAAACTGCTGTCGAAGAAGGCGAAGGGCTGACCATGGCCGATGATCGCGACGTCCCGGACAACAAGGGTGACGCCGGGGGCTGGTCCCAGATCGGTCGTATCCCGGTCGTGAAACGTCCGGCCACCGAAGCCGAAAAGGCCGAGATCATGGCACGGCGGGCACGCGCCAACGCCGACAGGGAAGAAGAACCCGGGCGGGAAGACCGCCGGCGCGTGTCAAGGAATCCCGCCACGGGCGCCGGTCACCTGCATGTCGTCTCCTCCCGGCCCGCGCCCAAGAAGACCGCCGACGTCGCGGATTTCGCCGAAGAGGAATGGCGGCGTCCCGAATCCGCGCCCCGGCCTGCCGCGCCCGAAAGCAAGGCACCGGAAGCCGCCGACGCGAAGACCGATGACAGCCCGTCGCCGGCCCCTGCGGCCGCGGCGCGCGTCGATACGCTGCGCCGTCTGCTGGTGCGCAACACGCGCGATCTGGGCCGGCCGATCGGCTATGCCGATATTCAGGCCGCCGCCCCCGGGGCGGGCACGCCGATGACGCTGGACGGCTTCCGGCTGGCGGCCGAACGGCTCGGCTTTCCCGTCTCGGAACAGGCGCTGACCAGGAAATCCCTCGACAGGCTGAAACCCCCCTTCATCGCGATGAAGCGCGACGCGCCCATGGCCGCCGTCTCCGTGGTGCGGCGGGAAGGTGCGGCGTTCCTGGTCTACAATCCCGAGACCGATGCCACCGACCTGATGCAGGCCGAGGAGGTGAGCGCGCTCGGCAACGTCGCCCTGAAGATGAAGGAACCGGACGCCGCGTCGGTCAAGGAAAAGGGCTGGCGGTCGCTGGTGATCGCCAAGATGCGGGGCGTGCTGCTGGAACTGGCGGTGGCCTCGCTGATGA
The DNA here is from genome assembly GCF_048263705.1 of Minwuia sp. GTDB lineage: Bacteria > Pseudomonadota > Alphaproteobacteria > Minwuiales > Minwuiaceae > Minwuia. The sequence continues at coordinate 199,212 of NZ_JBLXDV010000004.1, read as the reverse complement.
TCAACATCTTCGCGCTGGCCGCGCCGCTGTTCATCATGACGGTGTTCAACAAGGTCGTGGGCGCGGGCGGCGGGGCACAGGCCACGCTGTTCGCCCTGGCCGTCGGCATGGTGATCATCTACCTGTTCGACCTGGTTCTCAGGATCGTGCGGGTCTATGTCTCCAGCCACACCGGCGCCCGCGTCGAGAGCCTGATCGGCGGCGAACTGGTGCACCATCTGCTGCGGCTGCCCTACAAGCATTTCGAGACCACCGCCTCGGGCATGATTTCCGAACGCATGCGCCAGCTGGACTCCATCCGCGCCTTCTTCACCGGACAGATGCCGCTGGTGATCGCCGACCTGCTGTTCGTCGGCGTGTTCCTGTTCGCGCTGGTCCTGATCGAACCGCTGATCGCGCTGATCGTCGCGGTCTCCATCCCGCTGTTCGTGCTGCTGTCGCTTGCGTCCCACGGTCGGCAGAAGAAACTGACGGAACAGAACTTCATGGGGCAGGCGGCCAAGGCCTCGGCGCTGCACGAGACCATGGCGAACGCACTGACGGTCAAGTCCCTGGGTCTGGAGTCCGAGATCGAGCGCCGCTGGGATCACCGGCTGGGCCTGTCGGCCTGGACCGGATACCGCAGCCACAGCCTGTCCGGCATCCTCTCCGCCGTGGGCCAGAACCTGCAGCAGGTCCTCAGCCTTGTCGTCATCGTGGTCGGCGCGCTGCTGATCATGTCGGGCGACATGTCCATCGGTGCCCTGATCGCGACCAACATTCTGGCCACCCGCGCGGTCGCGCCCATGCGGCAGGTGGTCTCGGCCTGGCATCAGGTGCAGGAAGTCCGCTCGGCCTTCCAGCGCATCGACGAGATCATGAACGAGACGCCGGAGAGCGAACCCGGCGACCTGAGCCCCGGTTCGCCGATCACGGGCAAGGTGGCGTTCGACAATATCTCGTACCGCTATGCCGACGACCTGCCGTTCGTGCTGAACGGGATCAGCTTCGAGATCGAGGCCGGTCAGGTGTTCGGCATCATCGGCCCGTCCGGCCAGGGCAAGACCACGCTCTCCAAGCTGATCCAGGGTTTGTATCAGCCCGAACACGGCCGCGTGCTGGTCGACGACACCGACATCGCCCACATCTCGCCCGCAACCCTGCGCCGCCAGATCGGCGTGGTGCCGCAGGAAGTACAGCTGTTCGCCGGGACGGTGCGCGAGAACATCGCCATGGGCATCGACGACAAGGATCCGGCACGCGTCGAATCGGTGGCGAAGTTCGTCGGCGCGCATGAGTTCATCCAGAAGCTGCCCAAGGGCTATGACACGGTGCTGTCGGAACGCGGCGGGGGCCTGTCGTCCGGTCAGCGGCAACTGCTGGCGGTGGCACGCGCGCTGATCCGCAACCCGAAGATCCTGATCTTCGACGAGGCGACCAGCGCACTGGACCCCGGCTCGGAGGAACGCCTGATCCGGGCCATGAACCGCGCCCGCCGGGGCCGCACCATCATCATGATCTCGCACCGCATGGCGCCGATGGCGATCGCCGACAAGGTGGCACTGCTGCTGGACGGCCGGATCGAACGCATCGGCGCGCCGCAGGAAGTCATCGCCTTCGCCCGCTCGCGCATGCGCGATGCCGCCATGAGCCAGCTGGGATCGCAGGGCGGTTCCAGCAGCGGCAACAGTTCCGAAGGCGCCTGACCGGACATGGCCGACAAGCCCCGCAGCAAGGACGCCCCGAACTATCGCGATTTCCTGCCCGAGGCGCAGGCGATCAGCGAACGCCGCCATTCGCCGCTCGCGTCGGTCCTGGTCATGGTGATCGGCGGGTTCTTTCTGGCCATCCTGCTGTGGGCGGGGCTCGCCGAAGTGGATCAGTCGGTCGTCGCCCCGGGCGAAGTCCGGCCCGGTGGCCGTGTGAAGGTGGTCAATCACCCGGAAGGCGGCGCGGTGGCCGAGGTTCTGGTCCGCGACGGCGATCTGGTGACCGAGGGGCAGGCGCTGCTGGTGCTGGACGATCAGCTGATCCGCGCCGAGGTCCGCCGCCTGAACGGCGACCTGCTGACGCTGGAGGCCGACCTGGCGCGGCTGGAGGCGGAAGCGGGCGGCAACGCATCCATCGACTTCCCGTCGAACGTGATTTCCGCTCGGCCCGATCTGGTCGCCACCCACAGCCGCCTGTTCGAGGCCCGGCGCGATGCGCTGGCCGCCCAGCGCGAAAGCGCCGACCGGGAGATCGAGCAGGCGCAGTCCGAGATCAATTCGCTGCGGGTGCGCATCCAAACCCTGCGTTCCAGCGCCGACGTGCTGCGCGAACAGGTGGCCTCGCTGCAGACGCTGACCGACAAGGGCCATTTCCCGTTTCTCCGGTTCCAGTCCGTGCAACGGCAGCTGAACGAGACCGAGGGCGAACTGCAGCAGACCCAGCAGTCGCTGGATTCCGCGACATCCGGACTTTCGGCGGCGCGGTCGCGGCGACGGGAGATCGACGACACCGCCCGCAGCGGCGTGCTGACCCAGCTGGCCGAGGTGCGCGGGGCCCGCGACCGGACCGCCGCCGCGCTGGCCCAGGCCCAGACCCGCCTCGACCGTACCGTGGTGCGCAGCCCGGTCGACGGTTATGTGCAGAATCTGGCGGTGAACAATCCGGGCCAGGCCGTCCGGCCCAACGAACCGCTGATGTCCGTGGTGCCCGAGGCGGAGAACCTGATCATCGAGGCCCGCGTGGCCAACAAGGACATCTCCGCCGTGGAGGTCGGCCAGGATGCCAGTGTGAAGGTCCGCGCCTATGACTTCATCAAGTACGGTACGCTGGACGGCAAGGTCGTGCGCGTGGCACGCGATGCCAACCGCGACGAACAGACCGGCCAGGTCTTCTTCCGCGTCGACATCCAGACCGACAAGGCCTATCTGGGCGAACAGCCCGGCCAGAACGAGGTGCGGCCCGGCATGGAAGTGGATGCCGAACTGAAGGCCGGATCGCGGTCGGTGCTGTCGTTCCTGACCGACCGGGTCATCGGCACGTCGGACGAGGCCTTCCGCCAGCGCTGAGGCCACCGGCCGGAATCGCTGCCTGGAGCTTCGTGAGCCGTTGGGGGTGTCAGCCCCGGCCTGTGCGGGCGCAGCGCGACTGCACCCGGCTGCGCTACAGGATGAACTTGCTCAGGTCGGTGTTGGTGGCCAGTTCGCCCACCCGTTCGTTCACATAGGCGGCATCCACGGGGATGGTTTCGCCGCTGCGGTCGGACGCGGTGAAGCTGACCTCCTCCAGCAGCTTTTCCATGATCGTGTGCAGCCGCCGCGCGCCGATGTTCTCGACGCCCTCGTTCACCTGCACGGCCAGGTCGGCGATGGCTTCGATGGCGCTGTCGTCGAAGTCCAGCGTCACCTCCTCGGTCGCCATCAGGGCGGTGTACTGGCGGATCAGGCTGGCCTCGGTGTCGGTCAGGATCTGCTGGAAGTCGGACTTGGTCAGCGGCTTCAGTTCCACCCGGATCGGCAGGCGGCCCTGCAGCTCCGGCAGCAGGTCCGACGGTTTGGCCACATGGAACGCGCCCGAGGCAATGAACAGGATGTGGTCGGTCTTCACCGCGCCATGCTTGGTCGAGACGATCGTGCCCTCGATCAGCGGCAGCAGGTCGCGCTGCACGCCTTCGCGGCTGACGTCGGCCCCCTGCCGGTCCGAACGCACGGTGATCTTGTCGATCTCGTCCAGAAAGACGATGCCGTTGTTTTCCACCGCCTCTATGGCCTCATGCACCAGCGCATCCTCGTCCAGCAGCTTGTCGGATTCCTCGGCGATCAGGATCTCGTATGAATCCACGACCTTGATCCGGCGCGGCTTGGTGCGGCCGCCCATCATCTTGCCCAGCATGTCGTTGATGTTCATCATGCCCATCTGGGCGCCGGGCTGACCGGGAATGTCAAAGGTCGGCATACCGAACCCGCCGGTGTCCTGAACCTGCAGTTCGATCTCCTTGTCGTCCAGATCGCCCTCGCGCAGTTTCTTGCGGAACTTGTCGCGCGTGTCCTTGCTGGCGCTCTCGCCGACCAGCGCATCCAGCACCCGCTCCTCGGCGGCGATCTCGGCCTTGGCCTTGACCTCGCGGCGCTTCTTCTCGCGCACCAGCGAGATCGCCATTTCGACCAGATCACGCACGATCTGCTCCACATCGCGGCCAACATAGCCCACTTCGGTGAATTTCGTGGCCTCGATCTTGATGAACGGCGCTTCGGCCAGTTTCGCCAGACGGCGCGAAATCTCGGTCTTGCCGACACCGGTCGGGCCGATCATCAGGATGTTCTTGGGCAGCACCTCATCGCGCAGATCGTCGGGCAGCTGCTGCCGCCGCCAGCGGTTGCGCAACGCCACCGCCACCGCGCGCTTGGCGTCGGCCTGGCCGATGATGTGGCGGTCCAGCTCGGAAACGATCTCGCGCGGGGAAAAATTACTCATCGACACTCTCGATAATCAGGTTCTCGTTCGTATAGACGCAGATGTCCGCCGCGATCTTCATGGCTTTCCGGGCGATGGCCTCGGCGTCCATGTCCTCGCGGTCGACCAGCGCCATGGCAGCCGACAGGGCGTAGTTGCCGCCCGAACCGATGCCGATCAGCCCGTCCTGGGGTTCCAGCACATCGCCCGTTCCCGTCAGCACCAGCGAGGTGCTGGCATCGGCGACGATCATCATGGCTTCCAGGCGGCGCAGATAGCGATCCGTGCGCCAGTCCTTGGCCAGCTCGACGGCGGCGCGGGTCAGCTGTCCGGGATGCTGTTCCAGCTTGGCTTCCAGCCGTTCGAACAGGGTGAAGGCATCGGCGGTCGAGCCCGCGAAGCCCGCGATGATGTCACCCTTGCCCAGCCGCCGGACCTTGCGCGCGTTCGACTTGATGACGGTCTGGCCCAGGCTGACCTGCCCGTCGCCGGCGACGACAACCTTGCCGCCCTTGCGCACCGTCAGGATCGTAGTGCCGTACCATGTGTTGGGATTGTCGTGATTCATGATCTCTCCATAAACGACCGGAGCCGTCATGTAAGCCCGAAAGCGACCCGGTCAAGCAGGGGGTATCGCTCTCAGTGTTATATTGACAATCAGGTACCAAGGTAACAATATACGATCATGAAAACCGTTGATCGTATCCAGACCGGCGTGCGGATGGAAAAGCGCCTGGTGAAGGTCCTGAAGGGGCTGGCCGAATATCTCGACATGTCGCTCGGCGACCTGCTGGAGTGCATCTGTCTGCACGGCATGGAGGGGAAAGCCCCCTTCTCGGAAGATACGCTGGCCCGCATCCGCAAGCTTCGCGATGTCTACGAACTGGATCTGACCGCAGCGGACTGCCATCAACTGCAGGACAGGGAGGCCGACCGGTGACCATCGATCCCGAGGCACTGCTGGACGACTTCGAGGCCCGGCGCATGCACAATTGCGACTTCGGTCATGCCCGTCATGTGGCGGTCGCCTGGGCCATGCTGCAACGATATGACTTTGTCGAGGCCGTCGCCCGCTACGGGCAGGGCATTCGTGCACTGGCCACGGCTGCCGGTGCACCCGAGAAGTTCAACGCGACCATCACGGTCGCTTTCCTCAGCCTGATCGCCGAACGGATTGCGGCAGCACCGCACACGGATTTCCAGCGTTTCACCGATGCCAATCCGGACCTGATGACGAAACAGGCCGTCACCGACCTCTATTCAGACGCGCGCCTCAATTCCGCTGCCGCCCGCAAGAGTTTCCTGCTGCCGGACCGGGCGGTCAGAACGGTTTGACGATGACCATGATGACGATGACGATCATCAGCACGGCGGGAACCTCGTTCCAGAAGCGGTAGAACCGCGCCGACTTCGTGTTGCGGTCAATCTCGAAATCCTTGCGCCATTTCGCGAACATGCCGTGCGCGACGGTCATCGCGATGACGCTGAGCAGCTTCAGATGCAGCCAGCCGTCGGCCATGGTCAGGAATTCATTGCTGAAGCCGATCCACAGCATCAGCCCGCCGAAGACCCAGGCCGCGATCATCGACGGGTTGATGATGCCGCGCAGCAGCTTGCGTTCCATCACCTTGAAGTCCTCGGACTGCTTCGAGCCGGCTTCGGCGGCGCAGTGATAGACATACAGGCGGGGCAGATAGAGCATGCCGGCCATCCAGGCGATCACCGAGATGACGTGGAATGCCTTGAACCAGATGTACCAGTCTTCCATCAGCGGGCGCTCCAGTTGCGGACCAGATCGGACAGTTCTGCCACATGATCCGGGTTGGTCTCGGGGACAAACCCGTGACCGAGGTTGAAGATGAAGGGACCCTTGCCCAGGGTCTGCAGGATGTGCCGGGCCGCATCCAGCATCGGCTCTCCGCCTGCGACCACCAACCGGGGATCCAGATTGCCCTGCACGGTCACATGCGGCTGCACATGCGCCGCCGCCCAGGCCGGATCCATGCCCCAGTCGATGCTCAGACCGGCAATCCCGTCAATCTGTGCGGCATGGGCGTAGGCCGCGCCGATGCCGCGCGGGAAGCCGATGACCGGCACGTCCGGATGATCGGCATGGATGCTGGCCGCGATCCGGCGCAGCGGTTCGAACACCAGCCGCTCGTGATAGGCCGCGGGCAGCGCCATGGCCCAGGTGTCGAAGATCTGCACGACTTCGGCACCGGCGGCGATCTGGCGTTTCAGGTAAAGCGTCGTCGCTTCGGTCACGACGTCGATCAGGCGCTGAAATCCGTCCGGATCGGCGAAGGCCCACTGCTTGATCGTCGGGTAATCCTTCGATCCCGCTCCCTCGACCATGTAGGTCGCCACCGTCCAGGGCGCCCCGGCAAAGCCGATCAGCGTCACGTCGCCGGGCAGGGATTTCGACAGACGGCCCACCGTGTCATAGATCGGACCCAGCACGTCGTGCAGACGATCCAGGTTCAGCACCGGTATGTCGGCGACCTTGCGGATCGGTTCCAGCACCGGTCCCTCACCGGCCCTGAACGCCAGATGCTGGCCCAGGGCCTGCGGCACCAGCAGGATATCGGCGAACAGGATCGCGGCATCCATGCCATAGCGCCGGATCGGCTGCAGCGTCACCTCTTCGGCCAGCGCCGAATTGTAGCACAGGTCCAGAAAATCCCCGGCCTGTGCACGGGTCTCGCGATATTCCGGCAGATACCGTCCCGCCTGGCGCATGAACCAGAAGGGCGGCCGGTCGAGGGTTTCGCCGCGCAGGGCGCGCAGCAGCAGTTTGTCACTCATGATGGCGATAGGTGTCCCGATCCGTTCCGTGTCTCAACTCAGGGTTCCAGAGGCACCCTCGCGCGGCCCCCTTCGACGACAATGCCGCCCCGGTCGCCGACTGTCACTGCGCCATATCGTTCAGCATAGACCTCGGGCAGCGGCCGCGCGCCGGGCACCGCCAGCCAGAGCCGCAGCAGATGCCGCTTGCGCTCCGGTTCCGGCCAGTCCTCGTACGCCAGACGGTCGTGCAGGATGGTGTGATTGTGCAGGAACTGCATGTCGCCGGGCCGGAACGTCATCTTCAGATGCAGGTCCGGGTCATTGGCCAGGGCATCGAACATGTCCAGCGCCTCGGTCTCCAGGTCGGTCAGTTTCCGGGCACCCTCCAGCTTCTGCGACGAGGTGATGTAGCGCCGGGCGTAGATCGCCGACAGGTGGCCCTCGAAGTGATTGAACACCGGGATCTCGAAGAAGGCCTTCTTGCCGGGCGGAATTTCCCCACGCCGGTCCGTCGGGAACGCATGGAACAGCGCCTTCAGCAGATCGGGCCGCGTCTGATACATCCGCTCGTAGATGGCCATCGAGCTGACGATCGCGGACTCGCCGCCGGACTTCGATGTCTTCAGGCACAGCAGGCTGACCACATCGCAGCTGTCGGTGTGAAAGGTCTGTCGTTCGGTGGTCTGGTAGATACGGACCTTCGGATCGTCCGTCGACAGGCCCAGGTCGCGGACATGGCCCAGCAGGTGGCCCGCGCCGTTCTGCGAGCGGGGGTTCCCCATCAGCAGACCCAGACCGTAATAGGCTGCGGCGACCTTCTCATAGGCCCAATCACCCACCGGCATGCCCCGGATCAGGATGAACCCGCGTCCGTGCAGCAACTCGTCCCGCCAGCGGCCGACCAGGTCCTCCAGATGCGGATCGGCCATATCCGCCTTTCGCATGTCGATCAGATCACGCCCCGAGGCCTGAAACCGCTCGATCCTTTTTCCCAGGCAATCGAGATCGCCGTCGCTCAGATGGTTGATCCAGTCGTCCCGGGTTGCCATATCGCTGCCAGTCCAGGCAGACGGACCGCCCGGCGGCGACGGCAGGTCGCTGATGGCTGTGTGCTGGTTCATGATGTTCTCCCCGTCGCGGATCCTCTTTTTCCATTTATATATAGAATCGGATGTTGTTGTTGTTGTCCCTGTGAATCACGGGGATGAATTTTTTCCCGGATCGTTCCACAGGCTGATCCCGGCAGCAGCAACCTGTCCCCGTTGTTCACAGCGGAGAGCGGATCGTCCGGTGCCCGCCAGATGCGTGGTCCGCCCGGTCCCGCAGGATGTCCCCATACAGTCCGGTTCCGGGCTTCGGTTCGATATCCCCGTCCGTACATCGTCCGGTCGGGAACGGGCGGGGGGCAGACGGCGGCTGTATGCTTCCCGGCCTGAAAAGGATGAATGCGCTGCCATTGCGCCGAAACGGGTGATATGCACAGATTCCGTGTCTTGCCCACAGTTCCGGATCCGTCTGCGCCATGCCCACCGCCAACCGCTTCCACCTGCACCTCGTCTCGGATGCGACGGGCGAGACCCTGACCACGATCGCCAACGCCGCGGTGGTGCAGTTCGAGGGAGCGGAGCCCGTCCAGCACCTCTGGCCGATGATCCGGTCCAGGGCGCAGGTGTCCACCGTGCTGGCCGGCATCGAGGCAGACCCGGGTCTCGTGCTGTTCACGCTGGTCGACCCCACCACGCGCTCGGCGCTGGAAGAGGGTTGCCGCAAGCTGAATGTCTCGCATCTGTCCGCGATCGATCCGGTGATGATGGCCCTGCGCGAATTCCTGGGCTCGGCGGCGCTGGGCCGGCCCGGCACGCAGCACGAGATGAACACCGAGTATTTCGAGCGCATCGAGGCCATGCACTACACGCTGAGCCATGACGACGGGCAGCAGGTCGAGGATCTGGACAGGGCGGATATCGTGCTCGTCGGGGTGTCGCGCTCGTCCAAGACGCCGACGTCGATGTATCTGGCCAATCGCGGGCTGAAGGTCGCCAACGTGCCGATGGTGCCCGGCGTCGATCTGCCCGAGGAACTGTTCGGCCTGAAGTATGCCCTGGTGGTAGGGCTGACGACCGCACCGGAGCGACTCAGCCAGATCCGGCGCAACCGGCTGCTGTCGCTGAAGGAAACCCAGACCAGCGAATATGCCGACGAGGAACGGGTCCGCGAGGAACTGGTGGCCGCGAAGCGCCTGTTCGCCAAGCACCGCTGGCCCGTCATCGACGTCACCCGCAAGTCGATCGAGGAGACGGCAGCGGCCATACTGACGCTCTACCAGCGTCGCAAGGGGGAACGGTCGGCATGAGGCTGGTACTCGGTTCCGGCAGCCCTACCCGTCGGCGGATGCTGCAGGACGCGGGCCTGGTCTTTCAGGTCATGCCGCCGGACGTCGACGAGGACGCGGTCAAGGCCGACTGGACGGACACGCCCGCTGCCCTGGCGCGCGAACTGGCATGGATGAAGGCGGCGGAGGTGAGCGCGCGCGTGCCCGATGCTTTGGTGATCGCCGCCGATCAGGTGCTGGAGCTGGAGGGCTGGATCTTCAGCAAGCCGGGCAACCGGCAGAAGGCCGCCCGTCACCTCAACCGGCTGTCGGGGCGGACCCACGACCTGCACACGGCCATGGCGCTGGCGCATCGCGGATCGGTGATCTTCGAACACCAGAGCACGCCGCGTCTGACGATGTTCGATCTGACCGAGGCCGAGATCGCGTCCTATATCGCGGCGGCCCCGCCCGATGCCTGGCAGACGGTGGGCGGCTATCAGGTGGAAGGCCCGGGCATCCGGCTCTTCCGGACGATCGAGGGCGGCTGGCACGATATTCTGGGCCTGCCCCTGCTGGTGCTGCAGGACTGGTTGCGGAAACGGGAGGCGGCATGATGCGCATGATCACCGGAGCGGCGCGGACTGCAGGCGTGACGGGCTGGCCCGTCGCCCATTCGCTCTCGCCCCGCCTGCACGGTTTCTGGCTGGCGCGGCATGGGATCGACGGGCTCTACGCGCCTTTCCCCGTGCATCCGGACCGTTTCGCCGAGGCCATGACCGGGCTGCGGGCGGCTGGCGTCCGCGGGGTGAATGTGACTGTGCCGCACAAGCAGGCCGCGCTGACATTCGCCGACACCGTGGACGAGGCCGCGGGCCTGATTGGGGCGGTCAACACGCTGATCTTTCACGCGGACGGATCGACCGAGGGCCGCAACACCGACGCGCCGGGCTTCATGCGGAACCTGATACAGCATGATGTGGATCCGGCGGCCGGCCCGGCCCTGCTGTTCGGCGCGGGCGGCGCGGCGCGGGCCGCCGTGTTCGCGCTGCTGGCGGCGGGTACGCCTGAAGTATGGCTGGTGAACCGGCATGTGGCCCGTGCGCGCCAGCTCGCCGCCGACCTGGCCGACCCGCGCGTCAGGGTTCTGGAGGCCACGCCGGATGCCGCGCGTCTGACCGAAGTAGGGCTGGTCGTGAACACCACGTCTGTCGGGATGAAGGGACGCGGCAGGATCGATCTGAATGTGTCCGCCCTGCCCGCGACGGCGGTGGTGCATGACATCGTCTATACCCCGCTGCGCACCGGCCTGCTGGCCGACGCCCAGGCCTGCGGCCTGAAGACCGTCGACGGGCTGGGCATGCTGCTGCACCAGGCGGCACCGGCGTTCGAGGCGTTCTTCGGGCAGGCGCCGGGTGTGGACGATGCCCTGCGCGACCATCTTCTGGAGGTTCTGTGATGACATATGTGGTGGGCCTGACCGGCTCGATCGGCATGGGCAAGTCGGCGGTTGCCGGCATGTTTCGAGACAATGATGTGCCGGTCTGGGATGCCGACGCGGCGGTGCACGAACTCTATGGCCCGGGCGGCGCGGCGGTCGCGCCCGTGGCGGCGCGGTTTCCCGAAGCGGTTGCCGACGGTCAGGTGGACCGGGACAGCCTGAGCAAGCTGGTGCTGGGGGACGATGCGGCCATCCGTGATCTGGAAAGGATCGTGCATCCGCTGGTCGGGGACCATCGTCAGGCGTTCTACGACAGGGCCGCCGAGGACGGGCACGATCTGGTCGTCGTCGACGTGCCGCTGCTGTTCGAGACCGGCGGCGAGTCGCGGGTGCACGCGGTGGTCGTCGTCAGTGCCCCGTCCGAGCAGCAGCGGGCGCGTGTCCTGGCCCGGCCCGGGATGACCGCGCAGAAGTTCGAGGCCATACTGGCGCGCCAGACGCCGGATGCCGAGAAACGGCGGCGGGCGGACCATGTCATCGATACCGGTACGACCAAGGACGAAACCAGGCAATCGGTTGCGCGCCTGGTCGTCGAACTGCGTCGGCAGGCGGCGGAGAACGGTTGATCCGGGCGCAGCTTTTTGCTGGCAACAGGCCGGAATCCCGGGTTATATAGTGGTCATACTTCAATCGAACCACCACGGGGTGTAGGCTTGCGAGAAATCGTGCTGGATACGGAAACCACCGGACTGGACCCGCGCGAGGGTGACCGGATCGTGGAAGTTGCCTGTCTGGAACTGGTGGACCGCGTCTGGACCGGCAGGTCCTACCAGGAATATGTGAACCCCGAGCGCGCGATGCCGGACGAGGCCTTCCGGATCCATGGTATCTCGGACGAGATGCTGGCCGACAAGCCGCGCTTTCACGAGATCGCGGATTCCTTCCTGGCCTTCGTCGACGGTGCGCCGGTGGTTGCGCACAATGCGGCCTTCGACATGAAGTTCCTGAATTTCGAGCTGGAACGGTGCGACCGCCCGACCCTGCCGATGGATCAGGTGGTGGACACGCTGGCCATCGCCCGCAAGCGGTTCCCCGGTGCCGGCAACAGTCTCGACGCGCTCTGCCGCCGGTTCGAGGTCGATAACACCGACCGGACGCTGCACGGCGCGCTGATCGATTCCAAGCTGCTGGCGGACGTCTACTATCATCTGGTGGGCGTGCGGCAGGCCGGGCTGGAGCTGGCCAGCGGCGGCAGCGACGAGAAGCGCGGCCGGGAGAGGCCGTTTCGGGAACCCCGCACCTTTGCGGTGCCCGAGGACGAGCGGCAGGCGCATCTGGCGTTCCTGGAAGCCGAGGTGACCGAGCCGATCTGGCTGAAACCGTGAGCCGGGATCGCGGCTGCGCGCATATTGACGCTTGCGGGCAGCGGTCATCCGTGTATTAAGAATGCCAGACCTTGGTGCGTCTGATGCCGGATCCCCTCTGGCGGAGTGCCATCTGTCCCGATTTCCATCCGACCGAATGATCTGACCGACGTTCGTGACGATTCCGAAACCTGTTCCAGAGACCCTTTCCGACATCGGATGCGGCACCTTCCTTTCCTGAAGCCAGAGCGACCCAATTCATGAACCTACGTGATCTCAAAGCCAAATCTCCGACCGAACTCCTCGAAATGGCCGAGGAGCTTGAGATCGAGAACGCATCGACCATGCGCAAGCAGGACATGCTGTTCGCGATCCTGAAGCAGAATGCCGAGGAAGGTGAGGAGATCACCGGCGTCGGCGTGCTGGAGATCCTGTCCGACGGCTTCGGTTTCCTGCGCTCGCCCGAAAGCAACTATCTGCCGGGGTCCGACGACATCTACGTCAGCCCGACCCAGATCCGGCGCTTTTCGCTGCGTACCGGCGACACGGTCGAGGGGGAGATCCGGGCACCGAAGGAGGGCGAACGCTACTTCGCGCTGCTGAAGGTCAGCCAGATCAATTTCGAGGATCCGGACGCCGTCCGCCACAAGGTCGCGTTCGAGAACCTGACGCCGCTCTATCCGGACGAGCGCCTGCACATGGAGTTCGACGATCCGACCAAGAAGGATCAGTCCAACCGGGTGATCGATCTGGTCAGCCCGATCGGTATGGGCCAGCGCGCCCTGATCGTGGCCCCGCCGCGCACGGGCAAGACCGTGCTGCTGCAGAATGTGGCGCACGCGATCGAAAGCAACCATCCGGACGTCTATCTGATCGTGCTGCTGATCGACGAACGGCCCGAGGAAGTGACCGACATGTCCCGCTCGGTGCAGGGCGAGGTGGTCTCCTCCACCTTCGACGAACCGGCCAGCCGCCACGTGCAGGTCGCCGAGATGGTGATCGAGAAGGCCAAGCGCCTGGTCGAGCACAAGCGCAATGTGGTGATCCTGCTGGACTCCATCACCCGCCTGGCCCGCGCCTACAACACCGTCGTCCCGTCATCGGGCAAGGTGCTGACCGGCGGTGTTGACGCCAATGCCCTGCAGCGCCCGAAGCGATTCTTCGGCGCGGCCCGCAACATTGAGGAAGGCGGTTCGCTGACCATCGTGGCGACCGCCCTGATCGACACCGGCAGCCGCATGGACGAGGTCATCTTCGAGGAGTTCAAGGGCACCGGTAACTCGGAAATCATCCTCGACCGCAAGCTGGCCGACAAGCGGACCTTCCCGGCGATCGACATCACCCGTTCGGGCACGCGCAAGGAAGAACTGCTGGTCAGCAAGAGCGATCTGACGAAGATGTGGGTCCTGCGCCGGATCCTCGCCCCGATGGGCACGACCGACGGCATGGAATTCCTGCTGGCCAAGCTGAAGGACAGCAAGAACAACGCGGACTTCTTCGATTCGATGAACGCCTAGGGCGTCCCGGCGTTCGATTGAAACGGTCGAGCGCGCTGGCCATCACCCCCGCCTCCGTGCGGGGCAACGGACGACCCAGCGAACGGCGCGTGATCCGGATATTCAGCAAGGCCCCCGGATAAACCGGGGGTGACAGTCTGCTGTCCGGCTTTCCCGTCACCGTAAATCCCCGCCCCCCGGACAGGCCGGGGGTGACTCTCGGTATACCGGTCCGCGTCAGAGCCCGCGCGTGATGAAGTCGGCCATGCGGCGGCTGAAGCCTGCGGGGTCGCTGATCGGTTCGCCCTCGATGATCAGGGCCTGGTCGAGCAGCAGCTTCGCCGCTTCCTCGAAATCGCCCTCGACGCCCTTTTCCTTCACCGTTTCGGCCATGCGGCGGATCAGCGGGTGGCGCGGGTTGATCTCGATGATCCGCCGCGAGGCTTCATCGACCTGCTTGTGAGCTTTCAGCACGCGCTCCAGCCGCAGGTCCATGTCGAACTCGTCGGCCACCAGACAGACCGGGCTTTCCTGCAGCCGGTCGGACTCGCGCACGTCCTTCACGCGGTCGCCCAGTGCCGTCTTGATCCCGGCGATCAGCGTGCCCAGCGCGGTCTCGTCGGGCTTTTCGGCATCGTCTTTCGCGGCGTCATCGGACCCGCCGTCGATCTTCGACAGATCGGCTGCGCCGCGTGTCACCGATCGGAAGGCCTTCTCCTCGAAGCCCGGACGTGCCGACAGCCAGAAATCATCGACCGGATCGGACAGCAGCAGCACCTCGACCCCCTTGGCGCGGAAGCCTTCAAGCTGCGGGCTGTTCTTCGCGGCGTCGATGTCTTCGGCGGTGATGTAGTAGATGGCGTCCTGGCCTTCCTTCATCCGCCCGACATAGGTTTCCAGGTCGATCATCTCGTCGCCGGCGGTGGTGTGGAAGCGGGCGAGTTTCAGGATCCGCTCGCCGAACTCCATGTCCTCGTAGATGCCTTCCTTCAGCACCGGCCCGAAGGTCTCCCAGAACTTCCGGAAGCCTTCGGCGTCGTTCTTCGCCTTGCGTTCCAGTTCGGACAGCACCCGCTTGACGATCTGTCCGCGCATGTGGCGCAGCAGCGGTTCGTTCTGCAGCATCTCGCGGCTGACGTTCAGCGGCAGGTCCTCGGAATCGACCACGCCCCGCAGGAAGCGCAGATAGCTTGGTGCCAGGTCCTCGGCCTCGTCGGTGATGAAGACGCGCTTCACATACAGCTTCACCCGGTGCTTGCGGTCGGGATGGAACAGGTCGAACGGCCGTTCCGACGGGATGAACAGCAGGATGCGGTATTCGACCTTGCCCTCGACATGCGCGTGCAGCGTCATCCAGGGCTCGTCGAAGCCGCCGCCGACGTGGCGGTAGAATTCGGTGTACTGTTCGTCGGTGATGTCGGACTTCGAGCGGGTCCACAGCGCCGACGCCCGGTTCACGGGTTCGTTCGCGTCGTCGGCTTCCAGATCCGCGTCCTTGTCCGCGCCGCCGCCGATGGTGATCGGCCAGGCGATGTGGTCGGAATAGGTTTCGACGATGGACCGCAGCCGCGAGGGCTCAAGATATTCCTTCTGATCGTCGCGGATGTGCAGGCAGATGTCGGTGCCGCGCCCGTCCCTGGAGGCCTCCTCGATGGTGTATTCGCCGGTGCCGTCCGATTCCCAGGTCCAGGCCTTGTCCTCGCCCGCCCGCCGCGTGGTGACGCTGACCCGATCCGCGACCATGAAGGCGGAGTAGAAGCCGACGCCGAACTGCCCGATCACCGACAGCGCGTCGGTCTTCGCATCCTCAAGCTGCTCCATGAAGGCGGTCGAGCCGGATTTGGCGATGGTGCCGAGATTCTCGATCAGCTCGTCGCGGGACATGCCGACGCCATTGTCGGAGATCGTCAGCGTGCCGGCGTCCTTGTCCACCTGGATGTGGATGCGGAATTCCGCGTCGCCCTCGGTCAGGGACGGATCGGCGATCGCCAGATAGCGCAGTTTCTCGCAGGCGTCGGAGGCGTTCGAGATCAGTTCGCGCAGGAAGATCTGCTTCTCGGAATAGAGCGCGTTGGTGACGATGTGCAGAAGCTTGGAAACTTCGGCCTGAAACTGGAAATTCTCGGCGGTCATGGGTCAGCTTTCCTCCTTCGGCTCCGACAGGGTTTCAAGAGTGTGCCTGAAATTCTGCGCGGTGAACTCGGCGAACAGATAGGCCCAGCCGTCGGTGCGCGCCTGCGCCTCGGTGGCGCGGGCGGCACCGGCGTCGACATCCACCTCGCGCTGCTTGCCTTCGTCGTTCGGTCCGGGAATGGGCAGGTCGTCCGGCGTGGTCGCCAGTTCCGGATCATGCTCGATGCTGAAGGTCACCCAGTATCCGGGGTCCTTGTCGACCTGGAAGCCGGCGGGGGCCGAGCGCACGGTGACCGCGGTGCCATCATCGGCATACAGCGTGGTGACGGTCGCGTCGGACATGTCCACCTCGGCGGCGGGTTTCACGTCCGCGAACGGCAGGAACTCCAGCGCCCGCTGGGTTGCGGTCAGGCGCACATCGCGGCTGGCGCGGTCATCGGGCAGATCGGCGATGTTCAGCGTGCCGAACCTGTTGCGGACCAGCCGCAGGACCTCGCCGTCGGGATGGTGGACGGTGATCGCGCTGATTTCCTCACGCGGGATCCTGAACAGGGTCTTGTCCAGCCAGGCGGTGGGGTCCTTGCGGATGTCGAAGCGGCCCTCGACCAGCCAGGTCCGGTCCTCGCCAGCGCGGCGCACATAGGCCTGCCCGGGATCGCGAGAGGTCGGCAGGGCCTTCACCTTGCCGATCAGCAGATCGGCCATCACCGCGCCGTCCGCCCCGCGCGCGGACAGGGCGATCGATGTCACGTCGTCCTCGGAATCGACGGCGGCTGGCGGATCGAGGTTCAGGCGGTGATGCTGCGCCGGATCGGCGGTGCGCGGGGCCAAGATGGTCGCGTTGGCCAGCGCCACCACGGCCTGCTTCACACGGTCCGGATCCACCGGATAGCCGGCGCGTTCGACCATCACCCAGCGGCCGCTCGCCTCGCGTTTCAGGGTCCAGGCCTCGTGTCCGGTATCCAGGCGCAGTTCGGCGATCCGGTTGACGTTCGCGCCGTCCAGTCCGGGGAACAGCGGCGTGCCGTAGTCGCGGGCGGCCAGGCGGGCGTTGCGCTCGGTCACCGACCAGACCGCGGCACCCGCGAACAGGACGGTGACGATCAGCAGGATCAGCCAGGTGGATCGTTTCATCGGTTCAGACCTCCCGCACGCGCTGGCTGGCGATGCGCCGCCGCCGCCGCCACAAGGCGATACCGATGGCGAACAGCAGCACCAGCGCGGGCATTGCCGCGATGTTCAGCATCTGGACACGCGACTGCAGCGCGTCAATATCGCGGCGCAGGCTGTGCTGCACGGCGCGCAGTTCCCGCCGGGTTTCAAGCATCCGGCTCTGGAAGTCCGCGATGGCGGCCTGTTCCTCGGCGGACAGCAGCTCGCTGTTGCCTTCACCGGCCTTGCTCTCCAGTTCCGCCAGCTTCTGCTCGGTTTCCGACAGCTTCTCGACCAGCGCCTGTTCCTCGGCCAGATAGCGCTGTTCGGCAGCGCGGCGCAGCTCCTCGATCCGCTGGAAGGGACGGTCGCCCTCGGCGCGGCTGCGCAGGCTGATCAGGTCCGCCGACCCGGCCAGATTGTCCAGGCCGTTGATCAGGAAGCTGCCGTTGCCGGCGGTCGGCTGGGCGATCTGCTGGCCCATCATGGCCTGCCGCGACAGCCAGTAGCGGTCGTCCAGCATGTCGGCATCGGCCACCAGGATCAGGTCCACCGGTTCGCCGGACTGCATGACATGGTCTGCTTCCACACCGTCGGGTGCCTTTTCGAAAGCCGAATTCACCGGACCGCGCAGCCGGGCCGCCAGCACGTAGCGCTGATCGTCGGGTTTGAACTCGGCCAGAAGCGCCTGCGGGTTCGGCCGCGTGCGGAACTTCGCCGCGTCCAGAAGCTGCGAGTCCGGGCTGGAGAGCACCAGCGGCCGCACGTCCAGGGTGGCCTCGTCGGTCTGGCGGATGTGACCCGCCGACGGGATCAGCAAAGGCATCTGCAGCTCGGCGGTGACAACGTCGTCGCTGTTCAAAGCGTCGGGTCCCGCCGTGATCCAGCCCACGTAGTCGATGATGGCGCGGCGGCCTGCCCCGGCATTGACGCGCGTGGCATAGCCCCGGTCGCCGACGATGCGGTCGGCCTCGACCTCGACGCCCCAGGCCCTGAACAGCGGCGTCAGCAGCGATTCATGGCGGTCCAGCGGGTTCGGCACACCCTGCGGCAGGGGCAGATTGACCCCGGTTTCCGAGAAGGGATCGGCGAAGATCATCGCCTTGCCGCCCTGCACGATGTACTGGTCGATGGCATACATCTGCGCTTCGGTCAGGTCGCGTGCATGCACCAGCAGCAGCACATCCGTTTCCGGGTCGATGCTGTCCCAGTTGCGGGGCTGGACGCGGACATCGAAGAATTCGCGCATTGGCTGCATGATGCCATAGGGCTGGCTCTCGCCGCGCATGGCGGCCTGAATGCCGCCGGGACCGAATTCCAGCGGGAAGCCGGTCACCACGGTCAGCATCGGACGGTCCGGATTGGACAGGCCGTAGATCGTGCGGGTCAGATCGTATTCCAGAAAGCGGGCGCGCTCGGGCGAGAAGAAGCCGATGGCTTCCTGATCGTCGGTCATGTTGGTGCCGACCAGACCGAAATAGAAGTTCTCGCCCACCTGCCCGATGGGCACACCCGTCAGCCCGGCATCGACGGCGCGGTCCTCGGCTTCGGAAAACGGCTCGGGGTCGATGATCTCCAGCCGGATGTTGTCGCCACCGGCGGCCGCATATTCTTCCAGCATGTTGATCACATTGTCGGCGTGGTTGCGGATCTCGGGCGCGTCCCCGGCCAGCGAGCGCGAGAAATAGAGCTTCAGCGTGACCGGTTCGTCGAGATCGTCCAGCAGGGTCCGCGTGCCGTCCGACAGGGTGAACAGCTTGCGTTCGGTCAGATCGATGCGGGTGCCGCCGAACAGGCTGTCGGACAGGATGTTGACCGACAGGAACAGGACCGCCGCCAGCACGATGGCGGAAAAATGCATGAAACGCTGGTTCATCATGCTCACCCCGCCAGCTTCTTGTGTTCGATGATGATCACGTTGGCGAACAGCCAGACCGCGATCAGCGAGGCGAAATAGATCAGGTCGCGGACGTCGATCACGCCTTCGACGATGGCGTTGAAATGCACCAGGAAGCTGAACCCGGCGATCTGGTCCAGCATGGCCTGCGGTGCCCAGGCCGAGAAGAACTCCAGCACCAGCGGCGCGCCCGAGACGGTGAAGGCGAAACAGACGACCGTGCCGACGACGAAGGCGATCACCTGGTTCTGTGTGGTGGCCGACACGCAGGACGCGATGGCCAGGTATCCGCCCGCCATCAGCAGGCTGCCGATATAGCCGGCCAGAATGACGCCATTGTCCGGCTCGCCCAGATAGTTGACCGTGATCCACAGCGGGAAGGTCAGCGCAAGCGCGATGCCGGTGAAGGCCCAGGCGGCCAGGAACTTGCCCAGCACGGCGGCCGGCACCGACACCGGCAGCGTCAGCAGCAGTTCGATCGTGCCCGTCTTGCGCTCTTCCGACCACAGCCGCATGCCGATGGCCGGGATCAGGAACAGATAGAGCCAGGGCAGATAGCTGAAGAAGCTCTTCAGGTCGGCCTGCCCGCGCTCGAAGAAGTTGCCCAGATAGAAGGTGAAGGCCGCCGTGGTCAGCAGGAAGATGGTGATGAACACATAGGCCACGGGTGTCGCGAAGTAACCGGCGAGTTCGCGGCGGAAGATGATCAGCGCGTTCATGCGGCATGCTCCGTCGGTGTCTTTTCGCCCAGGGTGATGGTGCGGAAGACCTCGTCCATGCGGCCCTGGTCGACGTGGAAGGAGTCCAGTTCCCAGCCGCGGGCGCGGGCCAGCTGCGCGACCTGATCGGCGATGGCGCGTCCCTGTTCCGGGAACACGATGATCCGGCCCGGTCCGTCTTCCTCGACGCGGGCCACGCCGGGCACCATGGCCACGTCGTCGCGAATGGTGGCGAAGGCCGGCAGGCTGTCGCCCGACAGCTGCACCACGACCGCATTGTGGAACCGCGAACGGGCCATCAGCTGATCGGGCGTGCCGTCGGCGACGACCTTGCCGTGTGCGATGATCATGGCGCGGCTGCAGACGGCGGACACTTCCTCAAGGATGTGGGTCGAGATGATGATCGCCTTGCCGGGCGACAGTTCCCGGATCAGGTCCCGCACCTGGTGCTTCTGGTTGGGGTCCAGCCCGTCCGTGGGTTCGTCCAGGATCAGGATCTCGGGATCGTGCAGCAGGGCCTGCGCCAGACCGACCCGTCGCTTGAAGCCCTTCGACAGGGTTTCGATGGGCTGGTGCAGCACGTGCTGCAGTTCGATCCGCTCGACCATCTCGCCGATGCGGCGCTTGCGCTCCGCGCCCTTCAGGCCCCGCACTTCCGCGATGAAATCGAGATAGCCCGCCGGTGTCATGTCGGGATAGGCGGGCGCGCCTTCGGGCAGGTAGCCGATCTTCCGCTTGGCCGCGATCGGATCGGCCAGGGCATCGACCCCCGCGACCCGGATGCTGCCTTCGGTTGGTCCCAGAAAGCCGGTGATCATTTTCATTGTGGTGGACTTGCCCGCGCCGTTCGGGCCGAGAAATCCCAGGACCTCGCCGCGCGCGACGCTGAATCCGATACCGTCGACCGCCGTGAAGCTGCCGAACCGTCTCACGAGACCTGTCACTTCAAGCATCGTTTCCACGTGCCTGATCTCCCTTGTGCCCATCGTCAGACTGTGTCCGGACCGCGCGATCAGTCACGCTGTTCTTGTTGGTTGCCGGACGGTGTGGAGAGTTAGGCGAAGCCGTCGCGCGGTTCAAGGCCCGAGTGCGCCGGTCGATCAACTGTTGCGTGAAATCGGGCCATACAACTCGACGGCGCGAAAAGCTTGCGGCAGAATATGACGATGATGTCTGCACGGTTTGCCTCTCTTCTGGCGCTTCTGATGTTCGCCGTTTCGGCTGTGACGGTCGCGCCTGCGTCCGCCGACCAGACCGACCCGGAACTGGACCGTCTGTTCGGTGCGCTTCAGGGTGCGGAAGGACCGGATGCCCAGAAGGTCCAGAACGCCATCTGGGGCGTGTGGCACGATTCCGGATCCGACACGGTCGATCTGCTGATGAACGACGCGGCGCAGGCCGTGCAGATGGGTCTGCACGATCAGGCCGAGGCGCAGTACGATGCGGTGGTCGATCTGGCGCCGGGCTTTGCCGAGGGCTGGAACCGCCGGGCGACCCTGCGGTTCATGCGCGGCAATTACACCGGCTCGATCGAGGACATCTCCCGCGTGCTGGATCTGGAACCGCGCCATTTCGGGGCGCTGGCCGGGCTGGGCGCGATTTATGACCGGCTGAACCAGCCCGAGGCGGCGCTGGAGTCGTTCCGCCAGGCGCTGCTGATCAATCCGCACATGGCCGAGGTCAGGCAGCGTGTCGAGGCGCTGCGCAAGGAAATCGGCGACCGCGATATCTGAAGGGTGCGACCCTTCGGGCAGATGATGGCGGCGTGGATCGGGTCTTGTGTCCGCCGCGGCCACACCGTTTGATGGGCGGATGACCGATACAGCAGAAAGATTCGCCTTGGGGCATGGCGCGGACACGGACTGGCGCACGGCGGTCGCGGCCTGTCTGGATCAGCTGGAAGAACAGCTCGACGGGGCGGACGGCCTCGGGTTCCTGTATCTCTCGGATCATTTCTCGCCGGTGGCGCAGGACATTCTGACCGTGCTGCGCGGCCGCACCGGCATCAACAGCTGGGTCGGTACATGCGGCATCGGCATCGCGGCGGGCCGCGCGCAGTACTTCGACATGCCGGCCCTGTCGGTCATGGTCGCGACCATCCCGCGGGATCAGTACGCCATCGTCACCACCGGGCAGGATGCGGCACTGCCCTTCGAACCGTGGTTCGGGGTGATGCACGGCAACCCGCAGGCCCCGGACCTGCCCGAGCAGGTCGCGGATTTCGCCGGCCACAACGGCGGCTTCTGGGTCGGCGGGCTGGCCGCATCCCGCGCCACCTACCCGATGATCGCGCGCGGCGTCTCGGACAGCGCGATTTCCGGCGCGGTGCTGTCCGCCGCCGTCGGCGTCCAGACGGCCCTTTCGCAGGGCTGCACACCCATCGGGCCGATGCACGAGATCACCCGGTCGCAGGAGAACCTGATCGTCGAACTGGACGGCCGCCCGGCCTTCGAGGTCTTCCGCGAGGAGATCGGCGAACTGCTGGCGCGCAACATGGAGCGCATTCCGGGCTTCATCTTCGCCGGGCTGCCGGTCAGCGGTGCGGATACCGAGGACTACATGGTCCGCGACATCGTCGGCATCGATCCCGGTCAGGGACTCG
Organism: Minwuia sp.; assembly: GCF_048263705.1. Lineage (GTDB taxonomy): Bacteria > Pseudomonadota > Alphaproteobacteria > Minwuiales > Minwuiaceae > Minwuia. Next base: position 176,891 of record NZ_JBLXDV010000004.1, on the reverse strand, counting down.
TCGCGATCGGCGATATGGCCGAGACGGGCGGGCGCATCATGTTCTGCCGCAGGGACGGGGCCAGCGCGGTGGCGGATATGGAGGCGATGCTGGACCGGCTGGAGAAACGGCTGGACGGCAAGGTGCCGCGCGGCGCGCTCTATTATTCCTGCCTGGGGCGGGGACCCGCCATGTTCGGCGAGGAACGGACGGAACTCGACATGATCGCCGAACGGTTCGGCGAGCTGCCGCTGACCGGCTTCTTCTGCAACGGCGAGATCTCCAACGCCCGGCTGTATACCTACACCGGCGTGCTGTCGCTGTTCGTGTGACAGGGTCGTGCGGCAGCGCCGCGCTCAAAGCAGCGAGAGCTGATCCCCCGGTGCGGGCGGCGGGCTGAACAGGCCGGTCTCCAGCAGCAGCTTGCGTTCGTTCAGGCCCAGCCGCCGGGCCGCGATCCGGAACCGCCGTCCCATCATCGCGGCATAGGGCCCGCTGCCCGACATGCGCTTGCCGAACGCGGCGTCATAGGCCTTCCCGCCGCGCATGTCGCGGATCAGCCGCATGATCCGGCTGGCGCGGTCGGGCACTTCGGTTTCCAGCCATTCCTGGAACAGGTCCGCGATCTCCAGTGGCAGGCGGACCAGGATATAGCCGGCCTCGGTCGCGCCCGCGTCGCGCGCGCGCTCCAGAATGGCCTCCATCTCCGGCTCGTTCAGCGACGGGATCAGGGGCGCGGCCATCACCGCCGTGCGCACGCCGGCCTCTGACAGCTTGCGGATGGCATCGATGCGGCGGGCCGGGGTCGAGGCGCGCGGTTCCATCGACCGGGCGAGCCGGTGATCCAGGGTGGTCACCGACAGGGCGACCTTCGCCAGGCCCTTCTCGGCCATGGGTGCGAGGATGTCGAGATCGCGCACCACCAAATCGGACTTGGTGACGATGCCGACCGGATGGTTGAACCGCGCCAGCACCTTCAGGATCTCGCGGGTGATCATGCGTCGCCGCTCGATGGGCTGATAGGGGTCGGTGTTGGTGCCGATGGCGATCGTGCGGCACCGGTAGGATTTCGCCCGCAGCTCCTTCTCCAGCAGGACTGCCGCCTCGGGCTTGTAGAGCAGCTTCGTCTCGAAATCGATGCCCGGCGACAGGCCCAGATAGGCGTGGGTCGGCCGCGCGAAGCAGTAGATGCAGCCGTGCTCGCAACCCCGGTAGGGGTTGATGGAGCGGTCGAACGAGATGTCGGGCGACTGGTTGCGGGCAATGATGGTCCGGGTCGCGTCCGCTGTCTCGGTGGTGCGGATGCCGGGCGCGCCGTCCTGCCACTCGTCCGGCCCGCCCCAGCCGTCGTCGACCCAGACACGGCGTTCGCTGTCGAACCGGCTGGACCCGTTGGAACGCGCGCCCCGGCCCCGTGTCTGGCCCGGTGCCGCCCTGTCGGACATGTCGAAGCCATGCCCCCCATATGATTTGTTCTTTTTTTGTTCCATAAACGGAGGAAACCATGACGGGCGGGTGCGGTCAAGCGTCAGCCTGCTGTCAAGCGGTCCGGATCGGAAAGCCGTGGATCAGCGTCAGTTGCTGAGGCCGTCGCCCTGGCCCTGCAGCACCACCTCGACCCGGCGGTTGCGGGGTTCATAGGCGCCGTCGGCGGTCGGCACCTGCGGCGCGGTCTCGCCCAGCGCCTTGATCAGCAACCGCGACTGCACGCCATGGCGCTGGATCTCGCTGGCCGTGTTCTGTGCGCGCTTGCGCGACAGGGCGAGGTTGTAGTCGGCGTCGCCCGAACGGTCGGTATGTCCGGCCAATTCGATCACGGCGGTGCCGTCGGTCTTGGCGCGCTCGCTGGCCTCGGCGACGGTCCGGCGCGCCTCGGGGCTCAGGGCCGCACTGTCGAGGCCGAAATAGATCAGGTAGGTCTTGCGCAGGCTGGCCGCGGCGCGGGCCTGTGCGACCGGCAGGGGTGCGGGTTTCGGCACGGTCTTGGCGATCCGCTTCGGCGGTTGCGCGCGGGCGACCACAGGCAGCGCGGCCTGCTGGGCGGTGGACTGCACGGCACCGCCGGTCGACGGCGCGGCGCCGAAGCGGTAGCGCAGGCCCAGCATGGCATTGTGACTGACATAGTCGGCGCTGACGGTCACGCCGTTGGCCGCAGTAAGTTCGGCCTCACTGGTGCGGAAGTAGCGGTACTCGGCAATCAGCGAAAGGTTGGGGTTCAGGGCGAAGGCCACGCCGGCCAGACCCTGGTAGGCCAGCACGAAATCGTCGTCGTCGATGGTGGCAATGCCCGCGCCGGAAACACTGTTGGCTCCGATCCGGGCACCGCCAAGACCGCCGCCGATATAGGGGTAGATTCCGCTGGGATTGTCATATTCCCAGATGATATTGGCGATGGCGCTGGTCGAGTTGATGCTGCCGTCCAGATTGATGTTGCCCAGCCGGTCGGCGGTGTGGTGACGATAGGCGATCTCACCCTCGATGCGGAAGCCGGATCTGAACTGGTAGCCGACCGCACCGGTGCCGCCGTAGCCGAACTTCAGATCCAGCGGATTGGCAGCCGAATTGTCCACAGTCCGGTCCGTCGGATAGGCACCGAGTGCACCACCCGACAGGTAGGATCCGCTCACCTCGGCGCTTGCGGAGCCGGCCATCACCACCAGCGCCGCTGCCGCCATCGCACTTCGATTGAACATCGCACTCTTTCCGTCAATCATGACGCCCCCGTCCGATTCAGGATACCCGAACGCGGCATCCTGTACAGGAATAAGTTAAGGTTTTCCAAGGCGCTGCCGGAAAAAGGCCGAGGTGGTATTCAGGTCTCCTGCAGGCGCGGCAAAAGCTCGACGAAATTGCAGGGCCGGAAGCGGATATCCAGCTGCGTCGCCAGGATCATGTCCCAGCCATCCCTGCAAGCGCCGGGCGATCCCGGCAGGGCGAACAGGTAGGTGCCGCCCGCCACCCCGGCGGTACAGCGGGACTGAATGGTCGATGTCCCGATCTTCTCGTAGGACAGCATGCGGAACAGCTCGCCGAAGCCCGCGATTTCCTTCTCCTGGACGTCGGCAAGGGCTTCCGGCGTGACGTCGCGGCCGGTGACGCCGGTGCCGCCGGTCGTGATCACGACCTCGATGCCGTCGTCCGCGATCCAGTCGCGCAGCTTGTCGGCGATCGCCGCCCGGTCGTCGCGGACGATCTCGCGGCGGGCCAGCTCGTGGCCGGCGTCGGTCAGCCGCTGCACCAGCACGTCGCCGGACCGGTCATCGGCCTCGGTGCGGGTGTCGGACACGGTCAGCACTGCGATCCGGACGGGCACGAAGGGGCGGGTGTCGTCAATCGGCATGGGCGGGGGCTCCTGTGGCGGTGGCGGACGTGCCTGTCGCGGCCTGTCGCGGCGAGACATAGAGCGGCCAGCGCCCTTCGGCCATGTCGATCAGGCTGGGCGTGGGCAGGTCCATCCGGTCGCGGTAGATCCAGTAGGCCGACAGCACGTCCCGAACGAAATGCCGGGTCTCGCGCGATCCCAAGAGCTCGATGAACAGCAGCGGGTCGGCGCGGTCGCCGAAGCGCCGCTCCCAGGTCTGCAGGTTGCCCGGACCCGCGTTGTAGGCCGCCAGCATGTGGATCAGGCAGTTCCGCGGTTCGACTAGCCGGGACAGGTAGCCCAGATAGGCCTGACCGAACTTCAGGCTAACCTCGGGGTCGTGCAGGCGGTCGAGCGTGACGCGTTTCAGGCTGGTCTTGCGCGCCACATAGGCCGCCGTGTTCGGCATGATCTGCATCAGGCCGCGCGCGCCCATGCGGCTGCGGGCGTCGGGATTGTAGCCGGATTCGCGGCGCGCCACGGCCAGCAGCAGCGCACGTCCGATGGGATCGCGGGTATCCACCTGCCAGCGCGGCACCGGGTAGAGCGACGTATCGTGGTGTTCGCCGAAACTGCGCTGGCGGATGCGGGCCATGCGATAGGCGGAGGCGGGCGCGTCGATCGCGGCGGCGACGGCGATCAGCAGGGCACCGCCGCCGCTGTCGGTGTAGCGCGACAGCCGGTTCAATTCCATGTCGGCGCGGGCGATCTGTCCCGCCTGGGCCAGCGCGATGGCGCGGCGGATTCCGGCATTGGTCATCAGCGTCTTCAGGGTCGCCCGGTCGAGCGAGGGCGGGGTCCAGACGAAGGGGCCGAACCGGGCCAGCTGCGCCGCCGCCAGCAGGCCGTAGATATCGCGCGGGAACCGGGTCGTCCGTTCCAGCGCGGTCAGCGCCTCGTCGTAATGCCCGCCCGCCAGCGCGGCCCGCGCGTGCCAGTAATCGACCGCGCCGCCGATGTTGCCGATCCGGTCGGGCGGTGTCGCGGCAGCGGTGCGGAACCGGGTCAGGGCGTCGGCCTGCCGGTCCATCGCCCACAGGGCGATGCCCGCATGGAACGCCCCCAGCCGCCTGCCGCCACCGGCTTCGCGCATGGCGAGGTCGCCCTGCTGCAGCGCGCGTTCGAAGCGGCCCTTCGACAGGTGCCCGCGGGCCAGCGCGGCATGCGCCTCGGCCCGGCCCGCCGGGGTCATGCGCCGGCCGTCCGCGCCCGCCAGCCGCTTCTCCGAGACGGTCATGCGGTCGCGCCGGACGTTGCTCTTCACGATGTCGACAATGCGCCGGTCCGCTGCACTCGGCGCGCCGCCGCTCGCCGTGCGGGTGCTGCTCCGGTTCGGCAGCCTGAGGTTCTCCGGATAGGTCAGCCGTACGAAGCGCGGGCGCGTCAGCGGTTTCCAGCCGGAGCGCGGACGCCGCTTCGTCGCCAGCTCGTGGACGTCGCCGGAATCGGGATGGTCGGCATAGGCCTTCATCCAGGTGTGCAGTTCCTCGTAGGACGCGCGCCAGCCGGTCGGGTGCATGTAGCGCTGGTGCAGCACGTGACCCATCAGCAGCCGGTCGTCCAGCTGCCTGATCAGCCGGTCCGCCGCGCGCCAGTCCGCACGCCCCTGAAGCCGGAAGATCTCGGCATAGCGGGCGGCATCCTTCGCCGACAGCACATCGGGCAGGTCGGCGGCGGCGGCCTGCACCGGAATCGCCATCGCCGTCAGGACGGTCAGCGCGGCGGCCAGATTTCTCAGGGTCGAGAACATGGCGCGCATCGAATACCGAAAAACGGTGTGTCTGCAAGCTTGTCGCGTGAACCGCTGTCGGGAATGATGGCGGCATCTTCCAGAAAGAACGGTGTTCCGATGTCCCTGCCGCCCGAGATTGCCGATCGTCTGAAACTGCCCCTGATCGCCGCGCCGATGTTCCTTGTTTCCGGCCCGGAACTGGTCATCGCGGCCTGCCGGGCGGGGGTCATCGGATCGTTCCCGACGGCCAATTGCCGCACGGTGGAACAGCTCGACGAATGGATGGCACGCATCGGTCGGGAGACCGGCCCGGACGCGGCCCCGGTCGCGCCCAACCTGATCGTGCACCGGACCAACACGCGCCTGCCGCAGGATCTGGAGGTGCTGGTCGCGCATCGGCCGCCGGTCGTGATCGCCAGCGTCGGCAGCCCCGCCGGAATCGTCGATGCCATCCACGGCTACGGCGGACTGGTGCTGGCGGATATCGCCTCCATGCGCCACGCCGAGAAGGCCATTGCGTCCGGCGCGGACGGGCTGATCCTGCTGACGGGGGGTGCGGGCGGACAGACGGGCTGGGCCAATCCCTTCGCCTTCGTGCGCGGCGTGCGGGCCATGTTCGACGGGCCGGTGGTGCTGGCGGGCGGCGTCGCCGACGGCCAGGGACTGCGCGCGGCGGAGGTGCTGGGCTGCGATCTGGCCTACATGGGCACCCGTTTCATCGCGACCGCCGAAAGCATGGCCGATCAGCGCTACAAGCAGATGCTGGTCGATTCCGGCATGGACGACATCAAGCTGACCAATGCGATGACCGGGCTGGACACCAGCATCCTGATCCCCAGCCTGCGTGCCGCCGGACTGGATCCCGACAACCTGCCCGGACGCGGCGGGATCGAGATCAGCAAGGACATCAATCCCGACACGCCCCGGCGCTGGAAGGACATCTGGTCCGCCGGTCACTCGGTCGAACTGGTGCATGACGTGCCCGGGGTGGCCAGCCTGATCGAGGGGATCGGGGCCGAATACCGTCAGGCATGCTGATGCGGCCTGCGCGACCGGTCTGGCCGTGATCCGGCCCGTCCTGGAACCCGGTCGGACGATTCCTTCCGCCGCCGCACCGTTCTAGCACGGATTGTGCATTGAGTTCGCAAGGGCAGCTGCAGTAAATGCCAGGGCAACCAATACGGATGCGAGACGAAGGAGCAGGGTCGATGGCGGACGACAGCGCGGTGATCGAACGCAACCGCAGGGAATTCGGGATCGATGAAACCCTGAACTTTCAGGTGGTTGCCTTGAGCAACAAGCTGTCGCTGACCGTGGCGCGGCGGGCACTGGCCGACGACGGCCTGACCCTGCGCGAATGGCGCATCATGATGGTTGTGTTCATCTTCGGACCCAGCATCGCGCGCAAGATTTCCGAGATTGCATTGCTGGATCCGGCGCATGTCAGCCGGACCGTGCACGCGATGAGACGGAACGGCCTGGTCGAGTTCCGCGAGAACGCCGAGGACCGCCGTCAGATCATCGTCGCGCTGACCGCCGAGGGCGACCGGATCGCGCGCGCGGTTCTGCCGAAGTCCGTGGCGATCAACGCGGCCTTCCGGGAGATCTATACCGACGAGGAATTCGCCACGCTGATCGCGCTTCTGGGCCGTGCGAACAGCTTTGCCGATCGCCTGCTGGAAACCGACACCCTGCCCGCCGGACAGGATTGACCGCTGTTAACACGGCTTTCATAGGCCGCACGCCATGGTGCATGTCACGGGCGCTGCCGGATCGGCGCACACCAGAAACGGTTGAGGTTCTCATGAAGCTGCTCATGACTGTCCTTCTTGCGCTGGGACTGGCCCTGCCGGTGCTGGCGTCCGATGCCCAGCCGATCACCCAGAAACCCCACACGGCTGCCGCCGACTCCAAGGGCCTCTGCCGGAAGGGCACGAGCCAGTGCCGGTGGGGTGGCGACTGCGTCGAGAAGCAGGACATCTGCTACAACTGCCCGAAAGGCATGAAGTTCAGCCACCGGCTGGGCTGCTACGAATGCCCGGCCAACCGCACGGCGTTCGAGCAGGGCGACGACATCGTCTGCAAGTCCAACCTGAGAAAGCGCACCCTGATCCGCTGATCCGGCCCGGCTCTCCGCCTCAGGCGCGCTTCTGGATGCGGGGACTGTACATGCCGATCAGGCGGCGGTCCGCCGGCCAGTCGGGGATGTCCGCACCATCGAGATCCGCAGCCAGCGCCTGAAGCGCGCGGTCCAGCGCGGCCAGCGTCCGGGGCGCATAGGCCAGATCGCCGATGTAGTCGGCCAGTGCCGCGACCAGCGCGATCAGGCGGTCCCGCACGGCACCGTCCGGCGCTTCCGCCAGCAGGAAGGCCGCGCAGGCCAGCATGACGAACGGCGGCTCGGTGCGCCCGAACGCACGCATGTCCACACCGTCGACCAGCCCGTCCGGGCGCGCACCATCGAAGGCCGCGAAGCCCTGGCTGAGTTCCTTCAGGAACGCGGGCGCGTCGCGATGGCTCAGGGATATCCCGGCGGCGGAGGCGTCCAGCCGCGCGATCCGGTCGGCACCGTCCAGTTTCGCGGTGACCAGCAGGTGCCGGACGTGGCGGGACTGACCGACCCACGACTTGAACCCGTCGAGCCTGTAGCCCGTGCCGTCCGGCGTCAGCACCGTCCCCGGATGATTCTGGGGATCGGACCGGTCCTCGGCGGCGGCATAGGCGGCCCAGCCATCGGCCGGCAGGTGGCGGAACACCGTATGGAGCGCGCCCTGATAGCCCGCCACGAAGACCTGGGACAGGGACCGCGCCGCCAGGCCGCCGCGGATGGCCATGGCCACGGGCGACAGGGACCCGAACCCCTGCGCGTGCCAGAACGCATGCCAGTGCGCCTCGTCGGGCGCGCTCGCGCGGTCGAGGGCACCGTTCAGGTGGCCCTCTATGAGTGCCGATGCAGCGCTCATGGCGCCGGTGCCTCGCGGCAGTTCCTGCAGCGCCCGTGCAGCTCGACCGTCGCATGGTTCATGTCGAAGGATTTCTCGGTCGCCCGCTGCAGCAGCCGCTCCATCACCTCGCCGTCCTGAAACTCGGTGACGTCGTCACATGCGTCGCAGATTGCAAAAACGGCCACGCCGCCCGGCCGGTGCCGATGGCTGCAGGCGACATAGGCGTTCAGCGATTCCAGCCGGTGCACCATGCCGCGTTCGACCAGTTTCTCCAGCGCGCGGTAGACCTGCAGCGGCGCGCGCAGCCCGGCATCGCGCAGCTGGTCCAGAATGGCATAGGCCGACAGCGGCCCTTCGGTGTTCTCCAGCACCTGATGCACCAGGGTCTGATTGTGGGTCAGGCGTGTCGGGGATTCGGTCATCGGCTTGCGGCCTCCCGCCGTACGATCAGACTGAGCAGAAACGCGATCAGCGCGGCCACCACGATGGACGGGCCCGACGGCGTGTCCCAGGCGAACGAACCGCCCAGCCCGGCAATCACGGCCACGACCCCGGTCAGCGCTGCGAACACCGCCATCTGTTCGGGCGTGGTGGCGAACCGGCGCGCGGTTGCCGCGGGGATGATCAGCAGCGAGGTGATCAGCAGGATGCCCACGACCTTCATGGCGATGGCTATGGTCAGGGCCATGGCCAGCATGAAGCCGATGCGGGCGCGGGCCGGGCGCAGGCCCTCGGCCTCGGCCAGTTCCTCGCTGACCGTCCCGGCCAGCAGGGACCGCCAGATCACCGCGAGCAGGATCAGCACCAGCGCGCCGCCGCCCCAGATCACCGCGATGTCGCTGATGCCAACGGCCAGGATGTCACCGAACAGGTAGGACAGCAGATCGACGCGGACCCAGTCCATCAGCGCCACCAGCACCAGACCGAGCGCCAGCGTCGAATGCGCCAGAATGCCGAGCAGGGCGTCGATCGGCAGGGTGCGCCGCCGTTCCAGCCCGAACAGCATCAGCGACGACAGGCCTGCCACGACGAAGACGGCCAGGGTCAGGTTGACCTGCAGCAGCAGCGACAGGGCCACGCCCAGCAGGGCCGCGTGGGCCATCGTGTCGCCGAAATAGGCCATGCGCCGCCAGATCACGAAACAGCCGAGCGGTCCCGCGACCAGGGCGGTCCCGATCCCGGCTGCCAGCGCGCGGATCAGGAAGTCATCCATGATGGTGGCTCTCGTCGTGCTCATGGTCGTGCCCGTGATCTTCAGTGATGGTCCCGTCGGGATGTTCGATCCGGCCATCGGGCAGGTGGGTGTGATCGTGGTGGTGCTGATAGATCGCCAGCGACTCCGCCGCCCGCGCGCCGAACAGCCTGAGATATTCCGGGTTGCTGGCCACAGACATGGGCGTGCCCGCGCAGCAGACGTGACCGTTCAGGCACAGCACCGTATCGGTCGCCGCCATGACGATGTGCAGGTCGTGGCTGATCAGCAGCACGCCGCAGCCGGTCTCGTCGCGGATCTGGGTGATCAGGTCGTAGATCGCGACCTCGCCGGAGAAATCCACGCCCTGCACCGGTTCGTCCAGCACCAGCAGGTCCGGTTCGCCGATGATGGCGCGGGCCAGCAGGGCGCGCTGGAACTCGCCGCCCGACAGATGCTGGACCTCCTGTTTCGCCAGATGGCCGATCCCCGTCCGCGCCATCGCGCGATCCACGGCGGCGGCATCATGGCGGCCCGTCAGGCGCATCAGCCGCTCGACCGACAGCGGCAGGGTGCGGTCGATAGAAAGCTTCTGCGGCACATAACCGATGCGCAGGCCGGGTTTGCGGGTGATGCGGCCTTCGCTGGGCGGCAGCACGCCGGTTGCGATCTTCGCCGTCGTGCTCTTGCCCGATCCGTTGGGACCGATCAGGGTGACGATCTCGCGCGCATGCACCTTCAGGTCGACATGCCGGACCAGCCAGCGGCCGCCGTCCTGCACGCCGAACCCTTCGCCATCGACCAGCATGTCGGCCAAAACAGGTGCCTCCCGAAAAGATGTAATGTTATTACGCACGGACGGGAGGTTTGTGCAAGCCGCATGCGACGCCTGAAGCGGTCAGCCGCCCGCCGCGATCTGGCGGGCGATGACCAGCCGCTGCACGTCCGAGGTGCCCTCGTAGATCTGGCAGACACGGACGTCGCGATAGATGCGTTCGACCTCGTAGTCGGTGACATAGCCGTAGCCGCCGTGGATCTGGATGGCGTCGGTGCAGACCTGTTCGGCCATCTCGGAGGCGAACAGCTTCACCATCGAGGCTTCCTGCAGGCAGGGTTCGCCGCGCTGTTTCAGGTCCGCGGCGTGGAACAGCATCTGCGTCGTCACGGCGATGCGGGTCTTCATGTCGGCCAGCCGGAAGCCCAGCGCCTGATGGCCGATGATCGGCCTGCCGAAGGCCTCGCGCTCCTGTGCGTAGGCGACCGCCTTCTCATAGGCCGCGCGGGCCATGCCGATGGCCTGTGCCGCGATGCCGATCCGCCCGGTTTCCAGATTGGCCAGCGCGATGGCATAGCCCCGGCCCTCCTCGCCGACCAGATTCTCCAGCGGGATCTCGCAGTCCTCGAACGCGATCTGGCAGGTGTCGGAACAGCGCTGGCCCAGCTTGTCCTCCTTCGACGCCACGCGGTAGCCGGGGTTGTCCGTCGGCACCAGAAAGGCCGAGATGCCCTTCGACCCCCTGTCGGGATCGGTCACGGCGAAGACCAGCGCGACACCGGCGATGGCGCCCGAGGTGATGAACTGTTTGGTGCCGTTCAGCACCCATCTGTCGCCCCGACGCACCGCACGGGTCTTCAGGTTGGACGCATCGGAGCCGGCCTGCGGCTCGGTCAGGCAGAACGCGCCGATGATCTCGCCCGCCGCCATGGGCTTCAGCCAGCGGTCCTTCTGGGCGTCCGAACCGTAGCGCATCAGCGCCGCGCAGCAGGGCGAGTTGTTCACGCTCATGATGGTGGACACGGCCCCGTCTGCGGCGGCCACTTCCATCAGTGCCAGCACGTAGGAGGTCATGTCCGCGCCCGCGCCGTTCCAGGTCTCCGGCACGGTCATGCCCATCAGACCGAGTTCCCCCATCTGGCGCAGTAGGTCCATGGGCGGCGCGCCGCTGCGGTCGCGCGCGACGGCGCCGGGTGCCAGTTCGCTCCGGCTGAAGGCCTGCGCGGCATCGCGGATCAGAAGCTGATCTTCGGTCAGTTGCATCGGATTGTCCTTCCGGCATCGGGCATGTGTGACGATTTGTATATCACGGCCTCACAAGCGCGTCAGAGGGCAGTTTTGCCCTGTTATGGCCGTATTTCACCCTCACATCGAATTCGGATTTTTGCGATTGAGGAGCAGTACGTGACCACCTATAATCCCACAACATCTGGTGTATACGAGGAATAGATGGCTAAATCTGGACAAGCGAACAAATTCGGGATCGTGTTGATTATTGCCGTCGCGGCGATCATCGGTGCGGGTGCTTTCTATATTCTGTCAGGCGAGGAAGAGCCGGCCAAATCGGCGGGCACGGATCAGCCGGTAAACCAGGTTGAGCAGAAGGCTGAAACACCGTCGGTGGCGAAACCTGAAACACCTGTCGTGACGTCCAACACCGTGGTCGAGGTGCATGATACCGACATGATCCTGGGCGCGGAAGATGCGCCGATCACGATCATCGAGTACGCCTCCATGACCTGTCCGCATTGCGCCAACTTCCACCAGAACACCTGGCCGGAGCTGAAGAAGAACTGGATCGAGACCGGCAAGGTGCGCTTCATCTTTCGCGAATTTCCGTTCGACCGGCCGGGTCTGGCCGCGGCCATGCTGGCGCGCTGCGGCGGTGAGGACCGGTTCTTCGCCTTCATCGACGTGCTGTTCGCGCAGCAGGCGCGCTGGTCCCGTTCCCCCGATCCGATGGCGGAACTGCAGAAGGTGGCGCTGCTGGGCGGCGTCAGTCCTGAAGAGTTCGAAGCCTGCATGACCGATCCGGCGCTGGAAGAGACGGTGTTGAATTCGCGGCTGGAGGGGAATCAGAAGTACGAGGTCAGTGCGACCCCGACGCTGATCATCAATGGCGAGAAGTTCGAAGCGAACCATGACTATGAAACGCTGAACGAACATCTCGAAGGTCTGATCTAGAAACACGGTCCGGGGCAAGAGGGAGCGCGAGGGGCGGTTGCAGTTCAAGGGTCTCAGACTGGTCGGGTTCAAGTCGTTCGTCGAACCCACCGAACTGACGATCGCGCCCGGCATGACCGGCGTGGTCGGCCCGAACGGCTGCGGCAAGTCGAACCTGGTGGAGGCCCTGCGCTGGGCCATGGGCGAAACCTCGGCCAAGAACATGCGCGGCGGGGAGATGAACGACGTCATCTTCGCCGGGTCCGGCACCCGCCCCGCCCGCAACCAGGCCGAGGTGCAGCTGTCGCTGGACAATGCCGACGGCGACGGCCCGCCGGATTATGCCAACGAGCCGGAACTGGCCATCAGCCGCAAGATCACCCGCGATCAGGGCTCGGACTACCGCATCAACGGCGCGCCGGTCCGGGCCAAGGACGTGCAGCTGCTGTTCGCCGACATGGCGACCGGCGCACGCTCGACGGCCATCGTCAGCCAGGGCCGTGTCGGTGCGCTGATCGGCGCGAAGCCGGTCGAGCGGCGGCTGCTGCTGGAAGAGGCCGCGGGCATCACCGGTCTGCATTCGCGCCGCCACGAAGCGGAACTGCGGCTGAAGGGCGCCGAGACCAATCTGGAACGCCTGGATGACGTCACGCAACAGCTCGACGGCCAGCTGGGCAACCTGAAGAAGCAGGCCCGGCAGGCGTCCCGCTATCGCAATCTGTCGGCGCAGGCCCGGCAGGTCGAGGCGATGATCCATCACCTGCGCTACACGGCTTCGCTGGAGGCGCTGAACGCGGCCCGCAAGGCGATGGAACTGACCCAGGGCCTGGCGAGCGAGGCGACGCGCGCTGCCGCCGTGGTGACCACGCGGCAGGTCGAACAGGCCGCACGGATCGACCCGCTGCGCAAGACCGAGGCCGAAAAGGCCGCGGCACTGAACCATCTGAACATCGCCCGCGAGCGGCTGGATGCGGAAGAGGCACGGCTGAACGAGACCGTCCGCAACCTGAAGGAACGTCTGGCGCAGTCGGCGGAGGATCTGCGCCGCGAGGCTGAACGCCGCCAGGATGCAGGCGACCGCCTGAAGGAACTGGATCGCGAGGCGGAAAGCCTGACCGTGGCGTCACAGGGCGAGGATGCGGCTCTGGAACGTGCCGGCGATGCCGTGAAGCAAGCTTCCGGTGTTGTGCAGACGGCGGAGCAGGCGCTCGGTGCGGCGACCGAGAAACTGGCCGATCTGAAGGCGCGGCGCGGCGCGCTGGCCCGCCGGGCGCAGGAGCTGACCCAGCGCCGCACCGATCTGGAACGCCGGGTCGCCAGTGCCGAGCGCGAGCTGGCGGCTGCGGAATCGGGCGATCACACCGCGAAGCTGAAGGAGATCGGGGCGGAGCAGGAAACCGCGCGCGAGCTGGCCGAAACGCTGGCCGCCGAGATCGAGACGGCCGAGAAACAGCGCGCAGACAATGAAGCGCGCCTGACCGCCGCGGCGGAAGCCGACCGCCAGGCAAAGTCGGCCCTGTCGGGCCTGAAGACCGAGATCGACACGCTGACCCGGCTGCTGGCCAGGGAGAAATCCACCGGCCATGCCCGGATCATCGAACTGGTCACGGTCGCCGGCGGCTACGAGAACGCCTTCGCGGTGGCGCTGGGCGATGGCGTGAACGGTGCGCTGGAGGCCGATGCGCCCGCGCGCTGGCAGGCGGGCGAGACCGATCTGGCTGCCTTGCCCGAAGGCGCGGAACCGCTGGCGTCGAAGGTCGAGGGTCCCGCCGCGCTGGACCGCCGGCTGGCGGCCACCGGGGTGGTGGCGGATCGCGAGACGGGCGCGCGGCTGGCACCCGACCTGAAACCCGGCCAGCGGCTGGTGACGCAGAAGGGCGACCTGTGGCGCTGGGACGGCTACAGCCGTCAGGCGGGAAAACAGGCATCCGGCGCGATCCGGCTGGAACAGCAGAACCGGCTGGCGGCGCTGCAGGCGCAACAGGGCCCCGCAGAGGATGCCGCCCGGGCTGCCGAGGCCGGAATCGCCGCCGCACGGAACGCCGTGGCGAAATCCATCGAGGCCGAACGCGATGCGCGCAACCGCCGCCGCGAGGCCGAACAGCGTGTCGCCAGGGCCGGTCAGGCCATGGAGGTGCTGCGCCGCCAGGCCGATGCCGAGCGCCAGAAAAAGGAACGCATCTCGACCTTGCTGGAGGGCGCGAGGGCCGATCTGGCGCAGGCTTCGGAGGAATCGGAGACTGCCGAGCGGGAGATGGCCGGGTTGCCCGCCGTCGATGGCACGGAACAGGAAGTCACCAACGCACGGGAACAGGTCCGGCTGGCCCGCGAACAGATGGATCAGGCGCGGCAGGCGCTGGACCGGATCGAACGCGAGAAGCGGTTCCGTATCCGGCGTCTGGAAGAGATCGCGCGCGACCGCCAGGGCTGGCAGAAGCGCAGCGCCGAGGCCGAACAGACCTGCGCGGCGCTGACCGAACGCCGGGATGCGGCAGCGCAGGCGATCGAGGATCTGAAACAGCGCCCCGCCGAGATCGAGGCGCAGCGGGGCGACCTGCTGACGAAGATCGCCGAGGCGGAGGCGGCGCGGCAGGAAGCGGTGAACCAGCTGTCATCTGCCGAGGCGCAACTGGCGGAGGCCGACCGCGACCTGAAGGCCGCGCAGGCCGAGGTTCAGTCGGCGCGCGAGGAACTGGTGCGGCGCGAGGCCGCGACCGAGCACGGCGTCGAGGAGTTGCGCCGCCTGACCCGCGAGATCCAGGAGGCGATGGAATGCGCCCCGCAGAAGGTGCTGGAAGTCGCCGGTCTGGATGGTGACGCCGTGCTGCCGCCGCTGGACGATTGCGAGCGCAGGCTGGAGCGGCTGAAGCGCGAACGCGAGAACATGGGGCCGGTGAACCTGCGCGCCGAGATCGAGGCGAACGAGGTGCAGGAGAAACTGGACACGCTGGCCACGGAGCGCGCCGACCTGGAAGGCGCGATCCAGCGGCTGCGCCAGGGCATCTACAGCCTGAACCGGGAGGCGCGGGCGCGTCTGCTGGAAGCCTTCGAGAAGGTGAATACCCATTTCGAGCGGCTGTTCCGCCGCGTCTTCGGCGGCGGCGAGGCCCGGCTGGCGCTGACCGAGGCGGACGATCCGCTGCAGGCGGGGCTTGAGATCATGGCCAGCCCGCCGGGCAAGCGCATGCAGATCCTGACCCTGCTGTCGGGCGGCGAGCAGGCGCTGACGGCCACGGCGCTGCTGTTCGCGGTGTTCCTGACCAACCCGGCCCCGATCTGCGTGCTGGACGAGATCGACGCGCCGCTGGACGACGCCAATGTGGAACGCCTGACGGACCTGCTGGACGAACTGGCGACGCATGGCGAGACCCGGTTTCTGGTGATCACCCACAACCCGATCACCATGGCGCGCATGGACCGCCTGTTCGGCGTGACCATGGCCGAGCGCGGCGTCAGCCAGCTCGTATCGGTGGACCTGCAGCAGGCCGCGGCGTTGCGGGAGACCGCGTAGGGTCGACCCTCTGACCTGTGCCGAGCCCTTCCCTTCCTGCCGGCAGTCTGAGCGGCTGCAGGGACCGCCCGGCCCGTGTGTTTCCTTTTGCCCTTCGACAGTGCCGGCTCTTTTGCGCTATTGCGCCGGGGAGAGGTCTTGACCCGGAGTCACAGGAAAGCCGATGTCCGATCGCAATGACGCGGATCCGCCACGCGTGGATGAACAGCGGTCCTCGCGTGTCCGGCGCTGGACCGAAAGGCTGCGGAACTCCCGCCGCGCGCTGTGGATCCTGTTCGTCGCATCGTTCGCGGAAACGATCATCGTTCCCATTCCGATCGAACTGATCCTGATCCCGTTCATGGTCACCAACCGGCATCGGCTCTGGCTTACGGCTGCGATGGTCACGGCGGGCTGCCTGCTTGCCTCGCTCGTCGGGTATGGCATCGGTTATCTGTTTTTCGATACCGTCGGCCAGGACATCGTCAACGCCCTTGGCTGGTCGTCGCACCTTGAGCAGTTCCGGACGATGTTCGACCGTTACGGTTTCTGGGCGATCGTCGCGGTCGGCGTCATTCCGATTCCGTTCCAGATCGCCATGCTTGCGGCCGGTGCCGCCGGGTACCCGGTCCTGATGTTCGTCATTGCGGCAACAATCGCGCGCGGTCTCCGTTACTTCGGCCTCGCCCTTCTGGTCTATTTCTTCGGCGCTCGCGCGGAGAGCTTCTGGAAACGTCACAAGCTCAGCGCCTCGCTCGCTGCAGCGGTCGTGCTGCTCGCAGCCTTCGGCACCTCGCTGCTGCTTTAGGTTCCGGGCCCTACCGCTTTCGGCTGCCCTGTTTCTCGATCTCGCGGATTGCGCCGATTTCGTCCACCCAGGGCAGCGCCGAGCGATGCCAGATCTGGGTGCGGGGCCTCAGCTGGTGCCGCTGTCGCGCGGTGCCGATCCGCAGCGAGTAGCTGGCCGGGTTCTCCACATCGCCGCCATGGATCGAGGTGCCGCATCGCGGACAGAAGGAGATGGCGCGCCGGTTGCCGCTCTCGGCGGTCTTCACATAGACCTTCATCTCGCCCGTCAGCAGCCGGAAATCCTGCGCCGGGACCATGACGGCCACGCGAAAGGCGGTCGCGCTGTTGATCTGGCAGTCGGTGCAGTGGCAGATGCCGACCTTCTCCGGGTCGATGGTGGCTTCATAGGTGATGTCGCCGCACAGGCAGGCGCCGTCTATTTCCATGGTTCGTTTCTCTCCCGGACTCTCTCGTTTCGCCGCAATTGATTTGCCATGCGGGCCCGACGGTGGGGTAGCATGGCACGATCAGACGAAGGGAGCATGCCATGAATGTCATGAGCAAGACGTCGAGCACGACCAGTCACCCGCTGGATCCGCTGACCGCCGACGAGATCCGCCAGGCCGCCCGGCTGGTCCGGAACGCGGACTTCGCCACGGACACGCTGAAGTTCGAGACCATCGAACTGGCCTATCCCGAAAAATCCTTCCTGCGGGGCTGGACGGCAGGCGCTCCGTTCCCCCGGCGGGCCCATGTCTGCGCCTACGACACGGCGGACGGGACGGTTTACGAATGCCGGCTGGACCTGGACGAGGACAGGCTGACCGGATACCGGACCGTGCCCGGCGCGCGCACGGCCATCGTCATCGACGAGATCGTCACCTGCGCCGAGAACGTGGCACGGCATCCCGACTTCATCGCCGCCATGAAGAAGCGCGGCATCACCGATCTGGAAAACATCCAGGTCGATCCCTTCTCCGCCGGCAATTTCGGTTTCGAGGACGAGGAGGATGTGCGCATCGCCCATTGCTATGTCTTCTACCGCAACAGCCGCCACGACAATGGCTACGCCCACCCGGTCGAGGGTCTGAACGTCCTCTACGACCTGAACGCGGGCAAGGTGCTCAAGGTGCTGGACCGCACGGTCGCACCGGTGCCGATGGACGCGCACAATTACGCCGTGCGCTTCGAAGAGATCGCCGACAACCTGCGCGACGATCTGGCCCCCATCGACATCCGCCAGCCCGACGGCCCCAGTTTCACCGTGCAGGGACGGCAGGTCGACTGGCTGAACTGGCGCTTCCATGTGGAATTCAACGCCCGCGAGGGCCTGGTGCTGAACGATCTGCAGTTCCGCGACGGCGACCGGATGCGGCCCGTGCTGTTCCGCGCGGCGGTCGCCGAGATGGTCGTGCCCTATGGCGACCCGAACTACGGCCATTACCGCAAGAACGCCTTCGATGTCGGCGAATACGGGATCGGGCGGCTGGCCAATGCCCTGAAGCTGGGCTGCGACTGCCGCGGCCACATCCACTACTTCGACGGCATCGTCAACGACACGACGGGCGAGCCGGTGGTGATCGAGAACGCGATCTGCATGCACGAGGAAGACGACGGCATGCTGTGGAAGCACACCGACTACATGACCATGGAGGTCGAGGTACGGCGGTCGCGGCGGCTGGTGGTCTCGTCCATCGCGACGGTCGGCAACTATGAGTACGGCTTCTACTGGAACCTCTATCTGGACGGGACCATCGAGCTGGAGGTGAAGCTGACCGGGATCATGAACACCGGCGGCATGAACGACGTGTCCGGCGACCGGTTCGGTACCGAGGTGGCGAAAGGCGTGCTGGCGCCCAACCATCTGCACCTGTTCTGCGCCCGCCTCGACAGCGCCATCGACGGCGATGCCAACTCGGCGGTCGAGGTGAACGTGGTGCAGCCGCCGATGGGCCCGGACAATCCGATGGGCAATGCCTTCATGGCCGAGGAAACCGTGCTGGCGACCGAGAAGGCGGCGCGGCGGAAGCGCAATGCCGAGACCGAGCGCTACTGGCGGCTGATCAACCCGAACCGCCGCAACGGCATGGGCAAGCCCGTCGGCTACAAGCTGATGGCGCCCAGCATGGTGCGCGCCTTCCACCATGCGGAAACGCGGCTGGCGAAGCGGGCGGCCTTCACCGACAATCACGTCTGGGTCACGCCCCGCGACCCGGCGCAGCGCTATCCGGCCGGCCAGTACGTCAACCAGAGCACGGGCGACGACGGCATCGGCGTCTGGACCGAGGCGGACCGCCCGGTCGAGAACACCGACATCGTGCTGTGGCACACCTTCGGCATCGTGCACCTGCCCCGGCTGGAGGATTTCCCGGTACAGCCGTCGGTGAAATGCGGCTTCGCGCTGATGGCGGACGGCTTCTTCGACCGCAATCCGACCCTGAACATGCCGCCGTCAAGGGACGGCGGACCGGCGTGAGCGGACGCGGGGGTGACACCCTTCTGACCGACCTCTCCGCCCTCACGAACCGTCACCCCCGCTGAAGCGCAGTGGCATGCGGGGGCGATGTGGAGGACCAGCGGCTCAGTCCATGCGCAGGCCGCCGTCGACATTCAGGGTCTGGCCGGTGATGTAGCTGGCATCGGGTCCCACCAGAAACGAGACCGCGGCGGCCTGTTCCGAGACGTCGCCCTGGCGGCGCATCGGAATCTGTTTCGCGACGCCCTTCTTGATGCGGTCGAACTCGGTTCCGGCCCTGCCGGCGACCCGTCCGAAGGTGCCGTCCATCATGTCGGTGTCGGTGCTGCCCGGACAGATGCAGTTCACGCGAATGCCCTTCGATGCCAGTTCTGCCGCCATCTGCTGGGTCAGGCCGATGACCGCGAACTTGGTCGCGCTGTAGGCCCCGTAGTTGGCCATACCGACCCGCCCGGCGGTCGAGGAGAGGTTGACGATCGCGCCGCCCTCGCCGGCATCGACCATGGCGCGGGCCACGGCCTTCGAGACGCGATAGACGCCGGTCAGGTTCACATCGACCGTGTGGGTCCATGCGGCATCGTCGATCTCCAGGATCGGCGTGCTGCCCGCGCCGCTGGGCACGCCGGCATTGTTGACCAGCGCGTCGATGCGCCCGAATTCGGACAGGGTCGCGGCGACCATGGCGTCGATCCGGGCCTGATCGGTGACATCGCAGTCCAGCGCCAGCGCCGCGCCGCCCAGCCCCCTGATTTCATCGGCCAGCGAGGTCACACCCTGCCAGCCCATCTCCCGTTCATGGTCAGGGAAAGCGTACGGATCGGCCGCCCGCGCCGAAACCACCACATCGAAGCCATCCTGTGCCAGCCGCAGCGCAATCGCCCGCCCGATCCCGCGATGACGCGCGGCCCCGGTCACGATGGCCACCCGTTTTCCGCTCATGTGCTGCCTCCTGAAACGCAGATTGTCTCCGTCCAGCCTGTCCCGGAACAGCGCTCGACGACGTCATCGAATGCTGTTCCGCTCTTGCATGCGGCTCCAGGACACCATCATCGGGCCTGCGACGGCGCATGCCAACCCTGCCAGGAACAGGGGCGTGATGGTTTCGTCCAGCAACCACGCGCCTGCGGCAGTTGCGGCGATGGGGCTGAGCGGGACCCAGATCGCGGCGCGGGTCGGGCCGAGACGGCGCAGGCCGTAGTTGAAGAAGGCCATGCTCATCGCCCCGCCGGGGATGATCAGCCAGAGCAGCCAGGCCCAGTCATCGCCCCGATAGGCGCTCACCACACGCACCGGGCCTTCCAGCAGCGAGAAGGGCATCAGGAAGGCGAAGCCGCCGATCATCGTCAGAATGGAGATCGCGAGCACCGAATGGTTCTGGTACAGCCGCGCCGACAGCGCGTTGTAGGTCGCCCCGCAGCAGACCGCGAACAGGAACAGGGCCTCGCCGATCAGACTGTCGCCGCCCACGGCGGGGCGGAATGCGGCTTCGCCGACGGCCAGCGCCACGCCCGAGAACGACAGGATCGCGGCCCCGGTCATGACCATGGTGATCCGGTCGCGCCCGGCGGCGGCGGCGATCAGCATCGTCAGGATGGGGATCAGCGCGAAGATCACCGCGCCGCGCGCCGCCGGGATCTGTTGCAGGGCCGTGTTCACCGCCAGATGGAACAGGCCGAACTGCAGCACGCCCAGCACCATCGCCATCAGCACGATCCGCCGCGAGATGCGCCAGTGGCGGGTGGCCATCACGAAGGGCAGCAGGCACAGCGCCGCCCCGATATAGCGGACCAGCCCGAGCGTTGCCGGACCGTCCGAGTCCGCCATGATCGCCCGCGCGGCGACGAAGGAACTGCCGAGGAAGATCACCGCGAACAGCAACGCGATGTGCGGCAGGGCCAGACCCAGAACGGTTTCGCGATTCGGTGCCATGGCCCCGAGTCTTGCCGCGATCGCCGGGCCTGTCATGCGCGAAACCGGCAGACCTCAATCCCGGAACCCAGCGGATGGTGAAACCTGTCGCGGTTCTGGCAGGTTGAAACGCTGTGCCGGGTCGCGGGGTCAACCCCGCCGCGCGGGCGCGAACTGCAGAGCGGCGATGGACCTTGCGCGCTTTAGCCCGCACAATGCGCGCCGCAATTCAGGGGAGCGAGACAGAATGGCACCGAAGAGACGCATTGCGGTCACCGTACCGGCGGGACCGAAGCTGGAAGATACCGCGAAACGCATCGCATGGGCCGAGGCCAACGGCTATGACGACGCCTGGTTCGCCGACGGCGGCGCGCCCGACAGCCTGACCACGGTTGCCGCACTGGCGCACCGGATCGAGCGGCTGCGCGTCGGCATCGCCGTGACACCCGTCTTCACCCGCTCGCCCACCGTGCTGGCCGCGACCGCCAACGTGCTGGGGCAGGTGCTGCCGGGCCGGTTCGTGATGGGTCTGGGCGCATCCAGCCAGAACATGATGACCGGCTGGGCGGGCATTCCCTACGAGAAGCCGCTGACCCGCGTGAAGGAGACCGCCGAGATCGTGCGGTCGATGCTGGCGGGCGAGAAATCGGACTATGACGGTGAGGTGCTGAACAGCCACGGCTACCGGCAGATGCCGCTGGACCACACCGTGCCGCTCTATCTGGCGGCCCTGCGCCCGAAGATGATCGAGATGGCGGCGGAAGTGGGCGATGGCGTGGTCTTCAACCTGTGGCCCAAGAAGGCGCTGCCGAAGATGATCGAACACGTCCATGCCGGGGCCGCCAAAGCGGGCAAGAACGGCGCGGATGTCGAGGTCGTCAACCGCTTCATGGTGCTGGTCACCGACGATGTGGAAGACGCCCGCCAGCGCTTCCGGCAGAACTTCGCGCCCTATTACGCGACGCCGGTCTACAACAAGTTCCTGGCCTGGGCCGGCTATGAGGACGAGGCCGCGCAGATCCGCGAGGGCTGGGCCGAGAAGGACCGGGCCAAGACCACCGGCGCGCTGGTCGACAGCCTGATCGACGACATCGCCATCATCGGTTCGGCGGACGCATGCCGCGCGAAGCTGAAGTGGGCGATGGATACCGGCGTGCATACCGCGATCATCGCGCCGCTGTCCCAGGATCCGGCAGAGGTGCAGCGCACCTTCGATGCCTTCACGCCGCAGGTTTTCGATTCAGGAAACTGAGGTTCAGATGCCGACCGAAATCCTTCGGAGACCAACAATCAGATCCGGGAATAGCGAGACGGCAAAATGCCTCTAGAATGCATTTATGCGCAATTGAACTGCGCCGACATCGATCGCAGCGTGAAATGGTTCGAAGTACTTTTCGGTCGCGAACCTGACGCCAGTCCGATGACAGGGCTCATGGAATGGTACCATCAGGGCGGTGCAGGTTTTCAGCTCTTTGCAAATGCCAGCGATGCGGGTCACGGTTGCATGACACTGATCATAAGTGATCTTGAGACCGAGCGGCGGCGGCTGGACATGGCTGGTCTGGAGCCGGGAGAGATCAGGCGGGGCGATATCGCATCTGTCGTTCAGCTTTCAGACCCCGATGGCAACACCGTCGTGCTGGCTGAGCCGGTAAAGTAAACTTCTCAAGCGCGAGGCCGACAGAATATTGGGGATTCACATGACACAGAAGAAAATCGCACTGGTCACCGGCGCGGGTACGGGCGTCGGGCGCGCGGCGGCGGTGACGCTGGCGAAGAACGGATATGACGTGATGATCTCGGGGCGGCGGCTGGAACCGCTGCAGGAGACGCTGGACGAGATCACCGGCGCCGGCGCGCGCGGCACGATCCATCAGTGCGACGTGGGCGATCCGGATGCGGTCCGGGCCATGTTCGATGCCTGCATCGCCGAGTTCGGGCGGCTGGACGTGACCTTCAACAATGCCGGCACCGGCGCACCGCCCTGCGAACTGGACGAGATCACCGACGATCAGTGGCTGACGGTCGTCAATGCCAACCTGAACGGCGTGTTCTGGTGCACGCGCGAAGCTTTCCGCGTGATGAAGGCGCAGTCGCCGCAGGGCGGGCGGATCATCAACAACGGCTCGATCTCGGCGCACACGCCGCGCCCCTATTCCATCGCCTATACCGCGACCAAGCATGCGGTGACCGGCATGACCAAGACCACGGCGCTGGACGGGCGGCCCTATGACATCGCCTGCAGTCAGATCGACATCGGCAACGCGGCGACGCCGATGACCGCGCGCATGCCCCAGGGCGTGCCGCAGGCGGACCTGTCGATGAAGGAGGAGCCGGTGATGGACGTCCAGCACGTGGCCGACGCCATCCTCTACATGGCCAACCTACCGCCGGACGCGAACGTGCTGAACATGACCGTCATGGCCACCAAGATGCCGTTCGTGGGCCGGGGATAGGCCGTTCGGTCTTCGACGGGATCGTCGCCTCCCGGGCTGTCACCCCCGGTTTATCCGGGGCCCTTTCTGACTACCCGACATGCTCGGCGTTTGCCGGGTCGTTCGTTGCCCCCGCACAAGGCGGGGGTGACACCCTGTGCGTCTGACCGATTCAATCAGATGCGGGATCGCTGCGGGGGAAATATGTTTGATGTCGCAACCAACCATCACGCGCACCGGGATCCCCGTTCAGGCCGGGGACAGGCTTGATCCCGGTGCCCCGAGGGCGGCGATGCCGGGAAAAGGTAACGGGATGTCATTCCGGCATCACCGCAGCACTGGGTCGCCGGATCGCTCAGGCGGCGGCGCGATCGCCGACACCGGGGTCCTTGGTTGCGGTGAAGCGGATGGCGGGCCAGTCCTGCTGGCCGCGTTCCAGATGCCAGGCGTTGCGCGCCAGATAGACCGGGTCGCCCTCGTGATCATCGGCGATGGCGGTCTGGTTGGCGTCGCAGAACTGTTTCAGTTCGTCATGGCTGTCGGCGAAGACCCAGCGGGCCGTATACAGCTCTGACGGTTCGAACCGGACCGGCACATTGTATTCCGTACTGATCCGTTCCTGCAGGACCTCGAACTGCAGCGCGCCCAGCACGCCCACCACCCAGTCCGCGCCGAAGCGGGGCTTGAACACGCGGGCGACGCCTTCCTCGGCCAGTTGTTGCAGGGCCGCGCCCAGATGTTTCGCGCGCATCGGGTCGGTCGAGCGCACACGCTGCAGCAGTTCCGGCGCGAAGCTGGGCACGCCCCGGAAGCGGATGTCCTCGCCTTCGGTCAGCGTGTCGCCGATGGCCAGTTGCCCGTGGTTCGGAATGCCGATGATGTCGCCGGGCCAGGCTTCTTCCGTGGTGGCGCGGTCCCCGGCCAGGAACATCACCGGGTTGTGCACGGCCAGCGACTTGCCCGTGCGCACATGCTTCAGCCGCATCCCGCGTTTGAAATGGCCCGAGGCCATGCGCAGGAAGGCCACGCGGTCGCGGTGCTTGGGGTCCATGTTCGCCTGGATCTTGAAGACGAAGCCCGAGACCTTGTCCTCGGTCGGAGTGACCGCGCGCAGGTCGGCGGCCTGAGGACGCGGCGGCGGGGCGAACCGGCCCAGCGCATCGATCAGGTCCTGCACCCCGAAGGCGTTCAACGCGCTGCCGAAGAAGACCGGCGTCATGGTGCCGTCGCGATAGGCCTGAATGTCGAACGCCGGGCACAGCTCGCGCGCCATCTCGGCGGTGTCGCGCAGTTCGGCGGCGGCTTCATCGCCGATCAGCCCTTCCAGCGCCGGATCGTCCAGCCCCTTCACCTCGGCGATGGCCTCGCCCTGCTTCTCCTTCGTGCGCTCCATCAGCACCAGCCGGTCGCCCATCAGGTCGTAACAGCCCTGGAACCGGCGGCCCATGCCGATCGGCCAGTTGGCCGGGGTCACGTCCAGCGCCAGGTCCTGCTCGATCTCGTCCATCAGTTCGAACGGGTCGCGTGCCTCGCGGTCCATCTTGTTGACGAAGGTGATGATCGGCACGTCGCGCAGGCGGCAGACCTCGAACAGCTTGCGCGTCTGCGGCTCGATTCCGCGCGCCGCGTCGATCACCATCACCGCCGAATCGACCGCCGTCAGCACGCGGTAGGTGTCTTCCGAGAAGTCCTCATGGCCCGGCGTGTCCAGCAGATTGTAGGCATGGCCGTTGTAGTCGAAGGTCATGACCGAGGCCGAGACCGAGATACCGCGCTCGCGCTCGACCTTCATCCAGTCCGACCGCGCACGCCGCTGTTCGCCACGGGCCTTCACCGCGCCCGCCGCCTGGATCGCGCCGCCGAACAGCAGCAGCTTTTCGGTCAGCGTGGTCTTGCCCGCGTCAGGGTGCGAGATGATGGCGAAGGTGCGCCGCCGTTCGGTTTCGGTCTCAAGCTGTGTCATGGCGCGGGAGATAGCGGAAAACCGGCGCGGCGTGAAGGCGGGAGTGGTGTCCGGCGCATCGGGTGAGCCGCCAACACCGTTCTGCGCACCGGGATCAAGCCTGTCCCCGGCCTCAACGGGGATCCGGCTGCGCGTGGTGGTCTATCACGAACGTCTCCGCAAACTCTCCCCTGTTCCGGGACTTGATCCCGGAACCCAGTGGATGGTGAAACCTGTCACGGTTCGGGCCGGTGCAGACGCTGCACTGGGCAGCGGGATCGAGTCCCGCTGCGCGTGGTGGTTTGTCACTGACGCCCCCACAAACTCTCACCCGTTCCGGGACTTGATCCCGGAACCCAGTGGATGGTGAAACCTGTCACGGTTCGGACCGATGCGGGCGCTCACGAGGCGGCCCGCGCGCGGCGTTTCCCTTAGTTCCCGCCGGTGACTTCCAGCATCTGGCCGCTGACGTAGTCCGAAAGGGGCAGGCAGAGCATGACCACGGCGCCGGCGGCCTCCTTCGGCGTGCCCGGACGGCCCATGGGGATCATGCGCTTGGCGATCTCGACGTTCTGCGTCGGGATGCCGATCTGGACCTCGTTGCCCTCGACGGTGATCGTCTTCTTGGTGTCGGTGCCTTCGGTCAGGCGGGTCTCGATGAAGCCGAAGGCCACCGCGTTGACGTTCACCTGATAGCGGCCCCATTCCTTGGCCAGGGTCTTGGTCAGGCCGACCACACCAGCCTTGCCGGCGGAATAGTTCGTCTGGCCCGCGTTGCCGCGCGTGCCGGAGACGGACGAGATGTTGACCACCTTGCGGATCACGGTCTCGCCTTTCTCGGCCTCTTCCTTGGTCTTGATCCGGATGATCTCGGACGCGGCCTGCAGGATGCGCCAGGGCGCCTTCAGGTGCACGTCGATCATGGCGTCGAACTGCTCCTCGGTCATCCGCTGGATCACCGCGTCCCAGGTATAGCCCGCATTGTTGACGATGATGTGGACGTCGCCGAAGTTTTCCATCGCATCGCCGATGAAGCGATCCGCGAAACCTTTCTCGGACACACTGCCCGCGCAGGCCACGGCCTCGCCACCGGCGGCCCGGATCTCCTCGACGACCTCGTTCGCGGGGGCCTCGTCCAGATCGTTGACGACCACCTTTGCGCCGTGCGCCGCGAGTTGCAGTGCGATCTCGCGCCCGATGCCGCGTCCGCCGCCCGTGACCAGTCCGACCTTGCCGTCCAGCATGCCCATCCTCATATCCTCCCCTGAAACCTGAAAAAAATGCTGCCTCCGTCATACCCGGCGGCGCCATGAAGAACAAGAAACAGGGGGACCGGGTGATGGAAGAACCCGTCAACATCATGATGGAACAGCTGCGCGAGATCTGGATCGGCATGATCGAGATCGCCCCGCAGTTCGCGATCGCGATCGGCGTCCTGATACTGACCTGGGTCGTCTCCAGGCTGGGGCAGTTCGTGCTGCGGCGTGCGCTCAGCCGCGCCCGCATGCGTCCGTCGCTGAAGACGCTGCTGGGCAATCTGCTCGGTCTGGGCGTCTGGATCGCCGGTTTCATGCTGGCGGCGGTGATCCTGTTCCCCAACCTGACGCCGGCCAGCATGATCGCGGGTCTGGGGCTGGGCTCCATCGCCATCGGATTTGCCTTCAAGGACATCTTCGAGAACTTCCTGGCCGGGCTGATCATCCTGTTCCGCAAGGAAATGCGGATCGGCGACCACATCGAGGTCGAGGACGAAGAAGGCGTGGTCGATCACATCACCATCCGCGAGACCCACATCCGGCAGACCGACGGGCAACTGGTGATCATCCCCAACGCGATCATCCTGAAGAACCCGCTGACCATCCGCACCGACCTGGCACAGCGCCGGACGACCATCATCTGCGGTGTCGCCTATGGCGAGGATGTGGACGAAAGCCGTGAGGTCATCCGCAAGGCGGTCGAGAGCTGCGATACCGTGATCACCGACGGGCGTCCGGTGCAGATCTTCGCGCAGGCATTCAACTCCTCCAGCATCGATTTCGAGGTGACCTGGTGGACGGGGTCGAAGCCGGTGGACATCCGCACCAGCCGCGATCAGGTGGTCGCCGCCGTCAAGCGGGCGCTGGACGATGCGGGTATCGAGATTCCCTTCCCCTATCGCACGCTCACCTTCAAGGAGCCGCTTTCGGTCGATGGCCTGCGCGCCGGGGACGCGGACGAGCGCAAGGACGGGGACGATCGATCCGGCCATGGATCGGATGGCGAGAAACGTGCGGGGGACTCCGGCGAACAGCGGTCCGGCTGATGCCGGGGATGGATGCGGTACTGCGGGTTCCGGCCCTTTCTGTCCCTGGGATTTTCCCTGGACCCGCAGGCCTGGTTTCGTGGGATCATCGACCGATTCTTCTGGAGGAAACAACATGCTTGAACTGAAACCGGGGTGCGAATGTTGCGACAGGGACCTGCCGCCGGATTCGACCGACGCCATGATCTGCACCTTTGAATGCACCTTCTGCCGCGATTGCGTGGAAACGAAGCTGGGCGGCGTCTGCCCGAACTGCGGCGGCAACTTCACCGCCCGCCCGATCCGGCCCGCGCGCCTGCTGGAGAAATATCCGGCGGCGACCGAGCGGACCTACAAGCCCGAGGGCTGCGCGGCCTGATCCTGCGCGGTTGGTCCGTCGCCGAAGAAATTGCCAGCTCTCAGCTTGTCACCCCCGGTTTATCCGGGGGCCTTTCCTGAAGACCGGCCATGCGCCGCGTTCGCCGGGTCGTCCGTGGCCCCCGCACGGAGGCGGGGGTGACACTCCGTGCATTTGACCGTTTCAATCAAATGCTGAGCGGTTCTAGAGCGTTTTTCGTTTTCATGGAATCACCATGAAATCGAAATAACGCAATTCGCACAGGTGGTTGCCATTCCTGAAAACAGTCTGAATGGTTCCATTCAGACTGTTTCCGCCCTAGACCTGCAGCGCGTAGCCGCCGTCGGCGGTGATGGTCTGGCCGGTGACGAAGCCCGCGATGTCGTTCGACGCCAGGAACAGGACCGGGCCGACCATGTCTTCCGGCTCGCCCCAGCGGCGCATCGGGGTCTGTTTCACGATGGCGTCGGAGATCGCGTCGTTGGTGTGGCTGACCTCGGTGATGTTGGTCTTCACATAGCCCGGCGCGAGACCGTTCACCCTGATGCCGTCCTTGGCAAAGGCCACCGCGAGGGTCTTCGTCAGGTTCACCACGCCGGCCTTGGAGGCGCCGTAGGCCGGGTTGCCGCGCACCGCGCCGAAGGCCGCCAGCGAGGCGATATTGACGATCGCGCCCCGGCGCTTCGCCAGCTTCGGGCGGAAGCCGGTGCACAGGCGCATGACGGCGTTCAGGTTCACCTCCATCACCCGGCGGAAGCTCTCCATCTCGAATTCCTGCCCGCGATAGAGCACCATCGCACCGTTGTTGATCAGCACGTCCAGCGCCTCGATGCTGTCGATCAGGCGTTCGACCTGATCCGGATCGCCCGCATCGAACTGCCGGACATCCAGCCCGTGCAGGTCGCTGTCATAGGCATCGCGCGGTTTCGTGCCCGTCACCGTCACCGCCGCACCCAGCCTGCGGAACCCGTGCGCCATGGCATTGCCCATACCGTTGGTGCCGCCGGTGATCAGCACGCGCCGTCCCGTGAAATCGAACTGGGTCATCGCTCAATCGTCTCCTTCGTCCGGTCCGGTGTCGCGCCCGAAGTTCGGGGCCGCCGAATCCTGCCCGGCGTCGATGATCGCCCGGCGGATGTCGCGGGTGCGGCTGAACAGGCTGTAGAGCGCGTCTCCGTCGCCCCAGCGGATCGCACGCTGCAGGGCGGTCAGGTCTTCGGAGAACCGGCCGAGCATTTCCAGCACCGCCTCGCGGTTGTTCAGGAACACGTCGCGCCACATGGTCGGATCGGATGCCGCGATGCGCGTGAAGTCGCGGAAACCGGCGGCCGAGAACTTGATGACCTCGGACTTGGTGACCGCCTCCAGATCGTCCGCCGTGCCGACGATGTTGTAGGCGATCAGATGCGGGATGTGGCTGGTGATGGCCAGCACCTGATCGTGGTGCTTCGGATCCATCAGCTCGACATTGGCGCCCATGGCTTCCCAGAAGGCCTGCACCCGGGCGATGGCCTCGTCGCCACCTTCCGGAACCGGCGTGATGATGCACCAGCGGTCCTGGAACAGGGTGCCGAAACCCGCCGCCGGTCCGGAATTCTCGGTGCCCGCGACCGGGTGGGCGGGCACGAACTGCGCGTGCGCCGGCACGTGGGGCGCGATGCTCTCGGCAATCGTCTGCTTGACCGAGCCGACATCGGACAGGATGGCGCCTTCGGCCAGATCAGCCGAAATTTCCTGCGCGATCAGGCTCATTACACCGGGTGGCGTGCACAGAATGACCAGATCAGCACCTCTGACGGCTTCCGCATTGCTGGCGAAGGCTTCATCCACCAGACCCAGCGAAAGGGCCGCTTCACGGTGGGTCTGGTCCGGCGTGGCGCAGACGATGGTCTTCGCCAGCCCGCGTTCACGGACAGCGCGCGCGATCGACGAGGCGATAAGGCCGATGCCGATCAGGCACAGCCGGTCGAAGGGCTTGAAGTCGGCCATCAGCTTTCCAGAAAGGCTTTCAGCGCCTCGATCACGGCCAGATTGTCATCCTCGGTGCCGATGGTGATGCGCAGGCAGTCGGGCAGGCCATAGCCCGCGACGGGCCGCACGATGATGCCGCGCGCCTTCAGCCAGGCATCCGCCGCCTGCACCTGTTCCGCGCCGCCGGGAAACCGGGCCAGCACGAAATTGCCGATGCCGGGCGGCACGTCCAGGCCGAGCGCCCGCAGTTCGGCGCTCAGTTTCGGCAGCCAGATGTCGTTGTGGGTGCGGGCCGCGTCGATGTGGGCGGTGTCTTCCAGCGCCGCGATGGCCGCTTCCTGTGCGCCCAGATTGACGTTGAAGGGACCGCGCGCGCGATGCAGCACGCCGATGATCTCCGGCGGGGCATAGCCCCAGCCGACCCGCAGACCGGCCAGCCCGAAGATTTTCGAGAAGGTCCGCAGCATGATCACATTGTCATGCGCGCCGACCATCTGGATGCCGCTGTCATAATCGTTGCGGCTGACATACTCGGCATAGGCGGCGTCGATCACCAGCAGGATGTCGTCGCGCAGCCCGTCGCGCAGGCGCTGCACCTCGTCGATGGTCAGGAAGGTGCCGGTGGGATTGTTCGGGTTGGCCAGAAAGCAGATCCGCGTCCGCTCGGTCACCGCCGCCAGCAGCGCATCGACATCCGCCGTCAGGTCGGTTTCGGGTGCCATCACCGGAGTCGCGCCGTTGGCCCTGGCCGCGATCGGATACATCAGGAATCCGTGGCGGCTGAACAGCACTTCGTCGCCGACACCGGCGTAGGACGACACGATCAGCCCGATCAGCTCGTCCGACCCGTTCGAGCAGATCAGCCGGTCCGCATCCAGCCCGTGGTGTTTCGCCAGCGCGGTGCGCAGCCGGGTTGCCCCGCCGTCGGGATATTCCGCCATCCGCGGGGCCATGTCGCGCAGTGCCTGGATGGCGCGCGGGCTCGGGCCCAGCGGGGTTTCGTTGGCCGACAGCTTGCGGACGTGGGCCATGCCCTCGATCTCGGCCTCGCCGCCCTTGTAGGGGGTGATGTCCATCAGGCCGGGCTGGGGTGTCGGGTTGGTCATCTTCAGCTATTCCTTGTTGTCGTCCAGCACGCCGACCGGCCGGGCGGCGGCGCCGACGGATATGGCGGACATGATGCCGCCGCCGCTGGCTTCTTCCAGGCGCGTCAGGCGGTCATCGTCGCGGCGGACGAAGCCATCGACCTGCAGCAGCTGGCGCATGTAGCCGTCGGTCTGGTGCGCGGCCACGACACCGCCGGTCAGGCCCGCCTCCGTCAGCAGGGCACCCAGCCGGGCCCGCGACAGTTCCGGGTCGGTGCGGGCGATGATGAAGCTCAGATCGTCGCTGGACGGTTCCGGCGGATAGGTCGCCACCACCATCAGCCGCCGGCTTTCGAACCGTCCCGTGGCGCTTTCGTAGAAGGGCAGCAGGCCGACGATGTTCATGGTCTCGCTGTCCTCGGCGGACAGGTTCGGCCACCAGGGCTGCGGTTCCTCGTGCTCGGGCCAGGGCAGCACACCGATGGTACCGCCGTTGCCCGCCTCCTGCAGCACCCGCTGCGGGCTGCCGCACAGCTGGATCGGGGTCAGGATGCCGAAATGATTGCGCGCCAGATCCCAGTGGCTGATGGACCGCTCGGGGGCGTAGAGCGCGACCTTGACCGGCTGCTGCATGAAGCAGGCGGCCGACACGATCTCGCGCCAGATCCTCACGACCACCGCCGACGGCAGCGCGCCCTCGTGGCGGGCCAGCAGGCCCCTGACCAGTTCGGCTTCGCGGCCCGGGCGCACGAACGCCGTCACGTCGCCGCCCGCGCTGCGCTTGGCGAGTCCGATCCGCTTGACCACAGCGGCACGCTCGCGCAGCAGCCCGTGCAGTTCGCCATCGATGCGGTCAATCTCTTCACGCAGCTTGTCCAGACCAGCGGTCGCCTGTTCCGACATTCAGCCCCTCTCCTCAATCCTGCCCGGCGGCGGCGGAGCATAGAGCGGAAACCGGCCAGATGAAAACATTCTGATGGCCATGCGCCGAAATCGTCGCGCGGGCCTGCGCCCGATGCCGCATCCCGCCGCGCGGACGCTTGCTGGACAAGGCCGGATGCCGCTGCTACTCACCGCTGATCGACGGTATTCAGGGACGGGGTCCACCGATGAGCGCGAAGAAGAAGCCGCTGGTCATTGTCACACGCAAGCTGCCCGACGCGATCGAAACGCGGATGATGGAGCTGTTCGACACGCGTCTGAACCTTGATGACAAGCCGATGAGCAAGGCCGAACTGATGGAGGCCGTGAAGGTCGCCGACGTTCTGGTGCCCACGGTGACCGACCGGATCGACGCGGGCATTCTCAGCCAGGCCAACCCGGACCTGCGGCTGATCGCCAGCTTCGGCACCGGCGTCGATCACATCGATCTGGCCGCCGCCCGCCAGCGCGGCATCACCGTATGCAACACGCCCGGCGTGCTGACCGAAGACACCGCCGACATGACCATGGCGCTGATGCTGTCGGTGCCGCGCCGCCTGACCGAAGGCGAGCGCAAGCTGCGCGAGGGCGACTGGCAGGGCTGGTCGCCGACCCACATGCTGGGTCACCGGATCTGGGGCAAGCGGCTGGGGATCATCGGCATGGGCCGCATCGGCATGGCCGTGGCCCGACGCGCCAAGGCGTTCGGCCTGTCGATCCACTATCACAACCGCCGCCGGGTGCACGAAAGCATCGAGAAGGAACTGGAGGCCACCTACTGGGAGAGCCTGGACCAGATGCTGGCGCGCATGGACATCATCTCGGTCAACTGCCCGCACACGCCGGGTACCTATCACCTGTTGTCGTCGCGCCGCCTGAAGCTGATGCAGCCGCACGCCTATATCGTGAATACGTCGCGCGGCGAGGTGATCGACGAGAACGCGCTGACCCGCATGCTGCGCGCGGGCGACATCGCCGGCGCCGGTCTGGACGTGTTCGAACACGAACCGGCGGTGAACCCGAAGCTGGTGGAACTCGACAATGTCGTGCTGCTGCCGCACATGGGCTCGGCGACCATCGAAGGCCGCGTCGACATGGGCGAGAAGGTGCTGATCAACATCAAGACCTTCGCCGACGGCCACACCCCGCCCGACCGGGTGCTGCCCGACCTTTAGGCGTACCGGCGCATATACTCGTGTGACGAACGCGGCGGGTTTCACCTTCGTCTGGGTTCCGGGATCAAGCCTGTCCCCGGCCTGAACGGGGATCCCGGAACAGGGCAGGTTTGTGAATGCGGTCGTGACAGACCACCGCGCGCAGACCGGTTGCGAATGCCGATCGACCTTCAGACCACCGCCGCGGGGGCCTGCGGGACGGTGGCCCAGAATTCCGGGTCGTGGCCGTAGAAGATGCGCGCGCCGCGGTCCTGCAGGGCTTTCAGCTTCTTCAGGCTGTCCATCATCTGGTCCGCATCCGACAGGATCATCGGCAGGCGCATTTCCTCCAGCGTGCGGCGCAGGTAGCAGGCGTCGCCCGTCAGCACGATGTCGCCGCTGGCGTGCCTCACCTTCAGCGACTGGTGGCCCGGGGTGTGGCCGGGGGTCGGGATGCACACCACCGCGCCGTCACCGAACAGGTCATGTTCACCGTCGGCCAGGATACGGTCGTGGCCGTGATCGAAATCCTGCTTCATGTAGCCGACCTTTGCGGCGACATCGGGATCGTTGGCGGCCTCCCATTCGCGCCGCTGGAGCACGACGGGGCAGCAGTCCAGCGCGTCGTTGCCGCCCGCGTGGTCGAAATGCAGGTGGCTGTTGACCAGAAAGGTGATGTCCTTCGGTTCCAGCCCCAGGCTTTCCAGCCGCGCCACCACGTCCTGACCGGCCTCGAAGTCCACGGCGTAGTATTTGGCGATCTTGCCCAGCCGTGCTTCCGGGTCCGTCTGGACCTGCTTGTTCAGGCCGGTGTCGAACAGCACGTTCCCCTTCGGATGCCGGATCAGGTAGCTGGGTATGGGGATTTTCAGCTTGCCTTCCGCGCCGGCGAGCATGGCTTTCAGGCTCATGGTCAGCCAGCCGCAGGTCATCGCATGGATTTCGACGGTCATCGTTTCGTCCTCCCCGACGTGTTCACTTCTAGCGCGCGATCAGCAGGCCTTCGAGATAGTGCCCATACTCATTGCCCTTCAGCCGGGCGGCAAGCGCCTTCAGGTCGTCGTTGCCGATCCAGCCGTTGCGCCAGGCGATTTCCTCCGGCGCGGAGATCTTCAGACCCTGCCGCTTCTCGACCGCGTGCACGAACTCGGATGCTTCCAGCAGGCTGCCCGGCGTGCCCGTGTCCAGCCAGGCGAAGCCCCGGCCCAGGGTTTCCACCTTCAGGCGGCCCTGTTCGAGATAATGCCGGTTGACGTCGGTGATCTCCAGTTCGCCGCGCGGCGAGGGCGTGATCGAGCGGGCGATCTCGGCGGCCTTCGCATCGTAGAAATACAGGCCCGTGACCGCATAGGGCGAGGGGGCGGGATCGGGCTTTTCGATGATGTCGGTCGCGGTGCCGTCGGCATCGAAGACCACCACACCGTAGCGTTCCGGATCCCGCACCCAGTAGGCAAACACCACGGCCCCGTCATCGAAATCAGCGGCATCCTTCAGCATCTTCGAGAAGCCGCGCCCGTAGTAGATGTTGTCACCCAGTACCAGCGCGCACTTGTCCCCGGCGACGAAATCCTCGGCGATGATCAGGGCCTGGGCGATGCCCTTCGGTTCGGGCTGTTCCGCATACTGAATGCGGACGCCCCAGTCGCGCCCGTCGCCCAGAAGCGCCTGGAAGCGCGGCAGGTCCGATGGGGTCGAAATCAGCATGATGTCGCGAATCCCGGCCAGCATCAGGGTCGCCACGGGGTAATAGACCATCGGCTTGTCATAGACCGGCAGCAGCTGTTTCGAGACCACATGGGTCATCGGGTGCAGGCGCGACCCCGCGCCGCCCGCCAGAACGATACCTTTCATCAGCCGGTCTCCCTCACAGGTTTGCCGAACGCCGCCTTAAGTTCGGGCAGGTGCGTGCGCCAGTCCGGTTGCTCGATGCCGAAGGCGCTGCGGATGCGGCGGCAGTCCAGCACCGAATTCGCGGGACGGGGCGCTGGCCGCGGGTATTCTGCCGACGTGCAGGCGTCGACGGTCACGGGCCGGTCCTTCAGGATTTCCGAGGCGAAGCCGTGCCACGTGACCGAGGGCGCGCCGCAGAAATGATAGGTGCCCCAGGGCGCGATGTCGGCTGAATTGGCCCGCTCGGCGATGTCCAGGCAGGCATCCGCGATGGCATCGGCCGGGGTCGGCCCGCCGCGCTGGTCATCCACCACGCGCAAAGTGCCGGTGCCCTGGTCGGCCAGCCGCAGCATGGTCTTGACGAAATTGTCGCCGATCGCGCCGAAGACCCAGGCGGTGCGCAGGATGATGTGCTTGCCCCAGGCCTCGCGGACGGCGCGTTCGCCCGCCTCCTTGGTGCGGCCGTAGACGGAAGCAGGCGCGACCGGATCGCTTTCGGCATAGGCCGTGCGCTTGGTGCCGTCGAAGACGTAATCCGTCGACAGGTGAATCAGCGGCGTCCCGAGAAGCGAGCACGCGCGGGCCAGATGGCCGGGCGCTTCGGCGTTCAGAACGTGGGCGGCGTCGGGCTCGGCTTCCGCGCCGTCCACGTCGGTCCAGGCGGCGCAATTGATCAGGGCGGCGGGGCGGATGCTGTCGACCGCGTCCCGGACCGCGCCCGCATCGGTGATGTCCAGTTCGTTGCGGCTCATGCCGATGACGCTCTGCCCGCGCGCCATCGCCCGCCAGCGCAGCGCGGAGCCGACCTGCCCGTCGGAGCCTGTGACCAGCAGAACCACGCCTGCTCAGCCTTCGCCCAGACGGCGGCGGTCGTGCACGGTGTCGATCCAGTCGCGGTTGTCCAGATACCAGCGGATGGTCTGATCCATGCCGTCCTCGAACGATATGGCCGGTTTCCAGCCCAGTTCGGTCTCGATCTTCGTCGGGTCGATGGCATAGCGCTGGTCGTGGCCGGGCCGGTCGGTGACGAAGGTGATCAGCTTCTCGTGCGGGGTGAAGCGTGCGCCCTCGACCCGGTCCATGCGGGCGCAGATGGTCTTCACCAGATCCAGGTTGCGCCGCTCGCCCCGCGCCCCGACCAGATAGGTCTCGCCCGGCGTGCCGGACTCCAGCACGCGCAGCAGGGCGGCCACATGGTCGTCCACATGAATCCAGTCGCGCACGTTCGCGCCGTCGCCATAGACCGGCAGGGGCCTGCCCGCGACCGCGTTCATGACGATCACCGGGATCAGCTTTTCCGGGAACTGGTAGGGGCCGTAGTTGTTGCCGCAGTTGGTGATCAGCACCGGCAGGCCGTAGGTGGCCCCGAATGCGCGCACCAGATGGTCCGACCCGGCCTTCGATGCGGCATAGGGCGAGTTGGGCCGGTAGGGGTCGTTTTCCGTGAAATAGCCGCCGTCGGGCAGGCTGCCGTAGACCTCGTCGGTGGAGACATGCAGGAAGCGGAATGCCTGCTGCGCCTCGGGCCGGATGTTCCGCCAGTAGGCCAGTGCGGCCTCCAGCATCGCGCCGGTGCCGGTGACGTTGGTGCGGATGAAGTCGGCGGGGCCGTCGATCGACCGGTCAACGTGGCTCTCGGCGGCCAGATGCATGACCGCGTCGGGCCGGAACTGCTTCATGGCGGCAGCGACGGGCGCGACGTCGCAGACGTCGGCCTCCAGAAACGCGTAGTCCGCACTGTCGGCCACGCTGGCGACATTCTCGGGCAGGCCCGCATAGGTCAGCGCATCCACGTTCAGCACCTGATGGCCGTCGCCCACCAGCCTGCGCACCAGGGCCGATCCGATGAAGCCGCAGCCGCCGGTCACGATGATCTTCATCTGTTCAAACGCCCTCAAAATCCTTCAACGCCGGCCATCTGCGGTCCTTGTCGGACAGGATCGCATCGGCCACGGCCACCGGCCAGTCGATACCGATATCGGGGTCGTCGAACCGGATTCCCAGTTCTGCCGCCGGATCGTACTGGCCTGTGACCTTGTACAGCACCTCGGCCCCGTCCGTCAGCGTGCAGTAGCCATGGGCGAAACCTTCCGGCACCCAGAGCTGTTCCCAGTTCTCCGCCGACAGTTCCATCGCCACATGCCGGCCGAAGGTGGGCGAGCCACGCCGGACATCCACCGCCACGTCCAGGATCGCGCCCCGGCAGCACCGCACCAGCTTGCCCTGCGGGTTCGGTGCGCCCTGCAGGTGCAGCCCGCGCAGCGTCCCCTTCGCGCCATTCAGCACGTGATTGTCCTGCACGAAGTCGAGCGCCAGTCCCGCCTCGGCGAAGGCGCGGGCGTTCCAGACCTCGGAAAAGAAACCGCGATGGTCGCCATGCCGCACCGGCCGCACCCGTTTCACATCCGCTATGGCGGTCGCCTCAATCTGCATGGTGCGTGTCACTCCGGGACGGTTGCGGGCCGATTCACCTGATGGAACCGCAGGGTAGCAAGAAACATGCGACAGGCATCCCCGTGCTGTGGCGTGGCCCGAACGGGAAACCCGGAACGGGTAGGAGTGTGATGACGTCTTGACGAACCACCACGCGCAGCGTTCGCATCGGCACGAGCGGTGATGGGTTTCACCATCCGCTGGGTTCCGGGATCGAGTCCCGGAACAGGGAAGAGCGTACGGGTGCGTTCGTGACAGACCACCACGCGCAGCGGGACTCGATCCCGCTGCGCAGAGGGCGGTCAAATCTGATCCGACTGATGCAATGCGGACTCTGTACTGGGTTCCGGGATCAAGTCCCGGAACGCGGGAGAGTGTGCGGATGTGTCCCTGACTGACTACCACGTGCAGCGGGATCCCCGGTCAGGCCGGGGACAGGCTTGATCGAAGTTTACCCCGCAGCCCAAAGCTTGGCATATGCTGGGGCCATGAGTGCAGCAACGACTTCGCAATCCGACAGCCCGACGCGGTGGGCGCTGGTGCTGACGGCGGTCGGCGCGGGCGTGCTGATCGGGTTTCAGGTCGGCAAGGCCCCGCCGATGATCGGCGCGATCCGGGCGGAGCTGGGGCTGGATCTGGTGCAGGCCGGGTTCTACATGTCGATGATCAACGGCATCGCCGTGCTGACCGGGATCGTGGCGGGCATCCTTTCGGACAATGCGGGCCGCCGGCGGGCGGTGATGCTGGGCGTGATCTGCCTGATCGCAGGCAACGTGCTGGGCGCACTGGCCGACAGCGCCGCACTCCTGTTTGCGTCGCGCCTGCTGGAGTCCATCGCTTTCGTCGGCATCGTCGTCTCGGTGCCGGGCCTGATCCTGGAGGTCACCCGGCAGCGCGACCTGGGCACGGCCCTGTCGGTCTGGTCGACCTACATGCCCGCCGGATTCGCGACCATGATGGCGCTCGGTCCCCTGCTGGCCAGCCCCGAACAGTGGCGCAGCATCTGGTGGCTGAACGCCGCTCTGGGCGTGGCCTATCTGGTGCTGTTCCTGAGTGTCTGCCGCGGCGTCGGCGCGCCGCCCGAAGCCGCCCGCGAGCTGCGTGGCCTGCGCGCGGTGATGGCCCGGCCCGGCCCGTGGCTGCTGGGCGTATGTTTCATGCTCTACACCGTGCAGTGGTTCGGTGTGCTGACCTGGCTGCCCAGCATCATGCAGTCGGTCGGTCTCAGCGTTGCCGCGGCCGGGTTCGGCGTGGCGCTGGTGGTCGCGGGCAACATCATCGGCAACCTGATGGCCGGTGTCGCGCTGAACCGCGGCATCCCGCGCTGGGCCATCATTGCCTTCTGCAGCCTGTCGCTGGGGCTGCTGACGCTGGGCATCTACGACGACGGCATCGCGCCCGTGTGGCGCCTGATCATGGCGGGCGCGTTCTCGGCCATCGGCGGCGCGATCCCCGGCGCGGTGCTGTCGGGATCGGCGGTCCACAGCCCGACACCGCAGCAGATCGGCCTGACCAACGGCGTCATCGTGCAGTGCACCAACTTCGGCTCCCTGATCGGCCCGCCCGCCGTTGCCCTGGTCGCCGCCTCGGCAGGGGGCGATTTCACCGCCGCGCGCTGGCTGACGCTGGCTGCCGGCCTGACCGGGGTCGGCGTGGCGCTGATCCTGCGCGGTGTCGAACGGCGGATGGCCGAAGCCGGATAGCCGCCGCCCGCATCCCCGTCCATTTCGTCGCAGCCTCAGGTCGCGGATTGACCAATCCGTGTCGCAGCCTATTTTCCGCTGCGGGTCACCTCCCCCCAACGGGAGGCAGGGAACGCATGGTGGCAACCGGCGTGCCCGTACGTACTGGAAGGTACCGTCATGCAAAAACCGGAAGGGCGTCCGGCGACGCCCGAATTTTCCTCTGGTCCCTGCGCCAAGCGCCCGGGCTGGTCCCCCGAAAACCTCAATGA
This sequence comes from Minwuia sp., assembly GCF_048263705.1. GTDB lineage: Bacteria > Pseudomonadota > Alphaproteobacteria > Minwuiales > Minwuiaceae > Minwuia. The sequence goes on along the minus strand of NZ_JBLXDV010000004.1, from coordinate 137,657 downwards.
CGCCGCGCTGGGCCGTTCCCACCGTGCCGCGATCGGCAAGGCCAGGCTCAAGGCCGTGATCGACCGTTCGAAAGCCCTGCTGGGCATCCCGGACGATTATGTGCTGGGCATCGTGCCGGGCTCGGACACGGGTGCCGTCGAGATGGCCATGTGGTCGCTGCTGGGTCCGCGCCCGGTCGATGTGCTGGCCTGGGAAAGCTTCGGGTCCGGCTGGGTCACCGACATCACCAAGCAGCTGAAGCTGGACGACGTCCGCGTGATCGAGGCCGGCTATGGCGCGCTGCCCGATCTGGGTCTGGTCGATTTCGCCCATGACGTCGTCTTCACCTGGAACGGCACCACGTCGGGCGTCTGCGTGCCGGACGGCGACTGGATCTCTGCCGACCGTGAGGGGCTGACGATCTGCGATGCGACGTCTGCCGCCTTCGCCATGGAACTCGATTGGCCGAAGCTGGATGTGGTCACCTGGTCCTGGCAGAAGGTGCTGGGCGGCGAGGCGGCTCACGGCATGATCGCGCTGAGCCCCCGCGCGGTCGCGCGTCTGGAAAGTTACAGCCCGCCATGGCCGATGCCGAAACTGTTCCGCATGACCAAGGGTGGCAAACTGATCGACGGCATTTTCAGGGGCGAGACCATCAACACGCCTTCGATGCTGGCCGTCGAGGATGCGCTGGACACGCTGGGCTGGGCCGAAAGCATTGGCGGTCTGCCCGCCCTGATCGGGCGCTGCACCGAGAGCCTGGCCGCCCTGGAAAGCTGGGTCGCGAGCTCCGACTGGGCGTCGTTCCTGGCCGGGGACAAGGCCAGCCGGTCGCATACCTCGGTCTGCATCTCGATTGCCGATCCGTGGTTCGATCAACTGTCGCCCGAGCAGCAGAAGGACGTGCCGAAGAAGCTGTCGAAGCTGCTGGAGGACGAGGGCGTCGCCTATGACATCAACGGTTACCGCGATGCGCCGCCGGGTCTGCGGATCTGGTGCGGTGCCACCGTCGAACCGTCCGATGTCGCAGCGCTGACGCCCTGGCTCGACTGGGCCTATGCGTCGGTGAAGGCGGAGATGTCCGCTTCCTGAACTGAACGGTCACCCCGGCCTTGTGCCGGGGTCCGGAGCGGCGCTGCCGCAAGATTCATGACTCGCCGGATGCCGGGACAAGCCCGGCATGACTGGCTTCTACCACCCAAGGAATACCCCCATGCCCAAAGTCCTGATTTCAGACAAGATGAGCCCCCTGGCCGCCCAGACCTTCCGCGAACGCGGTGTCGAGGTCGACGAGAAGACCGGCCTGTCGAAGGAAGAACTGATCGCCATCATCGGCGACTATGACGGTCTGGCCATCCGTTCATCGACCAGGGTCGATGCCGATGTGCTGATGGCGGCCAGGAACCTGAAGGTGATCGGCCGCGCCGGTATCGGCGTCGATAATGTCGACGTGAACGCCTCGACCGCCGCCGGTGTGTGCGTGATGAACACGCCCTTCGGCAATTCCATCACCACCGCCGAGCACGCGATTGCGATGATGATGGCGCTGGCCCGCCAGATCCCGCAGGCCGACCGGTCCACCCAGGCCGGCAAGTGGGAGAAGTCGAAGTTCATGGGCGTCGAGGTCACGGCCAAGACGCTGGGCGTCATCGGCTGCGGCAACATCGGCGCGATCGTGGTCAACCGCGCGCAGGGTCTGAAGATGCGGGTGATCGCCGCCGACCCGTTCCTGTCGGTCAGCCGCGCCAAGGAACTGGGCGTCGAGAAGGTGGAACTGCCCGAGCTTTACGCCCGCGCCGACTTCATCACCATGCACACGCCGCTGACCGACCAGACCCGCAACCTGATCGACGCGGATGCGCTGGCGCAGATGAAGGACGGCGTGCGCATCGTCAACTGCGCGCGCGGCGGCCTGATCGTCGAGGAAGACCTGAAGGCCGCGCTCGATTCCGGCAAGGTCGCGGGCGCGGCGCTGGACGTGTTCTCGTCGGAACCGGCGAAGGAGAACGTGCTGTTCGGCCATCCGGAGGTCATCACCACACCGCACCTGGGCGCGAGCACGACCGAGGCGCAGGTGAACGTGGCGCTGCAGGTCGCCGAGCAGATGGCGGATTTCCTGATCGACGGTGCCGTCTCCAACGCGCTGAACATGGCGTCGGTGACGGCCGAGGAAGCCCCGCGCCTGAAGCCCTATCAGGTGCTGGCCGAGCAGCTGGGTGCCTTCATGGGCCAGACGGTGAAAAGCGGCGTGAAGTCGGTCCGGGTGTCCTATCAGGGCCGGGTGGCGCGTCTGAACGTGAAGCCGCTGACGGCCATCGTGCTGCAGGGGCTGCTGAAGCCGCTGATGGATTCGGTGAACATGGTCAACGCGCCGATCATGGCGCAGGAGCGCGACATCCAGATCGTCGAGGAACGCGACGAGCAGCCCGGCAACTATCAGACCGCGATCCGCGTCTTCGTGGAGACCGAGAACGGCACCCGTTGCATCGGCGGCACCCTGTTCGCGGGCGACATGCCGCGCATCATCGAGATCGACAACATCACCATGGAGGCGGAGATCGGCAGCCACATGCTGTTCGTGCGCAACCACGACAAGCCGGGCTTCATCGGGCGGCTGGGCACCCTGCTCGGCGATGCGGGCGTTAACATCGGCACCTTCCATCTGGGCCGGGCGAACGGTAATGCCGTCTCCTTCATCCAGATCGACGAGCCCATGCCCGCCTCGGTCCTGAAGGCGGTCGAGGGCCTGACCGACTACGTCCAGCGGGTCGACGCCCTGAATTTCTAGCGCCGTCCTGTCTTTGACTGACTTGCCGACTCCCGGGCTGTCACCCCCGGCTTGTCCGGGGGCCTTGCTGCATATCCGGCCCGCGCGGCGTTCGCCGGGTCGTCCGCTGCCCCCGCACGGCGGCGGGGGTGACGCATGGTGTGTCCGGTCGTTTCAATCAGATGCCGGAGCGGTCCGGAGTGCTTCCAGCACGATTGAACGACTAGCGTGCTTCCAGCACGACGAAGGCCTGGGCCAGATCGCCTTCGTCGGTCAGCGAGATATGGGCCATGCCGGTCATCCCGTCGGGCGTCATGGCGGACAGGGTCTCGGCCGCCGCGCCGGTGATGCGCAGGTCCGGCTTGCCGTTGGCGGCGGAGATCACCTCCAGTTCCTTCAGGCCCGCGAACTCGCCGATGCCGGTGCCCAGCGCCTTCGAGGCGGCTTCCTTGGCGGCATAGCGGCGCGCGAGGCGCTGGGCGGTGTCCGCCCGGTCGACGCAGGCGGCCTGCTCGGCGGCGGTGAAACAGCGATCGAGGAAGCGCTGCCCGAACCGGTCCAGCGATTGCGCAATGCGGCGTGTGTCGCACAGATCGATGCCGATCCCCAGGATCATGAAGGGCAGACCATCAGGCGGTCGCGCTGCCGGTGGCTTCGGCGCGGGCCTTGTCCATCAGGCTGCGCATGCGCGTGATGGCGGATGTCAGGCCGGAGAAGATCGCCTCGCCCATCAGGAAGTGCCCGATGTTCAGTTCGACCACCTGCGGGATGGCGGCGATGGGGCCGACCGTATCGAAGGTCAGCCCGTGCCCGGCGTGGACCTCCAGTCCCAGATCGTCAGCATAGCGCGCGGCCTCGACGATGCGGGCCAGCTCGTGCGCGCGGGCCTGCGGATTGGCCGCATCGCAATAGGCCCCGACGTGCAGTTCGACCACGGGCGCGCCCAGCGCCTTGGCGACGTGAAGCTGCACCGGTTCGGGGTCGATGAACAGCGACACGCGCATGTCCCCGTCCAGCAGGCTTTTCACGAAGGGGGCGAGGTGCTTGTGGTGCGCGGCGACGTCCAGACCGCCCTCGGTTGTCACTTCCTCACGCTTCTCGGGCACCAGACAGGCCGCGTGGGGCTTGTGGCGCAGCGCGATGCCCAGCATCTCGTCGGTCGCGGCCATCTCGAAATTCAGCGGCAGGTCGATCTCGGCGGTCAGCCGTTCGATGTCGCCGTCGGAGATGTGGCGGCGATCCTCGCGCAGGTGCGCCGTGATGCCGTCCGCGCCCGCTTCCGCCGCCTGGCGTGCGGCGCGCACGGGGTCCGGATGCCCCCCGCCGCGCGCGTTGCGGATGGTGGCGACATGGTCGATGTTCACGCCCAGTCGAAGCCGGTTGTTCATGGGGCAGTCCTCCAGATCACGACGTCAGGCGCACTATATGCCGCTGTCTTCGTGAAGTTCCAGCCTGCGCTCAGGCCGCCCGCGCATGTTCGGGGATGGGAATGGCGTCCAGTTCGGGCTGGACTTCCTCGATCAGGCGGCGCGTCTGGTCCATCAGGTCGGCATCGTCGCTGCCGATGGGACGCAGGATGAACTTGGTCGCCCCCGCGTCGGCATATTCGGCCAGCCGCTTCAGGATGGTGCCACCGTCGCCGACCATGAAATAGCCGCGCGGGTCGCGTTTCAGGCGCTTCTCGAAGCGGTCCATTTCGGCGGCCACGGCTTCGTCGTCCGGCGAGCCGAAGCGGAACGGGAAGGCCGCGCCGAAGTGATCTTCGGGCACCTTGCGCCCCTGGGCGATGGCCGTGTCGCGGATCGCCTTGATGACGGGGCGGAGCTGCTCCGGCGTTTCGAAGGCCGCCTGCCAGCCGGTACCGTACTTCGCCGTGCGGTCCACCGCCGCCTTGGTCGATCCGCCGATCCACATGGGCAGGTTCGGGTTCACCGGCACGGGCGAGATCCGCGCGCCCTTCAACTGGAAGTACTTGCCGTCATAATCCAGCGTCTCGCCCTTCCACAGGCGCATGATGATCTCCAGCGCCTCGTCGGACTTCGCGCCGCGTCCTGCGGTGGGCGTGCCCGTCGCGTCCCAGTCGGGGGCCAGCTTGGCACCGATCCCGAAGGCGGGCAGCATCCGACCGCCGCCCGACAGATAGTCGATGGTGGCGATCTGCTTGGCCAGCAGCACCGGTTCACGCAGCGCCAGCGAGGCGACATTCATGCCGAACTTCAGCTTCCTGGTGCGCGCGGCCACGGCGGCCAGCGTCACCAGCGGCTCCAGATGCGGGCGCGCCGAGGCGATGCGATCCGACTGCCAGTAGCTGTTGACCCCGCCGTCCTCCAGCAGGTCGATCCAGTCCCAGAAGGGCGCGGCCCCGCTGAACGGCAGTTCGCCAAATCCCAGTCCGACGCGTACCGGCATGATCCCATCTCCCCGTTGCGGCTGGCCATCCGGCCAGACTCTGAGCACAATAGTGGCGCGGAACGCATGACAGGAAAAGACCGCTTGCAAAACATCGGGCCTTGGGGAGGGCATCTGGGATGGCACTGAAACTGGCGAAGAAGACCGAATTCGGACTGACCCTGAAGCTGTGGACGCACGACGAAACGGTCGCGGCGGTAAAACTGGCCGAGGACAACGACTATGATTCCATGTGGCTGGGGGACCACATCGTCTTCGCCGTGCCGATCCTGGATCCGATGCTGCAACTGGCGCAGGTCGCCGCGCTGTCGACCCGGCTGACGGTGGCGACCGGGGTCTACCTTCTGCCCCTGCGCCATCCGACCGCGACCGCCAAGCTGGCCACGACGCTGGACCATATCTCGGGCGGGCGCTTCATCTTCGGCACCGGCGTCGGCGGGGAGTTCCCCGGCGAGTTCGCCGCTGTCGAGACGCCGCACACCGAACGCGGCGGGCGTACGTCGGAGGCCATCGAGGTCATTCGCAAGCTCTGGACCGGCGAGAAGATCACCCACGAGGGCAAGTATTACACCCTGCCCGAAACGCAGATGCTGCCGAAGCCGGTGCAGAAGGACGGCCCGCCCGTCTGGGTCGGCGGACGCTCGCCCGCCGCGCTGCGCCGTGCCGCGACGCTCTGCGACGGCTGGATTTCCTATGTGGTGACGCCGGAGATGTTCGCCGAGTCCATGGCGACCATCGAACAGGAAATGGACAAGGCGGGCCGTACGGTCGATGCCTATGGCACCGGCCATCTGCTGTTCTTCCGCATCGACGATGATTTCGACACCGCCTGGGACAATGCGACCGACCATCTGACCACGCGCTACGGTATGGATTTCCGCAAGCCCGCGAAGCGCTACGCGGCGCTCGGCACGCCCGAACAGGTCGCCGACAGCATCCGCAAGTTCCACGCCGCCGGGGTCCGCCACTTCGTCATGGACCCGACCGGACCGCTGGACCAGGCCAACGACCAGCTCGCCCGCTTCGCGCAGGAGGTGCGCCCCCTGTTGCGCGATCTGGACTGACGACCGGCGGCGCATCGCCGGATGCTGCGCAACACGACTTGACAGGCAGGCCGGTCAGACCCTATATCGCGCGCTCTGTGGCGGGGTAGCTCAGCTGGTTAGAGCAGCGGAATCATAATCCGCGTGTCGGGGGTTCAAGTCCCTCTCCCGCTACCATTCCTTTTCCCCCAAGTTTCCGGTGTTTTGTCTCTGCGCGCGCCGTCCGCGCGGTATAGCCTTCCGGGCGACCGGTTCCGGTCAAAATGCTTGGGTCCGCGTCCGGACCGGACGATACTGGCACCCGCGACGCTGGAGGGGCCAGCGATGCCGGAGGGAAAAGACATGCTGCTGTACGAACATCCGCTTTCGTCCTATGCGCAGAAGATCAAGATCGCCCTGCGCGAGAAGGGAATCGACTTCAGCGCCGAGGTGCCGGAGGGACTCGGGTCGGGGCGGTCGGGCGGCGACTTTGCCGATGCCAGCCCCCGTCTCGAAGTGCCGACGCTGATCGACGGAGAGGCACGGATCTTCGATTCCACCATCATCATGGAATATCTGGAAGACCGCTTTCCGGACCCGCCGCTGCTGCCGCGCGATCCCCTCGCCCGGGCCGGGGCGCGGATGATCGAGGACGTTTGCGACACGCTGTACGAAGCGGTCAACTGGGGCATCGGCGAGATCCTGTGGTTCGACCGTGCGACCGGCGCGCAGGCCGATCGGATGCGGGCGACCGCGGCGCGTCAGACGGTCGAACTGCAGGACTGGCTGACGGCCCGGCTTGGCGACCGGGACTGGTTCAACGGTGCGCAATTCGGCTGGGCCGATGTGGCGGTTGCGCCCTATCTGAACCGGTCGTTCCACTATGGCCTTGGCACCGCGGAGGGAACGCCGCTGGCACGGTGGCGTGAACGGGCCGTGCAGCGACCCTCGGTCAAGGCGACGTTTGCCGAATTCGAGGCGGCGGCGAGCGGCATGTCCGGCGGGGCCGCGCGCCTGGCGTCCGGCGCGATCCGGCGCCAGTACCGCGATCACCGTCTGGAATGGATGATGAAATCCGGCGGCGTGCAGATCGTGCTGGATGGCATGGAGAAGGGAAACATCCGTTTCAGCTGGCCGCTGGGCGACAGCGGTTCGTATGGTTTCCGGTCGATCGCCTGAACGGGTTTCCGGTGCGCAGCCCGCACGAGAGGCGGCTGGCGATCCCGGCAGGACTTGAACCTGCAACAACCTGCTTAGAAGGCAGGTGCTCTATCCAGTTGAGCTACGGGACCGCTGGGAGGGGCTTATAGCCAATACCGCGCGGCCGTGCGCTGGGAAAAATTGCCGCTTGGCGGCCCGCGCGCGCACCGGACCCCCATGGTATCTTCTGGTGCGCCGCGCCTTGCTGCTATACTGCCGCGAACGGACCCGGAGGAGGCGCATCGTGAAACTTTCCGAAGAGCAACTGCAGCAGTTCGACGAGCTGGGCTATGTCATGCTGCCCGACCTGTTCGACCCGGCGGAGATCGCGGCCGTGACCGCCGACCTGCCGCGCATCTATGCCATGGACCGCCCCGAGGTCTGGCGCGAGAGCACCGGCGTCGTCCGCACCGCCTTCGCCGCGCACCACTACAGCGAGCCCTTCGCGCTGATCGGCAAACACCCGCGCCTGGTCGAGCCGGTGAAGCAACTGCTGGGCGGGGACGTCTACATCCACCAGTACAAGATCAACGCCAAGGCCGCCTTTGATGGCGATGTCTGGCAATGGCACCAGGATTACGGCACCTGGGCGCGCGACGACGCGATGCCCGAACCGCGGGCGATGAACATCGCGCTGTTTCTGGACGATGTGACCGAATTCAACGGCCCCCTGTGGATCATGCCGGGCAGCCACAAGCAGGGCGTTTTCGAGGCCGGGCACGATCTGGCCACCACGTCCTATCCGCTATGGACGCTGGACAAGCAGACCATCGCCGAGCTGGCCAACACCCACGGCATCTTCTCGGCCAAGGGCAGGGCGGGATCGGTGCTGATGTTCCATTCCAACATCGTGCACGCCAGTTCGCCCAACATCGGGCCGTGGGGGCGGACGATCGTCTATCTCAGCCTGTGTCACGTCGACAACCACATCCGCCAGTTCAAGCGCGAGGAATGGATCGCCCACCGCGACTTCACGCCCGTGCAGAGCGCGCCCGACGACTGCCTGAAAAGCTACGCCGCCGGACAGGTCGCCGCCGAGTGAGTCTGGCGGGCAAGACCGTCGACGGTTTCATCGAGCGTCTGGAGCGCGCGCCGACCGGGTCGGGGCCGCTCGACGGGCTGACCTTCGGGCTGAAGGACCTCTACGACGTGCAGGGGCGCACCGCCGGGTGCGGCAATCCCGACTGGCTGCGCACGCACGGACCGGCGGATGCGGACTGCCCGGTGCTGGCGACCCTGCTGGCGGCGGGCGCGACCCTGACCGGGATCACCCACACCGACGAACTGGCCTACAGTCTGAACGGTGAGAACCACCATTACGGCACGCCGCTGAACCCCGCCGCGCCGGACCGCATTCCGGGCGGTTCCTCGTCCGGGTCGGCGTCGGTGGTGGCCAACGGACAGGCGGACTTCGCGATCGGCTCGGACACCGGCGGATCGGTGCGCATTCCGGCGACCTATTGCGGGCTGTACGGCATCCGCACGACACAGGACCGGATCGACCTGTCGGGCTGCATGCCGCTGGCGCCCGGCTATGACACCTGCGGCTGGTTCGCGCGGGACACGGATGTGTTCGCCAGGGTCGGCGGCGTCCTGCTGGGCGAGACCGCCATGGCGGACCCCGAAAGCCGCCGCTGGCTGATGGACCCCGCGCTGTTCGGCCTGTGCGATGCCGAAACCCGCACCGTCTTGATCCGCGCGCTGGGCGGGCTGGGCCTGAAGGTCGGGCAGGCCGACCTGGGCTTCGATCCCGAGGGCTGGAAGGAAGCCTTCCGCATCCTGCAGGCGCACGAGATCTGGCAGGTGCATGGCGACTGGGTCGCGGCGGAAACTCCCGTCTTCGGCCCCGGCGTGAAGGACCGTTTTGCCATGGCGCGCGCCATCACGGCCGACGAGGTGGCGCGGATGCAGCCGGTCCGCGATCAGGTGACGGGCATGCTGGACGATCTGCTGGGCGATGACGGGGTGCTGCTGCTGCCGGCCGCGCCCGGCCCGGCACCGGTGAAGAACTGGGACGCGAAACTGCTCGACGACTTCCGCTACCGCATCATCGCGCTGACCTGCATCGCCGGCCACAGCGGCCTGCCCCAGGTCACCCTACCCGCCGGCACCGCCGACGGCGCGCCCGTGGGCCTGTCGATGATCGGCCCGAGAGGCAGCGACGCGATGCTGGTGGGACTGGCGACGGCGCTGGCGGGCCGGGGAAGCGCGTGATGATGGACCGATGGGGCACGCTTCCGGTGTCTCATCCGCCGATCAGTGTCGCGCGTGTCCCGTCTTCGCCATGACCGTCCCCATGGCGGCCCCGATGCTCGACCCGCCGCAGGATGACGGCGCGGGCTCGGGCAGTTCGGGTCGGGCGGTTTCCCATTCGTCGGCGGCGTAGATGTCTTCCAGGGTCAGGCCGGAGCGCGCGAGCACGTAATCCTCGGGCTTCGGGAACATGGGATGGACGGCGGACCAGTTGAACGGACCGGCCGTTCCGTCGGGCAGGGCGACCTGACCGTCGCCGTCCAGCCGTCCGCCCGCCGCCTCGACCAGCTCGCGGATCGATACATCGGTGCCGTCTTCCAGAAGGGTGCGCGTGCCGTAGCGCATGTAGTGCGTGCCGACGGACATCAGGCCGCTGCCGTCGCGCGCGGGCCGGGTCAGCACGCAATGCACCATCCGGTCGTCCGGACTGCCGACCTCGGCCCCGGTGGTGGCCCGTACCTTCGTGCCATCCGCCCGCATCAGCGCCCCGTCGCTGCGCAGGATATCGATCACCGGCACATGCCGCCCCTCGAACCGCCCGTCGGCGCACCACGTCGCGTGCCCCGGCGTCACCATCAGCCCGTGCAGGTCCAGAATACAGCGCACCTCGTTCGCAAACGTCCGCGACACCCGCCCGGCCTTCAGATTGCCGTCCGCGTCGTAGGACAGAACCTCATCGCCGGGCTGGACATCCTCAATCGGCTTGACGGACCCGTCCGCCATGGTGACCGGGGTGCCGGGGGCGAAGCATTCGTATGCCTCACTGACGTGTCTCGATGCGCCACCGAACAGAAAATCTTCTGTGTTTCCTCCAAAAGAGAAGCCGCCATAACTGCTTTGAAGTGAAATCATTGCAGTGCTTGGAAGGTTGTCAAAAATCCAAAGTCCGTCAAACCAGTCCAGAAACGATCCGCCCGCAGCCGCTACGTCTTTTGCAAAACTGTAGCAGTGATTATCATTGAGACTGTATTCTCCAAGGATGCTCAATTCATTGGCCATAGCGGATTCTGCAAACTTTACAGCATCCTCAAAGCCTCCATCGGACAATTCAATAATAGTGCCTTGAGCAACTGTTCCCTGTCCTGCGCGACTTGATACGCTCGCGATCATCCGTTCAAGACTCGAGCGATCAATCATTCCATCAGTAGATATCGTCAAATTCGGAACAGACCTTGTTCGAACTTGACCGATTGGATCGCCCGAGGAATTTCTGCCGTAGCGCCCATATTCAAAATAGCGTGTTAGGCCTGTATTGCCGTCAACAACAATGATTCCAGCATGGCCAAGTCCTGTAAACTGCTGCTCCCCAACAGTAATGTTATACAGTGGCCAGACAATCGGGATCGCGAAGTCTTTCATGATTTAGTCTCCTACACTATGGTGAAAATCGGCGACTATATACTTGACAAACCGAATCCCGATCACCACCTAAAAGGTGTAAGAGAGGGAAGAAGTTATGACCGTCGATCTCACCAACCCCGTATTCGCAGACGCCGACAAGGCAAGGTTGCATCTGGAGAGCGTTCGCTGGCCGAACGGTCCGGTCTGCCCGCACTGCGGAGAGCGTGACGAGATCACGGCACTGAAGGGCAAGAGCCATCGCCCCGGCCTCTACAAGTGCAAGGCTTGCGTGAAGCAGTTCACCGTGACGGTCGGCACCGTTTTCGAGCGTTCGAAGGTACCGCTGAACAAGTGGCTGCTGGCGACCTACCTGCTGTGCGGTTCGAAGAAGGGCATCAGCAGCAAGCAGTTGGAGCGGATGCTCGGCGTCACCTACAAGACGGCGTGGTTCATGTCTCACCGTCTTCGCGAGGCGATGCGTGAGGGGAAAGCCGTGATTGGCGGCGAGAACAAAGTTGTTGAGGCTGACGAGACCTATGTTGGCGGTAAATCGAAGAACCGTGCGTTCCGTGCGCCGCGCAAGAAAGAGGCAGTGTTTGCCCTTGTCGAGCGTGACGGCAAGGTGAAGTCGCAGCATGTGCCGAATGTAACCGCAAAGGTTCTGCGTAACGCGCTGGTAACGCAGGCGGATCGCGCGTCGTACCTGATGACTGATGAGGCTCCGCAGTATCGCAAGACAGGTCGAGAGTTCAGCGGCCACGGCACCGTGAACCACTCGATTGACGAGTACGTTCGCGGCAGCTTCTGGCACACGAACACAATTGAAAACTATTTCTCGATCCTGAAGCGCGGCATCAACGGCAACTACCAGTCGGTCAGCCCGAAGCATCTGAAGCGGTACCTCGGCGAGTTCGATTTCCGCTACAACACACGGGACATTGACGATTGGGCACGCACTGCCGAAGCTCTGAAAGGTGCAGAGGGTAAGCGTGTGACCTATGGGGGGCGTGCTTAGAGGTTTTGATGCGCACGAGCCCCTTACTGAGCCTGAGCGACAATACGTCCTTCATTCCCTCTTGCAGACATTGAGTCGAAGGTGAGATGATTCAAGGAACTCCCGTGGGCCGAATCCACTACCAAGTGTAGTGGACCCGCCCTTAGGCGGTGGCCGCAATGTGGCCTAGGCCCACGGGACGCTATTTTAGCTGGCGATGCCAGACGGTAAACTTGCCTCTGGCTGATGTGTCCCGTTTTGGATCCCGTATTTGGCTCAAATCCAGAACTTGCTGAGATAATTCTATTTTGGCGACTGACGCTCCGACTGCAAGATGCCTGTCATTCACCCGAAATGCCAAAGCGCCGGTGAATAGATCGACAAGCTGAAGTGTGAGCGATTGCTTGGAGTTGGCAAAGTGCAGGCGGCGCACCGGCCACGGCCTGCGATCACCAGCTTTGCGCGCTCCCAAATTTACGATGGTGCGTAGTTCATCCGTTGACTGCGGGGTTTCGCGGGAGTCTGGATAAACGTGGAAAACGCAGTCGCCGTATAGTCGGCGAAATTTTTGGATAATCTGGTAGATTTCCTTGTTGAAGCCGATCTCGCGACTGCCCTGGTTGAATGCCTTGTGGTCCTGACGATGGGTGTCCACAATCAAAGAGTGAAACTGGACCTGACCTCGCCATTCGGGTTCGAAGAAGGTTCCAGTGAAGCGTTTGTACGCCGCAAGCTTGGCTGGCGAGACTTTGGTCCACTTCATTTCTCCTGCCGGAAGTTCAGGCAAGCGGTTCTGTTGAAGGGCGGCCGCGAACGAGCCAACTAAATGCGCTGGGATGGTCAAGCCGCCAAGCACAAGATGCTTCGCCTTAGTTTGGCTGCTCTCGTCAATGTAGACGTTTCGGACGGGATATCCGTCACCGGAAAGGATGTTTGCCATGGCCTCTAAGTCTGACAAGTCGAAGAAGGATGAGAAACCGCCGAAAGAGCTGGACGACGCCCTGCGGACAATCCTGAAGGCGCCGCCCAAGCCAAACAAAGATCCGAAGGGCAGCTAGGCCTGTTCAAGGGCGTGCACGGCGTAAACACGATTCATCGGTTTTTTGTCTTTCTCGTCAAACCACTCGCACCAAGCGCTTTGATGTTTGTCCCAATCGTTCGCTTTATCGATCAGTGTGACGGTCATGTCGGGGCCGCCTGATTTCAGGCGCACCACGTCTCCGGGTTTGATGTCACTGCTCATCATTCTTTCTCCATGGCAATTATCCCCTTGAAGCAAGTAAGGGTTCGCCTTATATCTAAGGCATGGACAAGAGCAGCAAATCCCCGGCCTTCAGCGTTCGCGACTTCTTCAAGCGGTTCCCCGATGATGAAGCCTGCCTGACGCACATCATGGAAGTCCGCTTCGGCATGGAACACGAGTGCCGGGCGTGTGGCGAAGTAGCTTCGTTTCACCGTATGTCAAACCGCCGGGCCTATGCCTGCGCGAAGTGCGGCGATCACCTGTACCCGACTGCCGGGACGGTCTTCGAAGACACGCGGACGCCGCTGCAACTCTGGTTCTATGCGATCTATCTGTTCGTCACCACGCGCCATGGCGTTTCTGCGAAGGAACTGCAGCGCACCCTTGGCGTGACGTACAAGACCGCCTGGCGCATGGGTCATAAAATCCGCGAACTGATGACCAAGGCGGAAAGCTTCGAGATGCTGGCCGGTCACGTTGAGATGGATGAGGCTTATGTTGGCGGTCGCCGCCCCGGCAAGCGTGGTCGTGGTGCAGCAGGCAAAACCATCGTCATGGGCATGGTTGAGCGCAACGGTAAAACCCGCGCCAAGGTCATCCCGAACGTGAAGAAGACCACGCTCCGCGAAGTGACGCTGGCGAACGTCGAAAAGGGTTCGGTTGTCTCGACGGACGAACTGATGAGCTACGGATTACTGACTGGCGACGGGTACAAGCACGGTTCGGTCAAGCACGGCGCGAAGGAATGGAGCGTGTACGACTACCGCGAAGACGTGACGCACACGACGAACCACGTTGAGGCGTTCTGGCAGATTTTCAAACAGTCGGTTCGCTCGACGCACATCCACATCAGCGCCAAGCACGCGGAAAGCTATCTGAACGAGTTTACCTTCCGGTCGAACCACCGGCAGATGCAGAACGCGATGTTCGACGTTCTGATTGGGGCGATCTGATGACGCGGCGCAAGGCTTCGTCTAGGTCGCCCCGGTCGGCGGGGCCGACGCCTCGGGCTTCCTCCTGACGGATGAAATCCTCTAACTGATTCAACTCTATAGCTTTTCTCAGCGTCAGAAATCTGTCTCTCATGATGCGCCTAAATCCTTGACTTTCCTTGCTAACGTTAGCATAAAAGCACGTACGGCGCATCCGGATTGGACCCGGATACGCCGCCGTTCTTACCCCTTGTGGAAGGGGGCAGGATGAACCGCCGTCAGGCGGACCCGGCTAATCTCCGGGAGGTGTGCCAAACCACGCTTTGTCCTCCTTCTGTCTGTGTGCTTCCAGGCACGGGGTTAATCTTCTGAGGGTGCTGTAACGCCCTCGGCGTCTGGGCCACCTTCGGGTGGCCCATTCTCGTTGTGGCCTTGCTTAGGCCGCATCTTCGTTGTCGCGAGTCGTTCCCGCGTTTGAACCTTTGACCGTAATGGCGACCTCGCCATCACCCTCGTACATGAAGTCGAATGCGGAGGCCGCTAGGCGAAGCCATTTGGCACGGTCCTTATAAGACCACTCCTTCCCGGTCTCGGGCAGCGCATCTAACAACCCCTTGATGAACGGGTGATAGTGCTCGCCTCCGCCTCCGCCTCCACCGCCGACTCCAGTATCGTCCCCGGGCGGCTCATCCTCATCTTCGGGCGGCGGTTCGTCAGCAGTCCGATCCTGAACAGCAGGCTTCACAAAACGACCGCTACCGGGGTCTATGAACCCGGCAATCGTTGCGGACTTCTGGAACGCCTGCCGCGCTCGTTCCTTCTGCTTGTCCGGCACGCCAAGCTCAACGACCTGACGCTCAATGGCCGCGGCGGGCGGAAGAGGGTAGCCGTGATGCTGGTCGTACATCGCACGAAACAACGGCACACTCAGAAACGCGTCCGACAATGCCGACGCCTGACGAGTCCCATGCACTACGTCGCGCCCGAGAGGAGTGATGGCGATGCCCGACCGATCGGACGTGATGAAGCCGAACAGCGTTGCTGCAGACACGCGAGAGCGAAAGGTTCCCCCGCTAGAAGATTGATCCATCCACGCCGCGAGTTGTTCGCGTTCCGCCGTCCCGCCGCCCTTCTCGTGAAGCGTCCGAACAAGATCCAGCGCCTGCCCCACATCCGTATACGGGAACTCAATCCGGGAGCGCTCGCGCTTCCGCTTGGGCTTGTCATCAGGCGCATTCGCCGCGCCCGCAACCGAGTCTTCAATGTCCATTCTCAGGCACCTCCTGACCAGATTCGGTCATATGCCCGATTATCTATCAGTCCGTCTGACCAAGTGCAACACGAAAATCCGCGTCAGTGAGTGGTCGAAAATCCGACGGGCATCATAGCGTGACGAGAATTAGTGTTATCGAGGCTTCGCAAGCATTACTTGCTTCAAGGGGATAATTGCCTTCTCCATTATAAGGGGTGTAAATCATGAAGCGTGCGCAACTAAGTGTCGAGTCGTTGAAAGTGGTGGCGCGAGCTGAGAGATTTCGCCATCCGTCAGAAAACGATTTGGGCCTTGGCGCCGTCGTGAAGCTCAACAGCGGTGGCCCCAACATGATGGTCGTTGATCTAGAGGGCGACGACGTGACAGTCGCGTGGCGTGATTGGGGGGCGGCGCGGGAAACAACTTTGCCGAGCGTCTGTGTTCACCGTGTTCATCTTGTCTGACCGTTTTGGTTTGTCAGGTATATACTCGCCTGAAAATCACTCATGTGTCCCACCCAAGAGTCATCTATTTTTAGTTTACGTCCCTCGACAACCCAATCCGAGATTCCATACCGCTCAACTGATCCGCACGACAGGGATGTCTTGGTTTCCATGTCGCACGCCAAAATCCTGTAGGATATTTTTTCCTCCGAAATCAAATATCGCTCCATAATACAGCAATTGGGCCGTTTCGATGCTGTAGTTGAAAACCTAATATAACCATCATCGAAATAGGATTTTTCACAAAACAACTCATTCTCCGAAATATCTTCGCAATTTTGAGGTTCTCGATATACCATGTCAAAGTAACTCATGAAATAAGGAAAAAAATATATCACTGAAAATAGAAGTACCATCATTATCAGCAGTTTAAATAAATGCATGTTTTTCATAAAATGTTCATTTTGATATCTAGATGAACGAGTCGAATCTGAATAACAGATTATCATATATTGTCACTATCTTACCCCACACTTGTTGGTAAGCTGATTGAAGTCGAGCAGTCCTACTTCGACGGAGCGACTTGCTATCTTACGAAATTCTCAGATCTCCGTTGATTATGGAAACACTGCGTTTGATGTGTCTTCCTTATACGGGCTTGTCATGCTGTCCAGCTGTCCTCGCGCATTGAGTTCACACGATCAGGTATCTATTCGATTTCCGATCATAGCCATATGGCATGCGCGGCTTTCGTTTGCCTGTTTCCATGCCCGGAGTTCGGCCAAACCGCGTACCGCTCGGCAAGGGTGGAGAACCATGAGATGCTGCAAAAGTAATGGCATAGCCGAAAGGTAATTGACTCGCTGCCAATTGAAGGACTGCATCATTGAATTCATCGTCCCCCTTGCTAAGTTGATTCTTTAGGGATGAAAGTAAGTCGTTGCCATTCATCGTATCAGTCCATAAACAGCTATTTCGTAAGTGACTGGAACAAATATTGCCGCTAGTGGTGCCAATATTGCATGGATCAAAGCAATTCTTGCTAGCCTCGTGTGCGTCGGTTTGAGCGGGTCACCATCGGCCCGGCCCGCCGCAAAAAGGAACGTGTTCACGCTCATGGTTTTTGTTTTGTTGTCTGCACGTAATTGATCATAAGCAGGGGATTTCACATGATGCCAATACGAATACATCACGGCAATAAACGACCCAGTAGACAAAATATTGAAAAGCCAATCAGGTGTTTGCATCGTGTCTGAGCTCCATCGCCAGATCGATGGTTGATAGAGTAAATCGAAAAATCACAGTGCAATCTGGCTGCGTGCCAGTGCCATGCCTCAACTCTAGAGCATCAGTTTAACGCTATTAGCAATCAGAAGCCAGTGATAGCTCACCTGCAGGAATCGGAGCGGTGGATCGACAAGGCCCCCGCTCAAGGCGGGGGTCACGTCACTGGATGGCTTCGAAGTGTCGGGCTACCCCACTCGCAGCCCGCCCTTGTCGATCTCGGTGAACTTGCCGCCGTTCGCGGCCAGTTCGCGCAGGGTTTCGGCGGGGGTGTAGCGGTCGTCCTTGGCGGCGATCTGTTCCATCACGCGCAGGATTTCCTTCGCCCCCACCTGATCGCCGTACCACATGGGGCCGCCCTTGTCGGCGGGCCAGCCGTAGCCGTTCAGCCAGACCACGTCGATGTCGCCGGGGCGCTGGGCCTTGCCGTCTTCCAGGATCTTCACGCCCTCGTTGATCATCGGGTAGATGCAGGCCTCGATGATTTCCTGCGCGGTCATGGGGCTGCCGGCCTTCGTGTCGACGCCGGTGACCTCGCCGATGATGCGCTCGGTCACCTCCGACGGGACCGGCTTGCGGTTCTCGTCATAGTCGTAATAGCCCGCGCCGGTCTTCTGGCCGCGCCGGTCCAGTTCGCACAGTGCATCGCGGATCGGGTTGTCGGTGGTCGCGCCCTTCTTCCAGCCGATGTCCAGACCGGCCAGGTCGGACATCTGGAACGGGCCCATGCGGAAGCCGAAATGGTTCAGCGCGGCGTCCACGTCCCAGGGCATCACGCCCCTGAACACGAGGCCCGTCGCCTGCACCTGCCGCTGCCGCAGCATGCGGTTGCCGACGAAGCCCGGGCAGACGCCGACCAGCGCCGCGATCTTGTTGATGCGCTTGGCCAGATCCATGCAGGTCGCGACCACGTCGTCGGCAGTGGAATCCGAGCGCACGATCTCCAGCAGCTTCATGACGTTGGCAGGCGAGAAGAAGTGCAGGCCGATCACGTCGGCGGGCCGCGAGGTGGCCGCGCCGATCTCGTCGATGTTCAGGTAGGACGTGTTGGAGGCCAGGATCGCGCCGGGCTTCGCCACCTTGTCCAGTTGGGCGAAGACCTTCTTCTTCAGGTCCATGTCCTCGAACACCGCCTCGATGATCAGGTCGCAGTCGGCGAGGTCGGCCATGTCCAGCGTGCCGGTGAAGCGGTCCATGCGCGCCTCGACCTCGTCCTGAGGGAAGCGGCCCCGATCCGCCGAGCGCTGATAGTTGGTGCGCACGACGCCCAGGCCCCGGTCGAGGGCTGCCTGCTGGGTCTCGACGATGGTCACCGGGATGCCGACGGACGCGAAGTTCATCGAAATGCCGCCGCCCATGGTGCCCGCGCCGATCACGCCGACCTTGTTGATCGGGCGCAGTTTCACATCGTCGGGCAGGGAGGGGACCTCCCATGCTTCCTTGCCGGTGCGGGCGATATAGTCGGCGGTGGCCTGTTCGGTGGTCATGGTTCTTGTCTCCCGAGTGTCACCCCCGGCTTGTCCGGGGGCTGGAGAGCCGAGGCGGCCTCCGGTTGTGGTTGAGCAGGCCCCCGCATGAAGCGGGGGTGACATTCCGGGCAGATGGCGTATGCCCGTCGTGCCTCTGGATTTATTGCCGCTTACAGCCGGTCCCGGTAGGGGGCCAGCAGGCTGCGGCTGATGACGATGTTCTGGATCTCGGTCGAGCCGTCGAGCGTCTTGGCGATCTTGGCTGCCGCGAACAGGCGGGGCAGCGGGCTGTCGTGCTTCAGGCCGTTGGAACCCATCTGGCCCATGCAGATGTCCAGCCCGTCCATCGCGGCGCGGGTGGCGAACTTCTTGGCGTGGGCGGCCTCGACGGGGGCGCTGCCCTCGGTCTCCAGCCTGCGCGCGGCATCGAAGGTGACCAGTCGCGCGGCGTGCAGGTCGGTCGCGACCTCGGCCAGTTGCCACTGCATGCCCTGAAACGCGGCGACCGGCTGCCCGAAGGCGTGGCGCTGCGTCGTGTAGTCCAGCGCCGTCTGCAGCCCGACCGCCAGCGCGCCGCAGCACATGGCGGCGACATTGATGCGTGCCATGTCGATGGCCGACAGCGCCGCCTTCAGCCCCTCGCCCGGCGGCACGACCAGCCGCTCGGCTTCCAGGCGCACGTCCGTCAGTTTCAGATCGGCGATGGAGGCGACATGGCCGCCAAGCATCTCGTAGGGCGCACCGATCGAGACGCCGTCGCGCGCCCGCGGCACCAGAAATCCGGCGATGCCCTTCGCGCCGCTGCCCGGATTGGTTTGCGCAAACAGGAAATATTCGTCGATGTGCGGTGCGTTCGCGACCCAGGCCTTGGCACCGTTCAGCACCCAGCCGTCATCCGTACGGGCAGCGTGCGTGGCGATGGCGGTGGCGTCCGATCCCGCGCCGGGTTCGGTCAGCACGAAACCGGTGCTGATCTCGGCGGCCATCAGCCGGCGCAGCATCTCGTCGTGCCACGGATCGCTGCCGTAGCGTGCGATGGCGGCGATGCAGTATTCCTGCGGCATGAAGGTCAGCGCCCCGATGGGGTCGGCGCGGCCCTGCACCTCGGCCATCATGGCGACCAGCGTGGCACGGGCCGCATGACCGCCCTTCTCTTTCGGGACCAGCAGGCCCTTCAGGCCCGACGCCGCATAGGCCTCCCAGGCTTCCGTCGGCGGCCTGCGCCGGGCCTCGCAGTCCGCGGCGACTGACGCCACCACGTCGGCCACCTTCCGGTTGGCATCCAGAAGCTGCCGTTCCTCGTCCGTCCAGTCGTCGCTCATCCCGTTACCTCCCCATGATACCAGGGACGTCCCCGGGCCTGACCCGGGGACCTGTGTCCCGGCGTTGATGCCGGTGGATACGGCGGTTCACAGACCCTCGGGTCAGGCCCGGGAGATTCAGCCACCCTAGATATCCGCGTAGGTGTGCGTCTCCGCCTTGCCGCCCGGATGGGTGACCGCGCCCAGATGGGCCGGTCCGACCGTCTGGGCGTATTTCCAGATGGTGCCGGACTGGTAGTCGGTCTCGCGCGGCTTCCAGTTGGCGCGGCGTTTTTCCAGCTCCTCGTCCGTCAGTTCGACGTTCAGGGTGCCGGCATCGGCATCGATATGGATGATGTCGCCATCCTGCAGCAGGCCGATGGGACCGCCTGCTGCCGCTTCCGGCCCGACATGGCCGATGCAGAATCCGCGCGTGCCGCCCGAGAAGCGCCCGTCGGTGATCAGCGCGATCTTGTCGGAAATCCCCTGGCCGTAGAGCGCCGCCGTGGTGGCCAGCATCTCGCGCATGCCGGGGCCGCCCTTGGGACCTTCATAGCGGATGACCAGCACATCGCCCGCCTTGTAGTCGCGCTTCTCGACCGCGGCGAAGCATTCCTCTTCCGAATCGAAGCAGCGCGCCGGGCCGGAATGGCTCATCCGGTCCAGACCGGCGACTTTCACGATCGCGCCGTCGGGGGCCAGATTGCCCTTCAGGCCGACGACGCCGCCGGTCTTCGTCAGCGGCTTGGCGACGTGATAGATGACGTCCTGATCCTCGGGGAAGACCACGTCGGCCACGTTCTCGGCCAGCGTCTTGCCCGTCACGGTGATGCAGTCGCCCTTCAGGTAGCCGCCGTCCAGCAGTTCCTTGATCACGACCGAGATGCCGTTGATGTCGTACATGTCCTTGGCGACATATTTGCCGCCCGGCTTCAGGTCGGCGATGTAGGGCGTGTTCTTGAAGATGTCGCAGACGTCGTCCAGCGTGAAGGAAAGCCCGCATTCGTGCGCCAGCGCGGGCAGGTGCAGGCCGGCATTGGTCGACCCGCCGGTGGCCGCGACGACGGTCGCCGCGTTGGCGAGGCTGTCCAGCGTGATGATGTCGCGCGGGCGGATGTTCTGGGCCAGCAGGTTCATCACCGCACGGCCCGAGGCGGTCGCGAAGGTATCGCGGTTCTCGTAGGGCGCGGGCGCACCGGCGGAGCCGGGCAGGGCCAGACCGATGGCCTCGGAGATCATCGCCATCGTGTTGGCGGTGAACTGGCCGCCGCACGAACCGGCCGACGGGCAGGCCACGGCTTCCAGCTGCGCCAGACGCTCCTCGGTCCAGTTCCCGGCGGCGACCTGGCCGACGCCTTCGAACACGTCGACGACGGTCACGTCCTTGCCCTCGAACTTGCCGGGCAGGATCGATCCGCCATACATGAAGACCGACGGCACGTTCAGGCGCGCCATGGCCAGCATCAGGCCGGGCAGGGACTTGTCGCAACCCGCCAGGCCGACCAGCGCGTCATAGCAGTGTCCGCGCACGGTCAGTTCGGTGGAATCGGCGATGATCTCGCGGCTGACCAGCGAGGCCTTCATGCCCTGGTGGCCCATGGCGATGCCGTCGGTGACGGTGATGGTGGTGAATTCGCGCGGGGAGCCGCCGCCTTCCTCGACACCCTTCTTGGCCCACTGGGCCTGACGGGCCAGCGAGATGTTGCAGGGCGCGGCCTCGTTCCAGGTGGTCACCACGCCGACCAGGGGGCGATGGATTTCCTCGTCCGTCATGCCCATCGCGTAATAGTAGGACCGGTGCGGCGCGCGCTGGTAGCCCTCGGTGACGTAGCGGCTGGGCAGCCTGTCCTTGTCGAATGTTTTCTTGTCCATGGTCTCTTCCCCGTCTTCAAACGTGCCTATGATGCCCTTGTTAGACCAAATTCCGGGGGGACGGAATGCCTCTCGGATCAGCCCGCCCATGTTGCAGCAGGACAGCGGAGATGCAGATGACGGACGGACCCCGACGGATGAGCGATGTGGCCTATGCCCTGCGCACGGGCGCACAGCGGATCGAGCCGCACGGCACCGCCGGTTTCTGGCCCCGGCTGGCCGCCGGAGAGATCGCGCAGGATGCGCTGGTCACCTGCTCCCGCGTGGACGGCGACTTTCCGCACTGGGAGATGCATCCGAACGGCGATGAGCTGTTCATCCTCCACAGCGGCGTCATCGACATCGTTCTGGAGCAATCCGGCGGCGAACGGACCGTCCGGCTGAGCGCGGGCGAAACTTTCGTGATCCCGAAAGGCATCTGGCACCGGGCC
The DNA here is from genome assembly GCF_048263705.1 of Minwuia sp. Taxonomy (GTDB): domain Bacteria; phylum Pseudomonadota; class Alphaproteobacteria; order Minwuiales; family Minwuiaceae; genus Minwuia. Next base: position 115,464 of record NZ_JBLXDV010000004.1, on the reverse strand, counting down.
TGCGTCGTAGAACCGGGTGACCTGACGTTTCTGACCTTCGGGGAGGGGACGCGGCACAGGCCGATCTGATCCGATGACGGGCGGCACATTTGCTTGCCCGGCCACGCAATTGGGACCACCTTATGGATATGTCGAACCCGGAACGCCCGAAAAGCCTCGCCAGCCTGCCCGAGCGGATTCCCATCTTTCCGCTGACCGGGGCGATCCTGCTGCCCGGCGGACGGATGCCGCTGAACATCTTCGAGCCACGCTACCTGGCGATGACGCGCGATGCGATGCGCGACCAGCGCATGATCGGCATGATCCAGCCCAATGACGAAGGCGACGATGACGATTTCGAACCGCCGGTCTTCCGGGTCGGCTGCCTCGGCCGCATTGTGGATTTCTCGGAAACCGGCGACGGGCGCTATCTGATCGCGCTGAGCGGCGTCTGCCGCTTTCGCGTGCGCGAGGAGCTGAAGCGGGACACGTCCTATCGGCAGGTGCTGGCCGACTACGAGGACTTCAAGGACGATTTCACGGCCGGCGACGGACCGCAGAACGTCAATCGCGACAGCCTGCTGCAGACGCTGAAGGCCTTTCTGGACAAGCGGGGCCTGAAGGCCGACTGGGATGCGGCGGAACGGGCGTCGGACACGGTGCTGGTGAACTCGCTGTCGATGGTGCTGCCGCTGATTCCGGCGGAGAAGCAGGCGCTGCTGGAAGCGCGCACGATCGCCGACCGGGCGGAGACAATGGTGGCGCTGATGCAGATGGCCCTGCTGGAAGGGGATGACGGCGAGACATCCGTGCAGTAGGGATGCAGTCGCACTGTCGAGGAACCACGCCATGCAAAAGCTTGATGCGAAACTGCTGGAGATTCTGGTCTGCCCGCTGACCAAGGGGCCGCTGGAATATGACCGCGAAGCCCAGGAACTGATCAGCAAGCAGGCCGGGCTGGCCTACCCGATTCGCGACGGGATTCCGATCATGCTGATCGACGAGGCGCGCAAGCTGGACGATGCGGACGCCTGATCATGTCCTTTGACCCCTACGAGGAAGCGGGCCGCCCGCAGCCCAGCGAGATTCGCCTGAAGCAGGCCGAACGGACGCTGGAGATCGATTTCGAGGACGGACGCAGTTTCAGCTTCAGCCACGAGTTCCTGCGTGTCGAAAGCCCTTCCGCCGAGGTCATGGGCCACGGCCCGTCGCAGCGCCAGTGGGTGCCCGGCAAGATCAACGTCGCCATCACCGAGATCGAGCCCGTCGGCAACTATGCGATCCGGCTGAAGTTCGACGATGGCCACAACACCGGCATCTATTCCTGGAGCTACCTCTACGATCACGGCGACCGCTATGAGGAGATCTGGGAGACCTACTGCGAGACCCTGGACAGCATGGGCCTCAGCCGCGGCACCTGACGACTCGGGCCGCTGCGCGTGATGGTCTGGCAGGGACGTATTCAAAAACGCCTCCCTGTTCCGGGACTTGATCCCGGAACCCAGAGGATGGCGAAACCTGTCACGGTTCTATCAGGTTGAAACGCTGCACTGGGCAGCCCCGCATCGGGGTGCGGGGTAAACTTTTATCAAGCCTGTCCCCGGCCTGACCGGGGATCCCGCTGCGCGTGGCGGTTTGACATGAACGTCTCCGCACACTCTCCCCTGTTCCGGAATCCCCGGCCTGACCCCGGATCTCGCTGCGCGTCGTGGTTTTATTCAGACCTCGCCACACACTCTCCCGCGTTCCGGGATCCCCGCACAGGGCGGGGACAGGCCCGATCCCGGAACCCAGCGGATGAAGAAACCTGCCACGGTTCTAACAGGTTGAAACACTGCACCGGGCAGCCCCGCATCGGGGTGCGGGGTAAACTTTGATCAAGCCCGTCCCCGGCCCGACCGGGGATCCCGCCGCGCGCGGTGGTTCATGGAGATATCGCCACACGAAAACCCCGCCGGGGTGGCCGGCGGGGTTTCCTTCGCACATTTGTCTGTTTCATCGCCGCATGTGCCGGTCGGAAGGCCCGGACGTCGGAGGAGAGGCGCTTTGAGGGTTCGGTCCATCCGGCGTCGTGGCGGGTCTCGTGCAGGGCCTTCCGGCCTGATCGGCGCGTCCCGGGGTTGCCGGGTTCCGGGTCATGGCCCGGTATTCGGATGCGGTCCGATCATGGTGATCTGTCGCCGCATTCTTCCGTGTTTTCCGGTCGTTGCCGGATATCTGTGATCAGGTTTTTCCCTGTTACAGGGTCTGCTCGGGCGGAATCATTTTTGTAGCCTCCGCTGTCTCAAGTTGACCCTACGGAAACTACAGGAATGCCGCTTTCCGGTCAAACGGAATCGTCGCAGCCGACGGCAATGCTTGAACCCGCCTGCGCGGCCCGCTATAAGCCCGCATTCCGACCGTCCGGCAGGGCATGCCGAGGCGGTTGTTCAGCTTGGGGCCATCGCGCGCCCCGCACCCTTTTGAAGAAACGAGGAAGCAAATGCCCAAGATGAAGACAAAGAGTGGGGCGAAGAAGCGTTTCAGCCTCACCGCCTCTGGCAAGGTGAAACGCGGTCAGGCCGGCAAGCAGCACGGCATGATCAAACGCACGAACAAGCAGCTTCGCGATCAGCGCGGCACGACCATCATGTCGGAATCCGATGCGAAGGTCGTGCGCAAGAAATTCCTGCCGAACGGCTGACCGGGGAGATTTGAGATATGGCACGAGTGAAACGCGGCGTTGTCAGCCGCGCCCGTCGCAAGGAAATTCTGGAAAAGGCCAAGGGATACCGCGGTCGCCAGAGCAACGTCCTGTCCATCGCGCGCCAGCGCGTCGAGAAGGGGCTGCAGTACGCCTATCGCGACCGCAAGGTGAAGAAGCGGAATTTCCGCGCCCTGTGGATCCAGCGCATCAACGCCGCCGTCCGCGAGCACGGCACGACCTACGCGGTCTTTATCGACGGCCTGCGGCACGCCGGTATCGAAGTTGACCGCAAGGTGCTGGCCGACATCGCGGTACGCGATCCTGACGGCTTCAAGGTTCTGGTCGATGCGGCCAAGGACGCCCGCGAAGCGAAATACGCCGACGCCTGAGGGGCTGGCTGACGCTTCGCAACAGAGCGGACGACCATCGGGACACGCGCTTTTTCAAACTGTCATGCCGGGCTTGTCCCGGCATCCGGTCGATTCTATGACGTGGCGGCGACGCCGCACCGGACCCCGGCACCAGACCGGGGTGACAGTCTGGAAAGCCGGCGAATGACCTGCAGCGTCGACCGCCCGGAGAGCGAAAGCGTTTGAACATGAACATCCAGGAACTTGAGACCGAACTGACCGGTCTGGTCGAGAGCGCTGCCGACATGGCGGCGCTGGAGGCCGCGCGCGTGACCGTACTGGGCAAGAAGGGCCGCCTGACCGAGCTGATGCGCGGTCTGGGCAAGATGGACCCGGAAGAGCGCCAGACGGTCGCCCCGCAGCTGAACCAGATGAAGGGCCGCCTGACCGACGCCATCGAGGCGCGGCGCGCGGATCTGAAACGGGCCGAGCTGGAAGCCCGGCTGGCTTCGGAATCGGTCGATGTCACCCTGCCGGTTCGACCGGAGGAGACGGGCCGCATCCACCCCGTCAGCCAGGTGATGGACGAGATCACCGAGATCTTCGCCGATCTGGGCTTCGCGGTCGCCGAAGGCCCAGACATCGAGGACGATTTCCACAATTTCACCGCGCTGAACTTCCCGCCCAGCCACCCGGCGCGGGACATGCACGACACGTTCTTCTTCCAGCCCGGTGACGACGGCGAACGGCAGTTGCTGCGCACCCATACCTCGTCGGTGCAGATCCGCTGGATGGAGAACAACCCGCCGCCGCACCGCATCGTGGTGCCGGGCCGGACCTACCGCTCCGACAGCGACATGACCCACACGCCGATGTTCCACCAGATCGAGGGTCTGGTGATCGACCGCGACGTGCACATGGGCCACCTGAAAGGCGTGCTGGAGGAATTCTGCCGTGCCTTCTTCGAGGTCGATGAGGTGCGCATGCGCTTCCGGCCCAGCTTCTTCCCGTTCACGGAACCGAGCGCCGAGGTCGACATCGGCTGTTCCTTCGACAAGGGGCAGATCCGCATCGGCGAGGGCGACGACTGGCTGGAGATTCTGGGCTGCGGCATGGTGCACCCGAACGTGCTGCGCGCCTGCGGGCTGGATCCGGACGAATGGCAGGGCTTTGCCTGGGGCATGGGCATCGACCGCATCGCCATGCTGAAATACGGCATCCCCGATCTGCGCGCCTTCTTCGAGGCCGATCTGCGCTGGCTGAAGCACTACGGCTTCATGCCCTTCGATGTGCCTGCGCTGGGCGGGGGACTGAGCCGATGAAATTCACCCTGAGCTGGCTGAAGGAGCATCTGGACACCGACGCGACCCTGGATCAGGTGGTGGAGAAACTGACCGCCGTCGGTCTGGAAGTCGAGGGCGTGGTCGACCGCGCCGCCGAGCTGAAGGACTTCACCATCTGTCACGTGGTCGAGGCCGTGCAGCACCCCGACGCCGACCGGCTGCGCGTCTGCACCGTGGATACGGGCAGCGACACCGTGCAGGTCGTCTGCGGCGCACCCAACGCCCGCACCGGCATGAAGGGCGTCTTCGCGCGCTCGGGCCTGACCGTGCCGGGCACGGGGCTGCTGCTGAAGCCGTCGAAGATCCGCGGCGTCGAATCCAACGGCATGCTGGTGTCGGAGCGCGAGATGGGCCTGTCGGACGAACATGACGGCATCATCGACCTGCCGGAAGACGCGCCGCTGGGCCGGCCCTTCGCGCCCTACATGGGTCTGGACGATCCGATGATCGAGGTGGCGATCACGCCGAACCGCCAGGAATGCCTGGGCGTGTACGGCATCGCACGCGATCTGGCGGCGGCGGGACTCGGCACGCTGAAGCAGCCCGATCTCACCGGCCCGGAAGGGACGTTCGAATCGCCCATCGATGTGCGCTTCACCTACGAGGACCCGGCGACGGCGGACGCCTGCCCGGTGTTCCACGGCGTCTATGTGCGCGGGGTCAAGAACGGTCCCAGCCCGAAGTGGCTGCAGGAACGGCTGATGGCCATCGGCCTGCGTCCGATCTCGACCCTGGTCGATATCACCAATTTCGTCACCTACGATCTGGGCCGTCCGCTGCATGTCTTCGATGCGGACAAGGTGCAGGGCGACATTCAGGTGCGCCTGTCCCGCAAGGGCGAGAAGGTCGAGGGCGTGGTCGGCGGCATCTACGAGATGACCGGCGCCGAATGCGTCATCGCCGACGATGGCGGCGCGCACAGCCTGGGCGGCGTGATGGGCGGCCTGTCCAACGGTGCGACTGCCGGGACCAGCAATGTCTTCATCGAAAGCGCCTGGTTCGACCCGATCCGCACCGCGCATACGGGCCGCCGCTTCGCCATCGAGTCCGACGCGCGCTACCGCTTCGAACGGGGTGTCGATCCGGAAAGCGTCGCCTGGGGCATCAGGGTGGCCGCACGTCTGGTCACCGAACTCTGCGGCGGCGCGGCGAGCACGATCGTCAAGGCCGGCGAAATCCCCGACCTGACGAAGACTGTCACCCTGCGCGCGTCACGCACGAAGGCGCTGGGCGGTGTCGAGGTGGCCGAAGCCGAACAGAAACGCATTCTGACCGATCTCGGCTATCGGGTGTCGGGCAGCGGCGAGGCCATCAGCGCGATGGTGCCGTCATGGCGCATCGACGTCGACGGCGAGGCCGACCTGGTCGAGGACATCGTCCGCATCAACGGCTATGACAGGATCGAAACGGCGCAGCTGCCGCGCCTGTCCGAGGTGGCGAAGCCCGGGCTGACGGCGGCGCAGCGCAACGTGCGCACGATCCGCCGCGTGCTGGCGGGCCGGGGCATGTACGAGGCCGTGACCTGGTCGTTCCTGCCGCGCGCGCATGCCGAGCTGTTCGGCGGCGGGTCGGACGAGATGATGCTGTCGAATCCGATCTCGTCAGATTTGGACTGCATGCGCCCGTCGAACCTGCCGAACCTGATCGCGGCCGCCGGGCGCAACGCCGACCGGGGCATCCCGAACGTGGCCCTGTTCGAGGCCGGACCGCAGTACCGCGACAGCACCGCGACGGGGCAGGATGCGGTGGCGGCCGGAATCCGGCGGGGCCAGACGGGCAACCGGCACTGGTCGGCTGCGCCGCGCGCCGTGGACTGTTTCGACGCCAAGGCCGATGCGCTGGCCGCGCTGGCCTGTGTGGGGGTCGATCCGTCGAAGCCGCAGGTCGTGGCCGAGGCACCGGACTGGTATCACCCGGGCCGGTCGGGCACGATCCGGCTGGGCTCGAAGCTGATCCTGGCCCATTTCGGCGAGATTCATCCGGCGGTGCTGGACGCGATGGACGTGAAGGGGCCGCTGGTCGGCTTCGAGGTCTTCATGGACCGCGTGCCGCTGCCCAAAGCAGCAAAGAAGGCAACCCGCCCGCCGCTGGTCGTGTCCGATTTTCCGGCGGTGAACCGCGACTTCGCGTTCGTCGTGAACAGCGACGTGCCGGTGGCCGACATGATTCGCGCCGCGCAAGGGGCCGACAAGACCCTGATCGAGGGTGTGGAGGTCTTCGACATCTACGAAGGCGACCGCATCGGCGCGGGCCGGAAATCGGTCGCCATCACCGTGCGCATGCAGCCGATGGACAAGACCCTGACCGACGAGGAGATCGACGCGGTCGCCGCGAAGATCGTCGCCAACGTCCAGAAGACCACGGGCGGCGAACTGCGGGGGTAGCGGAAACCGCCCTGCGTGGGCTGGTGCGGTATCGGCGGGTGGCGGACAAGCGGCAGATGTTTGCATGTACCGCATCGTCGAGGTCTCGCCTGAGGGCGAACCCCGGTGTCTGTCCTGCGAGTCCGAGCTGGACCGGATGCCCGGGCAAGCCGGGCATGACCCATTGAGTTCGGCACCGACCACCCCACCACAACGGGTCACCCCCGCCTTGTGCGGGAGGCGGGCATGACGCTATGGCCGAGGGTCGATGCAGCGATCAAATACCGAAATGCTTCTCCCTCCCCCTTTGAAGGGGGAGGGTCAGGGTGGGGGTTGTCAGCGGACCGATTGCGCGAGGGGTTCGACATTTGTCTCCGAGCCATCAACCCCCCTCCGACCGCTGTGCGGCCACCTCCCCCTTCGAAGCGCGGTTTGCAGGCAACCCACGAGAAGTGGGGGAGGCTTGATGACACCTACGTCACGAAGGCGATCAGGCGGCCACAGGCCAGCGCGCCGAGCCAGCAGGTGAGCGAGAGCACCGCGTGCAGGCGCAGGGTCGCCGGACGGGCGTCCCGCAACAGCCATCCCGCCCGCGCGTGCAGCAGGATGGCCGCGCTCGCGCCGGTCGCGATCAGGGCCAGCTTGACGCGGAAGATGTCCAGTCCGGCATATTCGCGTGCGCGGATGGCGAAGAGGCAGAGGCCCGCCGTCGCGGCCAGCGCCAGTCCGGCTGCCGCGACGGGCACCAGCACCCGGACGAGCGCCTGCCGGTCCACGCCGCGCCAGCACCCCAGCAGCCGCAGGTCCAGCGGCAGGATCGCGCCGACCAGCATCGCCACCCCCAGGACGTGGGTGCCGTTCACGGCGGCGTAGCCCCAGCGCGCGCCGCGCAGCCACTGCGCCGCTGCGGTGGTCTCCAGTCCCGCCAGCAGCGGCTCGATCACGCCGGTTCAGTCGCGCTCGGGGTAGAGTTCATACAGTTGCTCGCCCAGATAGAGGCGCTCCACCTTGATCAGCCGGTCGGCGATGTCCTCGGACGGTTCACCGATCAGCCGGACCTCGACGCCGGGGACCAGGTCGCCGTCTTTCAGGCCGGCCCTGTCGTTGCGCCAGGGCTGGCCCACCTCGGCGGTCCAGATGTCGCCGTCGGCATCCACGGTCAGCACGCCGTGCGGGTTGCCCAGTTCGGCCTTGGTGATGACGCCGGTCAGCTCGATGTTGCCGCCTGTGGTCCAGGCCCATCCATGGTGCGCCAGCGCCGCCCCGGCGGCGAGCAGCGCGGCGGTAACGGTGATGGCGGCGATCAGGTTCTTCATCTCGGTCCTCCGGAAAGCAGACGGGTACGCATCGTGTGACACGCCCCAGTCTAGAGCGTTTTTCGTTTTCATGGAATCACCATGAAAACGAAATAACGCAACTCGCACAGGTAGTTGCCATCCTTGAAAACAGTCTGAATGGTTCCATTCAGACTGTTTCCGCCCTAGCATGCCGGTACGCCGTCCGGGATCACACTGTGGCGGCGACCCTCGGCAGGCCGGGGGTGACGTCTTTGCATCGCCTCACCATCATCTCAAGCTGTCACCCCCGCTGGAGCGCAGCGCAATGCGGGGGCCGGGGCGGACATCCTGCGCTTTCAGAGCAACTCACGCATCCGCCCCCCCGGACAAGCCGGGAGTGACCGTCGTTTGCACGGGGATGAAAATCCTCTGCCCCGGCTTCTCCGCCCCACAAACCGTCACCCCCGCTGAAGCGCAGCGCAATGCGGGGGCCGGGGCGAACATCCTGCGCTTTCGGAGCGACTTCGGGCATCCGTCCCCGGACAAGCCGGGGGTGACAGTCGTTTGTCTGGCAGCACCGTTGTCGCCGACTGTCGCGGCCACATCTTGTGCGAGGCCAACGCCGCGATAGACTTCACGAATGCCGAAGACCTATTTCGTGTATCTGATGACCGACCGGAAATCGGGCAGGTTCTACTGCGGCGTCACCAGCGATCTGATCCGAAGATGCGCGCAACATCGTGCAGGCACCGCCGACAGTTACACCAGGCAGCACGGCCTGCAATATCTGGTCTGGTACGAGACCCACGAGAACATCCGTGATGCCCTTCGCCGCGAGAAGCGTGTGAAACGATGGAACCGCGACTACAAGTTCAACGCCATCGGAGCCGTCAATCCGGACTGGCGCGACCTGAGCGGATCGCTCGGCGGTGCCCCGATCGAGACCTGCCCGCTGATTCCGCGCGCCGGATAACAGGGCTGACAGCCGTCTACACCGGCTTCTCCGCCCCACAAACCGTCACCCCCGCCGGGCGCGCAGCGGGATGCGGGGGCGCCTGGGCGGTCAGCTCAGCAGCATGGTGGAGAGCTTGCGGCGGGTCGGGCGGGTCAGCGGGTCCTTCGGGCCCCACGCCTCGAAAAGCTGCAGCAGCTTCTTGCGCGCGCCATCGTCGTCCCATTCGCGGTCGTGTTCGACGATATGCAGCAGGTGGTCGGCGGCTTCCTCGCGCATGTCCACGGCCAGCATGGCGTTGGCGAGATCGAAGCGGATCTGTGAATTGTCTGGATCGGCATCCAGATCGGCCTGCAGCTTCGTCACCTCTTCCGAGGCACCGGGATCGGCGGCGTTCTGTGCGAGATCGAGTGCCGCGCGCGCGCCGGTCACTTCCGGATGGTTCGCGACCGCCTGCGGGGCCTGATCCAGCACCTGTCCGGCGGCGTCCAGTTCGCCCAGTTCGATGTAGGCGCGGGCCAGCCCGCCGAAACCCGCCGGGCTCTCCGGTTCCTGTTCCAGCAGCGCGGCCCAGGCCTGCGCTGCCTGCGCGTGATCGCCGGCCTCGACGGCGGCCTGTGCGGCTTCCGTGAGCTGCTCGGCGGGGCTGGGGCCGATGCCCCCGGCCACGCGATCGATGAACTCACGCACCTGGCTTTCGGGCAGCGCGCCCATGAAGCCGTCCACCGGCTGGCCGTTCTTGAAGGCGAAGACGGCGGGGATCGACTGGATGCGCATCTGCTGCGCGATCTGATGGTTTTCGTCGATGTTGACCTTGACCAGCTTCACCTTGCCCTCGGCCTGGGTGACGACCTTTTCCAGGATGGGTGTCAGCTGCTTGCAGGGGCCGCACCAGGGGGCCCAGAAGTCCACGAGCACGGGGACCTCTTTCGACGCCTCGACGACATCGGCCATGAAGCCCTGCATGTCGCTGTCCTTGATCAGATCGCCGCCCGCGGGCGCGCCTGTCGGTTCTCCGCCGATGATGGTTTCCATGCGTATCGTCTCCCCGGGTAGACTGGTGATGGAGACCATGTAGAACGTCAGGGCGGCAAGGGCAATCCGCAGGGTGCCACACCGGCCGGGACAGGGAGCGCGGAACGGGATCATGAACGGCGATCAGCCAGCGCCATTGCGCAGCGGATGGACGACCGGCGCCTGTGCGACCGCGGCGGCGAAGGCGGCGTTCACGGCACTGCTGACAGGCACCCTGCCCGGGAGCGTGCAGATCACCCTGCCGCGCGGCCAGACGCCGGTCTTCGCGATCACGGACCGCGGACGCGACGGGGAATCCGTGTCGGCCGGTGTGGTGAAGGACGCCGGCGACGATCCGGACGTGACCCATCAGGCCCTCATCGTCGCCACGGTCCGGCGGCTGCCCGAAGGCGCGGGCGTCCGCTTCCGCGCGGGCGCAGGGGTCGGGACGGTGACGAAGCCGGGCCTGCCGATCCCCCCCGGCGAACCGGCGATCAACCCGGTCCCGCGCGACATGATGCGGGCCATGATCTTTCAGGTGGCCACCGATCATGGCGTGGCGGGCGATGTGGAGATCACCCTGTCCGTGCCCGGTGGCGAGAAACTGGCCGAACGCACCTGGAACGGCCGGCTGGGGATCGTCGGCGGCCTGTCGATCCTGGGCACCACCGGAATCGTGAAGCCTTTCTCCTGTTCGGCCTGGATCGCCTCGATTCACCGTGGCGTCGATGTCGCGGTGGCCAACGGGTTCGACCATGTCGCCGCCGCCACCGGATCGACCTCCGAAGCTGCGGTACGGCTGAAGTATGGCCTGCCGGAAACGCATGTCCTGGACATGGGCGACTTCATCGGCGGCACCCTGAAGTACCTGCGGTCCCATCCCGTACCCCGCCTGACCATCGCCGGCGGTTTCGCCAAGCTGACCAAGTTCGCGCAGGGGGCCAACGACCTGCATTCGGGACGCAGCCAGATCGACATGGCCGCCCTCGCCGTCCTGTCGGGCGCTCCCGATCTGCTGGGGGACGCACACACCGCCAAGCATGCGCTGGAGATCGCGCGCCAGAACGACATCGATCTGGCCGGGCGGATCGCCCGGTTGGGACAGGCGCGCGCGGCGGAGATGCTGGCCGGGACCGGCACCGCCGTCAGCCTGATGATCACCGACCGGCAGGGCAGCATCGTGGCCGAAGCCGGATGACGCGCGTGCTGCTGCTGGCCGGCACCGGCGAGGCGCGGGCGATCGCCGCCGCGCTGCGCGACGATGCCGGCTTCGAGGTCCTCGCCTCGCTGGCGGGCGCGACGACGCGGCCGGCTGATCTGGGCGTGCCCGTCCGGTCAGGCGGTTTCGGCGGCCCCGAGGGCCTGCGCCGGTTCATCGCGGCGGAGCGGATCGATCTGCTGGTGGATGCGACCCATCCGTTCGCCGCGCAGATGAAACGGCACGCCGCGGCCCAATCGATCCCGGTCTGCCATGTCATCCGGCCGGGCTGGCCGCGGCAGGCCGACGATCGCTGGACGGAAGTCGCATCGCTCGCGGAAGCGGCACGGGCCCTGCCCGGTGATGCGCGGGCGTTGCTGGCACTGGGCCAGCGGCATCTGGGCGATTTCAGGGGGCACCATGCGACGCTGTTCGTCCGGAGCCTGGAACAGCCGCCGGACGATGCCGCGCTGCCGGGCGCGCACTTCATCATCGGCGGGCCGGGACCGGTCGATCGGGAGGCGGCCCTGCTGCGGTCGGAAGCGATCAGCCATCTGGTCTGTCGCAACGCGGGCGGACCGGCAGGTCATACCAAGATCGAGGCCGCGCGGCGATTGGGCGTGCCGGTGATCATGGTCCGGCAGCCGGACCCGCCCGATGGCACCATCGTCGAAACGCCGGAGGGGGCGGTCGCCTGGTGCATCGCCCGGCGCGATCCCCGGTAGGGCTCATTTCTTCAGGCGCTCTTCGGCCACCCTCTCGATGGTCGCCTTCAGGTCGGCATGTTCGTCCAGCAGCTTGTCGAAGTCGCGCTTTTCGAGGATCAGCAGGTCGCTGAAGGTTTCCGCCACCACATCCACCGTGCGCGGCGCACCGGTCAGCAGGGCCAGTTCGCCAAAGAAATCGCCCGACCCCAGCATCACCGGGTCCGGTTCGACATGCACGGCGATGGCGCCCGACGACACGAAGTACATGGAATTGCCGGCTTCGCCCTTGGCGCAGATGGTCTCGCCCGGAATCGCCAGCTGCGATTTCAGCAGGCGCGCGATGGCACCGATGCGCGCCGCGCTGAGATCGGCAAAGATCGGCACCCGGGAGACCATCGCCTCCGGGTCGAGGCCGAGGTCCAGATCCGGGCGGCGGCCCATGGCGGCTTCGCGTTCCTCCAGTTCGTTCTGCAGGTTGGCGTAGATCTCGGCGCCGATGATCGCCTCGTCGTGCAGGCGGTTGTAGTCGGCACGCTCCCGGCGCAGGGCGACCTGATGCAGATAGCGCTGCTGCAGTTCCGCCGCATAGTCCGGATACTGCGCGCGCAGGGCCGACAGCGCCGACATGGTGCGCTCCAGCCGCTCATCCAGCATCTGGCAGAGCGCATCGGCGGCGGCATCGCCGACCAGCGCGCGAATGTCGTCGACACCGCTCCGGCGCACGCCGGTCAGCACCGCCTGACAGGTCCGCAGCCGTTCCATGCGGTTGGCCAGCCGCTTGCTCATGGGTCCGGCTATGCCGAGGCGGCGCTGTAGCCGCATCGACAGGCGGAAGCGCCAGTTGAAGCCCAGGATGTAGTTGCAGACGTCGCGATAGCCCTCGACGCCTCTCGCCTTGGTCGCATCCATCAGTTCGTCCGTCATGGCAACCAGCTCGCGCGCGATGCCGCTGTGGACATAGCCGCCGGAATACTGCTGGAAATAGCCCTGACGTTCCTGGCCGATGGTGGCCATCAGGCCGATCTTCAGCCAGTCCTGCTCGCTCAGGTCCGCGCCGTCGCGTTCCTCGGCGCGGATCTGCTCGACCCGTTCGCGGTAGTGCCGGGCCACGGTGTCGGCCACCGATTCCGGTATCCGCCGTTCCGCCGCCACCCGATGTACCTGCGCGCCGATATCATCCAGCGCGCGGGCGATGGTCCTGTTGCGCAGGGCCAGGTCCGCCGGAGACAGCCTGTCCAGACCGAACGCCTTCATCACCGTGCCGACAGTGGTGGCATTGATGAACAGGGTGAACAGCACGAAGGCGCAGACCAGCGCCGCCACGAAGTTGCGCACATCCTCGGGGAAGGCGTCGTTCTCGAACACGGCCAGCGCCAGCGCCAGCGAGACCGCACCGCGCAGGCCGCCCCACCACATCACCGTCCGGAACCCCAGGCTGACGTCGGCGGCCATATGCGCCTTCGACAGGGCCGGCAGCACGGCATGGGTCAGCACGCCGCGCGCGACGAAGGCGGTCACCAGCAGCACGACCAGCGTCAGTACCATGTCGCGGGAGAAGTGCGTCATGATCTCGGGGACGGCCATACCGACCAGCACGAAGATCAGCGAGTTCGCCCAGAAGCCCAGGTTCTCCCAGGTTTCCGACAGCAGGTGCCAGCCGCCGCCGGACATACTGGTCCGCCCGATCGAGCCCATCACGAGCGCCGCGGTGACCGTCGCCATCACACCGGAGACATGCAGGTAGTGCTCGGCGATCAGGAACGACAGATAGGCCAGCGAGATGGTCAGGGTCACCTCGACCAGCGCGATGCCGCCGACATGCCCGATGATCCAGGCGAACAGCCGCGCCATCAGGAAGCCGACCACGATACCGCCGAAGAAGACCTTGATGAAGTTCAGCGCGCCGCCGAACAGGTCCGCGTCCGCGGCGCCCAGCAGCATGGCCACCAGAATGTTGAACAGCACGATGGCGGTGGCGTCGTTGAACAGGCTCTCGCCCTCGACCAGGATCGCCAGCCGCTTGGGCGCGCCGAGGTCCTTGAAGATCGCCACCACGGCCACCGGATCCGTGGCCGACAGGATCGCTCCCAGCAGCAGGCAGACCACGAAACCCATGCCACTGACGGCGTAGACCGCGCCGCCGACCATGAAGGCCGAGATCAACAGGCCGACGACCGCCAGGAACAGGATAGGCCGGATATCGGCCATCAGCTTGCGCACGTCGATCGACAGGCTGCTTTCGAACACCAGCGCCGGCAGGAACACGAAGATGATGATCTCCGACGTCAGGTTGAAACTCTCGAAACTGTGGAACAGGTCGCTGACCGGCCCCAGATGCGCGCCCCGGGTCGCATCGATCAGCAGCCCCAGCACGATGCCGAGCACCGCCAGCAGCACCGTGTACGGAAACTTGTAGCGTCTGGCCAAAGGCAGGATGAGCACCGCAATGGTCATCAGCCCGAACAGCCCGAGAATGGTCGTCCAGATCCCCTCGTGCATCGTGTATTCCCCCTGAAACCGATGCCGACGTATGATGTCGTGCGCGAATTATAGGCAGAAGGCCGGTCCGGACGCCATGACCTTGCGCGGTGGCGTGCCCCGGTCATACGTACGTCCGGCCCCGTGCTGGCCTGGGACGGTCCGGCATTTGACTGAAACGGTCAAACACAGGGTGTCACCCCCGCCTCCGTGCGGGGGCAATGGGCGGTTCAGCGAACGCCGCACGTATCAGGTATTCAGGAAGGCCTCCGGATAAACCGGGGGTGACAATCCGAGCGTCGGCGATTCAGTGAAAGACGGGACGGTTCTAGAGCGTTTTTCGTTTTCATGGAATCACCATGAAATCGAAATAACGCAACTCGCACAGATAGTTACCATTCTTGAAAACAGTCTGAATGGTTCCATTCAGACTGTTTCCGCCCTAGTCGTCCTCGTCCTCGCGCCCGATCATGTGCAGCGCCTGCGCCTTCAGGCCGATGGACCGCGCGTAATGGACCAGCGCATCCTCGCGTCCGTGGGTCACCCAGATCTCTTCCGCCTGGACGTCGCGGATGGTGGCCGTCAGTTCGTCCCAGTCGGCATGATCGGAGATGATCAACGGTAGTTCCGCGCCCCGCTGGCGCGCCCGCGCCCGGACCCGCATCCAGCCCGACGCAACGGCGGTCACCGGATCGCTGAACCGGCGCGACCAGCGGTCGGCCAGCGCCGAGGGCGGGCACATGACCAGCTTGCCGACCAGCGAGGAGGGCGGCAGCCCGGCCACGGGCGCGGTAGGGCCGAGATCGACACCGAAGCGCTCGTACAGGCTGCAGAGCTTCTGCAGCGCGCCGTGCAGATAGATCGTGTCATCGAAGCCCGCGGCGCGCAGCAGCCGGATCAGCCGTTGGCACTTGCCCAGCGCGTAAACCCCCAGCAGATGGGTCCTTTCGGGAAAGGCCGTCATGGAATCCAGCAGCTTCGCCACCTCGTCCTGGTCGGGCGGGTGGCGGAACACGGGCAGGCCGAAGGTGGCTTCGGTGATGAAGATGTCACAGGGTATGACTTCAAACGGCGGGCAGGTCGGATCGGGCCTGCGCTTGTAGTCGCCGGAGACGATGATGCGTTGCCCGCGCCAGTCCATCACCACCTGAGCACTACCCAGAATATGCCCGGCGGGCACCAGCCGTACCGAAACGTCACCGACCGTCAGAGACTGGCCATACTTCAGGGTCTGGACCTTGTCCCAGGCCCGTCCCTCGTAACGTGACTCGGCGATCGCGACCGTTTCGGGCGTCGCCAGGATCGTGTGATTGCCGGGCCGCGTGTGATCGGCATGACCGTGCGTCAGCACCGCCTTGTCGACCGGTCGGTGCGGGTCGATGAAGAAGCCGCCGGGACGGCAGTACAGGCCCTCGGGCCGGTTCTCCAGCCAGGGCGCAGGCGATGTCGCGGTGGCGCTCAAACCAGATCGTCGATGTGGGCGAGGGCTTCGGCGAACTTCTCTTCGGCCTCTGCCTTCAGCCGGGGCAGGTGATAATCGGGGAACAGGTCGTCGGTCGGCTCGACCTCGCGCAGCAGCTGCCGCGCGACGGTGACCTTGTGCACCTCCGACGGGCCGTCGGCGAGCCCCATGTGGAAGCTCTGCAGCACCTGGTCGGCGAAGGGCATCTCGGACGAGATGCCGATGGAACCGTGCAGATAGAGCGCCTTCGAGGCGATGTCGTGCAGCACCTTCGGCATCTCCGCCTTCACGGCGGCGATGTCCTTGCGCACCTTCATGTAATCCTGATAGCGGTCGATCCGCCACGCGGTGCGCAGCACGAACAGGCGGAACTGTTCCATCTGGATCCAGGCGTCGGCGATCTTCTCCTGCACCATCTGCTTGTCGGCCAGCTTCTCGCCCTTGGTGGTGCGGCTGACGGCGCGTTCGCACATCATGTCGAACAGCATCTTCACCCGCCCCAGCGTCCGCATGGCGTGATGGATGCGCCCGCCGCCGAGCCGGACCTGCGCGACCTTGAAGGCTTCGCCGCGCCCACCCAGCATGTGGTCCTTCGGTACGCGGACGTCGGTGTAGCGGATATAGGCGTGGCTGCCTTCCTTCTCGGTCGCGAAGCCCGTGTTGCGGACGATCTCGACGCCGGGCGTATCGGTCGGCACGATGAACATGGACATGCGGCTGACCGTCGGCTGCTCCGGATCGGTGACGCACATGACGATCAGGAAACTGGCCCAGCGCGCGTTCGACGAGAACCACTTCTCGCCGTTGATCACCCAGTCGTCGCCGTCCGGTTCGGCGCGGCAGGTGAACACGCCAGGGTCCGCGCCGCCCTGCGGCTCGGTCATGGAAAAGCAGGAGACGATCTCGTTGGCCAGCAGCGGCTTCAGGAATCGCTCCTTCTGCGCGGGCGTGCCGAAGTGGGCGAGGATCTCCGAATTGCCGGTGTCGGGGGCCTGACAGCCGAACACGACCGGCCCGAAGCGCGTGCGGCCCAGGATCTCGTTCATCAGGGCCAGCTTCACCTGCCCGTACCCCGGCCCGCCCAGCTCCGGCCCCAGGTGACAGGCCCACAGCCCGCGCTCCCGGACCTGCGCCTGCAGCGGGCGGACCAGCGCCACATTCTTCGGATTGTGGATATCATAGGGCGATCCCAGCACATGATCCAGCGGCTCGACCTCGCGCGCCACGAAATCGTCCATCCAGTCCAGCGCCGTCTGAAACGCGGCGTCCGTTTCGAAATCCCAGGCCATGTGTGTTTTCCTTCACCGGACTATTGAGTTGTGGTCCGCAGAACTGCGACCCCTTGGAGGTGACAATAAAATGACGGGCGATCAACCAACTCCTGAGCAACTGCACTTCATTAGGAACGGCGGATCAAGAACGATCGCTGATTTCGTTGCTGACCGCATGGTGCCGATTGGCTTTGTCGCGTTTGATCAGTCGAGACCGAACTATATAGCCAATGGAACCATGGTGCCGGTTGAAGTTCCCAACCGTGTGGGTTTTCTCACAGCACGGCATGTACTTGATGGCTTAGAGCGTCTCAAAACAGAGCATCCCAGTTTTCAGATACTGGCAGCAGATACGAAAATCGACCTTGATCGGGAGCTTTGTATTCGGGCGCCCGACGGAGGCGATATTTGTCTTCTGATGTTTCAGAACTGGGGTGAGATACTCAGTCGCTCATCAAAGACAGCAGTTCGCCCTGATCGGATATCCGAAGGCAGAATTTTCGAAGGTCAACGTCTTGATTATGCGGGGTTTCCTGGACTTGAGCGTCGTAGTGTCATTGTGACCGGAACGTTGCACGTCGAGCATGGAATTTACTCCGTTAGTTCACTGGTAAAGTCGGTCGGAGAGTTGGATTTTTCCTTGAACGTGGAGCATGAGTTTCTTGTTCAGTGGGCGGCAGGACCTTCATTGAAACCCGGGTACGACGTCGGCGGAATGAGTGGAGGACCTGCTTTCGTTTGGCAAGAGGACGGAAAGTTTGTTGTTCCCATGCTCGCAGGTATCGTTTCCGAAGGTATCTCGGCGTTCAATATGATCAAGTTCGTGCGTGTGAATGAATTTTACTCCTATGTTGTGGAAAAACTGTCTCAACCGCGCTGATCCTTCATTATCGCTTCGTAGTCACGACCTCTGGAGAATATGCCGATGATGTCGACCCGATCGTCATCTACCCGATAGAAGATGGCCACATGGCGCTCGAATGTCGTCATGCGTACGCCGGAAACAAGGTCGCTGCGGTCGACTCCTGTGTAGGGCGCATCGCCAATTGTCAGGCAGCGCCGGACGATTCTGGCGACATAGCTCTCGGCAACATTCGCATCACCACTGGCGTCACGGACATATTCAAATATCTCATCCAGATCGTTTCGTGCCGAGGGCGCAAACTCCACCCGCACGTCCGTTACCTGGCGGCAGCGGCGACATCTTCGCCGGCACGCCGTGCAAAGTGTTCGAGGATTTCCTCTGCACTGAGACGGGGGCGGGGATCATCGATGGCCTGTTGCAGCCGGCTGCGTATCGCTTCGATGCGGAGGGCGTGTTCCTCCTCTTCGCGCAGCCAGCTTCGCATTGCGGTCCGGATGACCTCACTCGACGAGGCGTAGCGACCGGATTCGACACAGGCCCGCACTTCCTCTGCGATCTCGTCGGGAAGTGAGATGCTGAGCTTTTCAACCACCTTGCGACCTCCAGATTGCGGTACCAAAAAATCGTACCGCGCCGCGCCACCTACGGCAACAGCACCGTACTCCCCGTCGTTTTCCGCGCTTCCAGGTCGGTGTGGGCCTGCACCGCGTCCGCGAGCGCATACCGCTGGTTGACCTCGATCTTCACCTTGCCCGAGCCGACCATGTCCATCAGGCGGCCGGCGGACAGGGCCAGTTCATCGTCGCTCGCGTTGTAGGCCATCAGCGACGGGCGGGTCATGTAGAGGCTGCCGCCCGCGGCAAGCTTGCCCGGATCGAAGGCGGGGACGGGGCCCGAGGCATTGCCGAAATTCACATACATGCCGCGCGGCTGCAGGCAGTTCAGCGACTTCTCCCAGGTCGCCGCACCGACCGAATCATAGACCACCGGCACGCCCTTGCCGTCGGTCATCTCCTTCAGGCGCGCCTCGAAGTCCTCATTGTCATAATCGATGACCTCGGCGAACCCGTGCGCCTTCGCCAAGGCGCATTTCTCCGGCCCGCCCGCGGTGCCGATGGCCCGCACGCCCAGCGCCTTCAGCCACTGGCCCGCAATCAGGCCGACGCCGCCGGCCGCCGCGTGGAACAGCACGGTCATGCCTGCCTGCACCTCGAACGTGCGGTGCACCAGATATTCGACCGTCATGCCCTTCAGCATCATGGCGGCGGCGGATTCGTCGTCCACGCTGTCGGGCACCTTCACCAGCCGCGATGCCTTGAACAGCCGCGCCTCGCAATAGGCACCGGGGGGCGGGTCGGCATAGGCCACGCGATCGCCGACCGCGACGTTGGTCACGCCGTCACCGACGGCCTCGACAATCGCCGCGCCTTCCATGCCGACGCCATAGGGCGCGGGCAGGGGATAGAGGCCCGAGCGGTGATAGACATCGATGTAATTCAGGCCGATGACCGTATGCCGGATGCGGGCCTCGCCGGGGCCGGGCTCGCCGACCTCGACCTCCTCCAGCACCATCGCTTCGGGGCCGCCGGGCTTGTGGACGCGGATGACCTTGACCATGGGTTTCTCCTCTTCGGATGAAGGAATCCCGGCCCGTTGGCCGGGGCGCCGTGGTGTCTGAGGCTACTTCAGCGCGCTGCTGAACAGATCCAGCGTGCGCTGGTTCGCCGTCGCCGCCGCCTCGGCATCGTAATGCTCGCCGCCGACGCGGGCGAAGGCGTGATCCTGGCCCTCGTAGTCGTGAATGGTGACGTGATCGTTGCCGTCCAGACCGGCGTGGATCGCGGCCTGCGCCTCGGCGTTGCAGAAGCCGTCTTCCCTGGCGATGTGCAGGATCAGCGGCTTCGAGATGTTCTTCGCCTCGTCCAGCTTGCCCTCGATCCCCACGCCGTAATAGCCGACCGCGGCATCGACGTCGGTGCGGGTCGCGCTGAGATAGGCCAGCAGGCCGCCCAGGCAGTAGCCGGTCGCGCCGACCTTGCCCGTGCAGGCGTCGTGCCCGCGCAGCGTGTCGATGGCCGCCTGGATGTCCTCGATCCCCTTGTCGGGGTCGAAGGTCTGGAACAGTTCGAACGCACGCGCCCATTCCTGCTCGGTCTTGTCGGTCAGCTGGATGCCCGGCTCGATCCGCCAGAACAGGTCGGGGCAGAGCGCCACGAACCCCTCGCCGGCCAGCCAGTCGGTGATGTCGCGCATCACCTGATTGACGCCGAAGATCTCCTGGATGACGACCACGCCCGGTCCGCTGCCCGACGCCGGTGTCGCCAGATACCCGCCGAACGTGCCGCCGTCCTTCGCCTTGATGTTGATGTTCTGACCCATCTGATCGTCCTCCCCACATACGCGCCGGCACAGGACGGCATGGCTGGCCATCCCGGGCCTGTCGAACTGGCGCTCTTCAATGTTTCACGTGAAACACTTCGTTAACGTCTGATGCTGCGGGATGTTAGGGAGGTCGGAGTCCGCCGACAAGGGCCTCGCGCTAAAGCAGGGCACCTTCGTGCCGCAGCAGCCAGACCTTGTCCTCGACGCCGCCCTCCGCCGAGAATCCGCCCAGCCTGCCGCCCGCGGCCAGAATGCGGTGGCAGGGGATGATCACCGGGATCGGATTGGCGCCGCAGGCCGTGCCGACCGAGCGGGCTGACGCTCCCAGTTCGCCCGCGACATCGCCGTAGGTGCGGTACCCGCCTTTCGGGATCGCGACCATCGCATCCCAGACCGCGCGCTGGAATGTGGTGCCGGACGGGCTGACCGGCAGGTCGAAGGTGTCGCGCTTTCCGGCAAAATATTCGGCAAGCTGGTCGGCGGCCCTGGCCAGCAGGCTGCCGGGGGCGGGCGGCGTGATGGTGCCGTCGTGCTTCGTCCAGCGCAGCCGGGTGATGGCTCCGTCCTCGGCCTCGATCCGGATGCGCCCCAGCGGGCTGTCGATGATCGCCTGTTCCATGAAGGAACATTAGCAGAATACGATCCGGTCGGCCAGCGCGGCAGAACGCGAACGCCAACCCCCGGACAGGCCGGGGCCGGCGGCTCACCCGGTGCGCAGATCCTCGGCCAGTTGCGCCGGATCGGTCACCGGCAGGCCGCAGACCATCTCGCGGCAGAGGTAGGCGGTGGCCTTGCTGTCCTGCATCGACCGACCCGCCGCGGGGTGACCCTCGGGCAGCGTCTCGCCGGGCGCGACACGGATCAGCAGGCGGTCCGGGCCGGCCTCGCGGGTGGCGGCGATCAGCGCTTCGGTATCGTCGGCACCGGAGGCGCCGATGATCACGATGTCCAGCGCGGCCATGTCATAGGCGATCGCGTTCAGGGCGCTGGCCAGCGGGAAGAAGTTGCGCGTGAGCTGGTCGGCGATGGCGCCCACCGCGGCATCGATGCGGGCCCGGTAATCGGTCTTGCCCGTGATCCGCCAGAGCCGGCTGAGATTGTCGATCATGACGCCATTGCCGTTCGGCGTGGCATTGTCGGCCAGGGTCAGGGTGCGCACGATCAGGGCTTCGGCGTCGTCGGCGGTGAAGTACCATGCACCGGATGCCGGATCGGCAAAATGCCGCTCGACCACCGCGAACCAGCGTTCGGCCCGGTCGACGAACCCCGTCTCGCCGGTCGCCTCATACAGCGCCAGCGCGCCACGCATCATGCCGGCGTAATCGTCCAGCATGCCGGTGTTCTGCGCGCTGCCGCGCCGCCAGGCGTGGAACAGGCGGTCGCCGTCACCCGACAGGTCGCGCACCACGGCGTCAAAGGCGGTGCGGGCCGTCGCGATCCAGTCCGGCCGTCCGAAGGTCAGGCCCGCCTCGGTCATGGCGGCGATCATCATGCCGTTCCAGTCGGCCAGCACCTTGTCGTCCCAGCCGGGCCGGATGCGGTCCGCCCGGCGGGTGAGCAGTTTTTCACGTGAAACAGCCAGCTGCGTCTCGACCTCGATATCCATCAGGTCCGGGTAGAGGCGGCGGTTGGGGATGTTCGCGCCTTCGAAATTGCCGTCGTCGGTGATGTCGTAATGGGCGCAGAACAGCGCGGCGTCCTCGCCCAGCACCTCCTCGACCTCGGCCTTCGACCAGACGTAGAACTTGCCCTCCACGCCCTCGGAATCCGCATCCAGGGTCGAGGCGAACGCGCCGTTCTCGGCGATCATCTCGCGCTGCAGCCAGGCGACGGTCTCGGCCACGCGCTGTTCCAGGATCGGCAGCCGTTCCCGGCGCCACACCTGACTCATCAGCATCATCAGCGCGGAATTGTCGTACAGCATCTTCTCGAAGTGGGGGACCAGCCATTCCGCATCGACCGAATAGCGCGCGAAACCGCCGCCCAGATGGTCGTAGATGCCGCCCTGGCTCATCCGGACCAGCGTGTTCAGCACTGCGTGCCGGGCATTCACGTCGCCGGTGCGCAGATGCCGCCGCCAGAGCACTTCCAGCACCGGTACCTGCGGGAACTTGGGCGCGCTGCCGATGCCGCCCATCTCGGGGTCCATCTCCTGCAGCAGCCGGTCGCCGACCTGATCCAGCACATTCGGCGTGATGTCGGGCCGGGAGTCCGCCTGTTTCAGCTGCGCGTTCTGTTTCAGGTTCGCGGTGATCGTCCCCGCGTTCTTCAGGATGGTCTCGCGGTCCTCGTCATAGACGCTGCGGATCTTCCGCAGGATCTCGGTGAATCCGGGCCGCCCGTAGCGCGCCGTGGGCGGGAAGTAGGTGCCGCCCCAGAACGGTCGCCCGTCGGGGGCCAGGAACATGGTCAGCGGCCAGCCGCCCTGTTCGCCCAGCATGTGCAGCGCATTCATGTAGATCGTGTCGATGTCGGGCCGTTCCTCGCGGTCGACCTTGATGTTCACGAACAGCGCGTTCATCACCTCGGCGGTCGCATCGTCCTCGAAGCTTTCGTGCGCCATCACATGGCACCAGTGACAGGCGGCGTAGCCCACCGACAGCAGGATCGGCTTCTCCGCGGCCTCGGCGGCGGCGAGAACCTCGGCCGACCACATCTGCCAGTGCACCGGATTGTCCGCGTGCTGCAGCAGGTAGGGGCTGGTGCTTTCCGACAGGTTGTTGCGGTTCAGATCCACGGTCATGATCAAGCCTTCGACAGTCACCGCCGTTCGCGGCTAGGATGGGGTCACGTACAGGACATCCTGACGTCGGCCCGACCATAGGACAGTGCAGATGAAAGTCACCATCAACATTGATTGCAGCCCCGAAGAGGCGCGGACCTTCTTCGGCCTGCCCGACGTGCAGCCCATGCAGGCGCGGCTGATGGCCGAGATCGAGGAACGGATGCAGCAGGGCCTGAAGGACCTGGAACCCGAGGCCCTGATCGGCAAGTGGCTGCCCCTGGGCATGCAGGGCATGGAGCAGATGCAGAAGGCCATGTGGGCCGCCATGTCGGGCGCGGCCAGCAAGACCGGGCCTGCCGCGAAAGACTGACCGGCCATGTCCGGCGGTGACACGATCTATGCCCTGTCGAGCGCACCGGGCCCGGCGGGGGTGGCCGTCATCCGTCTGTCCGGCCCGTCCAGCGACGCGATCTGCGAAGCCCTGACCGGGGCCTTGCCCGCGCCGCGCGCGGCCAGCCTGCGCACCCTGCGCGATCCGGAGACCCGCGAACCGGTCGACCGGGGGCTGGTGCTGCGCTTTCCCGGGCCGAACAGCTTCACCGGCGAGGATTGCGTCGAGTTTCAGGTGCATGGCGGGCGGGCCGTGCTGGACGATCTGTTCGCCGTGCTGAACCGCTTTCCGGACGCGCGGCTGGCCGAACCGGGCGAGTTCAGCCGCCGCGCCTTCGTCAACGGCCGCATGGATCTCACCGCGGCGGAAGGGGTGGCTGATCTGGTGGCCGCCGAGACCAGCGCCCAGCGCCGGGCCGCGCTGGCTCAGGCCGATGGCGCGCTCGCCCGCCTCTATGACGGCTGGCGCGCGCGGCTGATCCATCATCTCGCCCATATCGAGGCCTGGCTGGATTTTCCCGACGAGGATCTGCCCGATGATGTCTTCGCCGCGCTGATCGAGGGCGTGCGCGAGCTGACGGCGGACATCGCGGCCCACCTGCAGGACGCCCGGCGCGGCGAACGGCTGCGGGACGGGCTGACGGTCGCCATCGTCGGACCGCCGAACGCCGGCAAGTCGACCCTGATGAATGCGCTGGCCGAACGCGACGTGGCTATCGTCTCCGACGTGCCGGGCACCACCCGCGATGTGCTGGAAGTGCATCTCGACCTCGGCGGCTATCCCGTGGTGCTGATCGACACGGCCGGGCTGCGCGAAAGCGATGACACCGTCGAACGGGAAGGGGTGCGCCGGGCCCTCGACCGGGCGCGATCGGCGGATCTGGTCCTTGCGCTGACGCCGGTCACTGCTCCGGACGGGCCGCAGCCATACCGACCACCGCAGACCGGGGACGGACCCGATGTAGGTCCGGAAGTCATATCGGTGGGCAGTAAGGCCGACGCGCCGGTTTCAGACCTACCGTCCCGGAATGAAACAGAATTCGATGTCATTCTCTCCGCCCAGACCGGGGTGGGCCTTTCCGGGCTGATCGAGGGGCTGACGGCGCGTGCCGCCGCACTGACCGATGCCGGAGGGCGCGTTCTGCCCACCCGGCTGCGTCACCGCCAGGGGCTTTCCGACTGTCTGACGCATCTGGAACGCGCGGGGAGTTTCGATCCGGCGCTGCCGCGTGAACTGCTGGCCGAGGATCTGCGCCTCGCCATGCGCGCGCTGGGCCGGATCACCGGGACGGTCGATGTCGAGGATCTGCTGGACGTGATCTTCCGGGATTTCTGCATCGGCAAGTGACTCGCGCGCGATGTTTCACGTGAAACACTCGGAAATCGCCCGTCCGGAGATGGCCCGGCTGGCCGGACGGCGACACGGCGAGGCAAGACTTGCCCTGAACAAGCGACGGCGCGCTTGAAATCTAAAGAACGGCCCAGCAGTTCACCCCCCCAATCCCACAGTTTCCTTGAGCCCGGGCCCGCCAGCGCGTATATGCACCGCGATGGACAAGGTTACCGACATCACCTGGGACGTCGTGGTCATCGGCGGCGGCCATGCGGGCTGCGAGGCGGCGGCGGCCGCGGCACGGTTCGGCGCGCGCACGCTGCTGCTGACGCACAAGCTCGGAACCATCGGCGAGATGTCCTGCAATCCGGCCATCGGCGGGGTGGGCAAGGGCCATCTGGTGCGGGAGATCGACGCGCTGGATGGTGTGATGGCGCGGGTGGCCGACGCCGCCGGCATCCAGTTCCGGCTGCTCAACCGCTCGAAGGGGCCGGCGGTGCGCGGGCCCCGCGCCCAGAGCGACCGCAGGCTCTATCGCGAGGCCATGCAGGCCGCCCTGGCCGGACAGGAGAACCTGTCGCTGCACGAGGCCGGGGCCGACGACCTGATCCTGAGCGACGCCGATGCGCCCCATGTCGTGGGCGTGCGGACGGACCGGGGCGAGGAGATTCGCTGCGCGCGGGTCGTGCTGACCACCGGGACGTTCCTGCGCGGCCTGATCCATCTCGGCGAGAAGAACTGGCCCGCTGGTCGCATCGACGAGGCACCCTCGGTCGGCCTGGCGCTGACGCTGGAACGTGCCGGATTTGCGCTCGGCCGCCTGAAGACGGGCACGCCGCCGCGTCTGGACGGGCGTACCATCGATTGGGGCAGCCTTGAGATGCAGCCCGGCGATGATCCGCCGATCGCCTTCTCATGGCTGACAGAGAGAATCACGACACCGCAGATCGCCTGCGGCATCAGTGAGACGACACCGGCGGCCCACGACATCATCCGTGCGAACATCCACCGCTCGCCCATGTATTCCGGCCAGATCGATTCGGTCGGCCCGCGCTATTGCCCGTCGATCGAGGACAAGGTGGTGCGCTTCGCCGACCGCGCGCGGCACCAGGTGTTTCTGGAACCGGAGGGACTGGACAGCGATCTGGTCTATCCGAACGGGATCTCGACCTCCCTGCCCGAAGAGGTGCAGCGCCAGATCGTGGCCCTGATGCCCGGCCTGGAAAGGGCCGAGATCGTCCGGCCCGGCTATGCCATCGAATATGACTATGTGGATCCGCGCGAGCTGGAACGATCGCTGGAGACGCGGCGAATCCCCGGCCTCTATCTCGCCGGACAGATCAACGGCACGACGGGATACGAGGAGGCCGCCGCGCAGGGCCTGATGGCCGGGCTCAACGCCGCCCGCGCCACGGCGGGGCAGACCCCGCTGATCCTGGGACGCGCGGACGCCTATATCGGCGTGATGATCGACGACCTGATCACGCGCGGCACGATCGAGCCCTATCGCATGTTCACCTCCCGCGCCGAATACCGGCTGACCCTGCGGGCCGACAATGCGGACCAGCGGTTGACCGCAACCGGCATCGACGCCGGTGTCGTCGGATCGCGGCGGGCGGCTTTCTTCCGGGACCGAATGGTGCAGCTCGACCGGGCGCGGGCGCTGATGAACGGCCGCACGCTGACGCCGACCGAGGCGCAGCGGCACGGCCTGAAGGTGAACGCCGACGGGGTCCGGCGCAGTGCGGTCGAACTGCTTCGCTATCCGTCCATCGGTTTCGAGGACCTGCGCCGCATCTGGCCCGATCTGGGCGACATCGCCCCGTCTATCGTGGAGCAGATCGAGATCGATGCGGTTTATGCCGGTTACCTAGACCGGCAGCAGGCCGATATCGTCTCGTTCCGGAAAGAGGATGCGATCAACCTGCCCGCCGATCTGGACTATGCCGCCATCGCCGGCCTGTCCAACGAGATGCGCGAGAAGCTGACGGCGGCGCGGCCGGCGACGCTGGGGCAGGCGGCCCGGATCCCGGGTGTCACGCCCGCCGCGCTCTCGCTCGTCCTCGCGGCGCTCCGCAGGCCGTCGAAACGCGTCACCGCCTGAGATGGACCGGGCGCAGTTCGCCGCCGCGACGGGTGTTTCACGTGAAACACTCGAACGGCTGGACATCTACGCCGCCGAGCTCGCCCGCTGGAACCGGGCCATCAATCTGGTGGCGCCGCGCACGCTGGACGCCGTCTGGCAGCGGCACTTTCTGGACAGCTGGCAGGTGCTGGCGGTGGCGGGCCGCGCCGACGGTCCGTGGATCGACCTCGGCAGCGGCGGCGGGTTCCCCGGGCTGGTGCTGGCCGCCTGCGGTGCCGCGCCGATAACCCTGATCGAATCGGACCAGCGCAAATGCGTGTTTCTGAGGGAGACCGCGCGGAAGATGGCGGTGCCCGTGACCGTCCTGGCGCGCCGCATCAATGATGTGCCGCCCGCCGCGGCCCGCTTCGTCAGCGCCCGCGCGCTGGCTCCGCTGCCGAAACTGCTTGAGATGGCATACAGATTCAACGGACCGGACACGCGTTACCTGTTTCTGAAGGGCCAAGATGTAGAGAGTGAGTTGACGGACGCCACGAAATATTGGAAATTTGACGTCTCACAGCATCCGAGCCGCAGCGACCTCGGTCGCGACAGCCGCGGATCCGTTCTTTCCATCGGAGCACTCAGGCGCCATGACACAGATGCCGCAGACTGACCGACCGTCCGGCCATGCCCGTACCCTGGCGGTCGTGAACCAGAAGGGCGGGGTGGGCAAGACCACGACCGCCATCAACCTCGGCACCGCGCTGGCCGCCGTCGGCCGCTCCGTGCTGATCGTCGACCTCGACCCGCAGGGCAACGCCTCGACCGGCCTCGGCATCGACCTCAACCAGCGTGACCGGAACACCTATCATGTGCTGGTGGGCACGGTGAAAGGCGAAGAGGCCATTGTGGCCACGAAGATTCCTCGCCTCGACATCATGCCTTCCTCGGTCGAACTGAGCGGATCCGAGCTGGAACTGATAGAACTACCGACACCGCAGATGCGGCTGAAGAAGGCCCTGCTCGCCCTACCGGCAAAGTATGACTATGTGCTGATCGACTGCCCGCCCTCGCTGAACCTGGTGACGGTCAATGCGATGGCCGCTGCCGACGCCGTGCTGGTGCCGCTGCAGTGCGAGTTCTTCGCGCTGGAAGGCCTGTCGCAACTGCTGAAGACGATCGAGCGGGTCCGCGTGTCGCTGAACCCGGATCTGGAGATCCAGGGCATCGTGCTGACCATGTTCGACCGGCGGAACCGGCTGTCGGAACAGGTGGCCGACGATGTGCGCAGCCACATGGGCTCGAAGGTCTATGAGACCGTGATCCCGCGCAACGTGCGCGTTTCCGAAGCGCCGTCCCACGGCAGCCCGGCGCTGCTCTATGATTACCGCTGCGCGGGCAGCCAGGCCTACATCCGGCTGGCGGGCGAACTGCTGCGCCGCGAACGCCGCCGCGCGATGGCGGCCTGACCGATGTCGGACACGAACGAACCGCCGCGCCCGTCCCGCGGTCTTGGCCGCGGCCTGTCCGCCCTGCTGGGCGAATCGGCGCAGACCGACGGCGAAACCCTGCAGCGCTCGCGCGCCAACCGGACCCTGCCGCTGGAGAAGCTGCGGCCCGGCCGCTATCAGCCCCGGCATCGCTTCGATGACGAGGAGATGCGCGCGCTGATCGAATCGGTGCGCCAGCAGGGCATCATCCAGCCCATTCTGGTGCGCCGCGACCCGGACGTGCCCGAGACCTTCGAGATCATCGCCGGGGAACGCCGCTGGCGCGCGGCCCAGACGGTGCAGCTGCACGAGGTGCCGGTCGTCATCCGCGACATGAGCGACGACGACGCGCTGCAGATCGCGCTGATCGAGAACATCCAGCGTCAGGACCTGAACCCCCTGGAGGAGGCCGAGGGCTATCGCAGGCTGGCGGACGAGTTCGGCCATTCGCAGATGGAAATCGCCCAGGCCGTGGGCAAGAGCCGCAGCCACATCGCCAACACGGTGCGCCTGCTGGCGCTGCCCGACGAGGTCGCGGAAATGGTGCGCGGCGGACGGCTGAGCGCCAGCGCCGCGCGCACGGTGCTGAACGACGACGACCCGGTCGGCCTGGCGAAGCGTATCGTCGACGAGGGGCTGAACGTGCGCGAGGTCGAGGCGATCCGCCGTGGCGTCGAGAAGGCGGCACGGCCCGCCGCCCCGAAGAAGCCGAAGGATGCCGACACCGAGGCGCTGGAACAGAGCCTGCGCGACGCGCTGGGCCTGCAGGTCGATGTGCAGCACAAGGGCGGCAAGGGCGGGCAGGTCCGCATCCGCTACCGCTCGCTGGAACAGCTCGACGAGATCTGCCGCCGCCTGACGCGCGGGACCTGACAGCCTGTCGGCCCGCCCACCGGGAGCCCGCCCATGAAGATCGTCGCCATCACCGACACGCACATCGTCCCGCGCGGACAGACCTCGCGCGGCCTGGATACGGGCGAGCGGCTGACGATGGCGCTCGACGATCTGGCCGCAAACCATGCCGACGCCGCGTTCTGCGTGATCCTGGGCGACCTGGCCGATCACGGCGAGATCGACGCCTACCGGCATTTCATCGAACGGATCGACGGCTTTCCGATTCCGGTCCACCTGATGATCGGCAACCATGACAACCGCGCAAACTTCCGCCGGATGTTTCCCGACACCCCCGTCGATGCCAACGGTTTCGTGCAGTCGGTCGCGGTTACCGAGGCCGGGCATTTCATCTTCTGCGACACGCACCAGCCATACCATGTGGATGGCCGGCTGTGCCGCGACAGGCTCGACTGGCTGGATGCGCGCCTGGCCGAGGCCGCCGGCAGCGACGCTTTCCTGTTCCTTCACCATCCGCCCTACCGGACGGGCGGCCCGATCGATGCCCTGCGCCTGACCAACCATGCCGAACTCGCGGAAACCCTGACAGGACACGACAATGTCCGGCACATCTTCGCGGGCCATACCCATCGTATGTCGACCGGTGTCTGGCACGGCATGCCCTTCGCCACGCTGGGCGCGACCCATTACAACAACGGGCTGCCCCTGATCCCGCGTGGCGTGCACCTGCCGCGGTTCCTGACGCCCGGCTATACTTCGGTCATACTGATCGATGCGGAACAGGTCGTGGTGCATGGCAATGCCTTCCTGCACAATGACGTCGCGCTCGATCCGGCACAGTTCGATCTGGCGAAGATCGAGGCGCTGATCAATGCGGGCGGCGACATGCGCCGCGCGTTCGGCAATCCCGCAGACTGACCGCCCGAACCCATCACTCCGGAGGCCCCCATGTCCGACACACGGCCCGGCGCGACCGTCATCGTCGCCAACCACTATCAGAACGAGAACTGCCATCCCGACGGCAAGATCAAGGTGGGCATCGGTGCGGACAGCGCCTGGCGCGCGGAGCGGCTCGACAATGCGCGGCGGCTTTTTGCGGGCGCACGCCGCGCCGGCATTCCCATCGTGCATGTCCGGCTCGCCGTCGATCCCGACTTCCGGGGAGTCGTGGTGAACACGCCGCTGATCGAGGAGTGGGTGAAGCTGGGTGCGTGGCGCGAAGGCACCTGGGGCGTCGAGTTCATCGACGGGCTGGGGCCGGAGGGCGACGAGATCACCGTCACCCACACGCGCAACAGCGGCTTCCACAATTCCACGCTGGAGGAAGCGCTGTTCAGCCTGGGTGCGCGAAATCTGATTTGCTGCGGCGTATCAACGGCTTACACGGTTGAAGGCACGGTGCGTCAGGCCACCGACATCGGCTATCGGGTCACCGTGGCGGCGGATGCCTGCTCGACCGCCACCCATGAGCAGCACCAGAACGCGCTCGCCGCGATGCGCCCGATCGCGCAGGTCAGGAATGTGGACGAACTGATCGCATCGTTCGGCTGAAGCCCTTATTCTGCGCCGCATCATTCATATCGATCGGGGAGAACATCAGATGGGCAAGCTGGACGGCAAGGTGGTCATCGTCACCGGGGCGGGCCGGGGCATCGGGCGTGAGTGCGCGCTGCTGGCGGCGCGCGAGGGCGCGAAGGTCGTGGTCAACGATCTCGGCGGCTCGATCCAGGGCGACGACGATGGCGGCGATGTCTCGGTCGCCGAGCAGGTCGCGCGCGAGATCCGCGACGCGGGCGGGGAGGCGGCGGCCAACGGTGGCAGCGTCACCGAACTGTCCGACTGCAAGGCCATGGTCGAACAGGCGCTGGACGAACTGGGCGGCCTGCACGGCATCATCAGCCCCGCCGGCATCCTGCGCGATACGATGCTACACAAGATGTCGGAGGAAGACTGGGATGCGGTGATCAACGTGCACCTGAAGGGCTCGTTCAACATCTGCCGCGCGGCGATCAACCACTTCCGCGACCAGGAGGACGGCTCGATCGTGCTGTTCTCCTCGACCTCGGGTCTGATCGGCAATGTCGGCCAGTCGAACTATGGCGCGGCCAAGATGGGCATCGTCGGCCTGTCGCACATCGTTGCGCAGGAGAACGACCGCAAGAACGTGCGCTGCAACGTGATCTCGCCATCGGCCTGGACGCGGATGATCGGCACCATCCCGATCAAGGACGAGGCGACCCGCCACCGCATGGAGATGATCCAGAAGAAGATGCGCCCCGACCAGATCGCGCCGCCGACCGTGGCTCTGCTGGCCGACGAGGCCCGCGACGTGAACGGCCAGATCATCTCGGTGCGCGGCAACGAGATCTTCCTGTGGAACCACCCGCGCCCGATCCGCAACATGACCCGGCTGGAAGGCTGGTCGGTGGACAGCGTGCTGGAACACGCCCTGCCGGTGTTCAAGCCCGCGATGACCGGCCTGGAAAACAACACGCAGGTGTTTCCGTACGACCCGGTGTAGGCGAAGCTGCAGGGGAAACCGCCCCCTCGGGGATGGATCGGCTGGCCGAGGGGGCGGCTCGGGCATCACAGAACTGGCGCTGCCTGAGCCGATGCAGGCGCTGCGCGTGGTGGTTTGACATGAACGCTGCCACACACTCCTCTCCTGTTCCGGGATCCCCGCTCAGGCCGGGGACAGGCCCGATCCCGGAACCCAGCAGGCGGTGAAACCAGTCGCGGTTTGGGCCGATGCGGACGCTGCTCTGGGCAGCGGGATCAAGTCCCGCTGCGCGTGTTGGTTTGTGGAGAGGTCATCATACACTCTCCCGCGTTCCGGGACTCGATCCCGGAACCCAGACGAAGGTGAAACCTGTCACGGTTCTCTCAGGTGGAGACGCCGCACTGGGCAGCCCCGCATCGGGGTGCGGCTCCCGGACTGTCACCCCCGGTTTATCCGGGGGTCCTCCTGACCAACCGACACGCGCAGTGTTCGCCGGGTCGTTCGTTGCCCCCGCACGGAGGCGGGGGTGACACCCTTTGCGTTTGGCCGTTTCAATCGAATGCCGGAATGTTCCCGTCCCGCTGCGCGTGATGGTTTCACACGACCGCATCCACACACCCTTCCCCGTTCCGGGATCCCCGCACAGGGCGGGGGCAGGCTGGATCCCGGCACCTGCAGGGCACCGCCTCAGATCACGCCGTCTTCCTTCAGGGCGGCGATCTGGCCGGGGTCGTAGCCCAGCAGGTCCGCCAGCACCTCGTGGGTGCCCGCACCCAGGGTCGGGGCGCCGGTGGTGACGCCCGCCTCGGCATTGGTGAAGCGGAACGGCGTGTTGACCACCTTGTGCGGGCCCATCTGGTCGGTGACCTCGACGATCGAGCCGCGCTCCAGCATGTGCGGGTTCTGCAGGGCCTGCGCGGGCGTCAGATAGCGCCGGGCGGGACAGCCCGCGGCTTCGCAGGCACGGGCGGCGTCCTGCGCGGTCTTGTCCTGCGCCCATTCCTCGACCGCCCCGAACAGTTCGCCCCAGTGCGCCATGCGCGCGGGACCGGTGGCGAAGCGCGGATCCTCCATCCACTCGGGCTTGCCGCAGGCCTCGGCCAGCGCGTGGAAGTTCTTCTGGGTCACCGGCGCGACGACGAAATAGCCGTCCGTCGCCCGGATCGGATCGAAGATCGGGATGTTCAGCTTCTCGACCGGGAACTGGGCTTCCTGGATCTCGAACGGGATCATGTTCATCAGCCCCGCCAGCAGTTCGACATCGATATAGTCGCCCTCGCCGGTGCGCTCGCGCCGGTACAATGCCGTCATGATCGCGATCAGCGCGTGGTTCGCGCCCAGCACGTCGGCGGCGATGGTCCGCGACCGCTCCGGCTTGTCGGTGGCCCGCTGATAGCGGAACTCGGCCAGGGTGTAGCCGCTGGCGGCATTGATGATCGGCGCGAAGGCCGGGCGTCCGGCGTCGGGTCCGGTCTGGCCATAACCCGAGATCGAACAGTAGATCAGCCCGGGCCGGTCCTTCGACAGGGTCTCGTAGTCCAGCCCGAGACGCTTCATCACGCCGGGGCGGAAATTCTCGAAGATCACGTCGCATTTCGCCGCCAGCTCCCGCGCCAGCGCGATCCCGCGCTCGGTCTTCAGGTTCAGCGTGATGCTGCGCTTCCCCAGGTTCAGCGCCGCGAAGAAGCCGCTCATGCCGTTGGACACGGGCGGCGTGCCGCGCAGGGTCTCGCCCTCGGGCGGCTCCACCTTAATCACGTTCGCGCCCATGTCCGCCATCAGGCGGCTGGCATAGGGGCCGGCGACAAAGGCCGTGAAATCCAGCACGTTCAGCCCCGCCATGGGGCGCGGACGGGACGGGGTGGACGAAGCGGGACGGGGGTCAGGCATGCTTTGCGATCTCCTTGGCCAGAGCGTTGATTTCGGCGGCGGCCGCACTGCGCGGCGCAGCCTCGGTGACGCCCCGGCCTTCCAGGATGGCGGAGGCGAAGTGCTGCCGGTTGCCCAGGGTCGCCTTCGCGGCCTTCAGGCCATCGGCGCGCATCATCCCGCGGATGGTGTCGGCCAGCCTGCCGCGGGCGGGCACCCGGTTCAGCACCAGCAGGAAATCCCGTCGCTCGCGCTCGGCGGTCGTGACGGTCTGTTTGGCCGCCCAGTAATCCATCGGGCCGGGCTGGATCGGCATCAGCACCCGGTCGGCGGCCCGGATCGCGGCCTTGGTGTCCGTCTCGCCGTGCGGCGGGCTGTCGATCAGCACGAAATCGAAATCCCGGCGCAGACGGTTCACTTCCGCGCCCGTCCGCCAGCCGGACACCTGACGCTGCTCGATCTTCACCGGATCGTCGGTGCGGCTTTCGCGGATGGCATGCCAGGCGGTCAGCGACTGCTGCGGGTCGATATCGATCAGCGCCACCCGCCGGCCCATCCCGGCCAGCGCGACGCCCAGATGGATCGCCAGCGTCGTCTTGCCCGCGCCGCCCTTCTGCTGGGCGACGGCGATGATGGTTCCGGCCATGGGGGCTCCTTCCGGGTGATTCGGCATCTCAACACATTCTTAAACAGGCGTCGGGATACTCCTGCCGCAACCTCTATCATAAACCAGGCCTGCCAGCTCAGAACATGCCGACATCCATGTCCGCAACAGATACCAGACAGTCGGTCTGGACCGGTGACTTCATCAGCCGGTGGACGGAACACGGTTTCCGGCTGGCCACATATGACGTCTTCTTCCGGCAGATCCGGCTGCTGGCCATCATCATCCTGGCCCTCTCATGGCCCTTCATCTTCGCGGATTACCTGAAGGCGCAGCATTTCGAACATGTCGAACTGTTCACCGCCGCGCGATCCGTGCTGGCTCTCACGCCGCTCCTGTGGCTGCACGCCTTCCGCCGGCGCAAAAGCCATCGTCTGATCGACGGGATGGTGTTCGCCTACGCCATGTATGTGACGCTGGAGACCATCCTGCTGATGTACATCCATCGGGCCGATTTCATCGTCGTCTCGTCGCGGCTGATCTTCTTCATCATGGCCGCCAACACGCTGCTGCCGCTGCCCGGCCGGTACCGGATCATCATGAACGTCACCGGGGCGACGGGCGCGGCCGTCGGAATCTGGGCCTTCGCACAGATCTCGACCGACACGGCGATCAGCCTGTCGGTGATCGTCGGGTCCACCTATGCCATCGGTTTCATCGTCGGATCCTGGCTGGCCCGGATGCGGCGCGCCGAACACGCCCGCGCCATGGAACTGCAGGCCTCGAACGCGGCGCTGGTCGCGGCGCAGCAGCGGGCGGAACAGGCCAGCCGGACGAAGTCGATGTTCCTGGCCAATGTCAGCCATGAACTGCGCACGCCGCTGAACGCGATCATCGGCTTCTCCGACATGCTGGACCGCCAGATGCTCGGGCCGCTGGGCCATCCCCGCTACAAGGAATACATCGGCGACATCCGCTGGAGCGGCACCCACCTGCTCGGCCTGATCAACGACCTGCTGGATCTCAACCGGATCGAGGCGGGCAAGGCCGATCTGCAGCCGGACTGGCTGTCCCTGCGTCAGGCCTGCCGGGAATGGCTCACCATGGCCGGCGCAGAGACCCGCGCGGACGGGCAGACCATCGTCGTGCCGCCCGACGTGCCGGATGTCGAGATCCGCGCCGATGCCCGCGCGCTGCATCAGGTGATGATCAACCTGCTGACCAATGCCATCAAGTACAGCGGCGCCGGATCGACCATACGGCTGGACATCGCGCGGCGGCGCGACGGGGCCCTGAAGATCGACGTCGTGGACAACGGCGCGGGCATGTCCGCCGACGCACTGTCACGGGTCCTGCAGCCGTTCGAACAGGCCGACGCCAGTACCGCGCGCCAGACCGCGGGCTGGGGCCTGGGGCTGCCGCTGGTCAAGGCGCTGGCCGATGCCATGGGCTGCCGGTTCCGCATCGAAAGCACCAAGGGCGAGGGCACGCGCGCCTGCCTGCTGATTCCCGCCACGCTGGTGCGCAGGCCGGTGCCCGCGCCGGTCGCCCTGGACGATCCCGAACCGGTCCGGGTCAGCGCGTAACGTTCCTTTGATTGGCGGAGGCGGGCGCGGCACGCCAGATTCCGGACCATCACCGAACGGAGAAGTCAGATGCTGATCAGAAAACGACGCGGCTGGGAAATTCCCGAGAGCGAGGTCACCCCGGAGTCCGTGTTCCTGAACCGGCGTCGCTTCCTGAAGGCCGCCGGTTTCGGTGCCGCGGGCCTTGCCGCCTCGCGGATGATCCTGCCGGCGCAGGCCGCGGATCCGGCGATTCCGACCGCGGATCTGTATCCTGCAGCACGCAACGGCACCTATCAGGTCGAACGCGCGATCACGCCCGAGAAGATCAATCTGACCTACAACAATTTCTACGAGTTCGGCTCGCACAAGCGCATCTATGACAATGCGCAGGAACTGGTGGTCCGGCCCTGGACGGTCACGATCGACGGCATGGTCGACAATCCGAAGGTCTGGGATGTGGACGATCTGATCCGGACCGCCGGCGTCGAGGAACGGATCTACCGCCACCGCTGCGTCGAGGCCTGGTCGATGGTCGCGCCATGGACCGGTTTCCCGCTGTCGAAACTGGTCGAGATGGCGTCGCCGCAGTCCGGGGCGAAATACCTCCGCTTCGAGACCTTCCTGGACAAGGATATCGCGCCGGGCCAGCGTCAGGGCTGGTATCCGTGGCCCTATATCGAAGGCGTGACCATGGGCGAGGCGATGAACGAACTGCCGTTCCTGGTCACCGGCGCCTATGGCAAGCCGCTGCCGAAGCAGATGGGCGCGCCGCTGCGGCTGGCCCTGCCGTGGAAGTACGGGTTCAAGTCGATCAAGTCGATCGTGAAGATCACCTTCACCGACGAACGGCCGGTCAGCTTCTGGGAAACCATTCTGCCCAAGGAATACGGGTTCTGGGCGAACGTGAACCCCGAGGTCGATCATCCCCGCTGGAGCCAGGCCACGGAAGAGGTGCTGGGCGTGGGCAACCGGGTCCCCACACAGATCTACAACGGCTACGGCGCGTTCGTGGCGGACCTCTACAAGGGGATGGAAGACAAGCGCGTCACCTACATGTAGGACGCAGGCGGCGCCGCATCGTTGACCGTGCGTTAAGACATGTCGTGCGAAGGTATCGCCTGACGGTTCCATCCTTTTCGGGTTCAGCAGCGACGCATGGCTTCAGGCACGCGGTCATCCGCCCCTTCTCTCGGCAGTGTGCCGACCGGCCTGAGCCGCGCCGACGGCCAGACATCCCGGCTGAGCGGCGAATTCCTGGACCCGTCCACCGAGCATGAATACCGGCTGTGGCGCTACGACGCCACGCTGGCGCAATACAGGATCGTCGCCTGGTTCGTGCTGGTCGCCGTCTTTCCGTTCCTGTTCGCGGTCTACCAGTCCTGGGGCCTGACCGACGCCTTCTTCGTGGTGGCGGCGGGCCGCGCGGTCCAGTTCCTGATCTCGCTCTGGGCACTCTGGGCGGTCTACACGCGGGCCGGTTACCGGACCCTCGACCGGTCCGCACTCGCCTACGGGGCCGTCCTGTTCGGCGTCAACGCGCTGGCCATGTGGCTGTCGCCGACGACGGGGCTTCTGATGATCATCCAGGGGCTGATGATCATCATCGCCTGCTATGTGCTCTATCCCGGCCGTCTGATCGCGCTGGTGCCGGTCATCATCACCTTCAGCCTGTTCTTCATCGCGCTGGTGCTGTTCCGCTTCGAGATCGAGCGCAGCCACCAGATCGGCATCATCGTCTGGACCGTGGTGGGCAACGCCGTCGGGTTTCTGGCGGCCCGGCAGCTGAACCGCTTCCGGCGCAGCGAATTCATCGCCCTGCGGCGGGCGCAGCAGGATGTTCGGGAACTGAAGCTGGCCCGCAGCGAGGCCGAACAGGCCCGCGCAGCCGCCGAAGCCGCCAATCAGGCCAAATCCGCCATGCTGGCCAACACCAGCCACGAACTGCGCACCCCCCTGAACGCGATCATCGGCTTTTCCGAGATGATCCAGCGCCAGATGCTGGGGCCGGTCGACAACCCGCGGTACGTGCAGTACGCCGGCGACATCCATCGCAGCGGCACGCATCTGCTCAGCCTGATCGACGACCTGCTGGATCTGTCGAAGATCGAGGCCGGCAAGACGGAACTGCATCGCGAATGGGTCGGGATCGACGCCCTGATCGCCGATATCGTCCGCATGAACCGCCACCGCGCCGACGCCCGGGGCCAGTCGATCCACGTTACCGTCGATCCGGCCCTGACGTCGGTCTGGGCCGACGACCGGGCGCTGCGGCAGATCATGGTCAATCTGGTGACCAACGCTTTGAAGTTCTCCCGCCCCGGCACGACGGTCGATATCGTCTGCGAACGGATGGCGGATGGCGGCGCGTGCCTGTCGGTGCGCGATCGCGGTCCGGGCATCGCCCCGGACGACCTGAAACGCCTGATGCAGCCGTTCCAGCAGGCCGAGATCGATCCGTCCAAACCGCGCGAGGGCTGGGGCCTGGGTCTGGCCCTGGTGCGCACGCTGTCCGGCCTGCACGGGGCCGACTTCCGGCTGATCGCCAGGGACGGCGGCGGCACCGATGCGCGCGTCCGGTTTCAGGCCGGACACGTGGCCGGCGAAGCGGACTCGCCGGACCTCGCGGTCATCGCCTGAAACCCCGTCCGGGACGGCCCGGAGAGCCGCCGGATTCAGCACTTGTCCTGAAGCGCTTTTTGCGTAGTATGCCGCGCCTTGGCGTCCCGTCCGGTTCCGCATGAAGTGGTGCCGGGCGTCCGAGCCCCGGGAGTTGACCGATTCTCCGGGCGGGCGCCATGAAATGGTAAGGAAATCGATGACAAGCTATGAAACCGTGCTGATCGCGCGGCCGGACATCTCGACCCAGCAGGTGGACCAGATCAACGAACAGGTCGCCACCCTGCTGACCGAGAATGGCGGCGAGATCAAGAAGACCGAATACTGGGGTCTTCGCAACCTGGCCTACAAGATCAAGAAGAACCGCAAGGGCCATTACGTTCTCTACAACATCGACGCCCCGGCAGCCGCGCTGCAGGAAATGGAACGCGTGATGCGCCTGCACGACGATGTGCTGCGCTACATGTCGATCCGCGTCGAGGAGCATGAGGAAGGTCCCTCGATCCAGATGCAGTCGCGCGGCGGTGGCCGTGACAGCGGTCGTGGCCGGCAGGGCGGACGCCCCGGTGGCCGC
This sequence comes from Minwuia sp., assembly GCF_048263705.1. GTDB lineage: Bacteria > Pseudomonadota > Alphaproteobacteria > Minwuiales > Minwuiaceae > Minwuia. The sequence continues at coordinate 76,548 of NZ_JBLXDV010000004.1, read as the reverse complement.
GATGGCGGACGCCCCGGCGGCCGTGACGGCGATCGTCCGGCGCGCGATGGCGATCGCCCGCCCCGTGGTGATGGCGATCGTCCGGCCCGTGATGGCGACAGCGCACGCGAAGGAGACAGGTCATGAGCATTGGAACCGAGCACAAGGGTGTCGTCCGTGCCGCCGTCAAGGGTGGCCGCCGTCCGTTCTTCCGCCGTCGCAAGACCTGCCCCTTCTCGGGTGAGAACGCGCCGAAGATCGATTACAAGGACGTCAAGCTGATGCAGCGCTACCTGTCCGAGCGGGGCAAGATCGTGCCCAGCCGGATCACGGCCGTGTCGGCGAAGAAGCAGCGTGAACTGGCCCGCGCCATCAAGCGGGCACGTTTCCTGGCGCTGCTGCCTTACGTCCAGGACTGAGTGCAGTCGGACCGGCGGGCGCCGGCATGTCAACCCAGCTTCTCATCGCCGCGGCCTGCGGTCTGGTGGCGGCCTTGTGCAATCTGGCGCCCTTGTCGGGGAACAGCGGGGGATTCATGCTCAGCATGATCGCACCAATGCCGATCTTCATCGCCGGCCTGATGCAGGGCTGGCTGTTTTCGCTGGGTGCCGGCCTGCTGGCAGCCGCGATCACGCTTGGCATTGGCGGGACGCTGCCCGCAGCCCTGTTCACCGCGACCGTCGTCCTTCCGGCGTCGGTTCTGGTGCGGCAGGCCCTGCTGGCACAGCCGGATCAGGACGGCGATCTCGTCTGGTATCCGGTGACGCGTCTGGCGCTCTGGCTGGGCGGAGTCGGGGTCGTGATCGGCCTTGGCGCCATGGCGGTGATCGATGCCCAGATCCTGGACGGGATCGTGGACACGGCGCTGGCCATCGTCGCCGGGGAAAGCGAGATCCCGGCCGAGGTCAGGGACCGCGTCCGTGACTTCGCGGTGCGGGCCGTCCCGGCCTTCATCGCGACATCGGCGGTGCTGTCGCTGCTGCTGAACGGTTCGGTCGCCCAGCGCATCGCCGAACGGACGGGCCGGGCCGTGCGCCCGCGCCTGGTCTTCACCGACATGCGCCTGCCGTCGGTTCTGGCGCTGGGGCTGGCGGTGCTGACCCTGGCACCGCTGTTCCTGACCGGTGTGGCCGGGCAGGTGGCGATGATCCTGGCCTTCATGCTGGGCATGCTGTTCGCACTCCAGGGCCTGATCGTGGCCCATCTCTATGCCCGCGCCGCGGGCGGCGTCCCGCTGATGGCGGGACTTTACATCTTTGGACTGGCCTTGCTGTTGCTGCTCGGTCCGGTCCTGATCATGACATTGCTGCTGCTTGGCATCGCCGACGCGTTTTTCAGCCTGCGTCGCCGACCGTCCGGCAGCACCGGAACCTGAAGGAGAAACGACCATGCAAGTTATTTTGCTGGAGCGTATCGAGAAACTGGGCCAGATGGGCGACATCGTGTCCGTCAAGAACGGCTATGCCCGCAACTTCCTGCTGCCGCAGGGCAAGGCGCAGCGCGCCACCGACGCGACGCTGAAGGAGTTCGAATCCCGCCGTTCGCAGCTGGAGGCCCGCAACCTGGAGCTTCGCAAGGAAGCCGAGGACATCGCCAGCCGCATGGAGAAGCTGACCGTGACGGTGATCCGCCAGTCGTCGGACTCCGGGCAGCTCTACGGTTCGGTCAACACCCGCGACATCACCGAGGCCGTGTCGGGCGAGGGCTTCAGCATCGAGCGCCGCCAGGTGCAGCTGAACCGTCCGATCAAGACCATCGGCGTGCATGAGGTCGCCATCCGGCTGCACCCCGAAGTCATCATCGAGGTCGGCGTCAATGTCGCCCGCTCGGAAGACGAAGCCGCCGCGCAGCTGCGGGGCGAGAATGTCCTCAACCGCGACGACGACGATGACTACGAAGAGGAAGTCATCGACATCGAGGAAGTCGAGGAAATGCTGGAGAAGGGTCCGTCGGGTGCCGACGACCTGCTGCAGGCCATCGAACGCGCCACCGAAGGCGATGACGACGCCGAGGAGGACACCGGCGCGGACGACGAGGACGCCCGCAAGGACACCACCGGCACCTGAGGCAGCCGCCCTTCCGCGCCGTTCCTGCCCGCCGGCCATCGACTCAATCTTGCGGCCCGGCCCCCCAAAGGTTAATTTTGGGGCCGGGATAAGGGAAGGTTGAGTGGAGGCTCGGCATGATCCTTCTGCGCACGCTCATGCGCCGGCTGATCAAACGGGGGCACCTGACGGTCATCGACCACAAGGGTCAGCGGCACGAATTCGTTGGCGACATGGCCGGTCCGAAGGCCGTCATCCAGTTGAATGACGCCACGGTTGCGGCAGAAATCGCGCGCAATCCGCGCCTGAAGGTGGGCGAGGCCTACATGGACGGGCGGCTGACCATCCCCGACGGCCACACGCTCTATCAGTTCCTGGAACTCGCCGTCCAGAACCTCGCCTATTTCAACCGGGAGCGGACCCGCCCGGCGATCGCCCTGTCGCGGCTGGCGACGATCGCCGCGCACCACAATCCGGTCGGCAAGGCACAGCAGAACGTCGCCCATCACTACGACCTGTCCGATGAGCTGTTCGACCTGTTCCTGGACGAGGACCGGCAGTATTCCTGCGCCTACTACCGCGATCCGTCGGACACGCTGGAACAGGCCCAGGAACAGAAGAAACGCCATATCGCCGCGAAGCTGCTGCTGCAGCCGGGCCAGAAGGTGCTGGACATCGGCTGCGGCTGGGGCGGACTGGCGCTCTATCTGGCGCAGCAGGAGGACGTGCAGGTCACCGGCCTGACCCTCAGCGTCGAACAGCACGCCGTCGCCACCCGCCGCGCCGCCGAGGCCGGCCTTGCCGACCGGGTCACGTTCAAGCTGCTGGATTACCGGCTCGAAGACGGCACATACGACCGTATCGTCTCGGTCGGCATGTTCGAACACGTCGGCAATCTGCACTACGGCGAGTATTTCGCGAAGGTGCGGGACCTGCTGACCCCGGACGGCGTGGCCATGATCCATACCATCGGCTCGGCGGACGTGCCCGGCCCGGTCGCCGCCTGGATCCGCAAGTACATCTTCCCCGGCGGATATCTGCCCTCGTTCAGCGAGATCGCGCCGCATCTGGAACGCCTGGGCCTGTGGCTGACCGATTTCGAGAGCCTGCGCATCCACTACGCCGAGACGCTGAAGGCCTGGAACGCGCGCTTTCAGCAGCATCGCGATCACATCCGTGATAACCTCTACGACGAACGCTTCTGCCGGATGTGGGAATTCTACCTGCAAGCCTGCGAGGCCAACTTCCGCGAGTCCTATCTGACCGTCTTCCAGATGCAGATCGCCAAGGACATCAACGCGGTGCCGACCACGAGGGATTACATGTTCGACTGGGAACGCAGCCGCGCACCGGCACAGGACAGACACCCCGGCATGATCGCGGCGGGCGAATAGGGTGCGCGTCCAGGCGCTGGGCCATGTGGTCCTGAAGGTCCGCAACCTCGCCCGCGCCGAAGCCTTCTATCACGGCCTGCTCGGCATGCCGGTCGCGACCCGCTGGGCCGAGCGCGGCATGACCTTCTTCACGCTGGGCAACCATCATGATTTCGCCATCGCCGCGGTGGGGGACGATGCGCCCGCCGCACCCGGCCTCTCTCCCGGGCTGGCGCACATCGCCTTCAAGGTGGGTGACAGCCTGGACGACCTGCGCGCGGTGAAACGCGAAATGGACAGCGCCGGCATCCCCCAGCGTCCCGTCGATCACGGCGTCTCCCAGTCGCTCTATGTCAGCGACCCGGACGGCAATGTGGTCGAACTCTACGTCGATACCTCGGACGCCTGGAAGACGGACCCGTCCGCCGTGGCGAAGGTCGCACCGCTGGACCTGTAGAACGTCACTCCTCCGACAGCACCACGCCTTCGCGCCGGGGGTCCGCGCCGCCGCGCCAGACGCCGCCGACCCGTTCGATGCCGTGCAGCCCGCTGTTCAGGACCCGGACCCGGACCTCGTGCCCCATCGTCTCCAGCGCGGCCTGCCGGCCGGCGAGGGGCGTGTCCTGTTCCAGATCGATCGGGCCGTTACGGTTGACGTGATGCGGCAGGTCGATGGCCGCCTGCACCGGCAGGTTCCAGTCCAGCACGCCGACCAGCGTCTTCGCCACATAGCCGATGATGCGGCTGCCGCCCGGCGAGCCGATGGCCAGCCGGAAGCTGCCGTCCGCATTCAGCACGATGGTCGGCGACATGGAACTGCGGGGCCGCTTGCCCGGCGCCACGCGGTTGGCCACGGCATCGCCGTCCGCATCGGCGGGCGCGAACGAGAAATCGGTCAGCTGGTTGTTCAGCATGAAGCCCCGCACGAAGATGCGCGACCCGAAGGCGTTCTCGACCGACGAGGTCATCGAGACGACATTGCCGTCCGCGTCGGCGATGGCGAAATGCGTGGTCGCGGGCTGGGCCAGATCGGCACCGGGCGCGAACTGCGCCTTCTTGCGGACCACTCCCGGTTCGGCAGTGCCGGAGGCCCGCGCGGGATCGATCCCCTCGGCACGCGCTTTCAGATAAGCCGGCTCCAGCAGCGCCTTCACCGGCACATCCACGAAATCGCCGTCGGCCAGATAGAGACCCCGGTCGGCGTAGGCGCGCTTCTGGGCTTCCGAGATCAGATGCACCGCCCGCCGCGACGAGGGGGCCAGCGTGGCCATGGGGAAGTGATAGAGCTGTCCCATGATCTGCGCGACCGTCACACCGCCCGATGTCGGCGGCGGCATCCCGCAGATGGTGTGGTTGCGGTAGGGCGTGCACACCGGTGTCCGTTCCTTGGCCCGGTAGGCCGCCAGGTCCGCCATGGTCAGCAGACCCGGATTGTCCGGGTGGGTCTGCACCGCCTTCACGATATCCGCAGCGATCGGCCCTTCGGTCATGGCCGTCGCGCCCTCTGCGGCGATCATGCCCAGCGTCTCGGCCAGCGCCGGGTTCTTCAGCACATGGCCGACCGGCCAGGCCGTGCCGTCGCTGTCGTAGAAATAGGGTGCCGCCGTCGGCGAGGCCTTCAGATAGCGGTCGCGGTGCAGCAGGAAGTTCAGCCGGGGCGTCACCGCAAAGCCGTCGCGCGACAGGCGGATCGCATCCGCGAACAGATCGCGCCAGGCCAGCCTGCCGTGCTTTCCGTGCGCCAGTTCCAGCATTGCCAGCACGCCCGGCGCGCCGACGGCCCGCCCGCCGACCACCGCCTCGAAGAACGGCATGCGCGACCCGTCCGGTTTCAGGAACAGCGCCGGCGTCGCCGCGGCGGGCGCGGTCTCCCGCCCGTCCCAGGCGCTGATCGCGCCGTCCGACGCCCGCCGGTGCAGCATGAACGCACCGCCCCCGATGCCCGACGACTGCGGCTCGACCAGGGTCAGCACCGCCTGCACGGCGATGGCGGCATCGACCGCCGACCCGCCCTGGCGCAGCACCTTCATGCCCGCTTCGGCGGCCAGCGGATGCGCGGCGGCGACCATCGGCGGACGCTCGGCGGCCAGCGACGGCAGCGCCAGCAGGAACAGGCTCAGGGCAAGGACGATGCGCATGACGGACTCCCGGGCGGTTCGATACTCAGATCCGCAGGGTAACGCGCCGCGCGGCCCTGTCATCCCACCAATCGCCGGTCACTGGGTTTCCTCGCGGGCCATCTTCAGCGCCTTGTTGTGCGCCGCCAGCACGTCGCGGAACCGCACGATGCCCAGCAAATGGCGCTCGTCCGCGCTGTCGACGACGGCAAGGAAGCGGTAGGCCGTGCCGCTGAACGCAGTCATCGCCTCGTCCAGCGGCATGTCCGGCGTCAGCAGCGGCCCCGAGGCGGAGGCAATGTCGACGGCCCGGCCCAGATCGTCCAGATCGGGGTCCAGTAGCGCGTACTTCACATCGGTCTCGTTCAGCGCCCCGGCGATGCAGCCTTCCTCATCAACCAGGAAATAGGCCTGGGCATTGCTGTCGCGGTAGAGCGCGCGCAGCTCGGCGAAGCTCATGCCGGGGCTGATGGTCATGACGTTGCTGTCCATCACGTCGGCGACGATCTGTTCGTGCAGCAGCACCTCGTCCGCCGCCGCCAGCTTCACCGCGCGCCGGGCCAGCTGCCAGTGGAAGAAACTGCGGAACTTGAACTGCCGCCCCAGGATCGCCGCCAGCACGACCGCCGCCATCATGGCGATGGTCACGCGATAGTCCCCGGTCAGCTCGAACACGATCAGCGTGGTGGAAATCGGCGCGCCCAGCACCGCCGAGGCGACCGCGCCCATGCCGACGATGGCATACAGCCCGTGATCCAGTGCGACTTCGGGAAAGATGGACGCCGCGATCAGGCCGAACGCCCCCCCGGTCATCGCCCCCAGGAACAGCGCCGGCGAGAACACGCCGCCGCCGAATCCGCCCGCGATCGAGATCGCGGTCGCCGCCATCTTCGCCGCCACCAGCAGGATCAGGATGTGCAGCGGATAAAGCTGTTTCAGGGCATTGTCGGTCGCCTCGTAGCCGACGCCCAGCACCTGCGGGAACAGCAGCGCGATGCAGCCGACCGCCAGCCCCGCGACCGGCGGACGCCAGAATTCCGGAATGCGCAGGGTATCGAAACTGTCCTTGGCCACCGCCACCGACCAGAAGAAGATCAGCGCGATCAGGCCGGACACCAGTCCCAGCAGCATGAAGGCCGGGAAGTTCCAGAAGTTCGAAATGGCGTATTCCGGCACCAGGAAGGCGGGGAAGTCGCCGATGTGGATTCGGGTGACGATGGTGCCGATCACGGCGGAAATCACCACCGGGGCCAGCGCGCGCAGCGCGTAGTGGCCCAGCACGACCTCATGGGCGAAGATCACCCCCGCAATCGGCGCGTTGAACGAGGCGGCGACACCGGCGGCGACGCCGCAGGCCAGCACCGAATGGCCGTCGACGCGGCTCAGGCGCATCTTCTTGGTGATGATCCCGGCCAGCGAGCCGCCCAGATGCACCAGCGGCCCCTCCCGCCCGACCGACGCGCCGGCGCCGATCGACAGCGCACTGGCGAAGGCCGCGCCAAGCCCGGTCCGGAACGACATGCGCCCGTCGTGATACATGCCCGCCTCGATGACGTCGGCCACGCCCTGCGCCCGCCCCCCCGGCATCAGGTACTTCAGGAACAGGGCCAGCAGCAGGCCGCCCAGCGCCGGCGCCAGCAGCACGTGCCACCACGCCAGCCTGCTGACCGCCGCGACCATGAATTCGGAATATTCACCGTAGAAGAGATACTGGATCAGCGAGAGCAGCTCGCGGAACCCGTAGGCGGCATAGCCGACCGCCAGGCCGACGACCGACGCGAACAGCAGCATCGTCATCTGCTCGCGGGCCGCCAGATCCTTGCGCGGACGGAAATCGCGCAGGCTGCGTTTGCCGAAGACCCCGATCCATTCGCGCAGACGCTGGATCAGGGCGGCCATCATCAGGCGGCGCCGCTTTCGCGGCGGCGCAGGGCCATGCCCTTGCCCGCCTGTTCCGGCCACGGCAGCTTCGCGTGCGCCTGCCCCATCTCCTCGACGCGGGCGAACAGGTGATCGGGCATCTCCGCCGACCGGCGGGTTGCCATGTCCACGTGCACCACCATCTGTTCGGACGTGGCCGACAGATAGCCCTCGTCGGCGTTGTACATGTGGAAGAAGGCGTGCACCCGCTTGCGGTCGTATCCCAGGATCTGGGCGGTGTAGCGCAGGTTCGCGCCTTCCAGCACCTCGCCGATGTAATGCACGTTGGTCTGCAGGGTGAAGAACGACTTGTTCTCGGTCCTGATGTAGTCGGCCCCCATGCCCAGCAGGTCGAACAGCGCGTCCGTGGCCTTGTCGAAGGCGACGTTGTAATAGCCCACGTTCATGTGACCGTTGTAGTCGATCCATTCCGCCAGCACGGTGGCGTCCAGAATATGCGGCGCTTCGCTTGTCGGCATGTAACGGCTCCCCTCCCAAGGACGTATCGCTTTCCGGTCATAGCGCATTGACGGCTGCGATCAAGATGGGCTGACGCGACGGCCCCATGCGCGGGGATCGAACGGCCCTTCCGGGTTTCCCCTTCTGCGGCTAGTCTGGAAATCATACCGCAGAAGGAAACGACGATGATCACCATCCATCACCTTGGCGTCTCCCAGTCCGACCGCGTGGTCTGGCTGATGGAGGAACTGGGCCTGCCCTATGACCTGAAATGGTATCACCGGAAGGCCAACCGCCTGATGCCGGAGGACTATTTCGCCCTGCACCCGGCGGCGACCGCACCGGTGATCGAGGATGACGGGCGCGTGCTGACGGAATCGGCGGTCGTGCTGGAACATATCTGCCATACCCATGCGAACGGGCGGTTCACGGTGTCGCCGGACCAGCCGACCTACAGCGACTATCTCTACTGGATGCACTTCAACAACAACGCGCTGGGTCTGTACTTCGCGTATCTGGCACTGGGCGCGAACCCGGCGGGCGAGACCGCGCCACTGGTGAAGGAACTGCTGCACCGCCGCTGGTCCGGCTACTACGCCATGCTGGAACAGACGCTGGGCGACCACGACCATCTGGCGGGCGACGATTTCACCTGCGCGGACATGATGGTGGTCTACAATTTCGGCAACATCCTGGCCTCGGGCGGCAAGACCCTGGCTGACCTGCCGAACACGAAGGCCTATTTCCAGCGGATCGGCGCACGCCCCGCCTACCGGAAAGCGATGCAGATCGCCGGCCCGGAAGCGACACCCCCAGAGTAACAGTCTCCGACGGGTACCCCCGCCTTGTGTGGGCGGATGCCCGAAGCCGCTCCGATAGCACAGGATGTTCGCCCCGGCCCCCGCATTGCGCTGCGCTCCAGCGGGGGTGACAGGTCGTGACAGCGGTGACACCGGACAAGAGCATGTCACCCCCGGCTTGTCCGGGGGCGGGTGCGTGAGTTGCTCCGAAAGCGCAGGATGTTCGCCCCGGCCCCCGCATTGCGCTGCGCGCCAGCGGGGGTGACGGTTCGTGCGGGTGGAGGAGCCGGGGCAGAGGATTTTCATCTCTCGCAGAAGACCGTCACCCCCGGCTTGTCCGGGGGCTGATATCCCTACCGTCGGATCCAGCGCAGCAGGTTGAGCACGGACATCAGCGAGGCGGACACGTAGGTCATGGCGCAGGCGCGCAGGATGTTGCGGGCGGCGGGCATTTCCTCTTCGGGCAGATAGCCGCCCTGTTTCAGGATCGGCAGGGCCTTGCGGAAGGACGCGTCCAGTTCCACCGGCAGGGTCAGCATGTGGACCACCACGCGCACCAGCGACAGGCCGATGCCGGTCAGCAGGATCACGACGCCCACGCCGCGCACCGCCGGCAGGAACAGCGCCAGCGGGGCCAGCATCAGGATGCCGCTGCCGATCCGGTCGATCCAGAAGACCTGCTTGACCAGCACGGTGCGGCGGCGCAGGCCCGGGTCGCCCTGGTGGTCCTGCAGGGCATGGCCGAATTCGTGCGCCGCGACCGTCACGGCGGTGACCGAACGCCCGTCATACACGCGCGGTGACAGGCGGATCGCCCGGGCCTGCGGATCGTAGTGATCGCTGTCGTCGGGCAGCCGCTCGACGGTCACGCCTTCCAGCCCGTGTTCCGCGATCAGGTGCCGGGCCAGTTCCGCGCCGGTACCGGGACAGTCGGGCCGGTCGGCACCGTGTTTCGACAGCACGTGTTTGGTCCAGAGCTGCGGGCCAACGAAGATGACCAGTCCGAGAACGATGGCGATGGCGCCCAGAACCAGCATCCGGTCCTACTCCGCGGCTTCCGTCGCGCCGATCAGGAACCCGCCGGACTGGCGCGACCAGAGCTCGGCATAGAGCCCGCCCTTCGCGATCAGCGCGTCGTGGGTGCCTTCCTCGATGATGCGGCCCTGATCCATCACGATCAGCCGATCCATGGCGGCGATGGTCGACAGCCGGTGTGCGATGGCGATGACGGTCTTGCCCTCCATCAGGTGATAGAGATTCTGCTGGATGGCGGCCTCGACTTCCGAATCCAGCGCGCTGGTGGCCTCGTCCAGCACCAGGATCGGCGCATCCTTCAGCAGCACGCGGGCGATGGCGATGCGCTGGCGCTGCCCGCCCGACAGCTTCACGCCGCGCTCGCCGACATGTGCGCCGTATCCGGTGCGGCCGCGCATGTCCGACAGATCCTGAATGAAATCATGTGCCTCGGCACGCTTCGCCGCCCGGATGACCTCCTCGTCCGTGGCCCCGGCCCTGCCATAGCGGATGTTGTCGGCGACCGAGCGGTGCAGCAGCGAGGTGTCCTGCGTGACCATGCCGATGGCCTCGCGCAGACTGTCCTGGGTCACGTCAGCGATGTCCTGTCCGTCGATCCGGATGGCACCGGCCTCCAGGTCGTAGAACCGCAGCAGCAGGTTCACCAGGGTCGACTTGCCCGCGCCCGAGCGGCCCACGATGCCGATCTTCTCGCCCGGCGCGACCGACAGCGACAGGCCGTCGATCACACGGTCTTCCTGCGTCTCGGGCGACTTGCCGTAGTTGAAGCGGATGGCGTCGAAGCTGACCGCGCCTTCAGGTACCTGCAGCGGCCGCGCGCCCGCCCTGTCGACCACGGCCTGATCGCGGGCGATGGTCTCGATCCCGTCGCGGACGACGCCGATGTTCTCGAACAGGTTGGAGACCTCCCACAGGATCCACTGCGACATGCCCTGGATGCGCAGCACCAGCCCCAGCGCGAAGGCCATGGCCCCCGCCGTCACCGCGTTGAGCTGCCACAGCCAGATGCACAGGCCCGCCAGCGACGCCAGCAGCAGCGCGTTCATCGCCGTCAGCGTGAAGGTCAGCATGGTGGACAGGCGCATCTGGCGGTAGACCACGTCCAGAAAGGTCTCCATGCCGGACCGGGCGTAGGCGTCCTCGCGCTCGGTGTGGGCGAACATCTTCACGGTGGCGATGTTGGTATAGCTGTCGACCACCCGGCCCGTGACCATCGACCGGGCCTCGGCCTGTTCCTGGGCGTTGCGCGACAGGCGCGGAATGAAATACTTCAGGATCACCAGATAGCCGACCAGCCAGCCCAGCATGGGCAGGGCCAGCCGCCAGTCGTTGGTCGCGAACAGCACCAGCGCCGAGATGAAATAGACGCCGACATACAGCAGGATGTCGGTGGTCTTCATCACCGTCTCGCGCACGCCCAGCGCGGTCTGCATCATCTTGGTCGCCACCCGGCCCGCGAAATCGTCCTGATAGAAGCCGACCGACTGGCGCAGCAGATAACGGTGCGCCTGCCAGCGCGTGCGCATGGCGAAATTGCCCAGCAGGCCGATCTGGCTCACGCTCTCGGCGACCAGCGTGATCAGCGGATAGATGACGACCACGATGACCGCCATGCCGATCAGCTGCAGCCCGTAGGTATCGAAGAAACTCTCGCGGTCGGCGGTCATCAGCCAGTCGACCATCGACCCGACCAGCGAGAAGAACCAGACTTCCATCAGGGCAATGACGACCGCCAGCGCCGATCCCGTCAGGATCAGGCCGCGGAACGGTTTCGTGTAGTACCACAGGAACGGCAGGAACCGATCCGACGGCTTGTGCGGCATCGCCTCCGGGAACGGATCCTGCGTCCGCTCCATCCAGGTGAAAAATCGTCCCAGCACCGTGCCGCCTGCCTCATCTGTTGCCCGGCCTATATAGGGCAGGCGCGCCGGGGTTGCGAACGGCAATCGCATCGCAGCAGAATGCGCGCCGGGGAGGACAGGCGCATGGATCGATTCGACGACTGGACCATGGTTCATCTGGTGCGGAAACAGGCCGAGCGGTTCGGCGATCGCACCTACATGAGCTTCGACACGGGCCTCACGCTGACCTACGCGGGACTGAACGCGCAGGCGGACCGGCTGGCAGCGGCGCTGGCCGCGCGGGGCGTGGGGCGGGACGACCGGGTATTCTGCTTCGTGAAGAACCGGGCCGAATTCATGATCGCCCTGTTCGGCATCATGAAGGCGGGTGCGATCTTCGTGCCCATCAATACCGAACTGAAAGGGGCCTTCCTGCAGCACCAGTTGCGCAACGCCGAACCGAAGGTGGCGCTGGTCGATACCGACCTGGTGCATCATTTCGACGGGGTCGACGCGGGCGATGCCGCCCCCGCGCACGTGGTCATCGTCGCCGGCGCGGTGCCGGCGGACATGCCGGATGCGCTGGCCGGGGCGCAGGCCGCGACGTTCGACGATTTCCTGGCCTCGGGCGACGGTGAGCCGGTGCCGGACAGCCTGCCGACGATCCATGACACCGCCGCCATCATGTACACGTCCGGCACCACCGGCCCGGCCAAGGGCGTGCTGCTGCCGCACGGACATTTCTACGTCTGGCTTGAGCGCCAGATCGCGAAGATCGGCCAGACCGAAGACGACGTCTATTACATCTGCATGCCGCTGTTTCATGTGAACGCGCTGAACCTGCAGGCACTGGGCACCTTCATGGCAGGCGGTCGGGCACATGTGGTGCAGCGCTTCAGCCCCAACCGCTGGCTCGACGATGTCATCGACAGCGGCGCGACCCTGACCAACCTGCTGGGCGTGATGCCCGAGTTCGTGTTCAACACCGCCCCCGACCCGCGCGACCGCGATCACGCGTTGCGGCTGGTGCTGGCCGTGCCGATCTCGACCGAATGGGGCGCGGCGATGCAGGACCGCTTCGGGTTCACGATCGTGCAGGGATTCGGCATGACCGAAGTGGGCATGACGGCCTGGGGCGACACCGGCGAATCCGGTCTGGAACCGGGCTGCGCGGGCTATATCGACGAGGACTTCTACGAGGTGCGGATCGGCGATCCCGAAACGGACGTTCCCGTCGGCGTGGATCAGGTCGGCGAGCTGCTGATCCGCCCGAAATACGCCGGCATCTTCTCCGCCGGGTATTACAGGATGCCGGAGCGGACGGTCGAGGCGTGGCGGAACCTGTGGTTTCACACCGGCGATGCCTGCCGCATCGATGCGAAGGGGCGGCTGCACTATGTCGACCGGATCAAGGACTGCATCCGCCGCCGGGGCGAGAACATCTCCGCCTTCGAGGTCGAGCAGGTGATCAACGGCCATCCCGACATTGCCGAAAGCGCCGTGGTCGGCGTGAAGGTCGAAGGCGCGGGCGGCGAGGAAGAGGTGATGGCGGTGATCGTGGAACAGCCGGGCAAGTCGGTTGCCGAGACGGACCTGCTGGACTTCTGCACGCCGCGCATGCCGCGCTATGCGGTGCCGCGCTTCGTGCTGAAGATCGCGGAACTGGACAAGACGGCCTCGGGCAAGCTGCGCAAGGGCGACCTGCGCGACGCGGGCGTCACCGGCGATACGTGGGACCGCGAAACCGTCGGCTACGAGGTGGCGCGCTAGGGATCAGCTCCCCCATTGCGCTGCGCTCCAGCGGGGGTGACGGTTTGTGGGGCGGAGAAGACGGGGCAGAGGATTTTCATCCCTCGCAGAAGACTGTCACCCCCGGCTTGTCCGGGGGCGGGTGCGTGAACTGCTCCGAAAGTGCAGGATGTTCGCCTTGTCCCCCGCATTGCGCTGCGCTCCAGCGGGGGTGACGGTTTGTGGGGGCGGAGGAGCCGGGGCAGAGGATTTTCATCCTTCGCAGAAGATTGTCATCCCCGGCTTGTCCGGGGGGCGGGTGCGTGAACTGCTCTGAAAGTGCAGGATGTCCGCCCCGGCCCCCGCATTGCGCTGCGCTCCAGCGGGGGTGACGGTTTGTGGGGGCGGAGAAGCCGGGGCGGAAAATCTTCGCCCCCCTGCAAAGGACTGTCACCCCCGGGCCATCCGCAGGGTGTGGCGGGGCCAGTGCCGGGTCTCAGCTGCCGGGTTGGGGTTCGGGTTCCATGCCGCCGCCGGACTCATCGCCCTTCTTGTCGTCGGCGTGACCGTCGGTTTCGGGCACGATGGACGCGGGCGTGCTTTTCGGTTTGGCGGCGGTCTCGTCCTTGCGTTCGATGCTCTCGCCGCGCTTCAGCGCCTGAATGTCGTCGCCCGACAGGGTCTCGAATTCCAGCAGCGCGTTGGCCACCCGGTGCAGCAGGTCGATGTTCTCGGTCAGGATCCGCTTGGCGGTCTCCATCGCCTCGTCGATCAGGCGACGGATTTCGCCGTCGATCAGTTCGGCGGTGTTCTCCGAGATGTTCTTCTGCTGGGTCACGGAATGGCCCAGGAAGACCTCTTCCTCGTTGGCGGAATAGCGGACGGTGCCCAGCTTCTCGGAATAGCCCCACTCGGTGATCATGCGGCGCGCGATGCCGGTGGCCTGGGAAATGTCGCTGGACGCGCCGGTGGTGATCTTCTCGTGCCCGAAGATCATCTCCTCGGCCACGCGGCCGCCCATGGCGACGGCCAGATGCGCGATCAGCTGGTCATAGCGCATCGACAGCTGATCCTTCTCGGGCAGGCGCATGACCATGCCCAGCGCGCGGCCGCGCGGAATGATCGTCGCCTTGTGGATCGGGTCGGAGGCTTCCATGAAGATGCCGACGATGGCGTGCCCGGCCTCGTGATAGGCGGTCAGCTTCTTCTCGTCGTCGTCCATCACCATCGACCGGCGCTCGGCGCCCATCATCACCTTGTCCTTGGCGTCCTCGAATTCGGTCATGGTGACCAGCCGCTTGTTCTTGCGGGCGGCCAGCAGCGCGGCCTCGTTCACCAGATTCTGCAGGTCGGCACCGGAAAAGCCCGGGGTGCCGCGCGCGATGATGCGGGCATCCACGTTCGGGGCCAGCGGCACCTTGCGCATGTGCACCTTCAGGATCTTCTCGCGGCCCAGAATATCGGGCAGCGGCACCACGACCTGCCGGTCGAAGCGGCCGGGGCGCAGCAGCGCGGGGTCCAGCACGTCGGGGCGGTTGGTGGCGGCGATCAGGATCACGCCCTCGTTGGCCTCGAAGCCGTCCATCTCGACCAGCAGCTGGTTCAGGGTCTGCTCGCGTTCGTCGTTGCCGCCGCCCAGGCCCGCGCCACGATGGCGGCCCACGGCGTCGATCTCGTCGATGAAGATGATGCAGGGCGCGTTCTTCTTGCCCTGTTCGAACATGTCGCGGACGCGGCTGGCGCCGACACCGACGAACATCTCGACGAAATCGGAACCGGAAATGGTGAAGAAGGGCACGTTGGCCTCACCGGCGACCGCGCGCGCGATAAGGGTCTTGCCCGTGCCCGGAGAACCGACCAGCAGGCAGCCCTTCGGGATACGGCCGCCCAGGCGCTGGAACTTCTGCGGGTCCTTCAGGAACTCGACGATCTCTTCCAGTTCTTCCTTGGCCTCGTCCACGCCGGCGACATCCTCGAACGTGACGCGGCCCTGGCGTTCGGTCATCAGGCGCGCCTTGGACTTGCCGAAGCCCATGGCCTTGCCGCCCCCGCCCTGCATCTGGCGCATGAAGAAGATCCAGATACCGATCAGCAGCAGCATCGGGAACCAGGACACGAAGATCGTGAACAGCGTGCTGCCTTCTTCCTTCGGCTTGGCGTCGATGTCCACACCGCGTTCGCGCAGCGTGTCGATCAGGGTCGGATCGGACGGGGCATAGGTGCTGAACTGCCCGCCGCCGGTCAGGTGGCCGGTGATGTCGTTGCCTTCGATGGTCACGTCGCGGACCTGCCCGGCATCGACGCGGCTCATGAACTGCGAATAGCTGAGCTGCTCGCCCGTGTTGCGGCTGGACGGGGACTGGAACAGATTGAACAGCGCCAGTGCCAGCAGCGCGATGATGATCCAGAGGGCGAGATTTCTGCCAAAAGGTGCCAAGTGCCGATGTCCCGATCGTCGTTGAAAGCCTGTTCGTCCGTTCCGCACCGCGGAACGCCGCTGAACAGACTGCTACATAAGGGTTAAAACCTTTCCAACAAGGCGACGCAAGCCCGTATGTGGGCAGACCCGGATCACGTCTTGCGGCGGGCCGGGGCCATGACGATCCGGATGCGGTCCGGTTTCAGGGCGATCTCGACGCCGGCAAGGGTGACCCGGCGCTGTGACGGCAGGCGTGCCAGCGCGTCCTCCAGGGTCGAAAGGCCGGGCTTTCTGCCGGCGACGCGCGCGACGAGCCGGGCGATCAGGCGCAGCGCGATCTCGTCGGACAGCGCTTCCCAGCCGGTGCGTTCGATCTTGTATCCGGCAGCGGTTCCGGGCGTGACCAGCGCCGCCTGCGCCCGGTCGGTGAGTTCCTCCAGGGCCGCCGATGCGCGCGCGCTGCGCCGGGCCAGCCGGGCCAGCCGCTCCGGCAGCCGCTCGCCCGGGGGCCGTGCGTTCAGCCATGCGTTCAGCCGGTTGCGTTCATGGTCCGGCGAGCGGTTGGTGGGATCGCTGACATAGGCGATGGCGCGGGCGTCCAGCCAGCCGGTCAGTTCGGCCTTGCGCACCTCCAGCAGGGGACGGATCAGGCGGATGCCGTCGCGCTGGCTGTTGGTCCGCATCGCGCCCAGGCCGTCGATCCCGCTGCCCGCCTTCAGGCGCATCAGGACCGTCACCGCCTGATCGTCCAGATGGTGGCCCAGAAACAGGGCGCCGACCCCGGTCTCGCGGCACCAGTCCAGCATCAGCGCGTAGCGTGCCGCGCGCGCCGCGGCCTGGATGCCGGTGGCGGGCTTTGGTCCCGGCCAGCGCAGCACGCTGGCGGCCGCGCCCGCGGCCCTGGCGGACGCCGCGACCTGGTGCGCTTCCGCATCGGAGCCCGCACGCAACCCGTGATCGACGATCAGGGCGGTCACGGTGCGGTCCTGCGCGCGCGCCCAGTCCAGCAGCAGGTGAAGCAGCGCGGTGCTGTCCGGCCCGCCCGACAGGGCCAGCGCCACATGCCGTCCGGGGTCCGGACAGGCGTCCAGTGCGGTCCGGAAAGCCGCTTCCGGCGTCCGGTCCGGACTGTCGCGATCGGTCAGATCAGCACCCGGCGCGCTGACGCTCCCGCTCGGCCCGGCGGGTGATGCTGGCAGACGCGTTGGGAAAGCGGTCCTGCAGTTCGGCGAAAACCGCGCACGCGTCCGCGTTCTGCTTCAGAACGGCGAGTGTCATGCCGAGTTTCAGCAGATTGTCGGGGGCCTTGGAACTGCTGCGGTACTTCTTGTAGCCGTCCAGGAACGCGCCCGCGGCCCGCTCGTGATCGCCCTGCACGTAATAGGTCTCGCCCAGCCAGTACTGCGCATTGCCCGCCAGCGCATGTTCGGGGTGGTCGGCCACGAAGCGGGCAAAGGCGGCTTCCGCCTCGGGGAAGCGCTTGGACTGCAACAGGCCGAAGGCCGCATTGTAGCGCTGCTCGGGGGTGCCCTCCAGCGCCTCGGCGGGGGCGGTCGCCGCGACGCGCGCGGTCTGTGTCGTGCCCGCGCCGCTGCCGGTCCCGGTGTCACCCTGGGGCACGCGGTCGACCGCGTCCTGGCTGACGGTGCCCAGCGAACGCGGTGCGCCGGACGGACCGCCCGCCGGTGCCGCACTGCCCGTGTCGCCGGTCGAACCGCCGCCGGTGCCCATGTTGCGCTCGATGGCGGTCAGCCTGAAATCAACATCCTCGACCAGCTTGGTCATGCGGTCGTCCAGACGGCGCACGGTGAAGTTGATTTCCTCCACCCGGTTGGTCAGGTCACGGACTTCCTGTTCCAGGGCATCGATCTGGCGGTTCACGCTGCCCGCTTCCCCGGTTGCCGGGGCTGCCGTTGTCGCGGCGGTGCCGTCCGGCAGCGGCTGGCCCTGGTGGACGAACCGTTTCAGGTCGTTGATGCTGCGTTCCAGCCGGTCCACCCGGTCCTGCAGGGGGGCGAGATCCTGCGCCTGCGCGGATGGCACGGCGGCAACGGGGGCGATGGCCAGCACCGCCAGCAGGGTCAGTCGTCTTGCGGTCCGCATCATGAACGGCTCCTCGATTCATCCCTCACCAAACGAAACCGCCCGCCGTCCTGGCCCGCGGGGAACCGGAAAGGCGGGCGGCAGTCTCGAACCCCGCGTCGCGGGATCAGTTGGCCAGCACGGTCACCGCACGGCGGTTCTGCGCCCATGCGGCCTCGTTGTGGCCCAGCGCCACCGGGCGTTCCTTGCCATACGACAGGGTGCGGATGCGGCTGGACGACACGCCCAGGCTGACCAGATAGTCGCGCGCGGAATTCGCACGGCGGTCGCCCAGACCCAGGTTGTATTCGCGGGTGCCGCGTTCGTCGGCATGGCCTTCGATGATCACGCTCACGTTCGGGTACTGGCCCAGGTAGGCGGCCTGACGGCGCAGCACGTTGC
Organism: Minwuia sp.; assembly: GCF_048263705.1. GTDB lineage: Bacteria > Pseudomonadota > Alphaproteobacteria > Minwuiales > Minwuiaceae > Minwuia. Next base: position 58,348 of record NZ_JBLXDV010000004.1, on the reverse strand, counting down.
GCGCGTCTTCGTCCAGATCGTGCCGGTCGGTCGCGAAGAACACGCGGTCGCCCACGTTCAGGACGAAATGTTCCTGCGTGCCCTCGGCGGGGCCGGACGGCACCGGCGCGGCCTCCACGGCGGGTGCCGGTGCCGGCGCGGGCTGTGCCTGACTGGCACCGGTGTCGGTCGCCTGCACGACGGGTTCGTCGTCGCCGCATGCCACCAGCAGAAAGGCCGCCGCGAGAACGGTACCGGCCCTGATCAGAAAGCGCTGACCCATGATTGCAAAGTCTCCCTCTTCGATGGCGCGATGCTGCGCCGGAATCTGAACTTGTGAGGCAGAACACTGCACATCGCCTCAACCCACTGGTTACTTACCACTCTACGCGGTTCAGCAAAACGCCGGAGTTGGGCGAGCGCACGACAAATTGTGTCAATTCTGTGGCGCGGTGCCGGTCCGATGGCAGTGTGTCCTACTGCGACAGCTCCGAAAGCGGCGACCAGGCCGGGTCGGATGCGTCCAGCGGCGTCTGCACCTGCCGCAGGTTGCGCCCGGTCAGATCGACCGACCACAGGCGCACGCTGCCGCCCTTGCCCTGGTTGTTGCCGGGAATCTGACGGAAGAACATCAGCACCCGGCCGTTCGGCGACCAGGTCGGCCCCTCGTCCAGATAGCTTTCGGTCAGCAGGCGCTCGCCGGTGCCGTCGGGGCGGATCACGCCGATGAAGAAGCGGCCCTTGTGCAGCCGGGTGAAGGCGATCAGGTCGCCGCGCGGCGACCAGACCGGCGTCGCATAGCGGCCCTCGCCGAAGGTGATGCGCTGCACGTCCGATCCGTCCAGCTTCATGGTATAGATCTGCTGCGTGCCCGAGCGGTCGGAGTTGAAGGTCACGCGGTCGCCGTCGGGCGACATGCTGGGCGAGGTGTCGATCGCCAGATGCTTGGTCAGCCTGCGCGTCACGCGGGTTCTCAGATCCATCACGAAGATGTCGGAATTGCCGTCGCGGGACATGGAGAAGGAGACCTTCTCGCCATCCGGCGAGAAGCGCGGCGCATAGGTCATGCCCGGGAAGTCGCCCAGGATTTCCTGCTGCCCGGTGTCGATGTTGTAGAGATAGACCCGCGGCTGGTTGCGGAAATAGGACATGTAGGTCACGACCTGCTGCGTCGGCGAGAAGCGCGGCGTCAGCACCAGATTGGCCCCGTCCGTCAGATAGCGGTGATTGGCCGAATCCTGATCCATGATGGCCAGCCGCTTGACCCGGCGGTCGGCGGGGCCGGATTCGGCGACATAGACGATGCGCGTGTCGAAATAGCCTTCCTCGCCGGTCAGTCGCTTGTAGATCGAATCGGAGATGATATGGCCGATCCGGCGCGCATTCTCGGGCGTGGTGAAATAGACCAGCCCGGTCATCTGGGTGCCGCCATAGACGTCCCACAGGCGGAATTCGGTCCGCAGCCGCCCGTCCGAGGCGATGCGCACGTTGCCCGCCACCAGCGCCTGCGCCTGGATCACGCGCCAGTCGGCGAAGTTGGGCCGCACCTGGATGTCCTTCGGGTCTTCCAGATAGGCGCGCTGGTTGATCACGCGGAACAGGCCCGACCGTGACAGGTTGCCCCGGATCACGTCGGCGATCTCCTTGCCCACGGTGCGCGTGGTCTCGGTCTCGCCGTGGATGTCGGTGACCGCGACCGGCAGCGGGTCGATGTTCGCGCTGTTCACGTCGATGCGCAGCTGCGCGGCGGCAGGTGCCGCCAGCAGGGCACATCCGGCGGCGACCACCAGCAGCAGGCCCGCAAGCCGGCGCGTCGTTCGATAGGCAACACTGTTGTTTTTCATCTCAGATGACCTCACCCGTACATTTCCCTGAGGTTGAAATTGATCTCGATCTCCCGCCAGTCCTGATATTTCTCGGGCGGCAGGGGGAACGGTTGCGACTTCTGCACCGCGCGGATGGCGCTTTCCGAAAACGCCTTGAAGACGCGCCCGGCCTGTCCGGCATCGAATCCGTCGATGATCTCGGGCCGTCGGGCCAGGGTGCCGTCCGGATTGAGATGGATGCGGATGATGACCTGCATGCGCTCGACGCCGGGCGCGCCATGGTTCGGACTCCAGTTGTCGCGCAGCCGTCCGCGCAGAAAATCGACTTCCGTCACCGATAGCTTCTGATTGAGCCGATTTTGTGACACGCCGCCCTCGCCCACGCGAATGTCGCTCAGGGTCCGCTTGTCGGGGTCCCGCTGACGGTTCGGGGTCTTCTCGGCCAGCTTGTCGATCTTCGCCGACAGGCGGGCGAGGTCCAGCGATTTCTTCTTTTCCGGCTCGGGCTTCTGCTTCGGCGGTTCCGGTCTGGGTTCGGGCTTCGGCTCCGGCTCCTTCTTCGCCACCTCCGGCTTGGGCTCCGGTTCCGGCTGCTTTTCCGGCTCGGGCTGTTTCTCGGGTTCGGGTTTCGGCTCGGGCTTGGGCAGCGGTTCCAGCGCGGCCAGCTTCTCGGCCTCCTCGACGACCTTGTCGCGCGGGGTCAGCTTCTCGTCGGCAGTGCGCTGCTCGACCGGGCGCGGGGCCGGCGGCGGGGGCGTGGCCTCGACCTCTTCCGGTTCGGCGGGCGGCTGCGGCGCGGGCTCGTCCTGCACGAGCGTATTGGTCTCGGGCAGCGGCTCGGGGGGCTGTTCGGGCGGTTGAACGGCCTCGGGCGGCGGCACCGGCTCGTCCTTCGCCGTGGCCTCGGGCGGCGGGGGCGTGTCGTCCTTCTCGCCCGCGACGGCCTGATTGGTCTCCTCGCCCAGCACCATCAGCTCGACCGGGATCATGGGCGGGCTTTCCAGCGGTTCCGGACCGCCGAAAAAGGCAAGATCGAGCAGCACCGCCCCGGCGATCAGGGCATGCAGGCTGACCGATAATACGCCGCCCCTGAACATGACTCCCTTTCCGTTATCCTAGCGTTCGACGCGCGGGGCCTGGGCCACCAGCGCGACCCGCGTGAACCCCGCGGCATTGATGGCACCCATCGCCTCGATCACGACGCCATAGGGCACCGACTTGTCGCCGCGCACGAAGATGCGGCGTTCCTGATTGCCCGCCGTGATCGCGATCAGTGCCGGCACCAGATCGCCCAGCGAGACTTCCTTCTCCTGCAGGTAGATGGTGCCTTCCTCATCGACTGTCACGGCCAGCGGTTCATCCAGCCCCTGCAGCGTCGGCGCGACCGCCTTGGGCAGTTCCACCGGCACGCCGACCGATAGCAGAGGCGCCGCGATCATGAAGACCACCAGCAGCACCAGCATCACATCGACGAACGGCGTGACGTTGATCTCCGACATCGGCGTGTAGCGTTTGCGGCGGTAGCGTCCGCCATGCACCTGGATGGCCATCAGTCGCTGCCTCCCTCGTCCAGCTGACGGGACATGATCGCCGAGAACTCGCCCGCGAAGCCTTCCAGCCGGGTCGCATAGCGCGAGATGTCGGAGGCGAACTTGTTGTAGGCGACGGTGGCGGGGATCGCCGCGACCAGGCCAAGCGCGGTCGCGAACAGGGCCTCGGCGATGCCCGGTGCCACCACGGACAGCGAGGTGTTGTTGGTGGCGGCGATGGACTGGAAGCTGTTCATGATGCCCCAAACCGTACCGAACAGGCCCAGGAACGGTGCCGTCGAGCCGACGGTCGCCAGCACGCCCAGATAGCGCTCCAGCCGGTCGACCTCACGGTCGATGGTGATGCGCATGACCTGGCTGATGCGTTCCTGCAGGCCCGCCCGCAGGTTGTCGCGCTTGGCCAGTCCGCGCTCGGCGGTGCGCCGCCATTCCCGCATCGCGCCGGAAAACAGCACGGCCATCGGGTGCGTCGCGTCCGCCCCGATCTCGTCATACAGCGTTTCCAGATTGCCGCCCGACCAGAACTGGCGTTCGAACTCGTCGGCCTGCTTCATGACGCGGCGATAGCGGATCCACTTCTCGAAGATGATCGCCCAGCACCAGATCGACGCAAAAAGCAAGGCGACCATGACAATCTGCACCACGATGTCGGCGCGCAGGAACAGCCCCCACATCGACAGGTCGATGCTGCCCGCATCCGCGAACTGTTGTGCAATGACGTCTTGGTTCATGTTTCTTCTTCCCCATCCCTCGCCGCCAGCCCGGCCATTGCGGTCCGGATATCCGGCGGAATGCGCCTGGGTCCACCCCCAAGGCCAATAAACGCGGCGCGCACGCGCGTGTGAACCAGAACGGTTTCCGCACGCAGAACGTCCTGTTCCAGTGTGATCGTTGCGCCCTTTAACGCGATGAGACGTGTCCGGACAACCAGATCGTCGTCCAGGCGCGCCGGGCTGAGATACTCAACCGTGACATCGCGCACCGCAAACATCGCGCCATCGTCGGCGTCCAGCATGGCCCGCTGGTCGATGCCCAGCAGGCGCAGCATGTCCGATCGCGCCCGTTCGGTGAACTTCAGATAGTTGGCGTAATAGACGATGCCGCCCGCGTCCGTGTCTTCCCAGTAGACCCGGACCGGGAACAGGTGCGCGTCGCCCTGAATGCGCCCGCTCGCCTCACCCATCGCCGGATCCTTCCGGTTCGCCGTCCAGCATGTCCATCTGGCCGGGCACGGCGGCACGCGGCGGGGTCAGGCCCAGGTGGCCCCAGGCGGCCGGCGTCAGCATCCGGCCGCGCGGCGTGCGGATGACCAGCGCCTTCTGCATCAGATAGGGCTCGATGATGTCCTCGATGGCGTCGCGCGGCTCCGACAGGGCGGCGGCCAGATTGTCCACGCCCACCGGTCCGCCGCCATAGTTCTCGGCCAGGCAGGCCAGATAGCGCCGGTCCATGGCGTCCAGCCCGACCTGATCGACCTCCAGCCGGCGCAGCGCCGCATCGGCCTTCACGGCATCGACCACATCCGTGCCCGCCACGTTGGCGAAATCACGGACCCGCCGCAGCAGCCGTCCGGCCACGCGCGGCGTGCCGCGGGACCGCCGGGCGATCTCGGTCGCGCCGTCCTTCGTCAGGTTCAGGCCCAGCACGCCTGCGCCTCGCGCGACGATGCTTTCCAGTTCCTCCGGCGTGTAGAATTCCAGCCGGCAGGGAATCCCGAAGCGGTCGCGCAGCGGCGTGGTCAGCAGGCCCGACCGCGTGGTGGCGGCGACCAGGGTGAACGGCTGCAGGTCGATCTTCACCGACCGCGCCGCGGGGCCTTCGCCAATCACCAGATCCAGCTGAAAGTCTTCCATGGCGGGATATAGGATTTCTTCTACGGCAGGATTAAGGCGGTGAATCTCGTCGATGAACAGAACGTCGCGCGGTTCCAGATTGGTCAGGATCGCGGCCAGGTCGCCGGCCCGCGCGATCACCGGGCCCGATGTGGCGCGGAAGCCGACGCCCAGTTCGCGTGCCACGATCTGCGCCAGCGTGGTCTTGCCCAGTCCGGGCGGGCCGAAGAACAGCGTGTGGTCCATGGCCTCGGCGCGGCCGCGGGCGGCATCGATGAAGACGCGCAGGTTCTCGCGCACCTTGGCCTGCCCGACGAAATCCGACAGTTCCTGCGGGCGCAGGCTCATCTCGCCGCCGTCCTCAGGGCGGCGCTCGCCGGTGATCAGCCTCTCCTCGCCCGCATCGCTCATCGCGCGAGTTCCTTCAGCCCGGCGGTGATCAGCGTCTCGACGGTCGCATCGTCACCGGCACCGTTGGCCGCCCTTGCGACGGCGGCCTCGGCCTCGTGACGGCGGTAGCCCAGATTGACCAGCGCCGAGGTCGCTTCCTCGAAGGTGCCCGCCGCCGTCGGTTTCAGCGCCGACGCCGCCATGCCCGCCGGCAGCGACACCGCACCGACCTTCTCGCGCAGTTCCGTGGTCAGGCGCTGGGCCAGCTTCTTGCCGACGCCCGGTGCGCGGGTGATGGTGGTGACGTCGCTGGCGGCCAGCGCGTTGCGCAGTTCGTCCACCGGAAAGGCCGACAGGATCTGCAATGCCAGCTTCGCCCCGACGCCCTGCACGGTCTGCAGCAGGCTGAAGAATTCCTTCTCGGCGCCGCTGGCAAAGCCGAACAGATGGATGTGGTCCTCGCGGACATGGGTTTCGATCTGCAGGCTGACCGGTTCGCCCGCCTGCCCGATGCCCGACAGGGTGCGCGCCGAACAGAACACCAGATAGCCGACACCGCCGACGTCGATGACGGCGTGGTCGGTGCCGACCGTGTCGACGATACCCTTGAGTCTGGCGATCATGCGTGTTGAGCCTGTTGTGATTCGGTCAACAGCCGTTCTAGCAGATTTGCCCGGTTTGGGCAGTTTCGCTGCAAAGCCGCCGGCGCTTCAACGGCGGACAGGCGACACCTGTTCCAGCGCCGCCGGCTTCGGCCCACCCGTGGCCCAGTCCAGCAGTTCGACCGTGTGCACGACCGGCACATCCATGCCCGATCCGATCTGCGTCATGCAGCCGATATTGCCCGCCGCGATCACGTCCGGCTGCGTGCGGGCGATGTTGGCGATCTTGCGCGCCTTCAGCTGGCCCGCGATTTCCGGTTGCATGATGTTGTAGGTACCGGCGGAACCGCAGCACAGGTGGGGCTCGGCGGCTTCGGCGACGCGGAATCCCGCGCCCTTCAGCAGCAGTTTCGGTGGATCGACGATCTTCTGGCCGTGCCGCAGGGAACAGGCGGAATGGTACGTCACCGCCAGGTCTTCCGGCGCATAGGCGTCGTCGGGCAGGCCCAGATCGGTCAGGAACTCGGTGATGTCCTGGGTCATGGCCGAGACCTTCGCGGCGCGCTCGGCCCAGTCGGGGTCATTGCGCAGCATGAAGCCATAGTCCTTCACCGTCGTCCCGCAGCCCGAGGCGTTGATGACAATCGCGTCCAACCCCTCGTCCGCCATCTCCTGTGACCATGCGGCGACATTGGCCTTCACGCTGGCGAAGGCCTCGTCTTCCAGCCCCATGTGATGGGTCAGTGCGCCGCAGCAGCCCGCGCCTTTCGCCACCACCACCTCGACGCCCAGCCGCGTCAGCAGCCGCACGGTGGATTCATTGATCGCCGGGTTCAGCACCTGCTGCGCACAGCCCGCCAGCATGGCGACGCGTTTGCGCCGCGTGCCCTCGGCCCTGTGCGCCTGCGGGCGGTCCACCGGCGATGGGCCGGGCAGCGATTTCGGTGCCAGTTCCAGCATCGCTTTCATGCGGCCCGAGAACAGGCCCGCGAGCGGTCGCGCCGCCATCGCGCCCAGCAGCGCCAGCCGGAAGCGGTTCGGATGGGGCAGCAGCATCGCCAGCAGCTTGCGCAGCGCGCGGTCCATGAATCCGCGCGTGTGGTGTTCCTGGATGTGCGCCCGCGCGTGATCGACCAGATGCATGTAGTGCACGCTGGCCGGGCAGGTGGTCATGCAGGACAGACAGGACAGACAGCGGTCGATGTGGGTCACGACCTGCGGGGCCGGCGCGCCGCCCGTCTCCAGCATCTCCCGGATCATGTAGATGCGCCCGCGCGGGCTGTCGCGCTCGTCGCCCAGCGTCACATAGGTCGGGCAGGTCGCCGTGCAGAAGCCGCAATGCACGCAGGCCCGCAGGATCTCGTTGGAGCGTTCGATGGCCGGATCGGCAAGCTGCGCGAGGGAGAAGGAGGTCTGCATCAGCGTCCATCCCTGTTCAACGGTGTCATGCCGGGCGTGTCCCGGCATCCGGCCAAGCCCAGATCTTGCGGTAAAGCCGCTTGGGACCCCGGCACAAGGCCGGGGTGACAGGCTCGCGTCTCTGCCGCACGGTCTGACAGCATCATCACCACGCCTCCACCATGCGGCCGGGGTTCAGGATGCCCTTCGGATCGAAGCCTTCCTTCACCCGGCGGCTGAGCGCTGCGATCCCGTCAGGCTGCGGCTGGAAGACCGGCACAGCGGCACGCAGGGAATCGGCACCGCGCATCAGGGTCGCGTGACCGCTCTTCAGGGCACCGCGCACCGCCGCCGCACCGCCGTCGTCGGCCTTGTCCAGCGCCAGCCAGGCCAATCCGCCCGCCCAGTCGAGATAGCCGCTGCCCGGATGGCGCGACAGCACATCGTCCAGATAGGCCCCGCCCTCGGTCGGCGTCAGCGACACGCGCCAGACCGTCAGGTCGCGACCCAGCAGCGGCTGCACATCGCGCACTTCCTGCCAGAAGGTCGTCGAGCGTGTGGAATGCAGTTCCTCGATCGCGCCGTGCTCCTTGAGCGACTCCTTCAGTGCGCCGCAGCGATGCTCGACCGACGGGCCCGGCCCCTCGACCCGCAGGGCGGTCACGGACCGGCCCGCATCTCGGACGAAATCGACGCCCGACTCCGCGGCCACGTCGGGCGGCAGGTGGCAGATGCCGGAGACCTCGTGCGGCGATCCGGCCGCCTCGGCCATGACTTTCGCTGCGCCCGCATTGCTCAGGCCGAAGAGCAGCACCGTCCAGGTCTTCTCCGGTGCGGGCAGCACCTTGAAGGTCACCTCCGACAGCGCGGCGAGCGTGCCATGGCTGCCGCAGACCAGCTTGGACAGGTCATAGCCGGTAACATTCTTCACCACGCGCCCGCCGGACTTGAAGATTTCCGCCCGGCCCGACACACCGCGAAACCCCAGCAGATGGTCGCGCGCCGCACCCGCCTTGAACCGGCGCGGGCCCGCCAGATTGCAGGCGAAGGCCGCGCCGATGGTCCCGCCGAAAGGCTCCGTGCCGTAAAGGCGTCCCAGATGCGGCGGTTCGAACATCAGCATCTGCCCGCGTTCGCGCAGTGCCGCCTCGACCTCTTCCAGCGGCGTTGCTACACCGGCGCTCATGACCAGTTCTTCGGGTTCGTAGAACTTGATTCCCGCAAAGGCCGACATGTCGAGCTGCCCCGCCGCCTGCGACGGCCGCCCCAGCCCGCGCTTGGTGCCCAGCCCGACAATCTCCAGCGGCGCCCCCGCACCCAGCGCATGCGCCACGCACTCGCGCAGATGCTCCTCGTTCAGGGGGCGAAACTGCATGCTCATACCAAAACACCCTCTGGTTGAAATCCGGAGAGGATTGCAAGGTTGCTGGCGGCACTTTTTCCTCCCCCTAGAGGGGGGAGGGTCAGGGAGGGGGTGAATCGGGCAAAGCCCGAGCTGTTGAAGAACCGATGCAGAAAGCCTTCGGCTTGCCCCCCCATCGACCGCTGCGCGGCCACTTTCCCCTCGAGGGGGGAAGAGGATCGAGAGTGACGGTCACCCCGGGACAAGAAGAGACAACTCATCGGTCATATCCTCCCGTCAACCGTGCTTCGATCTCCCGCAACACGGAATCGATATCTTCGAATACCTGCCGGTTCCAGAATCGAACGACGGTGTAGCCCGCACTGTTCAGACGTTCCGTGCGCCGTTTGTCCCGCTCAGTTTGACGTGCGTGTCCGCCGCCATCCAGCTCGACGATCAGCTTCTTTTCCAGGCAACAAAAGTCGGTGACGTACCGATCAATCGGATGCTGACGCCGGAACTTGCACCCCAGCATCTGCCGGGAGCGAAGTCGGTACCAGAGCTTTCTCTCAGCCTCTGTCGCATCAATCCGGAGTCGACGCGCCATGCCGTGAGGACGGGAGGATTTTTCAGGCAATCCGTGCAATGCTCAAAACCGCGGCAGGTCGGGGAAGGGCATCTGGCCGCCGTGGATGTGCATCCGGCCAAGCTCCGCGCAGCGGTGCAGCGTCGGGAACACCTTGCCGGGGTTCAGCAGCATGTCAGGGTCGAAGGCGCATTTCAGGCGCTGCTGCTGCTTCAGGTCGATCTCGGTGAACATGGCGGGCATCAGGTCGCGCTTCTCGACGCCGACGCCGTGTTCGCCGGTCAGCACGCCGCCGACCTCGACGCACAGCTTCAGGATGTCATTGCCGAAATCCTCGGCGCGTTCCAGTTCGCCCGGCACGTTGGCATCGTAGAGGATCAGCGGGTGCAGGTTGCCGTCCCCCGCATGGAACACGTTGGCGACGCGCAGGTCGTATTTCGCGCTCATCTCGGTCATGCGCTTCAGCACCAGCGGCAGCTGGTTGCGCGGAATCGTGCCGTCCATGCAGTAGTAATCCGGCGAGATGCGCCCCACCGCCGGAAAGGCCGCCTTGCGCCCGGCCCAGAAGTTCAGCCGCTCTTCCTCCGACTGGCTGACCTTGACCGAGACTGAATTGCAGCCCGCGCAGATCTCGCGCACCACCTCGGTCAGATGCTCGACCTCCGCTGCCGGACCGTCGAGCTCGATGATCAGCAGCGCCTCGACATCCATCGGATAGCCGGCGTTGCAGAAGGCCTCGGCGGCGTGGATCGCAGGTCTGTCCATCATCTCCATGCCTGCCGGGATGATCCCCGCGCCGATGATCTTGGCGACGCAGGCCCCGCCTTCCTCAACCGTGCTGAAACCCACAAGCAGGCCCCGCGCGATCTCAGGACGGCGCAGGATGCGGACGGTCACCTCGGTCACCACGCCCAGCAGGCCTTCCGATCCCGTCAGCACGCCGATCAGGTCATAGCCTTCCGAATCCTGATGCTTGCCCCCCAGCCGGATGACCTCGCCGTCCATCATCACCAGTTCCAGGCCCAGGATGTTGTTGGTCGTCAGGCCGTACTTCAGGCAATGCACGCCGCCGGAATTCTCGGCCACATTGCCGCCGATGGAACAGGCGATCTGGCTGGACGGGTCGGGCGCGTAATAGAAGCCCTCGTCCTCGACCGCCTGGGAGATCGCCAGATTGGTGACCCCCGGCTGCACCACGGCGGCGCGGTTGGCGTAGTCGACCTCCAGCACGCGGTTGAACTTGCCCAGACCCAGCAGCACCCCGTCGGCCAGCGGCAGCGCGCCCCCGGACAGTGACGTCCCCGACCCGCGCGGCACGACCTTGATGTTGTTCGCCTTGCACAGCTTCAGCACCCGGCTGACCTGTTCGGTCGTCTCGGGCAGGACCGCGATCATGGGCGGCTGGCGATAGGCCGTCAGCCCGTCGCACTCGAACGCCTTCAGCGCTGTCTCGTCCACCACGACGCTGTCATCGGGCAGGAAGCTGCGGAAGGCGGCGATCAGATCGCTGCGCTTCTCGAAGGCGGCGGCATCGGGTTCGGGCATCTTCATCGGTGGCGGCTCCGTTCAGCGGTCACCCGGCACCTTACAGCAGACCGTGCGCTTTCAAACAGGCTTCCAGTCCCGCAGGCTCGCGAAACAGATGGGTGTGGAACCCGAGCCGGTCCGCGGCATCCGTATTCCGCTGCCCGTCGTCGACGAACAGGGTCTTCGCCGGTACCAGGCCGCAGGCCTCGACCGCATGGAGAAAGATCTCGGCGTCCGGCTTCTTCATGCCGATGCGCCCGGACACCACGATATGGCCGAACAGGTCCAGCCAGTCGAATTTCCGTTCGGCAAAGGGGAAGGTCTCGGCGGACCAGTTGGTCAGGGCATGCACCGCCGTGCCCCGGTCGTGCAGCCGCCGCAACAGGGTGACCGTGCCATCGACGGGCCCGTTCATGGTCTCGTGCCAGCGGTCCCAGTAGGCCCTGATCTCGGCGGCATACCAGGGATGCTGCGCCGACAGATGCGCGACATTATCCTGGAACCGCTCGCCCGCATCGTGGCGCTCGTTCCAGGCCTGATTGCAGATGTGGGCGAGGAAATATTCCATCTCGTTCGGACGGCCGTGAAAGACCTTCCGGTACAGATGGCGGGGGTTCCAGTCGACCAGCACGTTGCCGAGATCGAACAGGACCGTGTCGGGGGACGTCATACGATGACCGCGTGCGGATGCGGCGGTCGGACCGGCGGTCCGGTCAGCCCTGGCGTGCCTTCATGCGCGGGTTGCGCTTGTTGATCACATAGACCCGGCCCTTGCGGCGGATGACGCGGCAGTTGCGGTCGCGCGTCTTGGCGGATTTCAGTGAACTCAGGACTTTCATCGTGCTCTCTCCAGGGCGCGCCCGTGCGCAGCCGTCTGATCCATTCCGAAGCGCGGGTTCTAGTGGGGGGCGGGTGGCCTGTCAACCGCTGCGGCGGTCCTGGCGGACGTTCCCGTCAATTCGTCCTTGCGGGCACCTTCCCGCGCGGCTATAGAACCGACCGCGCAGCCCAAATCCCACCGGGCTGCGGCCATGGCCTGACCGCCATCGTGGGCGCGTAGCTCAGTGGGAGAGCACTACGTTGACATCGTAGGGGTCGCTGGTTCAATCCCAGCCGCGCCCACCATCCTCCGCTTGATCCTGAACATGAGGCTCCACCGACCGGTCTGACCGGTGGCGGGGCCATTCCGGGTCGGGTGGTCTGCGATCGGATTCCGCGTTCATGTGATCGGGCATCCGACGGGTCCTGGCTGGTTCACCGTTCCATGCCGATGGCCTGACGCGGATGGCCTAAGGCATGGCGAACACCACCGGGACGATCAGTTCGAGGCGGGCCTGCGGCATGAAGTCGGGCATGGCCGGCAGAGGCTGGGCGCGTTTGATCATGGCCTCGACTTCGCGGTCCAGGGTGGTGTGGCCCGAGCTCTGCTCGATCCGGAAGTACAACACCGTCCCGTCGCGGGCCATGCGGAAGTACAGCATGGCCGTGCCCTCCTGACGGCGGCGTTGCGCGCGTCGCGGATATGCCTTGTGCCGCTCCAGCCAGAGCTGGAGTTGCGTGAGATAGTCCGCCTGCTGACCCGGCGTGCCGCCGCCGCCCTGATCGCCCGTGTCGCTCGCCGTGCCGGTGTCATCGTTCCGGCCCGCCTTGCCGCCCGCCCCCGACGGTGTGGCCCGCGCCGTTTCCCGTTCGTCCGTCGAAGCCGCCTGGTCGGGTGAGCCGCGCGACCGGGCCTGTTCGGTCGCAGGCGCGGTCGCGGGGGCTGGCACGGTTTGCGCCCGAGGCTCTGGTTCAGGCCGGACACGCACGACGCTGCGTGGCGGTGCAGGCGGCGGCGGGGGCGGTGGTGCGGCCGCGGCGACCGGTTCCGCGCGCGCGGCATCCGGTGGCGCGGCTTCCACGGCGACCTCGGGTGGCACTGCTTCGACGATCTCTGGCGGGTGCCCTGTTTCGATCACCGGCTCTGCAGGCGTGACGGGCAGTTCTGTCACGTGAGGTACAATTGCCGTCGGGACAGGCTCTGTCCGGATCACGGAAGGCTCAGGGGGCGTTGCAGCTTCGATAGGCGTTTCAGGCGTCACCTCAGCGGCCGCGATAGGAACGGTCGCGGTATGGGTGACTTCGACGGGAGCCTCGGCGATCGTCTCCGGCTGCACGGTATCGACGGCTTCGGGCGCTTCGGGCACCGCTTCCGTCAGGTCGCCTGACACAGATGCGGCGTCACCCGGCGCGGCACCGGACATTGCAAGTCCGACCTGCAGACCGGCAGCGCCCGGCGCGGCGGCCCCTTCGGCTTCAGGCTGCCACAGCAGGGCGGCCCCGATGCCGATGTGGATCGTCGCGGCGATCGGCAGGGCGAACAGCCATGTGCGCTTGCCGACGGGTCTCATTCGGTGGTCGGCACGGTCAGCAGGTGCAGGTCCCGCAGCCCCGCGTCGCGCAGCCGCTCCATCAGCGCGATCACCGTCGTGGCAGGCACCGCCCCGTCCGCCTTCAGCCGGACGGTCGACAGTCCGGCGTCGCGGAACCGTGCCAGCAGCGTGGCCTCGTCCAGCGCGACGCCATCGAGGGCGAGTCGCCCGTCGCGGCCGATCAGCAGCAGCTTCGGTGCGAGGTCCGGATCGCCGCCGGTTGCCGACCGGAGCGGGGTGATCGGGAACGGATCGGTGGTGGTGAGCTGGCCTGCGATCATGAAGAAGATCAGCAGCAGGAAAACCACGTTGATCAGGGGCATGATGCGGTCATCATCGCTCTGCCGGCGGGGGCGGACATGCCTGAAGCGGACCATCACCGGCCCCCCGCCCGGTTCAGCGACAGGCGCGAAACGCCCGCGGCAGACAGGCGGTCCAGCACCATGACCGTCCGCTGCAACGAGACGTCTTCGGCGGGGCGGACGATGACGGCCTGATCCGGCCTGTTCCGGACGATGCCGCCCAGCCGTCGGGCGATGGCGTCCAGCGACAGTATCTCGCCCGACAGTCTGAAGCTGTCCGGCCGGATGTCGACCAGCATCGACCCGCTCAGCCCGCCGCCGGCATCGGCCGTCGCGGGCGGATCCAGCCGTAGCGACCGCCAGTCCAGGAAGGACGACGCCAGCATGAAGAAGACCAGCAGGATGAAGACGACATCGATCAGCGGGGTCAGGCCGATCAGATGGCGCCGACGACCGTCACGTGCCGCCAGGAGCGGCGGCGGGCCGGGTGTATGCACCGGCATCGCGGACCTCCACTGACGGGCGTGAGGGCAGTTCCCGGGTGAACAGCCGCGTGATGGCGCTGTCCATCTCGTGCGCCAGCCGTTCGATCCGGCGTTCGAGCCAGTTCAGCACGGCGACGGCGGGGATGGCCACGGCGAGGCCGACGGCAGTGGTCAGCAGGGCTTCCCAGATGCCACCGGAAAGGATGGCCGGATTGACCTGATTGCCCGCCGCCTCCAGCTGCCGGAAGGCCTCGATCATGCCCAGCACGGTGCCGAAGAGTCCCAGAAGCGGGGCCAGCGTGGCGATCACCTCCAGCGGGCGCAGCCAGCTCCTCAGGGCTTCGAGGGTATCGCCGCAGGACCGGGTGACCTCCTCGCGCACGACGGCGGCGGGCATGCCCTGGCGCAAGCCGTTCATCGCCGCCATGACGGCATTCGCCAGCGGGCCGCGGCACGCAGCGAGGGCGGCGATGGCAGCGCCCGCGCGTCCGGCCTGCCATTGTGTCAGCGCCGCGCGCGTGGATGCCGTCTCCGTCATGTACAGCTGGCGGAACTGCCACAGTTTTGCGAGCGCGATGGCCAGCGCCGCGATGGACATGGCGATCAGCAGGCCGACCACCGGACCGCCGGCGCGCAGCATCTCCAGCAAGCCGTCGACCGTGCCCCGGGCCGGGTGCACCGCGCCGGATGCGATCGTGTCGATATCCTTCATGTCTTCATGCCAGTCCTGTGGTTTCGAGAGGGGTCATGCCTATCGGATCAGCGGCGTGCCGGTGCGGCTGCCCGGCTCGACGAGCGGCAGGCAGTCCTCGCGCCTGCCGGTACCGTCGGCGCACTCCAGAACGTCATTGATCAGGATCCGCCCGATCCGATCGCAGGGCAGGCCGGCGAGGTCGAACACCTTCAGGCTCGTCTTGCCTGCCGGAAGCGGACCTGTTTCCAGCGCCAGCCGGCGCGAGACAATCCCGTCACTGTCAAAGATCACCAGGTCGTAACGGAAGCGGGTGAATGCGGCCGGCGTCCGGTTCTCGATCACCAGATAGGCGCGGCAGGCGTCATCGGCCGGTTCAAGCCTGTTCAGCTCCAGTTTCATCCCGGCGTCCGTGTCCTGCGCCCGGGCCATGCCGGCGACGGCAAACACCGCCAGACCGATCAATATCCACCATCTGTTCAAGGTCCCGTCCCCTTCTTCACCCCCGCAGGGCGACCGCATTCATCGTTTCGAATTAATAATGCAACTGACTCTCAATCGCAATAACAGCTTCGCGATGCGGCGGAAGCGGCAGACGTGCCGGGAGAATTGCGTGCGAGAGGATGGACCTACCGCGCGAACAGCAGCGGCGTCCCCCGCGCCGCATGTCCGATGGTCTGAAGCGTGATGCCGTAGACCTCTGACAGCAGTTCAGGCGTGAGCACATGGGCGGGGGTGCCCGATGCGGCGATCATGCCGTTGTTCAGGACGGTCACCCGGTCGGCATAGCCCGAGGCGAGATTCGGATCGTGCAGCACGGCGCCGATGGCCAGCCCCTGTGCGGCCAGCGCGCGGGCGTGTTTCAGCAGCCTGTGCTGGTGCGCCAGGTCCAGGTTGTTCGTCGGTTCGTCCAGCAGCAGGATCTTGCTCGCGCCATCGCGTGAGAACGGCCAGAGCTGTGCCAGCGTCCGGGCCAGATGCACGCGCTGCTTCTCCCCGCCGGAGAGGGTGGTGAAATCCCGCTCGGCGAGGTGAAGCAGGCCGGTCGCCCGCATGGCGGCCTCGATCGCGCGCAGGTTCTGCGCCCTGTCGCTCCGGCCCGTATGCGGAATCCGTCCCAGCCCGATGACCTCGATGACCGAGAAGGCGAAACCGAGACGGCTCTCCTGCCCCAGAACGGCGCGGCGGGTGGCGAGAACGGCGCCCGGAACGCCGGCCATCGGTGCGCCGTCCAGCCAGACATGGCCGTCGTCCGGGACCAGCGTGCCCGAGAGGCATCTGAGCAAGGTGGACTTGCCGGCCCCGTTGGGACCCAGGATGACGGTGACCTCGCCGGCGGCCATGCCGAGCGACACCCGGTCCAGCAAATGACGTCCGCCGCGGATCACGCTCAGGTTCTCCGCCCGGATCACGTCCATCCCGACAGCCCCCGCTTGCGGCAGAGCAGCCAGACGAAGAACGGCCCGCCCGTCAGGCTCATCACGACCCCGATGGGCAGATCGGCGGGCACGGCGACGGTGCGCGCCAGCAGGTCCGCGGCCACGATCACGAAAGCACCGGCGAGCGCACTGGCGGGCAGCACGATCCGGTGATCCGGTCCGAACGCCATCCGGACCATGTGCGGCACCATCAGGCCGACGAACGCGATCACCCCGCTCATCGCCACGGCACCGCCCGTCGCCAGGGCGACGAACAGGATGCTCAGCCGTTTGGCCGTCTCGACCCGCAGGCCGAGGTGCTCGGCGGCTTCCTCGCCCAGCAGGATGGCGTTCAGAAAGCGCGCCAGGGTCATCAGGCCGACCAGTGCGACCACGACTCCGGGCAGGATGATGCCGACCCTGTCCCAGGTCGCCCCGGCGAGCGAGCCGAGCAGCCAGAAGTTCAGGTCGCGCAGTTCCTGATCGGTGCTGATGAAGATCATGACACCCACGACGGCGGCGGTGATCGCATTCATTGCGACGCCGGCCAGCAGCAGGATTGCCACATCCGTGCCGCCCTGACGCTGGGCCAGTGCGTAGACCAGCGCCGTGACGACCAGCCCCCCTGCGAAGGCGGCGACCGGTATCAGATAGACACCCAGACCGGCGGGCAGCAGCAGGATCAGCGGCGCGCCGAGCACGATCATCAGAACGGCCCCCACCGCCGCGCCGCTTGACACACCGATCAGTGCCGGGTCGGCGAGCGGGTTGCGAAACAGCCCCTGCAGCACGGCACCGGCAACGCCCAGCGCGCTGCCCACGATCAGGCCCAGCGCCAGCCGGGGCAGCCGGATCGCCATCAGCACCGTTTCCTCGCGCCGGCCATATGGGATCCCGGTCTCCAGGCCGGTCACCTCTTCAAGCAGGATCGCCGCGACCTGTGCCGGCGAGATGGCAACCGCGCCGATGCAGACCGACAGCAGGCAGCCGAAGACCAGAACCAGCCAGAGGGCAACAAGCTGGATCTTTCGCCGGTGCAGGCGGCGGTCTTCGGCTGCACGCAGGTCGATGCTGTCGTCAGCGATGCCCACGATGCCCGGCCTGGTCGACAGGGTTCAGGCCGGGATGCAGCCGCAGCGCCAGCTGCCAGACCGCGTCGGGGGTGCGCGGGCCGAATCCGAGCAGCAGCAGGCCGTCCATGGCGACGATCGCGCTGTTCCGGGCCGCCGGTGTGCCCTGGATGCCCGGCAGGTCCCTGACGCGATCCATGCCGCCGAGCAGCTTCAGCGTTCGTTCGGTGACCAGAATGACGTCCGGCTGTGCATTGATGCCCGCTTCGGGCGTCATGGGCCGGTAGTCCGGAAAGCCGTCGATCGGGTTCTGTCCGCCGGCCATTTCGATGATCGCGGTCGCCGATGTCCCGGTTCCGGCCACCAGGGGCGCGCCCTTCCCCGCCGACAGCACGAACATCACCTTCGGCCGGGCCGCGACGCGCGCGACCCTCTCCCGGACCCCGGCGTATCTGGTGGACACGCGCCGCGCCAGCTCGGCCCCCTTCTCGTGCAGACCGAGCGCGGCGGCGACATGGTCGATCTTGGCCAGAACGCCGCCGATGTCGGGCTCGTCGGGGACGGAAACGATGGCCACGCCCGCCGCCCGCAACTGCGCCAGCGCCTCGGGCGGACCGGCATCGGCTTCGGCGATGATCAAATCGGGCGTCAGCGCCAGGACCGGCTCGGCGGACAGCCGCCGCAGGTAGCCGACGTTAGGCAGGGCCTGCGCTGCTTCGGGAAAGAAGCTTGTCGAGTCCACGCCCACCAGCCGGTCCTGCGCGCCCAGCGCATACACGATCTCCGTGACCGACCCGCCGAGCGACAGCAGCCTTCCGGCTGGCTCATCGGCGGATGTCGCTGGCGGCCAGGCGAAGGCGAGGCCGGTGACCAGACTGGTGGCGAGCACCTGACGGCGGGAGATCGTGAACATGCTTCAGCTTCCTTCCTTGCCGCCCGAACCGGCGGTCACGCGCAGCGCGCTTCGGTTACCAGCGGGCGGTGATGCCGACCCGCCCCTTGAAATTCCGGCCCGGTTCGAACGCGTCATTGAAGACGCGCGCGTAGGCCCGGTCGGTGATGTTGTCGATGCCCAGATCAAGCCGGAAGTTCACGCCCTTCGTGACCGGCTGCTGCCAGGCGAAATAGACGTCGTGCACCACGTAACCGGCACGGACATCCGCCGCGTCGTCGACCTTGTCGAAATCGAATGCGGCCAGCGTCCGGAAGCCGGCGATCATCCCCTGGTCCGGGAACTTCGCGGTCATGTCGAAGGTGACCTGTGCGGGCGTCAGCACGCCCAGCTTGTCCCCGCTGTTCAGATCGTTGCCGTCCAGATTGGAAAAGCCGAACGCGAATCGGGCGCGGCGGCTGTCATAGCTGGCCTCGATCTCGTTGCCTTCCAGCAGGGCCTCGGGGATGTTGACCGCCTGCGTGGTGCCGTCGCAATTGCCCGGAATGAACGGGTTGCAGTCGACGAAGGGTGTCGGCTGGTTGATCTGCAGATCGATGAAATCGTTCGCCCGGGTGCGGAAGCGCGTGGCCTTGAAGAAGACCTGATCGCCCTGCTGCAGCACATTCTGGAAATCCAGGCCGAAGCCCACTTCAACCGTGCCGGTGCGCTGGGATCTCAGGTCGGGGTTGGGCACGAAGCGGTTCGTGATGCCCAGGCCGACCGGAATGACGAAATGCACGCCGTCCAGAAAGGCCTCGTCGAAGCCGGGCGCGCGGAACGCGCGGGCGTAGTTGCCGAACACCATGGCCCAGGGCACCGGATGCCACGTGGCGCCGATGCGCGGCGAGACCGCCGTTTCCGTGATATCGCCGCCGATCGCGCTTTTCGAGGCGAAATAGTCGAACCGCAATCCCGGCAGGATCAGGAAATCGCCCGTTCCCGCGCCGAACGGTTCCGACAGCCGGATTTCCGCCTGCCCGAAAGCGCCGGCGAACTGGTTGCGCGAATCCGGCACGCCGTCGCGTTCGCCGCCATTGAAGGTCCCGTCCTGTATGTCCTGATAGCCCTCCAGGCCGTAGACCAGCGTCGCCGCGCCGTCGCCCAGCCAGTCGACCTTCGAACGGTTGTCCGCACGGAAGCCGACGGTGTTGACCTCCCGCGTCAGGCGTTCGCCCTGCGCGCCCGCACCGTTGTTGTCCAGCCGCGTCTCGTCGACTTCGGAGCGCGTGTAGTAGACCTGTGCATCCAGATCGACCAGCGGATCGCCCGGCCGGTCGTAGCGCCAGTTCAGGCGTGCGGTGTCGTTGGCGATCTGCTTGTCGACGATGTCGTCTTCCGCACCGCCCTGACCGACATTCGGTTCTTTCGCATCGTTGCGGAACGTGAGGAAGGAGAATTCGAACTCGTGTCCGCGTCCCGCGTCGTAGCTGGACTTGAACAGGCCCGACAGGATGTCGTCGTCGGACCGCGTCAGTTCGCTGCCATCGCCAAGCTGGATGGAACCGGGATCGCGGTAGACCACGTTGGCGGCGATATCGACGCTGTCGAGGGGACGCCAGAAACCGGACAGGCTGACCGACTCCTCGCGGTCCACGGTCTGATAGCCGGTCGAGAACCGCAGCGCCGCCGTCTCGTCGCCCTCCAGTACGTCGGCGGCGTCCAGCGTCCTGAAGGCGATGACGCCGCCCGTGCCGCCGGAGCCGTACAGCGCCGAAGCCGGACCGCGCAGCACCTCGACCTCGCGCAGCATGGACGGATCGATGAAGAAGCGGCCGTCGTGACCGGCGTTCAGGTTCTGGCGCGCGCCGTCGACCAGGATCACCAGGTCGCTGCCCGAGAATCCCCGGATGCTGGGCACTTCGCCGGTCCGGCGCGGGCCGCCCGTGAATTCGACGTTGGGAATGTGGCTCAGCACATCGTCGGGGGACGATGCCTGACGCAGTTCGATCTGCTCCCTGTCCAGCACAGTGACCATGCCCGGATAGTCCGCCGCGTTGATCGGCGTGCGGGTGGCGGTGACGGAAATGGGTGCCAGACGCTTCGGCGAAAGCGCGTCTTCGTTCGCGTCGTCCGGTCCGGCGGCCTGCTGCGCCCAGCCGTTTCCGCTCCAGAGTGTGCCGCTGCATAGTGCGATCAGCGCTGCGCGCCGCCAGGTTCCAGCCATGTCATTGCCCTCACATCTGCTGAGAAGGACCCTGGCTGGCTGCCTGTGCCCCATCGGGGCGGGTGGCGGGCTTGGATCGGATTGGTCGTGTCTGTGCGCACCTGCTGTCCGGTCTGCGGGAACCGGGATCAGGTGCCTGGATCGATTACTTCACAAGGATGAGCTTGTTCGCGCCCGTCAGCCGGAGCCGGTAGATCTCGCCCCGGTGCCGGATCAGCATCTCGCGCCCCTCACGGAACAGGTCGGCGCTTTCGATCACGCGGCCCTCGGGACGCGCGGCCACCGGCACGCTCGCCGCAGATCCGGCATGGGGCAGTTCCGGCATGCGATCAGCTCTGCTGGACGACGTCGAAACCTTCGAACACCGGGTGTCCGAGGTAGAGTTGCCTGCGATCACCGGCCCCTTCGTGCGCACGGCGGAAGGCCTCGGACCTGGTCCAGGCTTCGAACGCGTCATGGTTCTGCCAGATCGTGTGCGAGGCATAGAGCGTGTGCGAGTCGGTGGGGGCCCCCTTGAGCAGCTTGAAATCGACGAAGCCGGGAACGCGCTCCAGCTGGCTGTCGCGTTCCTGCCAGACTTTCTCGAATGCGGCTTCCTCGCCGGGGACGATCTGAAAACGGTTCATTGCGATATACATGGCCTCGGGCCTCCAGAGTGGTTCGGGATTTGGACGACTTATATGATATTGCGAGTCATTTGCAATAAGGAAATTGCCTGAACCTCTCGACCCCGGGTCTCCGGCGTCCGGATGATCGCCCCCGCCCCGGCGGCTGAACCGCTCACCTCGCTGAGGTCCACCCGCAGCAGCCCCGCGATGCGCAGCCGGTCCCGGCGGGACGATGGAACACAGGAACCGGTTCGCCAGATGCGATCCTGCTGCATGGCTGCCATGTTCGTTGACCAGTCAAGTATCTCGTTTTGCTGGCTTTTTCGAACATTTCGCTTCCGGTCCGGGATGGCGCAAGGTAGGGTGCCGCCACCACCGCTGGCGTGCAGGACCCCGCGTGACGACCACCGACGATAAAAAGCCCGACAGTTCAGACGGCTCGGTCATCACCGGACCGGTAACGCATCACGTCCCGAGCGACCCGCTTTTCGGGGATCAGGGATATCTTTCGGTCGCCGGCAACTGGACCGTAGACATCAATGTCACAGATGTTTGGGATGACTACCGCGGCCGTGGCGTGGTCGTGGGTGTGGTAGATGATGGAGTCGAGTGGACCCACCCCGACTTGATCGCCAATTATGACACCAACTTGGACTACGATGCCGTCGAGCAGGACGGCGATGCCAACCACGACGCAGACGATGACGGTCACGGCACAGCTGTCGCAGGCATCATTGCCGCTGATGACAATGGCACTGGCACGGTGGGCGTCGCATCGGACGCGACGATTGCCGGTTTTCGCATCGGTTTCGATTCGAGTTCCCCCCTCTCTCAGATTCTCGACGTATTCCAGCGGCAGGTCGATGTGGATGTCTCCAACAATAGTTGGGGGTTCGTCTATCCGTTTCACGACAACTTCGACTCGCCGGGATTTCAGGCAATCGGCGACGCGATAGAGAACGCGGCGGCGAACGGTCGAGATGGTCTTGGTACAGTCTGGGTCTTTGCGGCCGGAAACGGGCGTCAGATCGGCGACAGGGCCGACTATCACAATTTGACCAACTCACGGTTCACGACAGCAGTGGCTGCGGTCGATTATGACGGCACGTCAAATCCCTATTCGGTTGGCGGTTCATCCATCCTGATCTCTGCTCCCACCAACAACAGCAGGTACGGTGCTCAGACCACGACCGACAGAACCGGCAGTGCCGGGTACGCCGATGGTGCCTACACGGATGATTTTGGGTTCACCTCCGGGGCAGCGCCCCAGGTCAGTGGCGTTGTGGCTCTGATGCTGGAGGCCAACCCGGAACTCGGCTATCGCGATGTGCAAGAAATTCTCGCGTACAGCGCCACCCGCGACGGCATTCCGTACAGCCCGCCGAACGCAAACAGTGCGGGAACGTGGAATGGCGGGGGGCTCCATCACGAGCAGCATAGCGGTTTCGGCCTACTAGACGCCCATGCCGCAGTACGTCTGGCAGAGAGCTGGAACCGGCAGTCAGTGACCGACAACGAAGCGTCGCTGTCTTTAACCAACAGCACCAATCATGGCATTCGCGACAAGATGCGGACCTCTTCGGAGATTGAAGTCGAAGGTGCTTTGATCAATCTCCAATGGGTCGAAATCGACATCAAGATTGATCACTCCTGGATCGGTGATCTGGTGATCTATCTGGATCACATCGCCGATGGGCAGAAGTCCACATCCTTGCTCGTTTACCGGCCGTTGAAGTCGTCCGGCAACTTTGGTCTGTCCGATGACGATATTGATTTCACCTTCACCTCGGCGGTGCATTGGGGCGAAGATCCGAACGGTCTCTGGCAGCTTCGGATCTACGATCAGGAATACGGTGATCAGGGCTATCTGGATGAGTGGACCTTAAGGTTCTTCGGCGATGAGGCATCGGCAGATCAGGATTATATTTTTACCGATGACTACGCGATCCATGCCGGGTCTGACCCGGGTCGTCGGACAATTTCGGATGATGACGGGGGTATCGACCGGATCAATGCGGCGGCGCTGACGGGCGACGCGTTCATTGATCTGAACGCAGGACGTTCGGGACTGATCGCCGGAACCGATTTCGGCATCGCAGCGGGCACAGTCATCGAGGATGTCTATTCTGGTGACGGTGACGACACGCTGATCGGCAACGCCGCAGCAAACCACCTCGTCGGCGCGCGTGGTGACGATGATATCTTCGGCGCGGATGGTGACGATACGCTGGCCGGCGGTGCAGGCGATGACACGCTCGCTGGCGGCAATGGCGGCGACCTGTTTGTTTTCACGCCCTTTTCCGGCAACGATGTCATCGCCGATTTCGAAGCTGGAAATGATTTCATTGAGTTTTCAGGATTCGGAATCGACTACACGGACCTCCAGTTCTCCGGCTCGTTGATCGATTTTGGCGGTCTTGGCACCGTTGACTTGCTGGCAGTCGACCCGACAACGCTGGGTCTGGATCGGTTCCGGTTTACCGGCCCCGACGCCGTGGATTTGCCGGAACCTGAGCCAGAACCCGAACCTGAGCCAGAACCCGAACCCGAGCCAGAACCCGAACCTGAGCCAGAACCCGAACCTGAGCCAGAACCCGAGCCTGAGCCAGAACCCGAGCCTGAGCCAGAACCCGAGCCTGAGCCAGAACCCGAGCCTGAGCCAGATGTGAATGCCGGGTCGAATGGCCGAGACACCATCTATGGCACTGACGATGCTGACTTGATTGATGCTCTTGGCGACCGTGACGTCATCAGGGGTCAGGGTGGCGATGACACTCTTTTTGGTGGTGCCGGAACGGATACCGTCTATGGCGGTGCCGGTGACGACGAACTCAGATCCGGGACGGGTGACTTTGATTTTCTGTTCGGGGGAGAAGGCGAAGATACGCAGTTCCATAGCTCCACTGCCGGGCGCAATGACGGCGGCGATGGCGACGATGTGCTTCATACGTCTGGGCCGGATTCCATTTCCTATGGCAGGGCCGGCGACGACCTCATCTTCGTTTCGGGTCCCGTCAGCAACAGCATTCACAAGGGCGGCGATGGCGACGACACAATCGTCACTTCACCCGCGGCTTACATCAACGCTGAAGCTGGCGATGATCTGCTCATCGGTGGCGCGTTGCGGGACACGCTGATCGGCGGTGATGGCGACGATATCCTGTTCACGGGTCATCAGTCCGGTGCGCAGGGCGTATTCGCAGATCACGTGGTCGGCGATGCAGGCGATGATCGGCTGTTCGGCGGAAATGGCCAGGACCGATTGAGAGGTGGTGAAGGCAATGACTACCTCATGGGCGGGGAAGGTAGTGATACGCTCTACGGACACGCGGGCAACGACGTCTATTCAATGCGCGGCGGTGACAATACTGTCGCATATTTCGCGAAAGGCGAAGATCTTGTTGAAATCGGCATTGCCGGCTTCAAGTTCGAAGATCTTCAGATCACCTACGGCGAAGATGCGATCGACATCGTTGCGGATTCAGGCCATTCGGCAAGGCTGCTGCTGCGATTCGATATGGAACCTTTCGAACTGTCGGCGACTGACTTTGTCGACGTTCATGACGGTTTCCGAAACATTATCTCCGGAACGGCTGCTGGCGACATCGTTGTCGGGACCGACGAGGAAGATCTTTTCGTCGGCCTTACCGGGAATGATCGCTTTACGGCCATGGGAAACAGCGACGACGAGATATTCGGCGGTCGCGGATCCGACACGCTGGTGGGCGGGGCCGGTTCGGACACATTGAATGGCGGACGTGGGAACGACGTGCTGATCGGTGGCGAGGGCGATGATCTGTTTGTCTTCGATACAACGTTTGGTACGGACTCGTTGGCTGATTTCGAGATCAACAGTGACCGCATAGACATCTCTGCTTTGGACATTGCCTTCGCAGACCTGCAGATCGAAGCCGACCGCATCGTCGTTGGCGAGTTCGGGAGTATCGTCTTTGCGACGGGTGATCCGCAGTCGATCAGTGCGGACAGTTTCGTTCTATTTGATCCGGATTCTCGCGTTGATCCCAATCCAAAACTGACATCCCAGCCGACAGTCGAATCCGATCCTGATCAATTGCCCGCGCCCGCGCCCGGTCCGGAACCCGATCCGGTCCCTGAACCAACGCCTGGCCCGGATGATATTGTCGGCTCGGGTTTGGGTGAATGGATCAGCGGCAGCAGCGCCGCAGATGTCATGAGGGGGCTCGCGGGCGCAGACACGCTGAGTGCTGGTCATGGCCAGGACGTGATATTCGGGGGTGCCGGTGACGATGTGGTCTACGGCGGGAGGGATACGGACGTCATTTTCGGCGGAAACGGGAACGACCGACTGATTGGTGGCGGTGGCGGTGACAGCATGTACGGCGGTGCCGGCAATGATGTCTTTGTCGTCTCCGGCAGCCGGGTCGTCGTCCATGATTTCGAGATTGGAGAAGATCTCGTCAGTTATGGCGATAATGTCGTGCGTGTCGATGATCTCATTTTCTCGGAAGTGAATGGCAATCTGCGAATTTCCAGCGATGATGATCAATGGGTTGAACTGCGCGGCGTTGCGCAATCAGACCTGAGCTTCGACCTGTTTCTTGACCTAGCCGAAATCGAGACTCGGATCGACGGCACCCAAGGGGATGAAACGCTGCGTGGATCGTCTGGTCGAGACTTCATCGTCGGCGGCGATGGCAACGACGAGCTTTTCGGCGGGGTCTATGGTGACGACCGGCTGTTCGGCGGCGTTGGCAATGACCGTTTGTCGGCCTTGTATGGTTCCGACAGCATGTACGGCGGCGACGGCGATGACACCTTGTACGGGGCAAAAGGTACCAAGCATCTGTTCGGTGGTGCCGGGGCGGACCTCTTGAGCGGTGGCAGCGGCAACGAAATTCTGATCGGCGGCACTGGGACGGACAGTATCCGGGGACGGGATGGCAATGATCATATCTTCGCCGGGCCAGGTGGTGGCGAGATATTCGGTGGCGACGGCTACGACATCGCCTATTTCTATTTCGCGGAAACAGTTGCGATAGATCTGGAAAACGGTGTCGTCGTCGCGGATGGAGAGACCTATACCATTGATTCGATTGAACAGATCGTGACGGATGAGACGGATTCCGACGTCGCTCTGTCTGATCTCGAGCCCGTGCCTGGCCCTGGACCGGCGCCTCAACCCGAACCTGAGCCAGAACCGGAAAATTCCGCAACGCCGGCAAATGACCAGATCACCGGCACGCCCGGCGACGATGTCATCGATGCGCTTGGCGGCGACGATCTGGTCGACGGCGGGGCGGGGGATGACAGTCTGCTGGGCAATGACGGCAACGACACGCTGACCGGCGGGGCCGGGGTGGACAGCCTGTTCGGCGGGGCCGGCGACGATGTGCTGAACGCGGGCACCGGCGGCGGGCGGCTCGATGGCGGCGCAGGCACCGACGCGGCCGATTTCTCTTTCGCGGACGATGCGGTTTTCAATCCCCTCACCGGGCTGGTCACATCAGGCGATCTGGTCTGGCAGGTCGAGGGGATCGAAAACATCACCGGCGTGCGGGCGGCCATCGACGAGGCGGCAAACCTTGTCGCCGGTACCGACGCTGCCGAGGCCATCGACGGGCTGGGCGGCAACGACACGATCGACGGTGGCGCGGGCGACGACACGCTGACCGGCGGCGCCGGCGACGACCTGCTGGGCGGCGGCACGGGCCAGGACCTCGCGGTCTTCTCGGGCGGGCTGGAGAATTACGGGATCACGGCCATCGGCGGCGGCGGCTTCGTGGTGTCCGACACGGTCGGCGGCGACGGCACCGACACGGTCGGCGGCGACATCGAACGCGTCCGCTTCGGCAACTGGACGGGACGCCTCGAATCGACCGGCGACGGGTCGAACCGCCTGGTGCTGGGCGGCGGCGGCGATGAGACGCTGACCGGCGAGGCGGGCAATGACAGCGTCTCCGGCGGTGCCGGCGATGACTGGCTGACCGGCGGCGAAGGTGCGGACACGCTGAACGGCGGTACGGGCATCGACACGGCCGATTACGGGGCGCTGGACGGCGGTCACTTCATCAATCTGCTGGCCGCGCAGGGGGCCGATGGCGACCGGCTGTACGGCATCGAGAACATCAACGCGGCATCGGGCAACGACACCATCTATGGCGGCAGCGATGCCAACCATGTCGCCGGCAACGATGGCTGGGACTACGTGCTGGGCCGGGGCGGCGACGACATTCTGGACGGTGGCGCGGGCCGGGATTCGCTGCTGGGCCAGGATGACAATGACACGCTCTACGGCGGGGCGGATGTCGACATGCTGCGCGGCGATGCGGGCGACGACAGCCTGATCGGCGGGGCCATCCTGGACTACCTCTACGGTGGCGACGGCAACGATACGCTGTACGGCGGCGACGGCAACGACCGCATGCAGGGCGGCGAAGGTGCCGACCTGCTGGACGGCGGCCTCCACAACGACCAGATCACGGGCGAGGCCGGTGCGGACACGCTGTATGGCGGCAGTGGCTACGACCGTCTGGACGGCGGCGCGGATGACGATGTGCTGGACGGCGGCGCGGACGGCGACGTGATCATCGGCGGGGCCGGCCACGACAGCGCTTTCGGCGGTGCCGGACTGGACCTGATCTTCGGCGGCGACGGCGATGACCTGATCGATGCCGGTGCGGGCAATGACTACCTGCGCGGCGGTCTGGGCGACGACACGTTGATCGGCGGGACCGGCGGCGGCTGGTTCAACGGCGAAGACGGCGACGACCTCATCACGGGCGGCGAGGGCATCGACGTGGTCGAAGGCGGCGCGGGTGCCGACAGCATTGACGGGTTCGCAGGGAACGATCGCATCTACAGTGAAGACGGCGACGACACCGTCGACGGCGGCGATGGCGACGACCGGATCGATACCGGTGATGGCGACGATCAGGCCGACGGCGGTCAGGGCGATGACGCCATGCTGGGCAGCTTCGGGAACGATCGGCTGGATGGCGGCGACGGCAATGACCTTCTGTACGGACAGGCGGATCGTGACACCCTGTTCGGCGGTGCCGGCATCGACCGGCTGGACGGCGGGAGCGGCGACGACAGCCTGTTCGGCGGTGACGGCGCCGACGTGATCATCGGGCGCGCCGGTGCCGATATCCTGTCGGGCGACGGCGGCGACGACCGCCTGTACGGTCTTGCGGACGCCGACAGCCTGACCGGCGGCGCGGGCGACGACATCGCGCTGGGCGGTCTGGGAAACGATACGCTCGATGGCGACAACGGCGCGGACCTGCTCTACGGTGAGGCGGGCGACGATTCACTGACCGGCGGCGCAGGTGCGGACCGGCTGGATGGCGGCGATGGCAACGATGCGCTGGACGGCGGTCTGGACAATGACACGCTGATCGGGCGCAACGGCGCGGACACGCTGTCGGGTGGCGACGGCGACGATCTGGTCTACGCGGGCGCGGGCGACGACAGTGCGTCCGGCGGCGCGGGCGATGACTGGATGGTCGGTGAGGCGGGCAATGACACGCTGCACGGCGGCGACGGCGCGGACGGGCTGGAAGGCCGCGACGGCGACGACCGGCTGGACGGCTGGGTCGGCAACGACACGGTCTACGGCGGCGATGGCGCGGATACGCTGATCGGCCGGACCGGGGTCGACGAACTCCGCGGCGGCGACGGCAGCGACCTGATCTATGGCGGCGAGGACGCGGACGTGGCGTTCGGCGGACAGGACCATGACCGGCTGGTCGGCGACGGCGGCCACGATGAACTGTTCGGCGGCGCGGGCAACGACATCCTGGAAGGGCGCGCCGGCAACGACACGCTGAACGGCGGTGCCGGGGCCGACGAGTTCCGTTTCTTCCTGTCGAATGACGGTCCGGACAGCCACGACACCCTGCTGGACTTCGATACCGGGCAGGACCGGATCAATCTCCGCGACGGCCTGACGATTGTCGATCAGACCGCGACGGACGCCGACGGTGACGGTCAGGTCGACGACATGCTGCTGACCCTTTCCAGCGATGCGACCATCACCCTGATCGGGGTCACCGATCTGGCGGATCTGGATATCGTCTGAAGGCGTCAGCCGTCGGCGCGGGCATGCGTCCGGTGAGGCGGCACGGCTATTCACAGCACGACTTCCCTGCGTCACTATGAAGGCGGGGAGGATACATCATCATGGAAAGATCTGACGGGACGGGCGCGCCGGCGCCTGCGGTGAACCTGTGAGCGGGCCGCTGGACGGCATCCGCGTGCTGGACCTGACGCGCTATGTCGCCGGGCCGCACGCGACGCAGATGCTGGGTGATTTCGGCGCCGACGTGGCCAAGCTGGAAGGGCTGGAGGGCGACGGCGCGCGCCTGATCGACGACAAGCTGGGCCCGGGCGACAGCCTGTTCTCGCTGATGTTCAACCGCTCCAAGCGCAGCCTGGCCATCGACCTGCGCACCGAGGGCGGGCGGGAGATGCTGACCGAACTGGCGGGCGTGGCCGATGTGGTGGTCGAGAATTTCCGTCCCGGGGTCATGGAGAGCATGGGCTTTGGCTGGGACCGGCTGCACGCGATCAATCCGCGCCTGGTCATGACCCGGATTTCCGGTTTCGGGCAGGACGGGCCGTGGGCCGGACGCGCCTCCTACGATCCGGTCATCCAGGCGCTCAGCGGCATTCAGGAACTGACCGGACAGGCGGACGGTCCGCCGACGGTCTGCGGCACCATCATCACCGACTATCTGACCGGCCTGTTTGCGGTGATCGGGACGGTCACGGCGCTGCAGGCGCGGGAGCGGACGGGCGAGGGCCAGATGGTCGACGTGTCCATGCTGGAGGGCGCGACCAGCCTGTTGATGACGTCGATCCCCGAGTATCTGCTGCACGGCGTCAAGCGCACCCGGCGGGGCAACAAGAACCCGATTTCGGTGCCTTCGCACAGCTTTCTGTGCGGCGACGGGCGCTATGTGCACATCACCGCCTGGAGCGACCCGGAATTCGCGAAGCTGGCCGTCGCGATGGAGATGCCCGATCTGCCGAAGGATCCGCGCTTCAACTCGATCCTCAACCGGTCGGCCAATGACACCGCGCTGGAAAAGATCGTCGGCGACTGGATGCAGGCGCTGACCGCCGAGGAGGCGGAACGCCGGATGCTGGCACAGCGGCTGGCCACGGCCCGCGTCGCCACCATGGATGAAGTTGCCACCAACCCGCAGCTGCAGCACCGGGGCCACATCATCGAACTGGACCATCCCGTGCACGGCAAGGTGCCCGTCGCCGGCCCGCCGATGCGCTTCTCGGGCACGCCGGTGGACAGCGACTACCGCGTGCCGACCCTGGGCCAGCATTCCGTGGAACTGCTGACCGAATGGCTGGATATCGATGAGGCGCGTCTGGAAAAGCTGGCGGCGGACCGGGTGATCGGTATAGCTGAGACGGGCTGACCGGATTCACCGACAGAGGCAGGGCACATGACCGACATCACCACCTTCGAGGTCCGCAAGGACGATCTGGCGACCAGCCGTGTCACCCGCCACACGGCCACCCTTGCGGAAGGACAGGTGCTGGCGAAGGTGGACCGTTTCGCGCTGACCGCCAACAATGTGACCTACGGCGTGGTGGGCGAGAAGATCGGCTACTGGCAGTTCTTCCCCACCGGCGACGACGGCTGGGGGGTCGTGCCGGTGTGGGGCGTGGCCGAGGTCGTCGAAAGCCGCCATCCGGAGGTGCCCGTGGGCGAGCGGCTGTACGGTTACTGGCCGATGGGCAGCCATCTGGTGATGGCACCCGTGCGGGTCGGTGACGGGACCCTGTTCGACGGGGCGGACCATCGCGCCGACCTGCCGCCGGTCTACAACCGCTACACGCGGCTGACCGCGGATCCGGCCTATGACCTGTCCATGGACGACGCGCGCATGGTGCTCTGGCCGCTCTATGCGACGTCCTTCTGCCTGTATGACTTCCTGAAGGACAACGGCTGGTTCGGCGCGGCGCAGGTCATCCTGCCGAGCGCGTCGTCCAAGACCGCCATCGGCACGGCCTACGCGCTGACCGCCGACCCGGACGCGCCGCGCGTCATCGGCGTCACCTCCCAGGGCAACCGCGGCATGGTGGAAAACCTGGGACTGTATGCGCAGGTTCTCACCTATGACGCCATCGAAGGCGATCTGGCGAACGTGCCGTCGGTCATCGTCGACATGTCGGGCAATGGAGATGTGCTGGGGCGGATGCACCGGCTGCTGGGCGACAACATGCGTTACACCTCGAACGTCGGCCTGACCCACTACGATGCGAACCAGATGGGCGGGGACTTCATCCGCGAACGCAGCGCCATGTTCTTCGCCCCCGGCCACATCCAGAAGCGGTCGAAGGACTGGGGCAAGGGCGAGTTCGACCGCAGGGCCGCGGCGTTCTGGGCACAAACGGCCCTGAAATCGCGCGACTGGCTGACCATCGACCGGCAGTCCGGGGCGGACGCGGTCGCCGCCGTCTGGGCCGAGACGCTGGCCGGGGACGTGCCGCCGGCGCAGGGCCGCGTCGTCGGTTTCTGAAACGGTTCGTTAACCGGTCACAGGCTTGCCACAGTCTCGCCGCTGACGGGTCACCGACACAGGTTCATCTTGATTTCACCGAACGGGACGGTCCGTCGGGCAATGATCGAGGCGAACCATGTATCTCAGAGTCAATGAACAGCGTGTCCACGCCAGTGTCCGGTCAGCGATCGGCGGCGAAAACATTGCGCCCTGCTCGCTGCGTGAAGCCGATCGTCGGCTGACCTACGATCCTTATGCGGCGGGTCTCGGCCGACAGAATGTACCGCGTGTCTTCGTGAAGCGGATCCCGAAGGATCTGGGATCGGTCCAGAGTGTGGCCGAAGCCCAGAAACACTTCGTGCGGCTGATGCTGCCGGTGGCCCTGCGTGCCAACGAAACCCTGTCCCTGCAGCGTTCGATGATGCGAGCCGCATCGGATGAGCGCGTGATCGAGGAAGAAATGTGGCACTACGATGCCACCGATGCGGAGCAGCTGGACCGGCGGTTCGATATCTCGCCGCCGTCGCTGATCATCGCACTGGCAGCGGCTGCGACGAACTGGGGCCGCGATCACCGGGCGATCGATTCCGGCATGATCTTCCCCGATGCGATTTCGACACCCGCGGATCTGCCGCCCAGCGTGGCGAAAGCCTCCGACGGGCTGCGGCGCACGCACCACCATGATCTGCTCGGACCGGTCCTGGATGCCCTCCACGGTCTGAACACGGTGCCTGGCGGTGCGGCACTGCGCCGGGAACGTGCGCGCCAGCGCCAGCGCCGCCGCTTTGACGGCTATCGCCTGGCCCTGTTGCTCAGCAACATCGACGGAATCACCGAGAAACACGTTCGTGACACCCTATATGCCATAGAAGGCGGCGCACTGACGCGGCTGGATACGGCACGGCTGGAAGCACCGGGTGCGGTCTTCCACTGACGACATCCGGTCCCGGAACCGGGGCCGGCGGCAATCATGACAATAAAACCAAGGAGACAGACAATGTTTCGCAAGACAGCAATCGCCGGGGTTCTCGGCCTCACTCTCGTCCTGGGTGCATGTGAGAACATGACCGACACCCAGCAGCGCACCCTCTCCGGTGGCGCGCTCGGTACCGCAGGCGGCGCAGCCCTGACGGCCCTGACGGGCGGCAGCGTCGTCGCCGGTGCGGTCATCGGCGGTGCCGTCGGTGCCGGTGCAGGCTATCTCACCGGCAAACAGAACGAGGACGACTGAGGAGGGGTAATCCCATACCGAAATCATGAGGCCAGTTGACGCAGTTGCTCGGCCTCCTGATCGCCCCCATCTGCTAACTGTGAAGCGCGACAAAGAAGGAGAAAAACAATGATTCGCAAGATTGCAGCTATCGGTGTCGTCGGAACCGCCCTTGCCCTGGGTGCGTGCGAAGGCATGAACGAAACCCAGCAGCGCACGCTTTCCGGCGGCGCGATCGGTGCCGCAGGCGGTGCCGCCCTTGGTGCCATCACCGGCGGCAGTGCCGCGACGGGTGCCATCATCGGTGGCGCGGCAGGTGCCGGTGCCGGTTATCTGACGAGCGACGGCGATCAGGACGATTGATCCAGAGCCGCTGATTGACCAGCGGAGCCCTCTGTAGTGTCACCAGCTTCGCGGTCAATTGGTGAGCGCCGATCCGTTCCCTGCCATTTCTGGCAATTGGTGTTCGCCGACCGGAGGCCCGGGTAAACCCCCCTCTACCCGCCCGGGCCTCCACTTCCGCTTCCCTCAGTCTTACTTTCGTGACAATGCCGTCGTAGAACGACGGCATGTCTGATTCTGAAGCCCCAACGCGTCCAAACACGCTCGTCCGCGCTGCGGCGACCGTTGGCGGCTTCACGATGATCAGCCGCCTGACCGGCTTCACGCGCGACATCCTGATCGCCGCGATCCTGGGGGCAGGCCCCATCGGCGACGCCTTTTTCGTCGCCTTCAAGCTTCCCAATTTCTTCCGCCGCCTGTTCGCCGAGGGCGCCTTCAACGCGGCCTTCGTGCCGCTGTTCTCGGGCCGCCTGCAGACCGAGGGGCGGCAGCGCGCCCTCCTGTTCGCCGAGGACACGCTGTCGGTCCTGCTGACGGTGCTGCTGCTGTTCACCGCCGTCGTGCAGATCGCGATGCCGGTGGTGATGCTGGGGCTCGCGCCGGGTTTCGTCGACGATCCCGCGACCTTCGATCTGGCCGTCGAACTGACCCGGATCACCTTTCCCTATCTGATGTTCATCAGCCTCGTCTCGCTGCTGGCCGGAATCCTGAACAGTACCGGGCGCTTCGCGGCGGCGGCGGCCACGCCGATCCTGCTGAACCTGTGCCTGATCGCGGCCCTGCTGGGTCTGGTCGATCATGTCCCCACCGCCGGTCACGCGCTGGCCATCGGCGTGTTCGTGGCCGGCGTCGTGCAGTTCCTCTGGCTGATGCTGGCGCTGCGGCGCGAAGGGTTGTCGCTCAATCTGCCGCGCCCCCGGCTGACCCCCGGTGTGCGGCGCGTGCTGGCCCTGATGGGTCCGGCCGCGCTGGGGGCGGGCGTGGTGCAGATCAACCTGGTGATCGATATCGTCCTGGCCTCGACCCTGCCCGACGGTTCGATCTCGTTCCTGTTCTATGCCGACCGCATCAACCAGCTGCCCATCGGCGTGGTCGGTGTCGCGGTGGGCACGGCACTGCTGCCGCTGCTGTCGCGGCAGGCGGCGGCGGGCGACGACGAGGCCGCGCGCCACAGCCTGAACCGCGCCATCGAACTGGGGCTTCTGATGGCCTTTCCGGCCGCAGCGGCATGTCTGGCGATGCCGGATGTCCTGGTCGGCACCCTGTTCGAGCGGGGGGCGTTCACCTCCGCGGACACCGCATCGACCGCCTGGGCGCTGTCGGCCTATGCGGTCGGCCTGCCCGCCTACGTGATGATCAAGGTGCTCGGCCCCGCCTTCTTCGCCCGGCAGGATACCGCCACGCCGGTGAAGATCGCCATCGCCGCCGTCGCGCTGAACATCGTGCTCAACCTGATCCTGATGGGGCCGATGCTGCATGCCGGGCTGGCGCTGGCCACTGCGATCAGCGCCTGGCTGAACGCCGGTCTGATGCTCTGGATCCTGATGCGGCGCGGACACATGAAATTCGACCGCAGGCTGGCGCTGGCCGTCCCGAAATCGCTGCTGGTCAGCGCCATCATGGCCGCCGCCCTGATCCTGGGCGCGATTGCACTGGATCAGCGGATGCCGGGCGGAGAACTGGGCCGCGCAGCCGGGCTGGCGATCCTGGTATCCGGTGGCATCGCGATCTACGGCGGGCTGGCCTGGCTGTTCCGGCTGGCCCGGCCCGCCGATATCAGGGCGCTGGCGCGCGGACGCTGAGTGCCGTCAGGGCTTGACCGTGATGGTCACGACGTCGGACACCAGCGGCGGATCGTGCGGCACGTGGTTGGCATCGCCCATGATCAGCTGCAGCGTGTGCGTGCCCGCGGGCAGCTCGATCTCGGTTTCGGTCTGACCGCCGCCGAAATGCACCAGCGTGTCCTCGGCCGGCAGATTGTACTGCAGGTCCTCGCCGCTCGGCACCGGATGGTTGATCAGCAGATGATGGTGTCCCGTCTTCGCGCGCTCGGTCCCGGCGGGGGCCACGCCCATGCCGCGCAGGCCGAAGACCACGCGCACCGGACTGGTCACCTCCGCGCCGTCGGCGGGGGAGACGATGTAGACCTCGGCCCCGTCGGGCCAGGGCGAGTCGGCCTGTGCAACGAACGGCAGGCCAAGGGCCAGGATGGCCGCAAGGGCAATCGCGAAACGCTTCATGTCGGTCTCTCCTTTAGAAATCTGAACGGGGGTGGATGCAGTCTATCAGGCCGCACAGGATCAGTAGAGCGGTTCGACATCCAGCAGGCCGATCCCCATGATCTTGAAACGGCCGTCCTGGATCGCGATCGGCAGGCGCACGAATTTCTGACCGTCGGCGTCGGTCTCTTCCAGCGCGGAAATCCCGAGGCGCAGGCCCAGCCGCGCGCCCGCCTGCAGCTGCCCCGCCGCCGAGACGGCGTCGACGAAGGCATCCGCGCCGCGCACGATCAGGGTGGCCGCACCCTCGGCCCGGCGCGCCGGATCCAGCGCGAACGTGCCCTTGCCGGTGATGGACAACTCGCCGGTGACGATCTCCAGCGCCGGGATCTGCAGCACCCCGCCCGCATCGCGCCAGGTATCCAGCGCCTGCGGACTGGTCGACGCGGGCAGCGGCTCGAAGGTGACCGAAATGCGGTAGAGGTCGATGTTCTCGCCCAGCGGCGAGGCGGCGGGGTCCACTTTCAGGCCATCGCCCCGGATTGAGAAATCGAAGTGCGGTGCCGCACCGGCGTCCTGGCGCAGCCTGCCGTGCGTCTGCAGCCGCTCGGCCTGGCGCAGGGCGACATCGCCGGTCACCTGCACGTTCTTCATGTCCGTGTCGAAGCGGGTGATCGCGCCGCGGTCGGTGAAGCGGAACGAGGACAGGGCCTGTTCCGACGTGATCGCGGCCTGCCGGCGGTTGCCGCCTTCGACCCAGCCCAGGTTCTGTGTGCCGCGGATCTCGGCGATTCCATGGCCGCGCTGCCAGGGCTGGAAATAGAGCACCACCGCATCGGCGGACCACGAAGGCTGATCGGTCAATTGAGGCGCGGCCAGCGACGGTGCCGCGATGGTCATCTCCAGCCGGTAGGGGAAGCCGTTCACCTCCACCGTGCCGTGCGCAACCTCGACACCTTCGGCCCGGCGGTCGGCCACCCAGCGGTCGAAACCGTTCTTCAGCCCGTCGGCCAGCGCGTTCCAGTAGAACCAGTAACCGCCCACGGCCAGCAGGACCAGCAGCAGGATGAGGGGGCCAATCCAGCGTTTCAAATCACCAACTCCCGACGAAACCGAATGCGAACCTGTACGCGCGTCAGATTAGTGCAGATCGCCATGGGCGGCACGCAGTCATTCTGAAGCAGCGCGACCGCCCTATTTCCAGGCGAAGACCGGTTGTTCGTAGTGCGCCACGCGGGTGTCGCGGCCATGCAGCGCCACATCCCGGAACTGGTAGAGCACTGCGGCCGTCGGCGCGTGGATGTGGTTGGTCATGAGCGGCATGCGGATCACCGGCTTGTCGCTTTCGGGAATGGTCACGAACTGCGGGCTGTCGTCGCGGTCCAGATCGGCCAGCGGGATCAGATGCAGCGCCTGCACCTCCGCCGGGCTGAGCGTGAACTCGGGCTTCGGGCCGATCCAGGCCACGATGGGCGCGATGCAATAGCCCGACCGGGTGACGTAGTCGTCCAGCCGCCCCAGCACATTCTCTTCGGGCACCGTGATCCCGATTTCCTCCGCCACCTCGCGCAGGGCGGCCTGCACGATGGTCTCGCCCGGATCGACGCGCCCGCCGGGCAGGGCCCACTGACCCTTGTGGCTGGACAGGGTCGACGCGCGCCGGGTCAGCACGAAACAGGGGGTGCCGTCATCGTCATGGGTGATCAGGCAGGACACGGCGGCCTGCTTGGCGATGGCGCGCGACGGCGGATGGCGTTCGAACGCCGACAGGTGGCGTTCGGTGTGGGCGCGCAGGGCATCGGCCTCGGCGGCGGCGGTCCAGTGATCGAATATGCTCATGGCACGCAGGATAGCCGTCCCGGATGACAAATGTGAGCCGATATGCGATGCCCCTGCCATGCAGGAGACGGGAACTGAGATGATGAAAGTTGCAATCGCGGGCGCGGGCGGTCGTATGGGCCGGACGCTGCTGAAGCTGGTGACCGAGACCGAAGGCGCGGCCATCTGCGGCGGGCTGGAAGCGCCGGGCAGTGAAACGGTCGGCAGCGACCTGGGTTCGCTGGCCGGGCTGGAGCCGATGGACATCGCGGCGACCGACGACCCTTCCGAGGCCTTTCGGGACGCCGACGTGGTGATTGATTTCACCCTGGCCGAGGCGACCTCGCACAATGCGCTGCATGCGGCGGACGCGGGCGCGGCCTTCGTCGTCGGCACCACGGGCCTGAACGCCGAGCAGCAGGCGCGGATCGACCGGGCGGCGCAGAAGGTCGCCGTCATCCAGGCCGGCAACATGTCGCTGGGCGTCAACCTGCTGGTGCAGACGGTGAAGCAGGTCTCGGCGGCGCTGGGCATCGACTGGGATGTCGAGATCGTCGAGATGCACCACCGCTGGAAGGTCGACGCCCCGTCCGGTACCGCCCTGATGCTGGGCCGGGCCGCCGCCGAGGGCCGGGGACAGGATCACGATGCGGTGGCGGTCAGCGGGCGCGACGGCATCACCGGCGAACGGACGAAGGGCGAGATCGGCTATGCGGCGCTGCGCGGCGGCAATGTCGTCGGCGAGCATTCGGTGACCTTCGCGACCGACAACGAACGCATCGTCCTCAGCCACCTTGCCAACGACCGGGCGCTGTTCGCGGCGGGCGCGGTGCGTGCGGCGCTCTGGGTCGGGGGCAAGCCGCCGGGGATCTACGACATGACGGACGTGCTGGGGCTGAAATGACGCAATCGCTCTACGCCGAGGCCTGCGCGGCCACGACCGCCGTGCAGCGGTTCTTCCGGATCGCCCCTGACGCCTTCACCGACTGGCTGACCTTCGGGGAGCAGATCGCCGCGAACGGCGTGCTGAAACGCGTCGCCGAGAACGATTTCCCCATGTCGAAGGGCGAACGCATGCTTTGCCTGACCATGGTCGCCAAGGCCGACTACGGCCACATCGCCGCCCAGGCCGAGCCGAACGTCTGGGGACAGGGCGGCTTCTGGTCGATGGACAGGGTGAACGGCCCGCTGGCGCTGCGCATCATCGCCGACGGGGTGTGGGACCCGGCACCCGACAATTCACCCGCCTGACGGCGGGTTGCTTCGCCGCCGCTCTGGGCACCGGGATCGGGCCTGTCCCCGGCCCGCACGGGGATTCCCCCTGCGCGTGATGGTTTGGAATGAACGCTGCCACACACTCTCCCGCGTTCCGGGACTCGATCCCGGAACCCAGCGGATGGCGAAACCTGTCGCGGTTCTCGCAGACGGGGACGCCGCACTGGGCAGCCCCGCATCGGGGTGCGGGGTAAACTCTGATCAAGCCTGTCCCCGGCTTGACCGGGGATCCCGCTGCGCGTGGTGGTTTTATTCAGACCTCGCCACACACTCTCCCGCGTTCCGGGACTCGATCCCGGAACCCAGTGGATGGTGAAACCTGTCACGGTTCTCGCAGATGGGAACACAGTGCTACGCCGGCGTAAGCGCAACGCGACGTTTCCCTCCTTGACCCTCACGGCGGCCCCCGCTACCTCTCCGCGCAGACGAACCCGCCACGTTCAGAGGCCATCCATCATGTCCGCCGCACCGTCCTTTCAGGAGCTGATCCTGCGCCTGCACCGTTACTGGTCGGCGCAAGGCTGCCTGATCCTGCAGCCCTATGACATGGAGGTGGGCGCGGGCACGTTCCATCCGGCCACGACCCTGCGCGCGCTGGGCCCGGAACCCTGGAAGGCCGCCTATGTGCAGCCGTCGCGCCGTCCCACCGACGGGCGCTATGGCGAGAACCCGAACCGGCTGCAGCACTATTACCAGTACCAGGTCATCATGAAGCCCTCGCCGGACGATTTTCAGGCGCTCTACCTGGGCAGCCTGAACGAGATCGGAATCGACCCGAACAATCACGACATCCGCTTCGTCGAGGACGACTGGGAAAGCCCGACGCTGGGTGCCTGGGGCCTCGGCTGGGAGGTCTGGTGCGACGGCATGGAAGTCAGCCAGTTCACCTACTTCCAGCAGGTCGGCGGCTTCGACTGTGCGCCGGTGTCCGGGGAACTGACCTACGGGCTGGAGCGGCTGGCCATGTATGTGCAGGGCGTCGACAATGTCTATGATCTGGACTTCAACGGGCAGGGCGTCAGCTACGGCGACGTGTTCCATCAGGCCGAACGGGAATATTCCGCACACAATTTCGAACATGCGAACACCGAGATGCTGTTCCGCCACTTCCGCGACGCCGAGGCCGAGTGCCATGCCATCGCGGCGCAGGGGCTGGCGCTGCCCGCCTATGACCAGTGCATCAAGGCGAGCCACGTCTTCAACCTGCTGGACGCGCGCGGGGTCATCAGCGTGACCGAGCGCGCCGCCTACATCGGCCGGGTGCGGGCGCTGGCCAAGCGCTGCGCCGAGGAATGGCTGGTCAGCCGTGGCCACCTGACGGTGGAGGCGTGAGCATGTATTTCCGCACGTTTCAGTGTGTCATCCCCGATGTCCCGCAGGGGCACTCGGGGATCGGGATCAGGACATGGCTGGTTCAGCCCGATCTCCGCGCAGCGCTCCGCGCTGACGGGGATGACACGAATTCGGGGACGGCACGATGACCGAACTTCTGCTGGAACTGTTCTCGGAGGAAATCCCCGCGCGCATGCAGGACCGCGCCGCCTCCGATCTGGCAAGGCTGATCGAGGCCGGGTGCAAGGATGCCGGTCTTGCGGTCACTGGCCTGAGCCACCACTCGACACCGCGCCGCCTGACCGTCGTGATCGGGAACCTGCCCGGCGCGACCGAGGACGTGCGCGACGAGCGCAAGGGCCCGAAGGCCGACGCGCCCGACAAGGCCATCGAGGGCTTTCTGCGCTCGACCGGCCTGACCCGCGATCAGCTTGAAGTACGCGAGACGCCGAAGGGCGATGTGCTGTTCGCCGTGATCGAGAAGCCGGGACAGAAGACCGCCGAGGTGCTGCCCGGCATCGTCGAGACGGCGATTGCAAGACTGCCCTGGCCGAAGTCCATGCGCTGGGGCGCGCACGGCGTCCGCTGGGTGCGGCCGCTGCATTCGATCCTGTGCCTGTTCGGCGGCGAGATCCTGCCGGTCAGCTTCGGCCCCGTGAGTGCGGGCAACATCACACGTGGCCACCGCTTCCACGCGCCCGACGCCTTCGCCGTCAGCGATTTCACCGACTATCGGACGAAGCTGCGCGACGCAAAGGTCGTGCTGGACCGGGACGAACGGAAAGACATGATCGCGCAGGGCGCGTCCGCGCTGGCCACCGCGCAGGGCGTGTCGCTGATTGAGGACGGCGGCCTGCTGGACGAGGTGGCCGGGCTGGTCGAATGGCCGGTGCCACTGATGGGCCGCATCGACGACGCCTTCATGGATGTGCCGCCCGAAGTGCTGATCCTGTCGATGCGCACGCACCAGAAATATTTCGCGACCCGGCACGCCGACGGCACGCTGGCCCCGCACTTCGTGACCGTCGCCAATCTGAGCGCCACAGACGGCGGTGCGGCGATCACGGCGGGCAACGAGAAGGTATTGCGCGCGCGCCTGTCCGACGCCCGCTTCTTCTGGGATCAGGACCGCAAGCGGACCCTGGAGAGCCGCATCGACGACCTCGACCCGATCGTGTTCCACGCCGCGATGGGGTCCGTGCGCCGCAAGGCCGAGCGCATCTCGGAACTGTCCACCTGGCTGGCCCCGCATGTCGGTGCCGACAGACAGCAGGCGAAGCGCGCCGGACTGCTGGCCAAGGCCGACCTGACCACGGAAATGGTCGGCGAGTTCCCGGAATTGCAGGGCCTGATGGGCATGTACTACGCCCAGGCCGACGGCGAACACGCGAACATCGCCCGCGCCATCCGCGATCACTACAGCCCCGCCGGGCCGAACGATCCGTGTCCGACCGAGCCGGTCTCGGTTGCCGTGGCACTGGCCGACAAGCTGGACAGTCTGGCCGGGTTCTTCGGCATCGGCGAGAAACCAACGGGTTCGAAAGACCCCTACGCGCTGCGCCGCGCCGCCCTGGGTATCATCCGGCTGGTGCTGGAAAACGATCTCAGGCTGGATCTGGCCGCCGCGATTTCCGAAGCCTATGGCGGGCTGGTCAATGATTTCGCCTCGACCGAAGCGGACAGACAGACGGTCGTGAACGACCTGCTCGATTTCATCGCCGACCGCATGACGGTCAGCCTGCGCGATCAGGGCGTGCGCCACGATCTGGTGAACGCGGTGCTGGCGCTGGGCCGGGACGGCGATCTGGTACGCCTGACACGCCGCGTCGCCGCGCTTCAGACCCTCGCCACATCGGACGACGGACAGAACCTGCTGACGGCCTACCGCCGGGCGGCCAACATCCTGCGGATCGAGGAAAAGAAGGACAAGACGGCCTACGCCGGTCCCGCCGACCGCGATGCCTTCGCCGATGCCGCCGAGAAGGCGCTGGGCACGGCACTGACAGAAGCGGTTGCGCAGGCCGACCGTGCGCTGGAGGCTGAGGATTTCGAGGCGGCCATGTCGGCGATGGCGGGTCTGCGCGGCCCGGTCGATGCCTTCTTCGAGGATGTGACCGTGAACGCCGACGATCCGGGCCTGCGCGAGAACAGGCTGAAACTGCTGGCGGAGATCCGCGAGACCCTGCACCGGGTCGCGGATTTCTCGAAGATCGAGGGATGAACCCATCAGTTCTCACCCGCTCCGGGACTTGATCCCGGAGCCCAGTGCGGCGCTGATTGTGTACAGAGGACGAAGAGTTTCTGCCCGGTTCCGATGCCGGTCTGGGCACCGGGATCAAGTCCCGGTGCAGGCAGGTGTTTCCCGAACGGTATCGGGCGACACATCCGAAAGGATACGAACGACATGACGCAATGGGTCTACAGCTTCGGGGACGGGTCGGCGGAAGGCCGGGCCGACATGAAGAACCTGCTGGGCGGCAAGGGCGCGAACCTGGCCGAGATGTCCAACATCGGCCTGCCGGTGCCGCCGGGATTCACCATCACCACCGAGGTCTGCACCCATTATACCGACCATGAGGGGGCCTTTCCCGACGGGCTGGCCGAACAGGTGAGCGCTGCCATCGCGCGGGTGGGCGAACAGGTCGGCGCGGGATTTGGCGATGCGGACAACCCGCTGCTGGTGTCGGTCCGCTCGGGCGCGCGCGCTTCCATGCCCGGCATGATGGACACGGTGCTGAACCTGGGCCTGAACGAT
Source organism: Minwuia sp. (assembly GCF_048263705.1). GTDB lineage: Bacteria > Pseudomonadota > Alphaproteobacteria > Minwuiales > Minwuiaceae > Minwuia. The sequence continues at coordinate 15,774 of NZ_JBLXDV010000004.1, read as the reverse complement.
CAGACGGTCGAGGGTCTCGCCGCCAGCGCCGGCGGCGAGCGCCGCTTCGCGCTGGACAGCTATCGCCGCTTCATCCAGATGTACGGCGACGTGGTGCTGGGCGTCGATCACGCCGGGTTCGAGGACCTGATGGAGGGCGTGAAGGAAACCCGCGGCATCTGGCTGGACAACGAACTGACGGTCGACGACCTGGAAAGCATCGTCGACCTGTTCAAGGAAGAGGTCGTCCGCGTCACCGGCAAGCCCTTCCCGCAGGACCCGGAAGAACAGCTCTGGGGTGCGATCCGCGCGGTCTTCGGATCGTGGATGAACGACCGCGCCAGAACCTACCGCCGCCTGAACGACATCCCGACAAGCTGGGGCACCGCCGTCAACGTCCAGGCCATGGTCTTCGGCAACATGGGCGAGAGTTCGGCCACCGGTGTCGCCTTCACGCGCGACCCGTCGACCGGCGAGAACATCTTCTACGGCGAGTATCTGATCAACGCGCAGGGCGAGGATGTGGTCGCCGGCATCCGTACGCCGCAGCTGCTGACGAAGGCCGCCCGGGAACGCTCGGGCGAGACCGACCCGTCGCTGGAAGAGGCGATGCCCGAGGTCTTCGGCCAGCTGGTGCAGGTCTACCAGACGCTGGAGAAGCACTACCGCGACATGCAGGACATCGAGTTCACGGTACAGCGCGGCAAGCTGTGGATGCTGCAGACCCGGTCGGGCAAGCGCACCACCAAGGCCGCCCTGAAGATCGCCGTGGACATGGTGGATGAAGGGCTGATCACCGAACAGGAAGCGGTGATGCGGATCGAACCGTCGGCGCTGGACCAGCTGCTGCATCCGACCCTGGACCCGGAGGCCGGCCGTACCGTCATCGCCAAGGGTCTGCCCGCCAGCCCCGGTGCCGCGTCGGGCCGGATCACCTTCACCGCCGACGAGGCCGAGCGCCTGTCGAAGATGGGCGAGAAGGTCATTCTGGTGCGCGAGGAAACCAGCCCCGAGGACATTCACGGCATGCACGCGGCGGAAGGCATCCTGACCAGCCGCGGCGGCATGACCAGCCACGCCGCCGTGGTCGCGCGCGGCATGGGCCGTCCCTGTGTGTCGGGCGCGGGCCATATCCGCATCGACTACAAGAAGGGCGAGATGTCGGTGCTGGGCGAATCGTTCCATGCGGGCGACGTGCTGACCATCGACGGCGCGACCGGCGAGGTCATGTCCGGCGAGGTCGCCACGATCCAGCCGGAACTGTCGGGCGATTTCTCGAAACTGATGGTCTGGGCCGACGGCATCCGCCGCCTGCGGGTGCGCACCAATGCCGAAACGCCTGCCGATGCGCAGACCGCGCGCGACTTCGGCGCGGAAGGCATCGGCCTGTGCCGCACCGAGCACATGTTCTTCGAGGATGAGCGCATCATCGCCGTGCGCGAGATGATCCTGTCCGACCGGGAATCCGAACGCCGCGCGGCGCTGGCCAAGATCCTGCCGATGCAGCGCCAGGACTTCATCGACCTGTTCCGCATCATGGCCGGCCTGCCGGTGACGATCCGCCTGCTGGATCCGCCGCTGCACGAATTCCTGCCCAAGACGGAAGAGGACATCCGCGCGGTCGCCAGGGCGATGGAGGCCGACCCCGAACGGATGCGCCGCCGCGCCAACGAACTGCACGAGTTCAATCCGATGCTGGGCCATCGCGGCTGCCGTCTGGGCATCTCGTTCCCCGAGATCTACGAGATGCAGGCCCGCGCGATCTTCGAGGCCGTGGCCGAGGTCTCCACCGTCGCCGAACCGGTGATACCGGAGGTGATGATCCCGCTGGCCGCCACCAAGCGCGAGATCGACATCCTGAAGGAACTGATCGACCGCGTGGCCGCGGAAGTGCGCCGGGAAAAGGGTGTGGAGATCGACTATCTGGTCGGCACCATGATCGAGCTGCCGCGCGCGGCCCTCAGGGCGCATGAACTGGCGCAGTCGGCGGCCTTTTTCAGTTTCGGCACCAACGACCTGACGCAGACGACGTTCGGCATCAGCCGCGACGACGCCGCCGCCTTCCTGGACGATTACGTCGAGCAGGGCGTGCTGGAGAAGGATCCCTTCGTCAGTCTGGACGTGGACGGGGTCGGCGAACTGGTGAAGATCGCCGCCGAGCGCGGACGCCGGACCATGCCCGACATCAAGCTGGGCATCTGCGGCGAACATGGCGGCGACCCGGCCTCGATCCACTTCTGCGAAAGCGTCGGGCTGGACTATGTGTCCTGTTCGCCCTTCCGGGTGCCCATTGCGCGGCTGGCCGCGGCCCAGGCCGCGATCTCGGAAACCAAGCCCGAAAGCGAGGCGTAGAGCGTTTTCGATTTCGTGGAATCAGCATCAGATCGAAATAACGCAACGCGCCCAGGTGGTTGCCATTCCTGAAACCGGCCTGAATGGTTCCATTCAGACTGTTTCCGCCCTGAGCGGGCACACGAACCGCCACTCCTGCTGAAGCGCCGGGGCGGCTGCTCTCGGTCCCGGGTCGAACCGCGCCGATGGAAAATCCCGGTTCCCGCTTGCGCCGCTGCCCGATCTGACGGTTATCATGCCGCCATGAGCAGGTTTCTTCTCCTGTTGTGCCTCATCGTCCTCGCTGGCCCCGCGCTGGCGGATACGCTGCGCCACGACGGTCGTGACCGGGACTATCTGATCGAGAGACCGCCGGGGCTGGCCCTGCCCGCGCCGACGGTGTTCGTGCTGCACGGCGGCGGTGGCACCGCCGAACGGACCCGACGGACGACGGCCTTTCACGCCAGCGGGGCGCGTGCAGGATATGTGACGGTCTATCCGCAGGGCATCGGCAATCAGTGGAACGACGCGCGCGAAGCAGCAGCCATCCGCCGGAAGCAGGGCGGCGAGGTGATCGACGATGTCGGGTTCCTGACGGCTCTGGCGCAGCAACTGGTGCAGGCGGGCATTGCGGATGCAAGACGGATATATGCCACCGGGGCATCGAACGGCGGCATGATGACCTTCCGGCTGGCCTGCGAGGCCGCCGGTGTGTTTGCCGCCTTCGCGCCTGTCATCGCCAACCTGCCCGAGAAGGCCGAACGGACCTGCCGGCCGGCAAGGCCGGTCCCGCTGATGCTGCTGAACGGCACGGCGGACGAACTGATCCTGTGGGACGGCGGTGCCGTGGCACCCATGTTTCCCGCAGATCGGGGCACGACCCTGTCGACCGACCGCACGCTCGCGGTCTTCCGCGCCCTGAACGGTTGCGCCGGACCGGCAATGCCCGGTCCCGAACGTGACCTCGGCGGTGGCATCCGCCTGACCGTGACGGGATCAGAGGGCTGCCGCGACGGCACGAATGTCATCCTCTACCGCTTCGACGGCATGGGGCATCGCTGGCCGGAAACCGCGAACTCGCGCCTGCCGGGCCGGTTCGGCGACCTGCTCGGACCCGCGCCCGCCAACTACCCGGCCAGCCGCGAGATCCGGGCCTTCTTCGCCCGCCACCCGATGCCGGAGTGAGAGCGGGTAGCGCATAGTGCGCCGCATGGAAATTTAGGCCATTCCGATATCGGATTGAGGGAGCCAGACACGCTGCGTGTCACCCCCGCCTCCGTGCGGGGGCAAGGAGCGCTCAGGCGGACGCGGCGTTGCAGCAAGGCCCCCGGATAAACCGGGGGTGACAGTCCGGGAGGCGGCGATTCAGTCAAACCCGGGACCGGATCAGCGCAGCGGCCGGTTCGAGCCCCGGTGGTGTGCGTGGCAGATGGCGGTGGCGAGCGCGTCGGCGGCGTGTTCGTTGGACAGTTTCGCACCCGGCAGCAGCGTGCGGACCATCATGTGGATCTGTTCCTTCGCGGCATGACCCGTACCGACGACGGCCTTCTTGATGGCGTTGGGTGCATATTCGGTCACAGGCAGATCGTTCAGCGAGGCCACCAGCAGTGACACGCCCCGTGCCTGGCCCAGTTTCAGCGTCGAGACCGGGTTCTTGTTCACGAAGGTTTCCTCGACCGCGGCGATGTCGGGCCGCCATTCGGCGATCACCTCCTGCAGGCCGTCGTGCAACTGACGCAGCCGTTCGGCCAGCGACGTCTTCGGATCGGACGTCACCGATCCGTCGGCGATCCAGATCAGGCGGTTGCCTTCCGAATCCAGGATGCCCCAGCCGGTGTGGCGCAACCCCGGGTCCAGACCGATCAGCCGGGTGCGGGCGCTGCTCAAACCGTCACTCCGCCAGCTTCGCCATGACCTCGTCGGAGACCTCGAAGTTGGCGTGCACCTTCTGCACGTCGTCATTGTCGTCCAGCACGTCCACCAGCTTCAGCAGCGTGGCGGCCTTGTCCTCGTCGACTTCGGTGGTGTTCTGGGGCCGCCAGACCAGACCGGCCTCGCGCGCCTCGCCGAAGGCTTCTTCCAGCGCATCGCGCACGTCGTTGAAGGCCTCGATGGCACAGATCACCTCGTGGCCGTTCTCGCTGCTGATCACATCGTCGGCGCCGGCCTCGACCGCGGCCTCGAACATGGCCTCGGCATCGGCGGCGTCCGCCGGATATTCCACCACGCCCACATGATCGAACATGAAGGACACGGAATTGGTCTCGCCCAGCGAGCCGCCGTGTTTCGAGAAGGCCGACCGCACTTCGGACGCCGTGCGGTTGCGGTTGTCGGTCAGCGCCTCCACGATCAGCGCCACCCCGCCGGGGCCGTAGCCCTCGTAGCGGATGTTCTCGAACACTTCCGCCGCGCCCTCGCCCGTCGCCCGCTTGATGGCGCGGTTGATGTTGTCGTTGGGCATGTTCTCCTTGCGGCCCGCGATGATGGCCGCGCGCAGGCGCGGATTGGCCGCCGGATCGTCGCCGCCTTCCTTCACCGACACGGTGATTTCCCGCGCCAGCTTGGTGAACAGCTTGGCGCGCTTCGCGTCCTGCGCGCCCTTGCGGTACATGATGTTCTTGAATTGTGAATGGCCGGCCATGCGCCCGCTCCTCTGCCGCAGATAGGAATTGAACGTGTCTTAGCAGAAATTGACGGCGCGCGGTCAAGGCCGCGCCGAAAACGGCACAGCCGCCTGCCGAACCGACTGCGTCGTCAGTTCGCGCGTTCCAGCATGGCGCGCAGCAGGACGTTGCCGCCGGCGTGGATCCATTCGGGTTTGGCGTCCTCGACCTCATTGTGGCTGATGCCGTCGATGCAGGGGATGAAGATCATGGACGTCGGCGCGACGCGGGCGATGTTGCAGGCGTCGTGACCGGCACCGGAAACGATCCTGCGTGACGAGAAGCTCAGGTCGTCGGCGGCTTTCTGCACGGATGCGACGCAGGCCTCGTCGAAGGGCAGGGGCTCCAGGTCCATGATCTGTTTCAGTTCAATCTCGACCTGGCTGCGCTCGGCGATCTCGGCGACCGCGCCGCGCATGGTCTGATCCATGGTGGCAAGCTGCGTCGGGTCGGGATGGCGGAAATCGATGGTCATGAAGACATGGCCGGGAATGACGTTGCGGCTGTTGGGATGCACGTTCAGCATGCCGACCGTGGCACAGCCGTCGGGCGCGTGCGCCAGCCCCACCTGATTGACCAGTTCGACCACCCGCGCCGCCGCCAGCAGGGCGTCCTTGCGCACCGGCATCGGTGTCGGTCCGGCGTGGCTTTCCTGGCCCTGGATGTCCAGTTCGTACCATTTCTGGCCCTGTGCGCCGGTCACCACGCCGATGGTGATATCTTCGTTCTCCAGGATCGGCCCCTGCTCGATATGGGTCTCGAAGAAGGCCTTGATCTCGCGGTTGCCGACCTCGTCCGGCCCCGCATAGCCGATGCGCTCCAGTTCCTCGCCGATGGTCTTGCCGTCCGCGTCGGCGCAGGCGAGGCCGTAGTCCAGATCGTAGACGCCCGCGAACACGGCGGACGAGATCATGGACGGCGCAAAGCGGCTGCCTTCCTCGTTGGTCCAGACCGCCACCTCGATCGGGTGTTCGGTCTCGATGTTCATGTCGTTCAGGCTGCGCACGACCTCCAGCCCGGCCAGCACGCCATAGACCCCGTCGAAGCGCCCGCCGGTCGGCTGGGTGTCCAGGTGGCTGCCGGTCATCACCGGCGGCAGGTCGTCGTTGCGGCCCGGACGGCGGGCGAAGATGTTGCCCATCTTGTCCACCCGGATCGTGCAGCCGGCCTCCTCACACCAGCGCACGAACAGGTCGCGGCCCTCGCGGTCCAGATCGGTCAGCGCCAGTCGGCAATTGCCGCCCTTTTCGGTTGCGCCGATCTTCGCCATCTCCATCAGGCTGTCCCACAGGCGGTCGCCGTTGATGGTCAGATTGTGGCCTTCGGTCATGTCGGTCGCTCCTGCTGCGGTGTGCCGGATGGGGCTGTGTCGGTCAGTGTCCATACCATCCCCCGCCATTGACGCCCAACTGGGCAGCGGGATCAAGTCCCGCTGCGCGTGGTGGTTTGTTGAGACGTCATCGCCCACTCTCCCGCGTTCCGGGATCCCCGGTCAGGCCGGGGACAGGCTCGATCCCGGAACCCAGCGGGTGGTCAAACCTGTCACGGTTCAGGCCGATGCAGGCGCTGCACCGGGTTTGCTGACGCGGCTGTACACCGCGCGGGCCGCTTGCTGTAGTGTGCCCGCCATGCCTGCGCGCGATGCCTTTCTGGCCGTCCTGGCCGCGCTGATCTGGGGCGCGACGTTTCCCTTTTCGGCGCTGGCGCTGGAGGAGACGCCGCCGCTGTTCTTCACCTTCCTGCGGTTTCTGGCGGCCGGTGTCTTCATCCTGACGGTTCCGAAACCGGCGATGCCGTGGCGCCACATCGTGACGCTCGGTGTCCTGCTCGGCGCGGGGCAGTACGGGTTGATGTTCTTCGCCATGTCCGGCGGCTTCCCGGCGGGGCTGGCCTCGCTGCTGATCCATACGCAGGCCTTCTTCACCGTGATCATGGCGGTGGTCTTCTTCCGCGAGACGCCCGGCCCGCGCCATGCGATCGCCGGGGCGGTGGCGCTGGCCGGGCTGCTGCTTCTGGCATCGGCGCAGTCGGAAACCGGGACCGCAGGCGGGCTTGCGCTGATTCTGTTCGGTGCGCTGTGCGCTGCGGGGGGCAACATGATCCTGAAATCCCTCGGCGGGGCGAACCCGCTGCATGTCGCGGTCTGGATGAGCGCGGCCGCGGCCGTTCCGCTGCTCGCCCTCTCGCTGCTGCTGGAGACCGCGAACCCGGTGTCGGCGACCCTGGGCGCCATGACCTGGAAGACCGCCGTCGCGGTGCTGTATTCGGCGCTGCTGGCGACGGTGCTGGTCTACACCATCTGGGGGCGGCTGCTGGTGCAGCACAGCGCAGCCATCGTCGCCCCGTTCTTCCTGCTGGTGCCGGTGTTCGGCATCTCGCTGTCCTGGCTGTTTCTGGGCGAGACCCTCTCCCGCTTGCAGGCCGTCGGCTGCCTGCTGATCTTCGCCGGTCTGGCGGCCGTCCTCTGGCCGGTGAGAACCGGTCGCGCCTGAAACAGCGCCTGACGGATTCAGGCGCAGGTTCCTGCCGTGTCCGGGCCTATCGTTTCCGCACCATTCCCTGTGAGGTGCCGATCATGGACAGCGGATTCTCAAGTGCCCGGCTTTCCGACGATCTGACCGGGCGGCTGCGTCGCGTGGCGGCGCGCGACAATGTCACCGCCGCCCTGCCCAACGAGGCTTACGTGGATCCGGCCTTCCACCGGGCCGAACAGGATGCCGTCTGGCGCAGGCACTGGATCGCTATCGGCTTCGAGGGCGACGTGCCGCGCAAGGGATCGACCATGCCGGTGGACATCGCCGGGCTGCCGCTGCTGCTGGTGCGCGGGCGCGACGACAGGGTGCGCGTGTTCCACAACATCTGCCGCCATCGCGGCATGAAGCTGGTGACCGAACCGGGGCGTACGGGATCGGTGATCCGCTGTCCCTATCACGCCTGGTGCTACAAGCTGGACGGGGCGCTGGACCGCACGCCCCACGTCGGCGGTGTGGGCGTGAACGAACATGAAGCCGTCCACCCCGGTGAACTGGGCCTGGTCGAAGTGCGCGCCGCCAGCTGGTACGGCGTGGTCTTCGCCGACCTGTCGGGCGAGGCGCCGGACGTGTCGGTTGCCTTCGACGAACTGGAAGCGCGCTGGCGGGAATTCGACGATGCCGCCTTCTTTGCGGGCGGCGCGGACTCGACGTTCGAACTGACGGTGAACTGCAACTGGAAGCTGGCCGTCGAGAACTATCTGGAGAGTTATCACCTGCCGTCGATCCATCCCGGCCTGAACAGCTATTCCCGGATCGAGGATCACGAACTTGTTGCCGGCGACAACGGCAACGCCGGGCAGGTCAGCCTGGTCTATCAGGCCGGTCTGGACCCCGAGGGCCGCGGTTTCCCGAAGGTGCCGGGCCTGTCGGACTACTGGTCGACGCGGGCGGAATATATCGCGGTCTATCCGAACCTGCTCTACGCCATCCATGCCGACCACTGGTACGGCATCCTGCTGATCCCCCAGAGCCAGGAAAAGACGCTGGAACGCGTGCGGATCGGCTATTTCACCGAAGAGGCGGCGACCGGCGGCGCATGGGCCGACCTGCGCCGCGCCAATGCGGCGCTCTGGCGGGGCGTGTTCGAGGAGGACATCAATCCGGTCGAGCGCATGCAGGCGGGGCGGCACTCGCCCGCGTTCGACGGCGGCGTGCTGACGCCCGTCCTGGAAACCACGACCCGCGATTTCCACGCCTGGATGGCGGAGAAGATGCTGGCCGGCTGATCGGTCAGGGCCGGAGGCAGCGAGGCGCTGCCGCCCGGATCAACCGCTCGGTCCGGCCGCTCAGTTCTGCGGGTTCAGTTCGATGCCGTTCTCGCGGAACAGGGTTTCCAGTTCCCCGGATTCGGCCATCTCGCGGACGATGTCACATCCGCCGACGAATTCGCCCTTCACGTAGAGCTGCGGGATGGTCGGCCAGTCGGAATATTCCTTGATGCCCTGACGGATGTCAGCGTCTTCCAGCACGTTGGCCGAGCCGAACTTGACGCCGTAATAGCTGAGAATCTGGACGGTGGCCGCCGAGAAGCCGCACTGCGGAAAGACCGGCGTGCCCTTCATGAACAGCATGACGTCATTGGACTTCACTTCCGCGTCGATGCGGTCCTGGGTGTTCTGATCCATCTGGGTACTCCGTGAACGAGATGTGTGGGCGTCAGGCCGGGGCCGACGTCTGAAGGGCCAGAGCATGCAGCTCTCCTCCCATACGGCCGCGCAGGGCCTTGTAAACCATCTGGTGCTGCTGCACCCGTGACTTGCCCGCGAATGCGGACGAGATGACATGGGCCGAGTAATGGTCGCCGTCGCCCGCCAGATCGGTGATGGTCACCTGCGCGTCCGGCAGGGCCTCGCGGATCATGGTCTCGATGTCGCTTGCGTCCATGGCCATGTCTCAGTCTCCCTTCAAACCGCCGCCCTGGCGGCAGCATCTGCCATATAGTCCGGCAACGTGCCCTCATGTGTGGCCGTCAGGTCGGCGACGGATATGGTGAACAGGTCTTTCACTGTCAACTCGGCACCGCCCGTCGTCCCGATGATCCGCGCCGGCACGCCCGCGTCGGCCGCGCGCGCCAGGATCGCATCGGCATCGGCGACGGCGATACAATAGCGCGCCTGGTCCTCGCCGAACAGGATGGCGTGGTCGTCGGCATCCGCCTCGGGCAGCGTGACTGCCGCGCCGATGCCGCCGGCGATGCACATGTCCGACAGCGCCAGCGCCAGGCCGCCGTCGGACAGATCATGGCAGGCACCGACGAGCCCGTCGTCGATCAGCCCGCGCACGAAATCACCGTTGCGCCGCTCGACCGTCAGATCGACCGGCGGCGGCGGACCTTCCCGGCGCCCCAGCACGTCGCGCAGATAGAGGCTCTGGCCCAGGTGGCCCTGCGTGTCGCCGATCAGGACGAGCGACAGGTCTGCGGCGGGGATGGCCAGCTTCACCATCTTCGCGGAGTCGGTCAGCAGGCCCACGCCGCCGATGGCCGGTGTCGGCAGGATGCCCGTGCCGTTGGTCTCGTTGTACAGCGAGACATTGCCCGACACGACCGGATAGTCGAGCGTCAGACAGGCCTCGCGCATGCCCTCGATGCAGCCCGCGAACTGGCCCATGATCTCGGGCCGTTCGGGATTGCCGAAGTTCATGCAGTCGGTGATCGCCAGCGGCGTTGCGCCGACGGCGGTGATGTTGCGCCAGGTCTCGGCGACCGCCTGCTTGCCGCCCTCGACCGGATCGGCGAAGCAGTAGCGCGGATTGACGTCGGTCGAGATCGCCAGCGCCTTGCTCGTACCGTGCACGCGGACGACGGCGGCGTCTCCGCCCGGCTTCTGGATCGTGTCGGCCATGACCGAGTAATCGTACTGTTCGAAGATCCAGCGGCGGCTGGCACTGTCGAACCCGCCGACCATCTTCAGCACCGCATCGCCATAGTCGTTGGGTGCGGGCGCGCTGACCGGGTCCAGGGCTGCCGGCTTTTCCGTGGCGACCCAGGGGCGCTCATACGAGGGCGCGTCATCGACCAGCGGGCGCACCGGGATGTCGCCCACGATCTCGCCCCCTTTCTTCAGGGTGAAGCGGCCCGTATCGGTCAGCGTGCCGACGACGGCGAACTCGACGCCCCACTTGTCGAAGATGGCGCGGGCCTCGTCCTCGCGGCCCGGCTTCAGCACCATCAGCATGCGTTCCTGGCTCTCGGACAGCATGATCTCATAGGCGCTCATGTTGGTCTCGCGCTGCGGGACGGCGTCCAGATCCAGTTCCAGTCCGACACCGCCCTTGTCGGCCATTTCGACCGACGAGCAGGTCAGCCCCGCTGCGCCCATGTCCTGAATGGCGACGATGGCGTCGGTCGCCATCAGTTCCAGACAGGCTTCCAGCAGCAGCTTCTCGGTGAAGGGGTCGCCGACCTGCACGGTCGGGCGTTTCTCCTCGGACTGGTCGTCGAATTCGGCGGAGGCCATGGTGGCGCCGTGGATGCCGTCGCGGCCGGTGCGGCTGCCGACATAGACCACCGGATTGCCGATCCCGGCGGCGGCGGAATAGAAGATCCTGTCGGTCTTCGCGGTGCCGACGCACATGGCGTTGACCAGGATGTTGCCGTCGTAGGCCGGATCGAAGTTCACCTCGCCGCCGACCGTCGGCACGCCCATGCAGTTGCCATAGCCGCCGATGCCCGCGACCACGCCGCTGATCAGCCGGCGCGTCTTCGGATGGTCCGGGCTGCCGAAGCGCAGCGCATTCATGTTCGCCACCGGTCGCGCGCCCATCGTGAAGATGTCGCGCATGATGCCGCCGACGCCGGTCGCCGCCCCCTGATAGGGTTCGATGAAGCTGGGGTGGTTGTGGCTTTCCATCTTGAAGATGGCCGCGTCGCCGTCGCCGATGTCGATGATGCCTGCGTTCTCGCCCGGGCCGCAGATGACCCACGGGGCCTCGGTCGGCAGGGTCTTCAGCCAGACCTTGGACGATTTGTAGGAACAGTGTTCGGACCACATCACCGAAAAGATACCCAGTTCCGTGATGTTGGGCGCGCGGCCCATGGCGTTCAGCACGCGGTCGTATTCTTCCGGCGTCAACCCGTGTTCGGCGACGATCTCCGGCGTGATCTCGATCTCAGGTTCGGTGCCGCTCATGCCAGCGCCTCCATCGCGGACCGGAACATGGCCCGTCCGTCCGTGCCGCCCAGCCGTTCGTCGCACACGCGCTCGGGGTGGGGCATCATGCCGACCACCCGCCCGTTCGCGGATGCGATGCCGGCGATGTCACGGGCCGATCCGTTGGGATTGTCGTTCTCGGCGTACCGGAAAACGATGCGCCCCTCGCCCTCCAGCCGGTCCAGCGTCGCGTCGTCGGCGAAATAGTTGCCGTCGTGGTGCGCGACCGGGATCGTGACGGGCTGGCCCGCGTCATAGCCGCCGGTGAAAGCGGTGTCCGTGCTGGCGACCGTCATCCCGACCGGACGGCAGACAAACCTGCCGGAGGCGTTGTTCATCAGCACGCCGGGCAGCATCCCGCTCTCGCAGGCGATCTGGAAACCGTTGCAGATGGCCAGCACCGCCCCGCCGCGCTCGGCATGGGCAACGACGGCCTTCATGATCGGGCTCAGTGCGCTGATCGCGCCGCAGCGCAGATAGTCGCCGAAGGAGAAGCCGCCGGGCAGCACGACAAGATCGTGTTTGCCCAGCTCGCTGTCGCCATGCCAGACCATCGTGGGTTCCCTGCCGGTGATCTGCCGAAGCGCCACCTGCACGTCCCGGTCGCAATTGGAGCCGGGGAAAACGATCACCGCCGATTTCATGACGATCAGCCCAGGATCTCGATCGAGTAGTTCTCGATCACCGTGTTGGCGAGCAGTTTCTCGCACATCACCTTCAGGTCGGCTTCCGCCCGCGACCGGTCGGTCTCGTCCAGCTCGACCTCGAACAGCTTGCCCTGCCGGACGGACTGGACACGGTCATGTCCAAGACTGTTCAGGGCGGTGTTCACCGCCTTGCCCTGCGGGTCCAGAACGCCGTTCTTCAGCGTCACGAATATGCGCGCCTGCATCGTCGCGGCCACTCCCTGATCGTTGGATGTCTAGTGGACCAGCTTCGGTCCGGTGAATTCGGTCGTGTTCTCGGACAGCACGCCCAGCCGCCGCGCGACCTCGCGATAGCCCTCCTCGACGCCGCCCATGTCGCGGCGGAAGCGGTCCTTGTCCATCTTCTCGTTCGTGTTCAGATCCCAAAGGCGGCACGAATCCGGGCTGATCTCGTCGGCCAGGATGATGCGCATGACGTCATTGTCCCAGACGCGTCCGAACTCGATCTTGAAGTCCACCAGCCGGATGCCGATCCCGTTGAACAGCCCGCACAGATAGTCGTTGATGCGCACGGTCTGCTGCACGATGTCGTCCAGTTCCGGGGGCGTGGCCCAGCCGAACGCGGTGATGTGTTCCTCGGTCACCAGCGGATCGCCCAGTTCGTCGTTCTTGTAGCAGAACTCGATGATCGAGCGCGGCAGGGGCGTGCCCTCTTCCATGTTGAAGCGCTTGGCGAAGCTGCCGGCGGCCAGATTGCGCACGATGACTTCCAGCGGCACGATCTCGGCCTGCCGGACCAGCTGTTCGCGCATGTTCAGCCGCTTGATGAAGTGGGTCTGCACGCCGATCTGGTTCAGGCGCGTCATCAGCACTTCGCTGATGCGGTTGTTCAGCACGCCCTTGCCGGTGATCGTGCCTTTCTTCTGGTTGTTGAAGGCCGTGGCATCGTCCTTGAAGTACTGGACGACGGTGCCGGGCTCGGGGCCTTCGTAGATGATCTTCGCCTTGCCTTCGTAAAGCTGTCTGCGGCGGGCCATGGCACCTGTCTCTCGCTGGGCGCCATCGCGGGCGCAGGGGGTGGGGCAGCCAGTGTCTGATTTGTATGATCTGGCGGAGCGGCGGAACATACAGAACAGGCACCACAAAGACAATGCGGCCCGCGGCGCGCGCCCATGTGTCGCGAATGCCCCGCCGACCGGTGAACAGCGATTGCCTGTGCCGCCGGGTAAGGGTAAAGAAAGCGCTGTATTTTCTGGCGCTGCCCATGGGGCGGCCGCCGCAACCATGACGGAGTTTCCGATGTCCGGTTTTGACGATCGAAAGAAGGCAGCTGAATCGAAGTTCGCCCTGGATGGCGAGAAGGAATTCAAGGCCCAGGCGCGGCGCAACAAGCTGCTGGGACTCTGGCTTGCCGAACAGATCGGCCTGACGGGGGACGATGCCGACGCCTACGCCAGACAGGTGGTCGCGTCCGATTTCGAGGAGCCCGGTGACGAAGATGTGTTCCGCAAGGTCTGGGCGGACGTGCAGGCCAACAAGCTGGACCTGTCCGAGCACCGCGTGCGCCGCCAGATGCAGGAACTGCTGGAGCAGGCCCGGGCACAGATCGCGCAGGAGTAGTTTCGACTGCCGTGAAGTTCGTCACAGCCGTGTGTGTGGCGGATATGTTTGTGTGATGCAATTGCTACAGTGTTGCGAATCGCAGTCGCGAACTGTTGGCGTTTGCTTGTGAATTGGCTTAAGCGTGGCGTATATTTTGTTGAAATAGGGGTGAAATCCCGTTTGCCGGGGGGCTGACGGGGTCGATCCGGGTGGATCTGACGGGGTAGAGGGTTATGATTTTTCGCTCGACGAAAGGCGGCTGGCGTTCTGCCATTGCCGCTGCTGCGGTGGCTCTGCTGGCACCTGCCGTGACGGGGGCAGAGCCCATGGACAGTGCGGTTCAGGCTCTGGTCGACGATCATCCGCAAATTCAGGCGGCGCGCCGGGCGCTGGAAGCTGCGAACCAGAACCTGCGCCGCGAGACCGCGCCGCTGCTGCCGCAGGTCAGCGTGACCGCCGCCGCCGGCTATGAGCACACCGATTCGCTCGCCACGCGGCAGGCCGGGCTGGAGAACGAGCAGCTTTTCGCGACCAATGCCACGCTGGAGGTGCGCCAGAACCTGTTCAACGGTTTCTCCACCTATGCCGGCCGCGACAGTGCCCGTGCGCTGATCCGCGCGTCGGACAACACGCTGGCCGCCGTCAGCCAGAACATCGTGCTCGAAGGCGTGACCGCCTACATGAACGTGCTGCGCAACCGCGAGCTGGTGCGCCTGAACAAGGGCAATGTCCACGCGATTTCCGAACAGCTTGAGCTGGAGGACGAGCGCGTCGAGCGCGGCTCGGGCATCAGCGTCGATGTGCTGCTGGCCAAGTCGCGGCTGCAGATCGCCAAGGAGCAGAGTCTCGCCTTCCAGGGCGCGCTGAAGGATTCCTACTCGACCTACCAGCAGGTGTTCGGCGTGCCGCCGACGCCGGACGACATGGTCGCGCTGGCACCCACGCCGGACATGCTGCCCGCCACCAAGGAAGAGGCGGCACGGCAGCTGGAGGGCGACAATCCGATTATCAAGATCGCCTTCGCCCAGGCCGACTCCGCCAAGGACGAGCGCCGCCGCGCCCTGTCGGGCTACTACCCGACGGTCGATCTGGTCGGCACCGCCAACGTCGAGAACAATCTGGCGGGTGTCGAGGACGTGCGTCAGGACTATTCCATCAAGCTGGAACTGACCTGGCAGCTGTTCGACGGGCTGCTGACGCCGGCGAATGCGGCGGAAGCGGGCGCGCGATATCAGGAAGCGGTGCAGAACGGACGCGACGTGACCAGAAAAACCATCGAACTGATGGAACTGTCCTGGCACGAAATGGAAGTTGCGCGGGAACGTGCTGAACTCTTGCGTAACGCGATGAATATCGCGGGTGAGGTATTTGGGTCCCGCATTGAGCTGCGAGAAGCCGGAAAAGAGACGGCCATCAATGTTTTGGATGCTGAAAATGAGCTTTATTCAGCATGCATTAACTTCGTGAATGCCTTTTATGACTCACAAGTGGCCGCGTTTAGAGTTTTGAACACACTGGGTCGGTTGGATGCGGGCACTGTTGCCCAGTCGGAACCGGTCCAGCAGTCGGCAGTCGTAGGTCAGTGCGGTTTCTCGGATGCGGGGGACGGGGAATACCGCAGGTCGAACTGACCCATATGTCTGCCGGCGCTTAGGGAGTGCCGGAACATGACGAGGGATCAATTACCGCCGCGTCTGTCTGACGGGTTTGGTCAGCAGGAATTTGCTGCTGTTCTGGACGCGTCGGGCGTTGACAGTCTTGTGGTTGACGGGATTGGCGGGAACGGTGCGTTTTTGCTGACGGCGGACTACGTCCGTTCGGGCCCGGACCTTGTTCTGGTGGGACCGAACGGCGAGAAGGTCCTGAT
>NZ_JBLXDV010000003.1:0-474546 GCF_048263705.1 Minwuia sp. | reverse complement strand
CGGTGATTCGCGGCCGCCACCGCATGCGCTTTCTGGTTTCCAGCCGGTCGGGCCGGACCCTGCAGGGCTATATCTCGGCCTGGCTGTCGGGATGCAGGCTGCCCGCGGCGGCCCGCCTGACGGTCGATATCGATCCGCAGAGTTTTCTCTGAATTTGCCCGGAAACGGTCCGGGGCCGTGCGGTGCCTGCCGGACAAAGCCGCCCGTTGGACAACATGCCGCAAGGGGGGGGATTGCCCGTCCGAAAGACCGCATGCTAGAAGCCGCGCGGTTGCTGAGCGGAACGTATTCGTACGTTTCGTCGCGGTGACTTGTCTGAGTGTATCGTGTCAGATGATGAAGGAAGCCGGGTTTTCGGGCTTTCCATTCGTTTGGCGACTCACCTTCGGGGACGGAATTTGGCTGCCGATCAATCGACGATAACGGGAATGTCCGGGCGCTACGCGAAGGCGATGTTCGATCTCGCCAACGAGCGCAATGCGCTGGACGATGTGAAGGCCGATCTGGCCACCATCACAGCCATGCTGGATGAGAGTGCCGATCTGGAAAGCGTCGTGCGCTCGCCGGTTCTCAGCCGCGACGACCAGGCACGCGCCATGGACGCGGTGCTGGACGCCGCCGGCGTCGGCCAGATGGTGAAGAATTTCGTCGGCGTGGTCGCCAAGAACCGCCGGCTGTTTGCGCTGCGGGGCATGATCCGCGGCTACAACGAACTGCTCGCGCAGCATCGCGGTGAAGTGGCGGCCGAGGTCACCTCGGCACAGCCGCTGACCGATGCGCAGCGCGATAATCTGGCTGCCGCCCTGAAGCAGGCGGTGGGCCGGGACGTAACGATTGAAACCAGTGTGGATGAAAGCCTGATCGGCGGCATGATTGTTCGTGTCGGATCGCGCATGGTCGACTTCTCACTGTCCACGAAACTTGCAAGTCTCCGCTTGTCGATGAAGGGGGTTGGATAATGGACGTCCGCGCCGCAGAAATTTCGGACATTCTGAAGAGTCAGATCGCGAACTTCGGTTCCGAGGCTGATGTATCCGAGGTCGGTCAGGTCCTCTCCGTCGGTGACGGTATCGCCCGCGTGCACGGGCTGGACAAGGTCCAGGCCGGCGAGATGGTCGAATTCCCGAACGGCATCAAGGGCATGGCCCTGAACCTGGAAACCGACAACGTCGGCATCGTGATCTTCGGTTCCGACCGCGAGATCAAGGAAGGCGACACCGTCAAGCGTCTGGGCACCATCGTCGACGCCCCCGTGGGCAAGGGCCTGCTGGGCCGCGTGGTCGATGGTCTGGGCAATCCCATCGACGGCAAGGGGCCGCTGACCGACGTGACCCGCACGCGTGTGGAAGTAAAGGCGCCCGGCATCATCCCGCGCAAGTCGGTGCACGAGCCGATGCAGACCGGCCTGAAGGCCTGTGACGCGCTGGTCCCCGTTGGCCGTGGCCAGCGTGAGCTGATCATCGGCGACCGCCAGACCGGCAAGACCGCCGTCGCCATCGATACCTTCATCAACCAGAAGTCGATCAACGACACCGACGACGAATCGAAGAAGCTCTACTGCATCTACGTCGCCGTCGGTCAGAAGCGTTCGACCGTCGCCCAGGTGGTCAAGCAGCTGGAAGACAACGGCGCGATGGAATATTCCATCGTCGTCGCCGCGACCGCTTCCGAGCCGGCCCCGCTGCAGTTCCTGGCACCCTACACCGGCTGCACCATGGGCGAGTTCTTCCGCGACAACGGCATGCACGCCGTGATCGTGTATGACGATCTGTCCAAGCAGGCCGTGTCCTATCGCCAGATGTCGCTGCTGCTGCGTCGTCCGCCGGGCCGTGAAGCCTATCCGGGTGACGTCTTCTACCTGCACAGCCGTCTGCTGGAACGCGCCGCGAAGATGGGCGACGAAGCCGGCAACGGTTCGCTGACCGCCCTGCCGATCATCGAGACGCAGGCCGGTGACGTTTCGGCCTTCATCCCGACCAACGTGATTTCGATCACCGACGGTCAGATCTTCCTGGAAACCGACCTGTTCTTCCAGGGCATCCGCCCGGCGATCAACGTCGGTCTGTCGGTGTCCCGTGTGGGGTCCGCCGCGCAGACCAAGGCGATGAAGAAGGTCTCCGGCTCGATCAAGCTGGAACTGGCCCAGTACCGCGAGATGGCGGCCTTTGCCCAGTTCGGCTCGGACCTGGATGCCTCCACGCAGCGCCTGCTGAACCGCGGTGCGCGCCTGACCGAACTGCTGAAGCAGGACCAGTTCTCGCCGATGACCGTGGCCGAGCAGGCCTCGTCGATCTTCGCCGGCGTGAACGGCTACCTCGACGAGGTCCCGACCAACAAGGTGACGGACTTCGAGGAAGCCTTCCTGGACGAGATGCGCGCCAAGCACGCGGACGTGCTGGACGCCATCCAGTCGACCGGCGATCTCACCGACGACACGGCCGACAAGCTGAGGTCGATCCTCGACGATTTCGTCAAGACCTTCGCAGCCTGATCCAGGACGACGTGAACCAAGCAAGCCGGAGCGACTAGCCCATGGCCAATCTGAAAGCGCTGCGATCGCGGATCACCTCCGTCAAGTCGACGCAGAAGATCACCAAGGCGATGAACATGGTCGCCGCCGCCAAGCTGCGCCGCGCGCAGGACGCCGTGGAAGCATCGCGTCCCTATGCCGAGCGGATGGAGCGTGTGATCGGCACGCTGGCCTCCGGCATGGAAGGCCGTGACGATGCACCGGAACTGCTGGCGGGCAACGGCAAGGACCAGCGTCACCTGATCATCGTCGCGACGGCCGAACGGGGCCTCTGCGGCGGGTTCAACACCAATATCGTGAAGCGGTCGCGTCTGCTGATCGAGGAATTGAAGGGTCAGGGCAAGGATGTCCAGGTCCTCTGCGTCGGCCGCAAGGGACGCGACGCCCTGCGCCGTCAGTACGGCAGCCTGATCGTCGACACGATCGAATTCGGCGGCATCCGCAACGTCGGCTTCGAACATGTGCAGCCGGTCGCGCAGCGCGTGCTGAAGATGTTCGGCGACGATGAATTCGACGTGGCGCATCTGGTCTATTCGAAGTTCGTGTCCGTGCTGACGCAGGATCCGACGGTGCTGCGCCTGATCCCGGCCCAGGTGGCCCAGGATGTCGAGCAGCCCGACCTGGAAGGCGCGGCCTACGACTACGAGCCCGACGAGGAAGGCATCCTGCGCGAACTGCTGCCGCGCAACATCGCGATCCAGATGTTCCGGGGCGTGCTGGAGAATGCCGCTTCCGAGCAGGGCGCACGCATGAGCGCCATGGACAGCGCGACCCGCAACGCGGGCGACATGATCGATCGACTGACACTGGAATACAACCGCCAGCGCCAGGCTGCGATCACGAACGAACTGATTGAGATCATCTCGGGCGCCGAGGCGCTCTGAGGTCGGTGAAGGACACCCCGAAGGCTGAGCCTTCCAGAAGGACGGGAGCATAAAATGGCGACCAATAGTGTTGGCAAGGTGACCCAGGTGCTGGGCGCGGTCGTGGACGTGCAGTTCGAAAGCGAACTGCCGGCGATCATGAATGCGCTGCATACCGAACTGGACGGCAAGCGTCTGGTTCTGGAAGTGGCACAGCATCTCGGCGAGAGCACGGTGCGCACGATCGCGATGGACTCGACGGACGGCATGGTGCGCGGATCGGAAGTGACCGACACCGGCGCGCCGATCATGGTGCCGGTCGGACCGGAAACCCTGGGCCGCATCATCAACGTCGTGGGCGAGCCCATCGACGAACGCGGTGACATCGGCAACAAGTCGACCGCCCCGATCCACGCCGAAGCGCCTTCGTTCGCCGACCAGTCGACCGAAGCCGAAGTGCTGGTCACGGGCATCAAGGTCGTCGACCTGATGGCCCCCTACGCCAAGGGCGGCAAGATCGGCCTGTTCGGCGGTGCCGGCGTGGGCAAGACGGTGCTGATCATGGAACTGATCAACAACGTCGCCAAGGGCCACGGCGGCTACTCGGTCTTCGCCGGCGTGGGCGAGCGGACCCGTGAAGGCAACGACCTCTATCACGAGATGATCGAATCCGGCGTTATCGACCTGGAAGGCGGCAACTCCAAGGCGGCGCTGGTGTACGGCCAGATGAACGAACCGCCGGGTGCGCGTGCCCGTGTGGCCCTGACCGGCCTGACCCTGGCGGAATATTTCCGCGATCAGGAAGGCCAGGACGTGCTGTTCTTCGTCGACAACATCTTCCGCTTCACCCAGGCCGGTTCGGAAGTGTCCGCGCTGCTGGGCCGCATCCCGTCCGCCGTGGGTTATCAGCCGACGCTGGCGACCGACATGGGCGCGCTGCAGGAACGCATCACCTCCACCAACAAGGGTTCGATCACCTCGGTGCAGGCCATCTACGTGCCGGCTGACGACCTGACCGACCCTGCGCCGGCCACCTCGTTCGCGCACCTGGACGCCACGACCGTTCTGTCGCGCCAGATCGCCGAACTGGGCATCTACCCGGCGGTGGATCCGCTCGATTCGACCTCGCGTATTCTCGACCCGCGCGTCGTCGGCGAGGAGCACTATGAAATCGCCCGCCAGGTGCAGGAAGTGCTGCAGCGCTACAAGGCCCTGCAGGACATCATCGCCATCCTGGGCATGGACGAACTGTCCGAAGAGGACAAGCTGGTCGTGGCCCGCGCGCGCAAGATGCAGCGGTTCCTGTCGCAGCCGTTCCACGTGGCTGAGGTCTTCACCGGCACGCCCGGCGTGTTCGTCGAACTGGAAGAGACCGTTCGCGGGTTCCGTGAGATCCTCGCCGGCAAGCACGACGACCTGCCGGAGAACGCGTTCTACATGGTCGGCACCATCGACGAGGCCATCGAGAAGGCCAAGAAGCTGGCCGCCGAAGCCGCGTAAGCAACTCATGACGGGAGGCCGGATCGTTGGCTGACATGATCACGTTCGAACTGGTGTCGCCGGCTTCTCTGCTGGCGTCCGTCGAGGCATCGATGGTGGTCGCACCGGGTACCGAAGGCGATTTCGCCGTCATGCCCGGTCACGCCCCGGTCGTGGCCACGCTGCGCCCCGGCGCGGTTGAGGTCTATGAAGGCGGCGATCAGCCCACGGCGACCTACTTCGTCGCCGGCGGCTTTGCCGAGGTGGCGCTGGACAAGTTTACCGTGCTGGCGGAAACCGCCATCCCGATGGACGAGGTCGATGCCGAGCATCTGGAGCAGCAGATCCAGAACACGAAGGAAGATCTCGAAGACGCCGGTGACGACGACGAGAAGCGCACCGCGATCGAGGAAAAGCTGGCCCAGCTGGAAGACCTGATGGGCGTGCACGGCCTGCGGGTGGCCCCGAACAAGGCCAATCCGTCGAACTGACCGACGCTACATCGCGCACGCAGACATGAAAAAGGCCCGGTTTCGCACCGGGCCTTTTCTGTTCGGGGTGGTCACGCGGATCAGACGTAGGTGATCAGCGTGGTGATGCCGACGATGATCAGATAGGCCGCGACGATATAGTTCAGCAGCCGCGGCATCACCAGAATCAGAATGCCGCCGATCAGCGCGACAAGACCTTCGATCAGTCCGGGTTGGATGTACATGGCGGGTAGGCCCCTCTTTTCGTTGTTGTTGGGATAAACGTGGGGGCGCGCGATCCTTCCTCAACCACCCTGCGACAGTTGGGGTCAGAATGAAATCAGTGCCGGGCCGTTCGTGATTGATGGACGGGTGACTGGCTGGAAAATCGGACAGGGTCGGGGTCAACGGGCGTCCAGAGTGCCATTCAGCCCGGCGCGAGAACCTGTCAATCGCTCACGATGTTCTCGGCAACAGACCCAGCGGGTCATCCCCGCTTTATGCGGGGATCCGGTTGGGCGGTCGCTTCAGGCGCCAGAGTGCCATGAGGCCTCACTGGCCGAACCCCCGCATCTGGCAGGGGTGACCTCTTTCGGTGATCTTCACGCTCCGATCAGCACCTCGAATGGTCCTCGCCAGTCAAGCCACGCCCCAGGCGATGGTTTTCCGGCTATGCCACCAGCAGGTCGTCCTCGATGGCGTAGAGCGCGTCGGCCCCGGCCGTTGCGGCGGCGGCGAGCGCCTCGACACCGGGCATCAACTGGGTGGCGAAGAAATGCGCCGTGGCGATCTTGGCGTTCAGGAACGGCTTGTCCTCACCGTCGCCGTCGATCAGGTCGGCGGCTGCCATGGCGGCCTTCACCATCAGATAGCCGCCGGCGACGAGGCCCATCAGCCGCAGGAACGGAGCCGCACCCGCGCCGACGCCGTTCATGTCGCTGCCCAACATCCCGGCCAGCGCCTGTGCGGCGTCCCGGGCCGATGCCACGGCATCCTTCAGCGGTCCGGCCATGGCCTGTACCGAGGCGTTCCCCGAGGCTTCGGCCTTTTCGGCCACGGCCAATGCATCCCCGAACAGCGCCTTGATCGGCGCGCCGCCCTGCAGGGTCAGCTTGCGCCCCACCAGATCCATGGCCTGAATGCCGTTGGTGCCTTCGTAGATCGGCAGGATGCGCGCATCGCGATAGTGCTGGCCGGCGCCGGTTTCCTCGACGAAGCCCATGCCGCCGTGCACCTGCACGCCGACCGAGGCCATCTCGACGCCGATGTCTGTGCCGAAGCCCTTCGAGATCGGGGTCAGCAGTTCGGCCATGCCCTGCCGCGCCTCGCGCACGTCCGCGTCCGGGTGGCGGCGCGCATAGTCCAGGCATTCGGCGTTGTAGATGCAGATGGCGCGGCTGGCCTCGGTGTAGGCCTTCATGGTCATCAGCATCCGCCGCACATCGGCATGATCGATGATCGCGCCGGACCCGCCCTGCTTCATGGGCTTGCCCTGCACCCGGTCCTTCGCGAAGGCCACGGCACGCTGGAAGGCGCGGTCGGCGATGGCGACGCCCTGGGTGCCGACCGACAGGCGTGCGTTGTTCATCATGGTGAACATCGCCCGCATGCCCTTCATCTCCTCGCCGACCATCCAGCCGACGCATTCGTCATTGTCGCCATAGGACATCACGCAGGTCGGGCTGGCATGGATACCGATCTTCTCTTCCAGCGCCGTGCAGCGGACATCGTTGCGCTGGCCCAGCGAGCCGTCGTCGTTGACGAAATATTTCGGTACCAGGAACAGGCTGATGCCCTTGGTGCCTTCGGGCGCGTCCGGCGTGCGGGCCAGCACCAGATGCACGATGTTGTCGGCCATCTCGTGATCGCCGAAGGTGATGTAGATCTTCTGGCCCTTGATCAGCCAGGTGCCATCGCCCTGCGGCTCGGCCTTGGTGCGCAGCGCACCGACATCCGATCCGGCCTGCGGTTCGGTCAGGTTCATGGTGCCGGTCCATTCGCCGGAGATCATCTTCTCCAGATATTTTTCCTTCAGCTCGTCGGACCCGTGCGCTTCCAGCGCGTCGATCGCCCCCTGCGTCAGCAGCGGACAGAGCGAAAAGGCGAGGTTCGCGGCGTTCCACATTTCGGTCAGCGGGATGGTTACCGCCCAGGGCAGGCCGCCGCCGCCCTTTTCCATGTCGAAGGGCACGCCGTTCCAGCCGCCCTGCGCGAACTGCTGATAGGCCTCGGCGAAGCCGTCCGCCGTCCGCACCACGCCGTTCTCCAGCGACGTGCCGTCCTGATCGCCGGACCAGTTCAGCGGCGACAGCACGCCGTTCGCGAACTTCGCGCCCTCTTCCAGGATGGCGTCCACCAGATCCGGTTCGGCATGGTCATAGCCGGGCAGTTCGGACAGCGCCTGCAGGTCGCAGACATGGTTCAGGACAAAACGGAAATCGCGGACGGGCGCAGTGTATTCGGACATCGGTCGGCCTTTCGTCAGGCGTTGTCGTTCAATCTCATTGTGGCATATCTGGAACGATTGCGCGCGTGCCGCAAGATCGGACCGTGAGACAAAGCTACGCGGTCGCCGGTTGCGAAGTCCGTTCAGATGCCTGCACCCCACGCACGCAAGGTCGCGCCCCGGTCGCGCAGCCAGCGGTCCGCGCGGTGCGGATCGGGATGCAGTTCGGCGACCAGCCGATGGAACGCCGGGCCGTGGTTCATTTCCCGCATGTGCGCGACTTCATGGGCAACGACGAAATCCAGCACGTGCCGGGGGGCGAGCACCAGCCGCCAGTTGAAGGACAGGGTGCCCGATGTGGAACAGCTGCCCCAGCGGCTTTTCTGATCGGCAATCCGTACGCGGGCCACCCGGGCACCGATCCGCGCCGCGCAGGCGCGGGCCTCGCCGCCCAGAAGGCGGCGCGCCTCCTGTTTCAGCCAGTCGGTCACCCGGCGGTCGATATGTCCACTCTCGCCGGAGACCAGAAGCAGGGTGCCCGAGCGACGCACGCCCAGCCGCTGATCCGGACGATGCGCCACGGTCAGCATCCCATCACCGAACGGAAACGCGACCCCATTGGCAAAGGTCTGCTGAACCGGCCGCGCCGCCTGCCGTTCGGCGATCCAGTCCAGATGGTCGCGCACGAACGCTTCGCCCGCCCGTTGCGACGCACGCGGCGGCAGCACCAGCACCGGCGCGCCGTCGGCCTTGTCGATCCGCAGCTTCATGCGCCGCGCCCGTGGATGACGCACGATGCGCAGATTGTCGGGCAGGGGGCGGGTCACGTGTGCTGCGCGCCGTTCAGGACGCGGATGCGGCTGTCCACCTCTCCGCGGTCGATGTAGAAACCGCGCAGCCGCCGCTCCCCGGACGCCGGGTCGAAGCGCTTGCGGCCGTGCAGGATACGGCTGTTGTCGAAGACCGCCATCTCGCCGGTCCGCAGAAGATAGGTGATCCGGCAGGGATGATCGCCCAGGCACAGCCGCAGCCGGCGCCAGGCATCGTACCAGTCGCCCGCCTGCCGTTCCGGCAGGTCGACGATGTCCAGGATGCCGGGATTGAACGCCATGCGGACGGGCCGGCCTTCCGGATCGCATTCGATCACGGCGCGCCGCTGTCTCAGGTCGGTGTCTTGGTCGCGAAAACGGTACGGAACCTTCACGGCGCGCAGGATTTCCCAGGCGTCGGGTTCGCGCGTCCGGAAATCGCTCAGCACACGGAACCCGTCGCAGAACAGCGACTCGCCGCCCGCCGCCCGGTTCCTGACGCAGTGCAGGAACTGGTAGCCGGGGACAAGCTGCTGGTTCGGCAGGTCGGTATGCAGGTCCAGATCGTCCGATGTGTAGGCCTGGTTGTTCGGGTCCGGCATCGAGACGACATCGAAGATCGTGCCGAAGTTGCTTTCGCGCAGGAAGCCGATGCTGCGGCCGATGCCGACGCCGCCGTCGTCGCCGTCGATCCCCTGCACGATGATCATGCCGTTCCGCTTCAGCGCCGTCAGCATGTCCAGCAGCCGTTCGCCGCCGGCGAGCGATCGCGCCTCGAACCGCGCGGGCCGATGATCGTCCGACCAGGACACGGGCGCGATGTCCGCCGGGTCGGACCGCGTTTCGCCGGGGGCGTGCCGGATCAGCCAGTCCAGCGCATAGCGGCGCGGGCCGGGCAGATCCGGCCACTGCAGCAGCAGATCGCCACCCTCGATCCGGCCCGAGAGGGCGCGCAGGTCGGCGGGGACCGACAGAAGGTCGAAGCGCCGCTCCCGGGTCTGCGGATGAAAGGCTGCGGGTTCATTGTCCCGCAGCCAGAGCCACGGAAAGCCGAGCGTCGATCCTTCGCCGGTTTTCAGGATCAGCGTCCGATCGGTGAGTTCGAATTGAAAGGCGGTCATGGCGGGCCCGATGGCTGGAGTCAGGGAGGGAGCGGATCAGTCGGCGTCCGCGATCCCCGGCGGCCACCATGCCTGGCTCTTCACCCGCACCATCATCATCCGCACCGCCATCACGCGGCCTTGCTCTTCCGGCTGTCCTTCGCGCTGTCCTTCTTGCGCGAAGGCGGCTGGATCGCGTCGATCAGCCGTGCCTTGATCCTGTCCTGCTTCGTCTTGTCGTCGACCTTCAGGCCGAACATGTCGCGCACGTAGAAGACATCGACCGCCCGTTCGCCATAGGTCGCGATCCGCGCACGACCCAGGTTCAGCGACAGGTCGTAGAGCGCCCATGCCACATCGTGCACGAAACCCAGCCGGTCGCGGCCGTTCACCTCGATCACCGTCCAGGTGTTGGAGGCGTTGTTGTCGATGAACACCGCAGGCTCGACGGTGAAGACCTGCGTGCGCTGGGCGTAGTTCGGCCGCCGGTCGGCGATCACGCGGCGGGGACGCATCTCGCCCGCCAGGGTCTCGTGAATGGCCTTGCGCATCTTCTCCAGACGGCCCGGTTCGTCGAGCGCGCTGTCGGCGGCGTCCTGGACGATGAAACTGTCGACGGCCATCCCGTCGTGGGTGGTGAAGATCCGGGCATCGACGATGTTCACGCCCGACACCGCCATCGCGCCGGCGATGCGGGCGAACAGGCCCGGGTGATCGGGTGCGATCACCGCGATCTCGGTGATCGCCTTGAAGCTGTCGGAGCGCGCCTCGATGGTGATCTGGTCGGCGCCGGTGCCGGCCTGCCGCATGATGCCCGCGTGCCAGGCCTGGGTGTCGATATCCAGCCCCAGCCAGTAACCGTCGTAGAACCGCTCCAGATGGGAGGCCAGTGCCTCCTCGGGCCAGTCCCGCAGCCGCTCCGCCAGGTTCCTTCGCGCGTGGGCGACGCGCTCCGCCGATGCCTTGCCGATCATGTCGCCGGACATGGCGTCCTCGGCCCGGTAATACAGGTCACGCAGCAACTGGCCCTTCCAGCCGTTCCACACGCCGGGTCCCACGGCACGGATGTCGGCCACCGTCAGGACCAGCAGCAGACGCAGGCGCTCGGGGCTCTGGACCACGCCGACGAAATCGCTGATGGTCTTCGGGTCCGCCAGGTCACGCTTGAAGGCGGTCGCGGACATGGCCAGATGCCACCGGACCAGCCATGCGACGGTCTCGGTCTCGGCGGCGCTCATGCCCAGCCGCGGACACAGCTTCTTGGCAACCTTCTCGCCCAGCACGGAATGATCGCCGCCGCGGCCCTTGGCGATGTCGTGCAGGAAGACCGAGACATACAGGACCTCGCGCGACAGCACCTTGTGCACGATCTCGTGGCTCAGCGGATGGTCTTCCTCCAGCTTGCCCTGTTCGATCTGCCAGACCAGCCCGACGGCGCGGATCGTGTGCTCGTCGACGGTGTAATGGTGATACATGTCGTGTTGCGTCTGGGCGACCACGCGCCCGAAATCGGTGATGAACTGACCCAGAACGCCCGCCTCGTTCATGCGGCGGAGGTGGATCTCGGGCTCGTTGCTGTCGGTCAGCAGCTCCATGAAGGCCCTGTTGGCATCCGGGTCCTGCCGCACGGCGCGGGTGATCTTCTTGCGGCTGCGCCGGATCAGCCGCAGCGCATTGGGGTGGATGTCCAGATCCTCGCGCTGGGCCAGGCGGAAGATGCGGATCATGTCCGTCGGATTCTCCGCGAAGTGGTCATCGTCTTCGACGTTCAACCGGCCCGACTGCGCGACAAAGCCTTCCACCTGCCGGGTGCGCAGACCGAACCGGGGCATCCGGAACAGCGGCTGCTTCTGGTTCTCGGTCTCGATGGCGGTGCAGATGACGCGGGTCAGGTCGCCCACGTCGCGGACCACCAGATAGTAGTGCTTCATGAAGCGTTCGATGGCCTGCGCGCCGGCATGATCGGTGTATCCCAGGCGCTCGGCGAGCTGCGACTGAACATCGAACGTCAGCCGTTCCTCGGCGCGATCGGCCAGCAGATGCAGGTGAAACCGGACAGTCCACAGAAACCGCTCGGCCTTTGCGAACCGCCGGCGTTCGCCCGTGCTCAGCACGCCGTGCTCGACCAGTTCCGCGACGCTGTCGACCTCGTAGAGGAACTTCGCGATCCAGAACAGCGTGTGCAGGTCGCGCATGCCGCCCTTGCCCTCTTTCAGGTTGGGCTCGTTGACATAGCGGGAATCGCCGTAGCGCTGATGCCGTTCATCGCGCTCGGCCAGCTTCATCTCCACGAACTCCGGCCCGTTGCCGTGCACGACCTCCTTCGCGTAGCGGCGGCGCAGTTCGACGAAAAGCGCCTGATCGCCATAGATGTAGCGGCTCTCCAGCAGGGCCGTGCGGATGGTCATGTCCTGCCTGGCCATGCGGATGCAGTCGTCCACCGTCCGCGTGGCATGCCCGACCTTCAGCTTCAGATCCCACAGCATGTAGAGCATGTATTCGATCACGCTCTCGGACCAGGCGGTCTGCTTGTAGGGCATCAGGAACAGCAGATCGACATCCGAGAATGGCGCCATCTGCCCACGGCCATAGCCGCCCACCGCGATCAGGGACAATTGTTCGCTGTCGGTCGGGTTGGCGGTCGCGAAGACATCCCGGATCGCATGTTCGTAGAGCAGCACGATGACCTGATCGACCAGGAAGGACATGGCGTGGGCGGCCTTGTCGCCCGCTTCGCCGTCCAGCAGGCGCTGTTCCACGACCGACCTGCCGGACGCCATGGCGTCGCGCAGCACCCCGAAGACCTCGTTCCTGAGGCTGTCCGGATCACTGGTTTTCGCCAGTGCCTTCAACTGGGCGCCGAGCTTTCGCCGGTCGATGATGTCGCGTCGGTTCCTGATCTGGTCCATGCCGCCGACAGTATCAGATCGACAGGTCCGGCGCAGGGGGAATCGTGATCGCCGCGATCAGTCCGCGATCTCCAGTTCGCCGCCCTTCTTGGCGTCCTCCTTGTCGGAGGCGCGCCGCCTGGGGCTGCCTTCGGGGGCCACCTTCCGCCGTCGCCGGTCGGGGCCGAAGTATTCCTTGGTGCGGACGAACGGGCGCGCCTTGTTGATCATGGTCGACAGCCGGTGCGCCACGGCCTCGACCGAGACCGGCTTGGCGATGAATTCGTTTACGCCGTTATCGCGCGCGGCGAAGACCACCTCAGGTTCGGCATATCCGGTCACCATCAGGACCGGCAGGAACGGGTTCGGCGAATCCTCGTTCGTCCGGATCATCTTCGTCACGCTGACGCCGTCGATGTCGGGCAGCCTGTGGTCCAGCACGACGAAATCGGGCTCCTCGACGCGGATGACGTTCATCGCTTCCTGGCCGGTCTCCGCCTGCAGGACCGTGCCGGCCCCCAGGCTGCGGAGGATCAGCAGCATCAGCGAGCGCATGTCGCGATTGTCGTCGACGATCAGTGCCGTCAGCCCACCGAGATGCATCATGTCCTTGCTCATGACGCACGCTCCAGCAGGGCACCTGTTTCGGCCTCCGGCCCGTCGGCCGCGGCGTTCTGCCGGTCACCCTTGCGCCGCCGTTCGCCGTTGTCGAGCACCAGATTGGCGGCCATGTCGATGCCGATGCCGCCGCCGGGCACGATGCCGTCACTTTCGCGCCGGTCCGGACCGAAGTAATTGCCGGTGCGGACGAAATTGCGCGGATTGGTGATCAGATCGGCGATCCTGGTCAGCACGATCCGCGCCGAGACCGGCTTGACGATGATGTCGCTGATTCCGGCATTGGTCGCATTCACGATGGTGCGCTGATCCGCGTAGCCCGTGATCATGATGATGGGAACGAACGGGTTCGGGCTGTCGTCGCTGGTGCGGACCAGCTTGGTGAATTCGGTGCCGGTGATCGGTGCCATCTGGTGATCGACCAGCACCATGTCGAAGCGGGAGCCCTTGAGTTCCTGAAAGCCCATGGCACCGTCGTCGGCCAGCGCGACATCCCGGACCCCGATGGACCGCAGGATCTGCATCAGAAGCGCGCGCATGTGCCGATTGTCTTCGACAATCAGGATCTTCAGCATGCTGAGGTCGAGATACTTCAACGATCTGCTTCCGCTTCCGCCGGGTTGCACGAGTGCCGGATGTCCCGGGAACAGGGCCGACGCGCGATCAGAACACGGAAACCTTTTAGGAAGCGTAAATCACGGCTTCGGCGGGGCGATCAGGCCACGATGGGTCAGCAGTGCGTGGAAGTCCTTCAGCCGTTCGCGGCGGTAGGCCGGTACGTCCATCTGCGTGAAGTCGCCGAAACCCCTGCCCGCGTTCATGCCCAGATCGCCGTCGGCCATCATCCGGTCGATCACCGGCGGCGCGGCGAACCGGTCCTGTCCGGTGGCAGCGGTCATGTAGCGGCTGGCGTGGTACAGGATATCGACGCCGCCCCAGTCGATGAACTCGACCAGACCCAGCACCGCAAAACGCACGCCGAACCCGGTCCGGATGGCCCGGTCGATGTCTTCGGCGCTGGCGACGCCTTCCTCGACCATGCGGGCGGCCTCGTTCATGGCCAGCGCCTGGATGCGCGGCACGATGAAACCGGGCGCGGCCGCGCATTTCACCGGCTCCTTGCCCATCTCCGTGAGCCAGCCCATCAGCCGTTCGGTGGCCTGCGCCGCTGTGCCACCGTGCGGGCTGACCTCCACCAGCGGGATCAGATAGGCCGGGTTCAGCCAGTGGGCATTCAGGAACCTTTCCGGTCGGTCCACGAAGCGTGCGAGGTCCGTCGACAGGATCGTCGATGTCGTCGATGCGACGATGCCGTCCCGGCTCAGGGCCGAAATCTCGTTCAGTGCCGCTTCCTTCGCGGGCAGCGTCTCGGGTACGCCCTCCATCACCAGATCGGCGGCACCTAGCGCTTCAGCCATCTGTGTCCGCGGCAGGTAAGCGATGCGCGCGGCGACCGCCTCTATCAGTGGCGCATCATGCCCGCCGAATTCGGCCATCAGTGCGATGCTCTGGCCGATCTCGTCTCGGGCCGCGTCGAGCAGGGCGGTCGCGTCGTCCGGCGCGCGGTCCTTGGCGTCGATCAGGCTGACCTTCCAGCCCGCCCAGGCGAAGACATGTGCCAGCCCGCGCCCCATGCGGCCCGCGCCATACAATGCGACATGGTTCATGCCGTACCGTCGCGCATGATCTGCCGCAGTTCGCCCACGTTCCGGCCGCCCAGCCCGACCGACTCCAGCGTCCGCCCGGTGGCGTAGAGGTCCTCGCCCAGAATGCCGCCCGCGATGGCGAGCAGTCCCGACGCGACCGGCGTTTCGACACCGGCGGCGCGCCCGCAGGAGACGAGGAAACTCAGACCGATCTGCACGTCCTCGCGCATGTAGCGGTGGGTGTGCAGGTCCAGATTCTCCCGCCATTTGCTGCTGACGACCAGCCGGTCGTGGGCCGCATTGCCGTACATCCATTCCGCGCGCGCCGGATCGTAGTGATCGGCCAGCGGAAAGTGCGGCGCGCCATAGCCGAAGGCTTCGCGCACCGCGATCCGCTCATTGTCCAGTGCGTCGGTCACGCTGCGGATGGCGGGCTGGGTGCCCTCGTTGTGGATATCCCAGTGCTCGAAATGCTGGATCGGCCCCGCGTTCATCAGGATCAGCGGCGGGTGAATGACGGGGCCGGCGTTCATCAGCGCGCCGTCCAGCCCGTCGGTCAGCCATTCGATGGCCGGATAGGCGGCTTCGAAGACCGGAAATGCCGCGTCGGCCTTCGCATACGGGAAGACGCCGGTCGGCAGCCGGGTGGCGCGGGTGATGATGGCGATGCTGCCATCCTGCTGCTTGCGCGTCAGATAGGGCAGCGTGCCGCTTTCGCCGAACATCAGCGCGCCGGTGCAGCCCGCTTCCTTCAGGATCTTCGACACCAGCCACGTCCCGAAACTGCCGGGCGGCATCAGGATAGCCTGTCCGTCGTTCAGATGCGGTGCCATGGCGCGGGCGATGTCCGTCTGGGCCTGCGCCGGACCCGGCATCAGGATCAGGTCTGCACCGCGCACCGCCTCACCGATGTCTGCCGTCGCCCCGACCGCCACATCGCGTGTGCCGTCGGCGTCCGTCAGCCGGATGGTGCCGCTGTCGATGACCGGCTGCAGGGCTGTCCCGTCGCGCCGCCAGAGGATGGTCTCATGACCCTGCTCGGCCAGATCGGCGGTGGCGGCGTAAGCGCCGTGGCCGCCGCCAAGGACGGCAATCCTCACCGGAACATCGGCGGCACGTCGAACCCGCCCAGCGCGCGCTCAAGCAGCTTCGCCACATGCAGGGCGGTACGGTCTTCCAGGAAGTTCGCGACCACCTGCACGCCGACCGGCATGCCCTCGCTGGTCTTGCCGATGGGGACGACGGTCGCCGGCAGATAGACGCCGCAGGTCATGCCGCACCAGACGATCATGTCGACATAGTTCCGGTCCACGCCGTTGATCGGCAGGGTGCGGCCCTGAAAGTCCTTCGACTGGTCATGCGGGAAGGCCGCGCGCGGCATCACCGGACACAGCAGCACGTCGAAATCGCCGAAGAACCGGTGCCAGATATCGCGCAGTTTCGCCCGGCGTTCGTTCCAGCCCAGCCATTCGGCATGTTCCATGACCGCGCCGCGCCCGAAGATCGCGCCATGGCTCATGTCGGTCGCGGCGGGCGGTGCATCCTTCAGGCGCTGGCGCAGCCCTTCGGGCAGGCCGATGCCCAGTTCGGCGGCCAGCAGCGTGTAATAGATCTCGTGGCTCTCTGCCATGTCGATGGCAGGCCGTGCGCGGTCATCGACCTTCGCGCCCAGCCCGGCGAGCTTCTCACCCGCCGCGGCGATCAGGTCGGCGACCTCGGTATCGACCGCGCAGAAGGGGTCGTCGTTCCAGACCGCGATGCGGTAATCCTTCGTCGCCTCGTGACGCGGCGGCGCCAGGTCCAGCCGCCAGCCCGGTCCCTTCATCTCGTCCGCACCCGCCATCACATCAAGTGCCAGTTCCAGGTCGCCCACGGTGCGCGCCAGCGGACCCGCCACGCCGATATCCGGCTCGGTCAGGTTGCCCGGCGCGCCGGGGATGTGGCCCCGGATCGGCACGATGCCATAGCTCGGCTTGTGGCCTGCGACACCGCAGAAGTGGGCGGGGTTGCGGATCGATCCGCCGATGTCGGACCCCAGTTCCAGGGCGGTGAAGTCGCTGGCGACGGCTGCTGCCGACCCGCCGGACGAGCCGCCCGGACCGCGCGCGACATCCCACGGGTTGTTCGTCGTGCCGAAGACATCGTTGTAGGTCTGCAGGTCGCCCGCCCAGATCGGCGTGTTGGTCTTGCCATAGACGATGGTACCGGCCTCGATCAGGCGTTCCACTGCGGTGGCGTGGCGGTTCGGGCGGTGATCCTTCAGTTCCGGCGCACCCGCGGTACAGGCCATGCCGACCACTTCGAAACAGTCCTTGATGGTCATCGGCAGGCCGTGCAGCGGGCCCCAGCTCCTGCCCTCGGCGGTCGCCTGATCGGCGGCGCGGGCGCGGGCGCGGGCGGCCTCGACATCGGTCGCGACGACGGCGTTGATCGCGCCATTGTGGGCATCCACGCGGTCCAGATAGTGATCCAGCACGGCTTCGGACGTGGTGCGTCCCGCCGCGATATCGGCCACCAGTTCGCTGGCCCCTTTCCAGGCAATCTCCGCCATGCTTTCCTCCCCCGCGTTCCCCGGTTACATCTTCAGGTGAAAGCATGACGCCCGCGCGTCAGCCTGTCCATTGCAAGGAACGCCGAATGACCCCGCGCCTGCGCGCCGATATCTGGGTGGCCGCCTATCTCAGGACTGTGCGTCTGCAAGGCGGCTTTGCCTATCAGCGTCAGCGTGGCGCGGATGAGGCCGGTGCGGTGCTGCTGAAGATCGAGCAGCCGGCACGCACCTACACCGTGATGTCCATCGGCTATGTCGATGGCGACCGGACCTGGATGCGCTCGACCGGACCCGAGGCGGTATCGGAACAGGATGCGGACGACTATATTCAGCGCCGGTTGAAGACCGACCCCGATCTGTGGGTGGTCGAGGTGGAGGACACACAGGGGCGGCACTTTCTGACCGAGCCTGTCGAGGGGGAGAACAACTAGATGAGTATGAAGGCCGTGATCTGGGATTTCGGGGGCGTGTTCACGACCAGCCCCTTCGACCGCTTTGGCGACTATGAACGGGAGAAAGGTCTGCCGAAGGACTTCATCCGCTCGATCAATGCGACCAATCCCGACACCAACGCCTGGGCGAAGTTCGAACGGGCCGAGATTTCGACCGACGCGTTCGACGCGCTGTTTCTGGAGGAATCGACGGCCAGGGGCCACCCGGTGCCGGGCAAGGACATCATCGCGCTGCTGGGGGGCACGGTGCGGCCGGAGATGGTCGCGGCGCTGGATCGCATTCTGGAAGCCGGTTACCGCTGTGCGGTCATCACCAACAATGTCCGCGCCGGACACGGACCGGGCATTTCCGCCGACAGCCGCACGGCGGAAGATGTCGCCAGGGTGATGGAACGGATGGAACTGGTCGTCGAATCCTCAAAGCTGGGCCTGCGCAAGCCGGACCCGAAGATCTACCAGCACACCTGCGCCGAACTGGGGCTCGACCCGTCGGAGGCGGTCTATCTCGACGATCTGGGCATCAATCTGAAACCGGCGAAGGCGCTGGGGATGACAACGATCAAGGTGGTCAGCGCCGATCAGGCACTGATCGATCTGGAGGCCGTGCTGGGCATGAAGCTGCGCTGAAGCCGTCCTGCGGCGCGTGGGTGCGTGTTGAGACGTCATCATACACTCTCCCCTGTTCCGGGATCCCCGCACGGGGCGGGGACAGGCCCGATCCCGGAACCCAGCGAAAGGTGAAACCTGTCACCGCCTGTGCCAATGCGAACCCTGCCGCAGAACCGGAGCGGCGGCGGCGTCAGTAGATCGTTTCCTTCATGTGGTCGGGATAGCCGCGGTCATAGGCTTCGCCGTCGAACGGTTCGGACTTGATCATGGCCTGCAGCATCTGGCCGGCCGTCGGCACCTCGTCGCGGGCGGCGTGGCTGTCGGCGAACCAGAGCCGTGACCGTGCCAGCGCCTTCTGGCACTGGAAATAGACGGTCTCTACATGGATGCGGATGACCGACCGCGGCAGCTTGCCGTCCATCGCGAAACTTTCGAGCAGGTCCGGATCGACGGTCAGGTCCGCGGTGCCCGTGACCCGCATGGTTTCGCCGATGCCGGGGATCATGAAGATCATCGAGATGCGCGGATCGCGGACAATGTTGCGCAGGGAATCGACACGGTTGTTGCCGCGCCGGTCGGGCAGCATCAGCATCTTCGGATCGACAATGCGCACGAACCGGCCCTGCGGGTCGCCGCGCGGCGAGACGTCCAGCCCTTCCGGCCCGACGGTCGCGATCATGCAGAAGGGGGATCGCTCGATGAAGGCGGCATATTCCGGAATGATGTGGTCGGCTTCCTTGGCGACGGCCTTCGGATTCTTCTCGCCGTAGACGGCTTCCAGCTTCTCGATGCTGTCGATCAGTTCCATGCTGTCGGTCCCTTGCGGTTGACTTGCGGCTCGCGGCACCGCGAAATGCGCCAGCGGTCAATCTGGGGAGGATGTACCATGCCACAGGTCGAGTTTCACTTCGATTTCGGAAGCCCGAACACCTATTGCAGCCATCGGGTGATCCCCGATATCGAGAAGCGCACGGGCGCGCGCTTCGTCTATGTGCCGGTGCTGCTGGGCGGCGTGTTCAAGCTGACCGGCAACAAGTCCCCGATGGAATGGAACAAGGGCGTCCGCAACAAGGCCGAGTACGGCCAGATCGAGATGCAGCGTTTCATGCGCAAGCACGGGCTGACGAAATTCCGCATGAACGAACATTTCCCGATCAACACGGTGATGATCATGCGCGGCGCACTGGTCGCCGAACGCGACGGCTACATGATGGACTATGTCGAGGCCGTCTATCGCTGCATGTGGGAAGATTCCAGGAATATGGGTGATCCTGCCGTCGTGATGGCCGAACTGAAGGCCGCCGGCTTCGACGCCGACGCCATCGCCGAGGGCGTGCAGGATCCGGCGATCAAGCAGAAGCTGATGGACAACACCTCCGCCTCGGTCGAGCGCGGCAACTTCGGCAGCCCGACCTTCTTCGTCGGCGACGAGATGTTCTTCGGCAAGGACAAGCTGCGCGACGTCGAGGAAGAGATCGTCGCGCAGGGCTGAGCCGGCGGTTTCATCCGGGCATGTGATCGCGTGACAGCACGGATGCGGGTTTCGGACGTGCGTTCGTCAATGGAATCTAAACCATCCGGAAGGTACGCAGATCATGATGATGGCGCATTTTGCGATACAGACCGATGTGGTCGACAGGTTTTCCGTTGCCGAGCGGCGCGTGTTCCGCAATGTCGATGGCCAGACCTATGCCGTGGTGGGCCACAATCGCGAGCTGGGCTTGCTGACCGACATCTGGTTCGGCACCTACGGCAGCGAAGACAACTTCCGGTCCGTTCTGGAATATATGTGCGAGCAGTTCGAGACGGGCGACTACCGGCTGTGGCTGGCGGATCTGCGGTTTCTGTCGCAGAGCTTTTTCGACGCCCAGCAGTATCTGGTAGAGGAAGCGTGCCCCCGCGCGATCCGTGCAGGGCTGGCGCGCGAGGCGGTCGTCATGCGGCCCGCCGAGGATGTGCCCGAGGGGTTCAACGTCTTCGGTTCCGCGCATGCCGCCCTGCAGCAGATCGCCGATGGCCGCGTCCGGGGCTTTACTGACATGGACATGGCCCGCGAATGGCTCATCAACGGCACGCTGCCCGATCGCCTGAGGTGAGGATCCGGTCCGACGTTCACCGGGCCGGTACCACCACTGTTCAGGCCGGTGCTAGGTCGCCCGTTGCCAGCAGACGCTCGATCATCGGCAGCCGCTCGTTGCCCCAGAACCGTTCGCCGTCGATGACGAAGGTCGGGACGCCGAACACGCCGGTCTCCAGCGCCGCGCCGACGGACGCCTTCAGGGCGTCCTTGACCGCCGGATCGTCGATGGCGGCGATCACGTCGGATCGCGCGAGTCCGAATCGCTCGTGCGCGAAGGCGGCGACCGCTTCGGGTGTCGTGACGTCGGTCGCTTCCGACCAGTGCGCCCGGTAGAGCGCCTGCCCAAACTGTTTCGCCAGCGCCGGATCGGTCATGTTCAGCCAGGTGAAGGTGCGGATCGCGGGCAGCGGCGGCAGGCCGCCGTCGCCGAACGGATCCAGCTTCACGCCGAAATAGCCGAACAGCCGGTTGCGCTCCCGTCCGGAGTAAGGGCCTTTCAGGGGCGTTGCGGGCACGGCGGGCAGCTTCATCACGTTCATGACCATGACGCCGAGCAGGGTCGGCCGCCAGCGGACCTCGCGCCCGTGTTCGGCGGCCAGCTTCTCGATCTGGATGCTGCCCAGGTAACCGAAGGGCGACAGGAAATCGAACCAGAAGTCGATGGGTTGCTTGTCCGCGGCCATCACCAGCCTCCCGTTTCGAGCCATCTGTCGATGATGTGGGTGCGGTCGGACCCCCAGAACTGTTCGCCGTCGATAAAGAAGGTCGGGCTGCCGAAGATGCCGCGCTCGACGGACCGTGTCGCGGCCTCCTTCAGCATGTCCTTCACCGCGGGGTCGTCGGGTGCGGCCCGCGCCTCCGCCTCGTCGAAGCCCGCAGCGACCGCATGGGGCACGGCGTTCTCCAGCTTCGAGACATCGCTGCCCTCCGACCAGTGAGCGGCCAGCATGGCCCGCGCCGCCTGCTGCGCGCGCGGCCGGTCGATGGACAGCATCCAGCAGAACAGGCGGGCCGGGATCAACGGCGAGGTCATGAACTTCGGAACCGCTGGTCTGAACGGCACGCCGTGAAAGCGGTAGGCGCGCGGCACGTCCATCAGCAGGTAGTCGCCCTTCAGCGGCGTATCGAGCAGCGGCGGCAGGCCCATCGCTTTCACCACCGCGATCCCGAGCATCATCGGGTGCATCTCGATGGTTCTGCCGTGCTTCTCGGCGACCCGCTCCATCGCCACCAGGCCCGGCAGGGCGTAGGGCGAGATGAAGTCGAAATGGAACTCGATCGGATCAGCCATCATTGCTCTCCAGATGTGCCAGCAGGGCCTCGTTCACATCCGCCGGACGTTCCTCGGCCAGAAAATGACCGGCACCGTCGATCTCAACGAAGCGGTAGGGGGCATCGATGAAATCGCCCGTGCCTTCCGCCGCCATACGTCCCACCGTGCCGTCCTCGTTGCCCCAGAGGTACAGGGTCGGCACGGCGATCCGCGGTGCATCCGCGCGCGCCAGCGTGGAGCCGCCACCGAAGGCGGCCCGGTACCAGTTCAGCGCGGCGTCCAGCGCGCCCGGATCGCGCAATACCGACAGGTGCGCCTCGACCTGCGCATCCGACATGCGCCGCTTGCGCCCGCCGCCGCCGCTGGCGAAGGTGCCGCCGCCCTCCCACGTCAGCGTGTTGCGCAGCGCGGTCATGTCGTCACCCAGCAGCGTGTCGGCCATGGACGGGTCCTGGAACCGCTTGTGATGGCCGCTGCGCTTCGCCTGTTCCGGATCGTTCTGGAAGGCGCGGGCGAAGGCGGCGGGATGCGGGCGCGACAGCACGGTCAGGGACAGCAGACGCCCGGGATGGGCGATGGCGGTCAGCCAGGCGATCTGCCCGCCCCAGTCATGTCCGATCAGGTGGAACCGCGTTGCCCCGGCGGCGTCTGCAAGGGCGATCACATCCGCCACCAGATGATCGACGTGATAGGCGTCGATGCCGTCGGGGCGCGCGCCGGGCGCATAGCCGCGCTGGTCCGGCGCAATGGCTCGGAAGCCCGCTTCCGCCGCCGCCTCGATCTGTCGGCCCCAGCTGTGCCGCGAATTGGGAAACCCGTGCAGGAAGATGGCCGCCGTACCGTCTTCCGGTCCGGCGACATCCGCGCGGAACCGCAGGCCGCCTGCCTCGATTTCGATGGTCTCGATCATCCTGTCTCTCCCCGGGACGGATGATGACGCGGATAGCTCTGCCGGGCAAATACTGCCTGCATGGGTCGAGCGGTGTCTTCAACCGATTGATTTGCTTGAGACTATTTCGGGCACGGCGCTTGCGGCGGTGCGGGAAACCAAACAGGAGTCCGGAAAATGATTCGCAACACCTATGTCGTCAGCCACTCGATTTCGTGGGCCGCCCAGAATCTGGTCGACAGTCACGGCACCGAGGCCCGCCGTCTTGCACTCGCCAATGCACAGCGCATGGCCGAGGAAGGCCGCATGGAACTGACCACCATGTGGGAACTGGTCCAGGGCGCCGTCGGCGAACTGCTGGGTGACGAGCCGGCAAGCAGGCCGCTGCTGAACTGACGCGCGCCCGCCCGTCTTCCGGTCGTCACACCATGTTCATGTTCTGAACAAATTTCCGGGGTACGTATAAGCGTCAGCACCTCATCATTGGTTACGCCACTCTCAACCAGGAGTATATCAATGAGCAAGCTGCTACACTTCAGCAATCCCGTTGGCGACGGCGAATCGGAGAATCAGGACGATGTCATGGCGGTGAGAAACGCCTTGCACGAGACCGGCGACCTGCCGAAGACCGGCAGCGCCAGCGGCTGGCGTGACCACGCCATGGATGAAGCCATGGAAAAGGTGCAGCGCCGGAACGGCCTCTGGCCGGATCGCCGTATGCGCCCCGGCGGGCCGACGCATCGCGTGATTGATGCCGAACGCAAGGAAAAGCGCGAAGGAAAGAAGCCCACGGGATTGGGATTGCAGGGATCTGTGGGGCCCGGAGATCACAACAGTCCGACGGATGTTCGCAAAGTGCAGACCGGCCTCGACCGGCTTGGCTATCTGGAGAAGCATGCTGGCCTGTCCGGCATCTATGATCAGCCGACCCGGTCTGGTCTGCATCGGTTCCAGATGGAATATAATCTGAGGGATGACGGCGTCGCAAATCCGGAGGGCGAAACCGACCGGATGATGGCCCGGACCAGCGCACCGCTGGCGGCCCCGAAAATCGCGAAACCCCGCCCTGCCCTGCCCGGCACCTCCAAATCCCGGAGCGTGGCCGACAGGCTTGAGAATGCCTGGGATGATATCGCCGATTTTTCCGGCGATATCATCGGCAATGTCGCCGAAGGCGCGCTTTCAACGCTCAGCAAAGCGGCACGCAGCATGAGCATGCAGCATGGTCCCGATGCAGTGGATCATTTTCTCGGCGGCACGGGCATGGATCGCCAGATTCCGGCTGCACACACTATGGGCCGACACCCCGTGGAGACCGGCGTTCGGGTAAACCAGAAACGGTTTGAAGACGCCTTCACTACAAGTCGTGCCGCCGCCTCGCATTTGGGAGAAGCGAACCAGAAACAGGATTACCTTGGCCATCTTGAGAAGATGGCAGACGGCGATATCATCATGTTGCCTTCCACGGGCTCCGATTATTGGGAAAATGCATACGGCACAAACGATCACTTCAATCAGGGTCGGGGCGACAAGCCAGCACGTTTCGATCCCGACGAGCATTTTGCTACAGGCAACAGCACGTTCTTGTCGACCGCGTCGAATGGATTTACCGCCGTCCGACGAGGTGACCGAATTTTCGTTTTCGGATCAGTCGATCATGTGTGGAAGGATGTGAATGACTACGCTGGACATGACCCATTGGCCATGATCGCCCAAGGTGCCCAGACGTACGGCGATGCGAAGGAATATGCCCACATCTCGAATTTTGGCCAGCGGCTGGAGGGTGAACTCCGCATTGAGAACGGCAAGATCGTTCCGGTGCATTTTCGCTGGAGCCATCTGCCCGCTGAGGCCAGCCTGCGATGACCGCGAAAGGGCGCTGGTTTCTCTCAGGCGTTGCAACCATGCTTGCTGTCATCGGAACTGCGGTTGCTCTGGGGGCCGTGCGCTACGGCCCTCATATTTATGACAACTGGGTTGTCTTCGAAATGAAGCCAGCATGCAGAGCATTTGGTATTCTGGACGGCGACTGGTACAGGCGTATCAAGGGGAACCCGACCGAGGAATTCTGGCGCTATGCAAGACAGGAAGCAAATGCCATGGGCTATGGCAATGAAAGCAAGCACGGGTCCGTGAGAATTTTTGGCGGTAAAATTTACTTTTCTGCAGAGAAATTACTCAACTCAACGTGGGTTTTTGATAAATTTGATGGTCAATTCGATCAGGAATTATTCTCTTTCTGGATATCCCGAGATGCCACCCGGAAAATCTTTGAAGACCGCCTTGCGTCCGGCGATCTGACGATCGGGAGGATGATGCGGTTCAAGCTCGACAACGGATTTGACGATCTGCACGGCCTGCCGCACCCCTACAGCTGTGGTTTCATGGAGGAACTGATCCTCGTCGGCGGCAGGTATGCGTCGGAGTGAGATGCGGTCGACGCCCCGAGGCTGACGCATGCGCCTGTCGGCCCGGTCCCATGTGATCCCTCGAATTTCGTTGTGCGCGCCGTCCGCCCGAT
This sequence comes from Minwuia sp., assembly GCF_048263705.1. Taxonomy (GTDB): domain Bacteria; phylum Pseudomonadota; class Alphaproteobacteria; order Minwuiales; family Minwuiaceae; genus Minwuia. The sequence goes on along the minus strand of NZ_JBLXDV010000003.1, from coordinate 449,322 downwards.
GAACTATCCTGCCGGCCTTGTCCGCCGGGCCCGGCGCGGCCTGTCGGAACGCACCATCGCGCTGCCGGTCCGCTGACCAGGGAAGGATGACAATGGCAGATATGTCTTCAAGGGCCCGCGCGGTCATCATCGGCGGCGGCGTCAGCGGCTGCTCTGTCGCCTACCATCTGGCCAGGCTGGGCTGGGAAGACGTGGTGCTGCTGGAGCGCAAGCAGCTGACCAGCGGTACCACCTGGCACGCGGCGGGCCTGATCGGGCAGTTGCGGTCCAGCCAGAACATGACCCGGCTGGCGAAGTATTCCGCCGATCTCTACACGAAGCTTGAGGCAGAAACCGGCATCGCCACCGGCATGCGACAGAACGGCTCGCTGACTGTCGCTCTGACCGAGGCGCGCCGCGAGGAGATCCTGCGGCAGGCCTCCCTCGCCCGCGCCTTCGATGTCGAGGTGCATGAGGTGTCGCCGATCGAAGTGAAGGCCATGTACCCGCACCTGAACGTTGATGACGTGGTGGCCGCGGTGCACCTGCCGCTGGATGGCCAGTGCGACCCGGCCAACATCGCGATGGCGCTGGCCAAGGGCGCACGGATGAGCGGCGCGAAGATCCATGAAGGCGTGAAAGTCACCGCCGTGCACCAGGCCGATGGCCGCGTCACCGGCGTGTCCTGGGCCACCGAAGACGGCAACGCAGGCCGGATCGACACGGACGTCGTGATCAACTGCGCGGGCATGTGGGCCAGGGAACTGGGCAAGATGTCGGGCGTGTCCGTGCCGCTGCACGCCTGCGAGCACTTCTACCTGATCACCGAGCCGGTCGAGGGGCTGGGTCGCTTGCCCGTCCTGCGCGTGCCCGACGAGTGCGCCTACTACAAGGAAGATGCGGGCAAGATGATGCTCGGCGCGTTCGAGCCGAAGGCCAAGCCCTGGGGGATGGAGGGCATCCCCGAAGACTTCTGTTTCGACCAGTTGCAGGAGGATTTCGAGCATTTCGAACCGATCCTGCAGATGGGCGTGAACCGCATGCCGCTGCTGGCCGATGCGGGTGTCCATACTTTCTTCAACGGGCCGGAGAGCTTCACGCCCGACGACCGCTACTACCTGGGCGAGGCGCCGGAGCTGGGCGGCTACTGGGTTGCCGCCGGGTACAATTCCATCGGCATCGTCTCGTCAGGCGGGGCGGGCTTCGCGCTGGCGCAGTGGATCAACGACGGTGAGCCGCCTTTCGATCTCTGGGAAGTCGATATCCGGCGCGCCCAGCCCTTCATGTCCAACCGCGCTTTCCTCAGGGAGCGTGTCTCCGAAAGCCTTGGGCTGCTTTACGCGGACCATTATCCCTACCGGCAGCCTGAAACGGCCCGCGGGGTCCGGCGTTCGCCGCTGCACGAACACCTGAAGGCGCGCGGCGCGGTCTTCGGCGAGACCGTAGGCTGGGAGCGGCCCAACTGGTTCGCCCGCGAAGGTCAGGAGCGGGCGTACCGCTACAGCTGGGGGCCGCAGAACTGGTTCGACAATGCGCGCGAGGAGCATCTGGCCGTGCGCAACAATGTCGGCCTGTTCGACATGTCCTCCTTCGGCAAGATCCGTGTCGAAGGAGCGGATGCGCTGGCCTTCCTGCAGCACGTCTGTGCCAACCAGATGGACACGGAAACCGGCAAGCTGACCTATACGCAGATGCTGAACGCGCGCGGCGGCATCGAATGCGATCTGACGGTGACGCGTCTTTCCGAAACCGCCTTCCTGCTGGTCGTGCCGGCAGCGACCGTCCAGCGCGATCTCGCATGGCTGCGCCGTCATGTGAGTGCGGGTCAGCACGTCACCATCACCGACGTGACCGCCGCCGAGGCGGTGATCTGTGTCATGGGCCCGAACGCGCGGAAGGTGCTGCAGGGCTGCTCACCCGCCGACTTCTCGAACGCGGCGCACCCGTTCGGCAGCATGCGCGAGATCGAGATCGGTTACGGCCTCGCCCGCGCCCATCGCGTCACCTATGTCGGTGAGCTTGGCTGGGAAATCTACGTCTCCTCTGACATGGCGTGCCACGTCTTCGAGGCCATCGAGGAAGCCGGCAAGCCGCACGATCTTAGGCTCTGCGGTCTGCACGTTCTGGACAGTTGCCGCATCGAGAAGGCCTTCCGCCATTTCGGCCACGACATCACCGACGAGGACCATGTGCTGGAGGCCGGCCTCGGCTTCGCGGTGAAGGTGGACAAGGGCGACTTCATCGGCCGTGAGGCGGTGCTGAACCGGAAGCAGCAGGGGCTTCGGCGGCGCATGATGCAGTTCCGCCTCACCGACCCGAACGGCATGCTCTATCACAACGAACCGGTGCTGAGAGACGGCAGGATGGTCGGCTATCTGACCTCGGGCAACTACGGTCACCACCTCGGCGCGTCCGTCGGTCTGGGCTATGTTCCGGCAGAGGGCGAGAAGCCGAAAGACTTGCTGGCCTCGACCTGGGAGATCGAGATCGCCGGACAGCGTTTCGAGGCCGAGGCTTCACTGAGGCCCATGTATGATCCGACATCCGAAAGGGTCCGCATGTAGGGTTCCACCCGCCCTGTGGCGCGATTGCAGCCGCGACCCGTTTCGCATAGCCTTCCCCACGGTGTGAGGAATCGGATTTCGACGCGACCCCGCTGTGGAAGGCGCGCGATGCTGGGCGATGATCGGATCGAACTGCTGGTGGGCTGGGTGCTCACCGCTGTCTACCTGCTCTGGTTCTCGAAGAAATATTTCGACAGCGCGCCCTATTCGACGGCGCGATCCAGGGCGGATGCAGCCGAACCGCTGGAGAACGCGCTGGCGGCGCAGCCCATCTATCCGCGTTTCGCAGCGCCGTCGCGTCAGTACTGGACGTGGTTTCTGCTGTTCTTCGCCTATGTCTGGTGCCTCTATTTCATCGTCCAGATGGTGCTGGATTCCGCCATGCTGGGCGATGCCGCCCTCGGCGATCTGGAAAGCAACGTCTGGGTCAGCACATTCCCGCAACTGCTGGCGGCGCTGATCATCTTCGGGGGTGTGGACCGCATCCCTCAACTCAGCAGGGCGCTTTCGACGGTGCGCAACATGTTCCACGAAAGCGCGTCCATCCCGCGCCGCGCCCGCATGATGATCAATTCGGTCCGGGTGTTCCCGAAACAGTTCTCGCAGAACGAGATCGCGATGGCCGCGAAGATCAGCAGTTTCGTGCGCGACGACGATGGCGATTTCCCGCCCGGTTCCACCGAGTACAAGTTCCTGTACGCCTGCTTCCTGTTGAGCACCATCGAGCGTCGGGCCAACACCAACCGGGCCTACGACCGGTTCATCGACGACCCCGATTCCGGCTATGCCGGGACGCGATCGCAACTGGACTACGTCGAGAAGATCATCGCCGGGAATCTGAGGAACGAGGACACGCGGTTCCATGGCGACGCCACGGACCGGATCGTGGACGCCCTGTTCCGGAACGCGACGCAGCTTTACGTCAGCGCCACGGTCACCGCGTCGCGGCGGTTCTCGAAAACGATCCGGAATATCGTCCAGGACGGCGTGCCCATCCAGATCTACCGCGAATTCCGCTTTCAGATCGGCCACGCGCTGGTCGCCAACATCCTGGTGCTGGTCGTGCTGTTCTTCGCCCTGTTTCTGGGGTTCACGATCTGGCAGAGCCCCGATATCACGGCACCGCCCGCCGTTGCCGCCGCCCGCAGCGTGCTGGCGACCGTGCTGGTCGTGACCATTCCGGTGATCTCGACCTATATGCTGAAGGTCGCGGCGGTCGATGAATGGCCGCTGGGGTTCGACGGTCAGGAGCGCGGCGACAATCTGCCGAAATATGCCCTCGCTTCCCTGATCGGCATGGCCGCTGCGCTGATCGGTTTCTATGTGATGGCCGAATACGACCTGCTGGACGAGGACGCGGGGTTCGACTGGTTTCTGGGCGTCGCGCCCTGGGCCGGCGTGCCCGGTGTGATCTGTTTCCTGGCCGCGGCCACGCTGGACCACATCCCGCGGCGCTACGCGTTTTCGCGATATATCTCGCATGCGCTGGCGACCGGCCTCGCCGGCGCTGTCGGCTGTGCGATCGTCGGCTTCATCATCCAGATGGTCGCCCATGAATCCGAACTGCCCGGTCTGATGGACCCGCAAAGCCCGTTCTGGGAAAGGGCGCTCAGCCTGATCTTCTCGGCAACTGCCGTGGGATTTCTGTTCGGCATGTACATCTCGGTCATCTCGGATCTGGGCACGCGGCTGCCGAAGACGATGACTATCGGCGAGCACTATTTCTTCCGCTTCCTGCTGGGACAGGTGCTGGCATCGGAGACGCCGCGAGAGGCCTGGTCCGGCATGTGGATCGATACCAACGACCTGCCGTCGCAGGAGGTCGTCGAGGTGCTGATCGAGGAAGGATTCCTTTCGGCGGATCGCACGCTGACCCCCAAGGCCGTGGATCGCCTGTTCGCGACGTGATGCAGATCCGCGGGGTTCGACCGCGCCTGCGCCTTTACAACAAAAGCTACTCATGAGTAGGATGTCAGGGCGTCAACCCTGGGGAGGAAATGGCGTGCTTGATACGACGCAGGTGTTCCACATCAACGTGAATTGCACCGATCTGGATCGGTCGCTTGAATTCTATCGCCTGCTCGGCTTTCGGGAGGTGATCGATTTCAACGCGACGGGCGATGGCGCATCCAGCGATGTGCTGGGCGATCCCGTTCTGGGACCGGCGCTGGGACTGCCTGCGAATTCAAGTGCGCGGGCGCGCATGCTGATGCTGGGGACCAATCCCCGTTCGGCGCGGCTGGACCTGATCCAGTGGATCGAACCGAAGGCGGAGGGGACGGCGTATCCCCATCTGGCGCACGTCGGCATTGCGCGCATCTGCTTTCGGGTGAAGGATGTTCAGGATGCCTGGCAACAGTTGACGGACGCTGGCGCGGAACCGTTCACAGAGCCGGTGCTGATCGACATGGGGGGATCACGGCAGAAATTCTTCTGCGCCTACGACCCGGATGGTGTCGTGGTGGAGTTCATGGAGTTTCTGAAAGACTGACGACCAATGCAAAAAATGATCTGGGAGGATTCAAGATGACTTTATCGAAGAAGATGATGGCCGCAGTTGCGGGCGTCTCCATGCTGGCAGGTGCCGGGGTGGCGCATGCCGAGACGACCCTGAAGGTTGCTGTCGGATTTGGCCCGGGCAGTGCCGCCGCCTATGCGCTTGAGAACTTCGCCAAGAATGTCGAGGCAACCAGCGATCTGAAGATGAAGGTCTTCACGCTGTCGCTGCTGAATCTGAAGGAAACGCCTCCGGGCCTGCGTGACGGCATCGCTGATGTTGGCTTCGTGCTGCCGCCTTACTATCCGGCGGAATATGCCGAGATCAATCTGGCGGCCAACCTGTCCATGCTGGCGACCGTCGGTGCGAACAGCACCAGCCCCGGCATGGCCATGGGCGCGGCGATGACCGAGTATGTGTTCCTGCATTGCCCGGAATGCCTGACTGAACAGAAGAAGCAGAACCAGGTTTATCTCGGCACGGGTGTCAGCCTTGACTACATCCTGCAGTGTGTGACGCCGATCCGGACCATGGATGACCTGAAGGGCAAGAAGTACCGTTCGGGCGCCGCGAACTTCGGTCGCTGGGCCGAACATGTCGGCGGCACCAAGGTCTCCGTGCCGGGCAACGACATCTATGAAGCCCTCGCACAGGGCGTCGTCGATTGCGCGATGATCTCGGCGACCGAACTGAGCAATCTGCAGCTGTTCGATGTGGTCAAGTACATCACCACGAACATCCCCGGTGGTGTGTTTGCCGGTGTCGCGACCAACAGCGTCAACCGCGATGTGTGGCAGGATCTGACCCCTGCGCAGCGTGAGGCGATCTTCAAGGCATCGGCCCGCTCGTCGGCAGATGTCACCTGGAAGTACTATGCCGATGGCGTCCGCAATCTGAAGCAGTCGCCGGAGAAGGGCATCGAGATCATCAAGCCGACGGCAGATATGATCAAGATGTCGGAAGACTTCGTGAAGTCCGATCTGGCTGTCATCTCCAAGCAGTTCACCGACGACTACGGTCTGTCGAACGTGGACGCGAAGGTGGCCAAGATTTCCGAGCTGATCGAGAAGTACAAGAAGCTGACGGTCGGCATGGAAGACGATGCCGAAGCGCTGGCACAGCTCTACTGGGATGAGATCATGTCGAAGGTCGATCTGTCGACCTACGCGCTGGACTGATCCGTGTGAATTCCGGTGCGGGTGTCGGGTCCGGTCCTTCCGGACACCGCCCGCACCGGGCTTCATTTCTGACGCTTCTGATTTCCTGCCTGGCGGATATTTGTTATGGATTTGATTGATCGGTGGCTTGATCGCGCCATCGGCCTCACGACCATCGTGGGGCTTGTCGCGGTCGGTCTGATGATGGCGCACATCACGATTGATGTGGTCGGCAAGTTTGTTTTTTCCTCGCCCGTTCCGGCAACCATCACGCTGGTGTCGAACTATTACATGGTCGTGGTGGCGTTCCTGCCGCTGGCGCTGGCGGAACGACGCAACTCGCACATTTCCGTCGAGGTGCTGACCGAGCAGTTTCCGTCCCGTGTGCAGCATCACATCGCCGGATGGACCTATCTGCTGTCGGCCTGTGTGTTCGGTCTGATGACCTACCGGGCCTTTCATGACGCCATGAACAACATGGACATCGGCTCGTTCATCATGGAACAGGGCACCAAGGTGCTGATCTGGCCGCCGCATTTCATGCTGCCGCTGGGTACGGGGCTCATGGTTCTGGTCCTGCTGGCGAAGTTCGCCCGTTATCTCACCGGCCGCGGGCAGATCATCCCGCCCAAACTGATTCCCGAAGTCGACTGAGGACGCATCATGTCAGACGTACAGATCGGCTTTGCCGGGATTGGTATCCTGCTCACCCTGATCGCGCTTCGCGTGCCGATCGGGGTGTGTCTCATCGGCGTATCCTTCGTCGGCATCTGGGCCCTTGTGGGCGAGCGCGCGGCGTGGGGATCGCTGGGCGTGATCCCCTACAGCTTCGCCGCGACCTGGCAGCTCAGTTCGGTGCCCATGTTCCTGATGATGGGTTTCCTGTGCTATCACGCGGGCCTGACCAAGGGCATGTTCGATGCCGCGCGCATGTGGCTGTCGCGTCTGCCCGGCGGGCTGGCCATCGCGACCGTGTTCGGCGCAGCCGGGTTCGCCGCCGTGACCGGATCGTCGGTTGCCTGCGCCGCCGCCATGGGCCGGATCGCCGTGCCCGAGATGATGCGCCACCGCTATGACGCATCGCTCGCCACGGGAACGGTTGCCGCAGCGGGCACCATCGGCGCACTGATCCCGCCGTCGATCCTGATGATCCTCTACGGCATCATCGCCGAGGTGCCGATCAGTTCGCTGTTTCTCGGCGGTGTCGGTGCCGGTCTGCTGACCACCTTCGGCTATGTCGCGGTCATCATCATCCGGGCCAAGATCAACCCCGAACTTGCGCCGACGCTGCATGAGGAAGTGTCGCTCCGCGACAAGATCGTCGCCCTCAAGGAAACCTGGCCGGTGATCCTGCTGATGGCCGGTGTCTTCGGCGGTCTTTTCTCGGGGGCCTTCACACCGACCGAAGCGGGTGCCGTCGGCGCCTCGCTGGCCGCCCTGATCGCCCTGCTGAAGGGATCGCTCAACTGGGGCAGCTTCCGGGACGCGCTGATGGAGACGCTGCTGACCTCGGCGTCGCTGTTCATCATCGCGATCGGTGCCAGCATGCTCACCCGGTTCCTCGCCTTCAGCGGCGCAGGCGATCATCTGTCGGATGCCGTCACGGCCATGGGCGCGGATCCGCTGCTGCTGCTGCTCGCCATTTCGCTGATCTACCTGGTGCTGGGTATGTTCCTGGAACCCATCGGCGCGATGCTGCTGACCTTGCCGATCCTGCTGCCGATCGTCGATGGTGCCGGGTTCAGCCTGATCTGGTTCGGCATCCTGCTGACCAAGTTCCTGGAAATCGGCATGATCACACCACCCATCGGGCTGAACGTCTTCGTCATCAAGGGGGTGGTGGGCGATCTCGCCTCCACGGGAACGATTTTCCGAGGGATCCTGTGGTTCCTGGTCGCGGACTTCTTCATCGTCGTGGCGATCATCGCCTTCCCGCAGATCGTGCTGTATCTGCCGGGCCTGCTGAGCTGATCGAGACGGAGCATTCATGCGGATTTCCAGTGCACGCACGGGCGAGAAGCTCGGCACCATCGTCACCGAGCTGACTCCGCGCCGGATGCTGGCCTTCGCGGCGGGGCTGGAACTGGGCGATGACTGCTATCTGGACGATGCGCGACCGGGCGGGGTCGCGATGATGCCCGCCATGTGCGCCGCCATCGAATGGCCGCTGGCCGACGGCAATCGCCTGTCGGAACTGATGGGCATCACGCTGGCGCAGTACCGCAGCGTCGGCGTCCATGCCGAGCAGGACAGCCTCTATCACCGGCCGCCGCGCATGGGCGAGACCCTGACCACCACCGGCTGGCTGGAAACCCTGAGACAGACCCGCGCCGGTGTGCTGATGACCTGTCGCTACGATACTGTCGATGCCGATGGTGCCGCGGTCTTCACCAGCTACAACAGCGGCATGCTGCGCGGCTGGGAACTGGATTGCGCCGAGGCGGGATCGTCGGACCGGCAGGACCTGGGCAAGGCCGTCCCGGTCGGTGGCGACATGCAGGCCGACGACGTGACCATCGCGCGCCACCTGCCGCACATCTATTCCGAGGGCGGACCGATCTGGAATCCGATCCACACCGAACGCAGGGTGGCGCTGGCGGCGAACCTGCCCGACATCATCCTGCACGGCTCGGCGACCTGGGCACTGGCCATGGACCGCGTCATCCGGGCCCGGTGCGGCGGCGACCCGGACCGCCTGAAGCGTTTTGCCTGCCGCTTTTCCGGCATGGTCATTCCCGGCGAGACGATCACGGTCAGGCATCGGCCCGACGGAACGTTCGACTGCGTGAACGCCGGGGATCGCGCGGTTCTGTCCAGTGGCATCGCCGAGTTTCATTCGGCCTGAACGTCACCTAGAGTGGGCGTTCCGTTCCCCTTCAGGCGGTTCAGATGACGATCACCGAGACCACGCCGTCTATCGACAAGGACGCCCTGCGCCGCAAGTATCGGGAAGAGCGCGACAAGCGGCTGCGCCCGGACGGCAATGACCAGTACCTGCGGCTGAAGGGGCAGCTCGCGCACTATCTGGACGACCCCTATACACCCCGGCGGGAACGCGCGCCGAAGACCGATCACGTCACCTTTGCCTTCATTGGCGGCGGATTCGCGGGTCTGGTCACCGGCGCGCGACTGACCGAGGCGGGGATCGCCGACATCCGGCTGATCGAGAAGGGCGGTGACTTCGGCGGCACCTGGTACTGGAACCGCTATCCCGGTGCGCAGTGCGATACGGCCTCGATGGTCTACATGCCGCTGCTGGAAGAGACCGGGCACATGCCGTCCGAGAAATACTGCCACGCGCCGGAAATCCTGGCGCACTGCCAGCGGATCGGCCGGCAGTACGGCCTGTATGACAACGCCCTGTTCCATACCGAGGTCACGGGGCTCACCTGGGATGAGCGCACCCGTCGCTGGCTGATCGAGACGGATCGGGGCGACCGTTTCACCGCGCAGTTCCTGGGCATGGGGACCGGCCCGCTGCACGTGCCCAAGCTGCCGGGCATTCCCGGCATCCAGGATTTCGAAGGACATTCCTTTCACACCAGCCGCTGGGACTATGACTATACCGGCGGCGATCCGGCAGGCGCGCCGCTGGAGAAGCTGTCGGACAAGCGGGTCGCCATCATCGGCACGGGCGCGACGTCGGTGCAGTGCGTGCCGCATCTCGCCAGGGCCGCAAAGGAACTCTACGTCTTCCAGCGCACACCCTCATCGGTGGATGTGCGCAACAATGCGCCCATCGACCCTGACTGGTTTGCGGAGATCGCGACGCCCGGCTGGCAGGCGCGCTGGCTGGAAAACTTCACGGCGAACCAGACCGGCGGCATGGCCGCGGAGGACCTGGTGATGGACGGCTGGACGGATCTGGCGCGCCGCATCCGCAGCCGGATCATGGAACTGGCCAGCGATGACATGACCCCGCAGAAGATGCTGGAAGCCTGGGAAGACGCCGACTTCGAGAAGATGGAGGAGATCCGCGCCCGCGCCGAAGCCCTGGTCGACGACCCGGATACCGCCGAGAACCTGAAAGCCTGGTACCGGCAGTTGTGCAAGCGCCCCTGCTTCCACGACGCCTATCTGCAGGCCTTCAACGAACCGGGCACGCACCTGATCGATACGGACGGCAAGGGTGTGGAGCGGATCACGCGGTCCGGCGTCATGGTCGCGGGCACCGAGTATCCGGTCGACTGCATCATCTACGCCTCGGGCTTCGAGGTGGGCACCGAGTGGACGCGCCGCGCAGGCTTCGATCCGGTGGGCCGGGACGGTGTGCGGCTGTCGGAATACTGGGCCGGGGGCATGCGGACCAAACACGGTATCCATGTGCATGGCTTTCCGAATGTCTTCATCGTTCAGCCGACGCAGGGGGCCAATCTGATTTCCAACGTGCCGCACAATCTGACCGAATCGGGCAGGACGATCGCGGCGGTCGTCGCCCACGCGCTGTCCGGAAGCTTTGCCGAAGTCGAGGTCACAAGGGAGGCCGAGGAAGCCTGGATCGAACTGCTTTTGAGCGGACCGGGACGCATGGTCGGCGCATCGCCCGACTGCACGCCGGGCTATTACAACAACGAAGGACAGGCACCGACCCAGGCGTCGAAGCTGCACGTCGGTCATCCGGCGGGTGCGATGGCCTACTTCAGCTACCTGAAGAAGTGGCGGGAGAAGGGCGATTTCGAAGGTCTCGCCTTCCGGTTCTGAGACCTGCGGCGCTCAGTACCCCAGGTCGCGTGCCGCCCGTTCCAGCACCACCGGAATGGACCATTCGGTGCGCGCCAGCCGGATGTCGTTGCTTCGCCCGTCGCGGTGCAGGCCGGACGCGCTCATCCAGAAGGCCACTGACCGCATGCCGTAGAGCAGCTGGTAATAGCGGCAGATCTCCTCGTCGATCCGGAGTCCCGTCGCGGCTTCGTAGCGTTCGAAGAACATCTCCCGCGGGACGAGGTTGGACAGCAGGTCGCTGTTTTCCCGGTTCAGATCGCTCAGCATGTAGGCCACATCGTACATCGGATCGCCGATGACCTGCAGTTCCCAGTCGAGCACCGCCGACACGCGATCATCGTGGATCAGCAGATTGCCGGTGCGGTACGCGCCATGCACCAGGGTCAGCCGTTCGGTCACGGGCGCATTCGCCTCCAGCCAGCAGATCAGGTCGGTCAGCACCGGTTCGGGTCCATGGCCCGAGTCGGCGATCATGCCTTTCCACTTGGCGATCTCGCTCAGCGCAAACTGGTTGGTGCCGGCCTCGGGCACGCCCAGGAAGTCCAGTCCCGCCGCACGCCAGTCAATGTTGTGCAGGGTGGCCAGCGTGTCCGTGAAGCTGGCCGGCAACACGCCGCGTTCGGCGGCTGCGGCGTAATACCGACGGCCCTCGCGGCCCCAGGGGTTCGGACATTCACCGGCGACCTTTTCCATCAGGATGAACGGCGCGCCCAGGACATTGGGCGCATCCTCGTAGAAATAGGGCTTCGGCGTCAGCAGATCGGTGCCGTCCAGGCATTTCAGGACCCGGTACTGCTCGCCCAGATCGGACAGTTCGCGCAGCAAAGCGTTGCCCGGATCGCGGCGCAGGCAGTAGCCGGCGGATTTCCGCGTGCCATTCTCGGTCCAGTGCGCGTCGAACAGCCAGGTCTCATGCGACCAGCCGACGGCCATCTGGTGCCAGTTGGCGATCTGCATGTCGGCCATCTGCGGCCACTGGGTGGTCAGGTAGCCCCTGATCGCCTCGGGCACGTGCTCTGCGGGCAGGCGTTCGCTCATGACGCGATCTCCATCCGCCGGTCGATGGCGCGTCGCATGTCCGCGCGGATGCGGTCGCGCAGGGTGCGAAATGTCTTATCGCCCAGCGCTTCCCGCTCGGCATACAGCGTCTCGATCAGGCGGCAGAGTTCCGCATCGCCACCATCGACGAACGTCCGGAAGGCACCCTGCACCGCCGCAGGTGCATCGACCATCCCGGGCTCCAGCGCGGCGATCAGGCCCGCTCGTTCTGCCGTCGCCGCCTGCGCGTGTTCATCCGCCAGCCGCAGTTCAGCCGCCACCTTCTGCAGCACCACCGCACCCAGGAACGCCTGTGTCTTCGGATAGGCCGCCTCGATGGCCGGTCCGATATCCTGTTTCAGCAGATCCGCCATTCGGTCGAGCAGATCGGCCCGACCCGCCCCCGCGGTCATTCCGCCGCCGCCTTCGCATCCTCGTTCAGTCCGGCGCGCAGCTTGTATTTCAGGATCTTGCCGCCGACCGTTTCCGGGAAGGCGTCCATCGGTACGATCTTCTTCGGCGTCTCGAAGCCGGCCAGCTTCTCCCGGCAGAAGGCGATCACGTCGGCCTCGTCATAATCCTGGCCGGGTTCAAGTATCACGCAGGCCGTCACCATCTCGCCCCACCGGTCGTCGGGGATGCCGACCACGGCAGCGCGGGCGATGGCTGGATGCTGCTGCAGGACCGACTCCACCCGGATGGAGGACACGTTCTCGCCGCCGGACTTCACGATGTCCTTGTAGCGGTCAACCATGATGCGCAGGCCGTTCTCGTCATAGACGAAACTGTCGCCGGAATGCATCCAGCCGCCCTTCAGCGCCTCTTTCGTTGCCTCCGGGTCGCGGTAGTAGCCGGAGAACATGGCGGGCGAGCGATAGACGGCCTCGCCCTGCACACCGGGCTGGCCGCGCAGGTCGTTGCCCTCGGCATCCATGACCGTCGCACCCAGCATCGGCACGGGTACGCCGATGTAGTTCAGCGCCGGTGCCGTGCGTTCGTAGAGGTCCTGATGCTTCTTGATCGGGAAATAGTGGCACGGTACGCATTCGGTCTGGCCGATGATGCCCCAGACCATGACGTCGGGCCGCGTGATCGCCTTGAACGCCGCCAGCGACTTCGGATCCAGGGCCGCCCAGCCGTAGAACATAGCGGTGATGGATGTCAGGTCGTACTTGCCGGGCGAAGACTGGCAGGCCTTGATGACGCTTTCCACGAACTGCGGCGAGCCACCCCACAGGCAGGTGATCTTCTCGTCGGTGCAGCACTGGGCGATCATCGGCCCGTCGGGCTTGCGGCCCATCACCAGTGTTGCCGCGGTCATCAGGGGGCCGAACAGCATCACCAGATCGCCGATATGGAAGGTCATGGGCGTGAAGATGGCGGCGCGCAGGTCCTGTTCGTGCTCCAGACCGCGGGTCATGGAGAGCGTCTGGTTGAAGGCCGCCATATAGGCATAGGTGTGCGAGATCATCACCGCCTTCGGGGCCGCCGTGGTGCCCGAGGTGAACAGGATCTCCCAGATGTCGTCGCCATGGATCGTGACATCGGGTTCTTCCGTCCCGTGGTCCGCGATGAAATCGTCGAACGACGGGATCTCGCCGCCGTCCTTGCCGCCGACCAGCATGATCGGCTTCAGGCCGGTGGGGGCCAGATCGCCGCCCAGCTTTTCCCACTGCGCGGCGTCCGCGATCACGATCTGCGCCTCGACCCGGTCCAGGCAGTTCGCGATGACGTCCGGTGCCATCATGATGTTCACCGGCACGGCGACCATGCCGGCCTTGGCGATACCGATCTTGGCCAGCCACGCCTCGTTGGAATTCTCCGACAGCATCGCCACCCGCGTGGCCGGTTGCAGCCCCATGGCCAGCAGCGCGTTCGCCACCCGGTTGATCAGGTCGTTGGCCTGGCGGTAGGTGACACGCGCATGCTTCGGATTGACCACCGCATCCGGGGCGGCGATCAGGCACTCCTTGTCCGGCTGGCTCCAGGTGATGCGCTCGATCACGTCCCCAACGGAGACGCGGTTCCAGCGCTGGTCATTGCGGCGGTTGCGAAAGTTCTCGACATCGATGTTCACGAATGTGCCTCCCCAGGCGTTGCTTGCTTGCTACAGAATGGCCAGCGCGTTCGCCGGCGAGCCGATGGCCCCCGGCAGATTGAGCGGTATTGCCGTCATCATGAAATGCCAGTCCCCGCGGTCACGGCAGGCGCGGGCCAGTTCGGAGAAATCGAACATCTCGCCGAACGCCATGCCCAGCAGCGGAATCATCCGCCGGTGCAGGGACCCGATCTTCGGATCGCCCGGCACCACTTCGACGGCGGGATTGTCACAGGTGATACAGGCGACGTGCCAGTTCCACAGGCATCGCGCCATCTCTTCCGACCCGTCCAGGCCGGCGTGCCGGACATCCGCCGCATATGCCGCGCGACCCCCGGCCGTGAGGGCGCGATAGGCCTCGACCCAGCCGAAACGGATGCACAGCATGTCGCCGGTCCGGATCTCGGTACCCTGATGTCCGGCGGTCGCACGCAGGTCGTCGGCGGAGACCGGGTGCGGCGACAGCGGATCGTAGTCGCGGTTGCCGTGTGCCATGTATCCGGCGACATCCAGCAGCACGCCGCAGCCGGTCATGCCGTGCTCGACCCAGTGTTCGATCCCCAGGCGACCGCGACCCGGCTCGAAGCCTTCGGTGATGCCGGTGAAATAGCCATGTTCGCGCGCCCGGATATGGCGCAGCCCGTCCCACTGGCTGGACGCCTGCATGAACAGCGAATCCACGCTGTCGTCCAGCGTGTTGCGGTCCAGCGCATAGATGTCGTGGGCCAGCGGCTTGCGCCCGAACAGCGGCGGGTCGGGCTGGTCCAGCGGCAGGGACAGATTGAGGCGCTGCCCGGTCCGCACCAGCGATGCAGCCTCGCGCACGCGCGCGTCGGTCAGCAGGTTGATCGACCCCAGGTCGTCATCGCGGCCATAGACATCCCAGGCGTGAGGCATGTCCAGCCCCTGCACCTTCGGCAGGTCGTCATACTCCGGTAACGGCGTCTCGCTGAACGGCACCTTTTCCTCCCCGTCGTTCTCCCGGATGCACGATGGCATGCCGGGCGACGCCGGGGAAGCCTGACAATGTCACAATTGTCCCGCATGTCGGGCAGGCGGGACCGCCGGTTCTAGAGCGTTTTTCGTTTTCATGGAATCACCATGAAATCGAAATAACGCAACTCGCACAGGTAGTTGCCATTCTTGAAAACAGTCTGAATGGTTCCATTCAGACTGTTTCCGCCCTAGCTGAGCATCAGTCTGGGCAGCCACAGGGTGATCTGCGGGAAGACCACGACCATCGTCAGGCCGATCAGCTGCAGTATCACGAACGGTATGATGCCCTTGTAGATGTCCTGCATCCGCACCTCGGGCGGTGCGACGCCCTTCATGTAGAACAATGCGAACCCGAATGGAGGTGTCAGGAAGGACGTTTGAAGGTTCACCGCGACCAGTATCGCGAACCAGTAGATGACCTGTTCCTGAACCTGCGCAAACGGCAAACCCTCCAGGCCAAGGTGGGGGGCGAATTCGGGGGCGAAGGCGCGGATCACCGGCGAGAAGACCGGCAGGATGATCAGCGTGATCTCAAGGAAATCGAAGAAGAAGCCCATGATGAACACAGCGAACAGGAGCAGGAAGAGCAGGGGCCATGGCCCGAGTTCCAGAAACTCGATGAACTCGATGATCAGGTCTTCGCCGTAGACGTTCCGGAAGACGGTCGAGAAGGCCGTCGCGCCGACGAAAATGAAGAAGATCATGGCCGTCGTCAGGCCGGTGCGATGACAGACCTCGCGAACGACCTCCATCGTCAGGGTTCGGTTGAACGCGGCGAGAACCATGGACCCGAACGCCCCGATGCCGGCTGCCTCGGTCGGCGTTGCCCACCCGGCGAAGATTGATCCCAGAACCATGATGATCAGGAAGATCGGCGGCACGAAACCCTTCAGGATGCCGCCGAAAAGGGTGTTGCCCTCGACGCGGCCGATCCACATGGAAACCGTGAAGATCACCAGAAAGCCGATCAGGTACCAGTTGACCCAGTCGATGCCGAGATTGGAAAGCACGTAGGTGGCAACGACGACGCCGGCGACGATCGCGAAATACTTGATCAGGTTGGATCGGTTCGTCGGATCGATCCGGATCATGTCGTCGGGCAGCGGCGGCGCGACGGAAGGGTTAATCGACGCGCGTCCGATGATGTACATGAAATAGATGCCCGACAGCAGCAGGCCCGGCAGAACGGCGCCGATGAACAGGTTGCCGACGGACACAGCCAGCAGGTTGGCCATCAGGACCAGCATGATCGACGGCGGGATCAGGATGCCCAGCGTGGCGCTGGCGGCGATGGTGCCGGTGGCCAGCGAGTGCTGATAGCCCCGCTTCAGCATGGTCGGCAGCGCCAGCAGGGTCATCATCACGACGGAGGCACCGATGATGCCGGTCGTGGCCGCCATGATGGTACCCATCACCGTGATCGACAGGGCCAGCCCGCCCGGCACCCGTTTCAGCATCACCTGCAGGATGTGCAGCAGATCGGCGGCCACGCGGCTGCGTTCCAGCATCGTGCCCATGAACACGAAGCAGGGAATGGCGACCAGTATGGGGTTCTGGATCGCGCCGGAGGCACCGTCTCCACCCCATACGCGGTTGATCGACTGGAAGAAAACCGCCCAGTCGAGCACATCGATGGCGATGCCGATCAGGCCGAAGATCAGCGATATGCCGCCCAGCGCGAAGGCGACGGGCAGGCCCGTGAACAGCGCACAGGCCAGCGCCAGGAACATGTACGCGCCGATGTACTCGTACAGGTGATCGTCGATGAACCACTCGATGAATTCCATTACCGGGGGTCTCCTTCGACCGCGATGACATCATCGGCCATGTCCAGGGAGGCCTTGGGCAGCACGACAACGTCGGTGAAATACTGCAGGCTTTCCTCGGCGCGGGCGCTTGATTCCGGAGAGCCGAACAGATGCGCGATGGCCCTGATCAGGGTGGCAAGGGCGGCGAGCATCAGAATGATGAAACCGATCGGCAGGACGCATTTGATCACATAGCGCCACGGTATGCCGACCAGCGATTCCGACCCCTCACCCTGGGAATAGGAGATGGTCACCATGTCCACGGATTTCGAAATCGCGAGAACCAGAAACGGGATCGCCAGAAACAGCAGGCCGAAAAGCTCGATCCAGCTCTGGGTGCGGCGGCTGCCCATCTCGCGGAAGATGTCGACCCGCACGTGCGCGTTGGCGAGATAACCCATGCCGAAGGTCAGCATCAGCAGCACACCGTGGATATGCCACTGCAGGTCCTGAAGGATGAACGAGACGGAATAGCCGTATTCGATTGTGATGTCGGCGGACCAGCGGGAGATATATTCGATCTTTCGCGTGATCACGTCGAACATGATGATGAAGATCAGTGGCAGGATCAGCCAACTGACCGCCTTGCCGATTGAACGGGAAAACCTGTCCATCCCGTCTGCCAGATTGAGCATGACGCCGTTCCACCCCTGTTGCTTCTTGTATCGGACCTTCGACCATCTTTGCGTGGTCTTCGGTCGGCTCGAAATCACTCGATGAAAAATTGACTAAAGACGACCGGCATCATGGGGATGCCGGTCGTCAGATGGAGTCAGGTCGGAGAGCGGCCGGAATGAGCCGCTCTCCAGACGGCAACGCCTACTTCAGGTAGCCGCGTTCGCCCCAGACCTTGTAGGTCTCGTGAAATGCGCTGTAGCTGTCGTACAGCTTCTTCACATCCGGGTTGGCTGCAATCTCTTCCTGCAGGACCTCTTCCCATGCGCCACGCAGCTGATCGAGCACCTCATTGGACCAGCTCACGTTCTTCACGCCATCCTTTTCGTTGGCGACCATGGCGGCCGGCTGCAGGAACTCACCTTCGGCCAGTTCCTGCGCGATGTTGGCATCGCACGAGATGCGGAAGATCGCCTTCTTCTGGTCGTCCAGCTCGTTCCACTTGTCCGCATTGACCAGAATCTCGTTGGTCGTGGACTGCTGATGCCAGCCCGGGAAGTAGTTGAACTTGGCGATCTGATAGAAGCCGAGCGAACGGTCGATGGCGGGCATCGAGAACTCGGTCGCGTCGATGGTGCCCAGTTCAAGCGCCGGATAGATGTCGCCCGCGGCAAGCTGCTGCGTGGAAACACCGAACTTCTGCATGACCTTCGCGCCCATGCCGAAGAAGCGCATCTTCAGGCCCTTCAACTCGTCCAGGCTGGTGATTTCCTTGCGGAACCAGCCCGAGGTCTCGGGCGGAATCATGCCGCAGTAGTTGTACTTGATGTTGTCACGACCGTAGAGTTCCTCGCCGATCTCGACACCGCCGCCGTACTTCAGCCACGAATTGAATTCCAGCGCGCCGGGGCCGAACGGCCAGGTCGACAGGAAAGCGAACGCGGAGTTCTTGCCCTGGTTGGCACCGGGGGTGCCGTACCCTGCTTCGAACGCGCCCTGGCTGACGGGGTCATAGTAGGCGTAGCCGCCGGCAAGCGCGCCGGGTTCGAAGACCTTGACGTCGAAATCGCCGCCGGACGCTTCGTTGATCCAGCCGGACACCCGCGGCCCGACCGGACCGATCACGGCAAGGTTGGTGCCGAACGCCGAGTGCATTTTCCAGCGGACCTTCTTCGCTTCGGCATCCGTCGCCGAGATCGCGAATGTAGCTACCGCCGCGAGCGCAACAGCGCTCATGGTTTTCGTGAAGTTCATAGATATACCTCCCTAAATCCGGGCTGATTTTTTTGTTGCCCGGGTGCATTGCGGCCCACTGCAGGCCGGTTGTCAAATCATGTATCGGAAAAAATGCTGTCAGAAACTGCCCCTCAACATGCTGACGCGTCCGGACATTCAATACACACCGGGCTTGTAATAGGCAATTGCGATCGTCTGGCGGACGCTGCGTCGCGGCCACGGCGTCCCATATCGAATCAGGCCGCAGGGCCGGCGCGGCGGATTGGCAACGATCCGGGATGGTGGTGTCACAATGGTCTGCCTGCGCGGTCTTTCGGCCCGATTGCGTTTGACGTGGCGAATCGCATCTGATTCGGTGGTGCAATGCATGCCCTTGCCCGACATCCGCGTCTTCTGATGCGCCTGCTGTCGCCAGCGATCTGCCTGGCGCTGGTCGGCTATTTCGGATTCCATGCGGCTTACGGGGAGCGCGGGCTGCTGGCGTTGCGCGCACTCGACAGCCGCCTCCATGACCAGCAGGTTCAGCTTCAGGAACTGCAGCAGCGCAGGCACGCGCTCGAACGCCGCGTTGCGCTGATTTCGGGGCCCGGTGTCGACGGGGATATTCTGGAAGAGGAAGTGCGCGCCCTGCTCGGCTGGACGGGCCCGGACGAGATCGTGATCCTGCACCATCGACCGGAAGCGAGCCGTTAACCGAAATAAAGTTACCACCATGATTCACCTTGATGTGGTCCGCTTGCGGTGCGCTAATGATGCGAAACGGTGAAGGCACACGAGGTTCGCCGGTAAACGGCGCTGAGGAGGAATCATGGCAAAGTCCGCGAGCAGCCGGTCGCGTTCTCGCACCACGCGGTCGAGCGCGAAGAAGGAAGCCCCCAAACCGCTGGAAACGACAGCCGAAGAGCTGACGGGCTTCTATCGGGAGATGCTGTTGATCCGGCGCTTCGAGGAGAAGGCGGGACAGATGTACGGCATGGGTCTCATCGGCGGGTTCTGTCACCTCTACATCGGGCAGGAGGCGGTCGTCGTCGGCGTTCAGTCGGCCCTGTCGCCCAACGACAAGGTCATCACCTCCTACCGCGATCACGGCCACATGCTGGCCTGCGGCATGGACAGTTCCGGCGTAATGGCGGAACTGACGGGCCGCGAAGGCGGCTATTCCCGCGGCAAGGGCGGCTCGATGCACATGTTCAGCCGCGAGAAGAACTTCTTCGGCGGGCACGGCATCGTGGGTGCCCAGGTGCCGCTGGGCACGGGGCTTGCCATGGCCGAGAAATACAAGGGGACTGATGCCCTGAGCGTCACCTATTTCGGCGATGGTTCCGCCAATCAGGGGCAGGTCTACGAGGCCTTCAACATGGCCGCGCTGTGGAAGCTGCCGGTGATCTACGTGATCGAGAACAATCAGTACGCGATGGGGACGTCGGTCGCCCGCTCGTCCGCGCAGCCGGAGCTGGCGAAACGCGGCGAGAGCTTCGGCATTCCCGGCAGGCAGGTCGACGGCATGGATGTGCTGACCGTCAAGGCTGCGGCGGAGGAGGCGGTTGCCCATGTGCGCGAGGGCAACGGCCCGATCATCCTGGAAATGAAGACCTATCGCTATCGTGGTCATTCCATGTCCGACCCGGCCAAGTACCGCAGCAAGGAAGAAGTGCAGAAGATGCGGGCCGAGAAGGATCCCATCGAACGCGTCCGGGTGCGCCTGATCGAGGAGTTCGGGATCGAGGAAGACGCCCTGAAGAGCATCGACAAGGATGTGAAGGCTGTCGTGTCGGACGCTGCGGAGTTTGCCCAGAACAGTCCGGAGCCCGATCCGTCGGAGCTCTACACTGACGTACTGATCGAAATCTGAGGGGGGACGGGAAATGCCGATTACAATCACAATGCCCGCGCTCTCCCCGACGATGGAGGAAGGCACACTGGCCAGCTGGAACGTCAAGGAGGGCGACACGGTTTCGGCCGGCGACGTGCTGTGCGAGATCGAGACCGACAAGGCCACCATGGAAGTCGAAGCCGTCGACGAGGGCACCATCGGAAAGCTGCTTGTCGATGAAGGCACCGAAGGTGTGAAGGTCAACGCCGCCATCGCCGTGCTGCTTGAAGACGGTGAGGACGAAAGCGCGCTGGACGGTTACGAACCCGACGGCGGTGCACCGGCCGCGGATGATGCGGATGACGATGACGACGCGGGCGATGACGCTTCATCCGACGATGACGATGACAAGGACGATGCGAAGGAGAAGCCGAAGAAGGCGGCTGAACCGAAGGCCGCGTCGTCCGACGACGCAGATGACGATGGCGACCAGGATGACGAGGAAGCCGAGCCCGAGATTCCCGAGGGTATGGAAACGGCGGAAGTCACGGTCCGCGAGGCGCTGCGCGACGCCATGGCCGAGGAGATGGAGCGGGACGAGATGGTCCTGCTGATGGGCGAGGAAGTGGCCGAGTACCAGGGCGCCTACAAGGTCTCCCAGGGTCTGCTCGACCGGTTCGGGGCCAAACGGGTGATTGATACGCCCATCACCGAGCACGGGTTTGCCGGTATTGGCGTGGGCGCGGCCTTCGGTGGCCTGCGGCCCATCGTCGAATTCATGACCTTCAACTTCGCCATGCAGGCGATCGATCAGATCATCAACTCGGCGGCCAAGACGCTCTATATGTCCGGCGGTCAGATGGGCTGCCCGATCGTGTTCCGCGGCCCGAACGGTGCCGCCGCGCGCGTCGGTGCCCAGCACAGTCAGGACTATGCGCCCTGGTATGCGTCGATACCGGGCCTGAAGGTGGTTGCGCCCTGCTCGGCTGCGGATGCAAAGGGGCTGTTGAAGGCGGCGATCCGCGATCCGAACCCGGTGATCTTTCTGGAGAACGAGATCCTGTACGGACGTTCCGGCGACGTGCCGACCGATCCCGACTGGACCCTGCCGATCGGCAAGGCAAAGGTCGTGCGCAAGGGCAAGGATGTGACCCTTGTCGGCTATGCGCTGATGGTCGAGAAGGCGGAGAAGGCCGCGGAAGCGCTGGCTGAGGAAGGCATTGACGCGGAGATCATCGATCTGCGCTCCATCCGGCCGATGGACATCCCGACGGTCATCAGATCGGTCAAGAAGACCAACCGGCTGGTCACGCTGGAGGAAGGTTTCCCGGCCTGCGGCATCGGGGCCGAGATCTCGGCGCGGGTGATGGACGAGGCCTTCGACTGGCTGGACGCACCGGTGAAACGGGTGACGGGCGTCGATGTGCCCATGCCCTATGCGGCCAACCTTGAGAAACTGGCCCTGCCACAGGTCGAAACCATCGTAGAGGCTGCGAAAGCGGTCTGCTACGCCGACTGAGGGGGATAGCGACATGCCGATCACAATCACCATGCCGGCGCTTTCCCCGACGATGGAAGAAGGCACACTGGCCAGCTGGAACGTCAAGGAAGGCGATACCGTCGCGTCGGGCGATATTCTCTGCGAGATCGAAACCGACAAGGCGACGATGGAAGTCGAGGCTGTCGATGAGGGCACGATCGGAAAGCTGCTGGTCGATGCAGGCACGGAAGGCGTGAAGGTGAACGCCCCCATCGCCGTGCTGCTGGAAGATGGCGAGGACGAGAGTGCGCTGGACGGCTACGAAGCCGAAAGTGCGGGAGGCGGGAAGGAAGACGCCACCGAAGCGGAAGCTGAACCCGAATCCGATGAGGCCGAAGAAGAGCCGAAAGAGGCCGAAGACAAGCCGAAAAAGGCCGAGAAACCTTCCGGCGGCGATGCGCCGAAGAAGAAGCCGTCCGGTGATGGCGGCAGCAAGAGCGGACGGATCTTCGCCAGTCCACTTGCGAAGCGCATGGCGGCGCAGAACGATCTCGATCTGTCGGCGATTGATGGCTCCGGTCCCAGGGGTCGGATCGTCAAGGCGGATATCGAGGCGGCGCTGGAGACCGGCACGGGCAAGAAAGGTGCGGCACCGAAGTCCGAGGCGAAGTCTTCGGATGCGCCGAAACAGGATGGCAAACCGGCACCCCAGCCGATGGCGGCATCCAGCTATCCGCCGGCAACCGACGACTACGAAGAGATCAAGCTCAACTCGATGCGCAAGACCATCGCGCGCCGTCTGACCGAATCCAAACAGACGATCCCGCACTTCTATCTGACGATCGATATCGAACTCGACCGCCTGATGGCCATGCGCAAGGATCTGAACGGCCGCTCGGACGCTTACAAGATATCGGTGAATGATTTCATCGTGCGGGCTTCGGCGCTGGCACTGGCGAAACACCCCGAGATCAACGCCCAGTTCACCGAGACCGCGATCCTGATGCACCGCAAGGTCGATGTGTCGGTTGCAGTCGCCATCGACGGCGGGCTGATCACACCGGTCGTGCGCGACGCCAATCACAAGGGGTTGGCTGAAATCTCGTCAATCACCAAGGATTTGGCCGGGCGCGCCCGCGAAGGCAAGCTGACGCCGGAAGAATATCAGGGCGGCACCTTCACGATCTCCAATCTGGGCATGTTCGGCGTCGATCAGTTCGTCGGCGTCATCAACCCGCCGCAGTCGACGATTCTGGCCGTCGGTTCCGGCAAACAGAAGCCTGTGGTCAAGGACGGCGCGCTGGCGGTTGCGACCGTCATGACGGCAACCCTGTCGTGCGATCATCGTGTCTACGGCGGTGCGGAGGGTGCCCGGTTCCTGGAAACGCTCAAGGGTCTTCTTGAAGATCCGATGACCATGCTGCTCTGACCGGAGGACATCGAAATGGCTCAGGAATTCGATCTGGTCGTGATCGGCGGCGGCCCGGGCGGCTACGTCGCCGCCATCCGCGCGGCGCAGCTGAAGATGAAGGTTGCGCTGGTTGAACGCGAGCACCTCGGCGGTATCTGCCTGAACTGGGGCTGTATCCCGACCAAGGCCCTGCTGCGCTCGGCCGAGGTCTATCATCTGATGCAGCACGCCGAGGACTTCGGCTTCAAGATCGACGGCAAGATCGAGATCGATGCGGTGGCGGTCGTGAAACGCTCGCGCGGTGTTGCCGGACAGCTTTCCGGCGGCGTGAAGCATCTGCTCAAGAAGAACAAGGTCACCGTGTTCGACGGGCAGGGCGCGCTGGGCGGCAAGGGAACCGTCAAGGTCACGAAGGATGGTAAACCCGTCGAGGACCTGAAGGCGAAGCACATCATTCTGGCCACAGGTGCCCGTGCGCGGTCGCTGCCCGGTCTGGAGCCGGATGGGGACCGCATCTGGACCTACAAGGAAGCCATGGTGCCCGAGGGGTTGCCGAAGTCCCTGCTGGTCGTCGGCTCCGGCGCGATCGGGATCGAGTTCGCCAGCTTCTACCGCACGCTGGGCTGCGAGGTGACGGTCGTCGAGGTGATGGACCGCGTGCTGCCGGTCGAGGATGCCGAGATTTCCGCCATGGCGGAGAAAGCCTTCAAGAAGCAGGGCATGACCATCATGACCGGCGCGACGGTCGAGAAACTCGACAAGTCGAAATCTTCGGTCACCGCGACGGTGAAGACAAAGGCCGGCAAGACCGAGAAGATCACCGTCGAGCGGGTGATTCTCGCCGTCGGCATCGTCGGCAATGTCGAGGATATCGGCCTCGAGAACACGAAGGTGAAGGTCGATCGCACCCATGTCGAGATCGATGAATACTGTCAGACGGCAGAGAAGGGCGTGTACGCCATCGGCGACCTGACGGGACCGCCCTGGCTGGCGCACAAGGCGAGCCACGAAGGCGTGATCTGCGTCGAGAAGATCGCCGGCATGGACGTGCATCCGCTGAACGTGCTGAACATCCCCGGCTGTACCTACTGTCATCCCCAGGTCGCCAGCGTGGGCCTGACCGAGGCGAAGGCGAAAGAACAGGGCTATGAGGTCAATGTCGGCAAGTTCCCGTTCCAGGGCAACGGCAAGGCCATCGCGCTGGGCGATCCGGAGGGCATGGTGAAGACCGTCTTCGACAAGAAGACCGGCGAGCTGCTGGGCGCGCACATGATCGGCGCCGAGGTCACGGAACTGATCCAGGGGTACGGGGTTGCCAAGACACTGGAAACCACCGAGGCCGACCTGATGCACACCGTGTTCCCGCATCCGACCCTGTCGGAAATGATGCACGAATCCGTCCTTGACGCCTACGGACGCGCTATCCACTTCTGATGGAGTGGTGGGTTGATCTGAGCGCGATCCTGCGGAACCTGGCCATTGTTGCCGGTGGCGGGTTCGGCCTCTGGCTGGCATGGTCCCGAACAAGGGCGTTGAACAAGCAGACCGAGATTTCCAGCGAGCAGGCCACTGTTGACCGACGGCAGAAGGCTCTGGATCTTTATCGACAATTCTGCGGCGATCTCGAAGCTGAAAATCTGTACAATCGCGTCGCGGCGGTCCAGGGGTTGATTGAACTGGCGAGTGCCTATCCCGATCTGCTACTTGATCCCGTGTCCCGGGTTCTGATCGCCTACCGTACCGGGACCGCTGATGCGTCGTTGGAAGTGACCTCGGTGATTGATCCGTTCCTTGCTGAATGGGCTGAGAGAGCGGCTGAATGAGGAGAGTTTGTTATGAGTTCTCAAGACGAACTGCTTGAATCCCTGAAACGCCAACGGCGTGAGGGCGATCGAATTCGCGCCGTCGTCAACAAGTCTGCAAACAGCCATTTCCGGACGTTGTTGCGTGACAGCCAGAACGGTCGGCTGCGACCGTCGCAGAAAGCCACCAAACAAAAAATGAGCGGAAAGGGAGTTGGCTAGTTTTTATGACTGAGCACCGTCACCCTGAAAAGGCACATCGGCCCGACCAGCCGGTCTGGAAGAAGAAGCCTGCGTGGATTCGGGTGAAGGCACCGACATCGCCGGAATACCACGCGACACGCCAGATCATGCGGGAGCACAATCTGGCGACGGTCTGCGAGGAAGCGGCCTGCCCGAACATCGGCGAGTGCTGGTCGAAGGGCCACGCCACCATGATGATCATGGGCGACACCTGCACGCGGTCCTGCAGCTTCTGCAACGTGAAGACCGGCAAGCCCGGTGCGCTGGATACCTTCGAGCCGGAAAGCGTGGCCCAGTCGGTGAAGAAGCTCGGTTTGGCGCATGTTGTGGTCACATCGGTCGATCGCGACGATCTGGATGATGGCGGGGCGGCGCACATCGCGCGGACGATCACCTGTATCCGCGAGGCCAGTCCGGGCACCACGATCGAGGTGCTGGTCCCTGACTTCCAGAAGAAGCCCGGCGCGCTTGAGAAAGTCGTCGAAGCCCGCCCGGACGTCTTCAATCACAATCTGGAGACCGTGCCGCGGCTCTATGCCGAGGTCCGGCCCGGCGCGCGCTATTTTCACTCGTTGAAGATTCTGTCGCAGGTGAAGGATATCGATCCGTCCATGTTCACCAAGTCCGGCATGATGGTCGGCCTGGGCGAGCAGCGCGAGGAAGTCTTGCAGGTGATGGATGACCTGCGTTCGGCGGATGTGGACTTCCTGACCATCGGCCAGTACCTGCAGCCGTCGCGCAAACACCACGCCGTCGCCGAGTTCGTGACCCCGGAAGCCTTCCAGAGCTATGAGCGAAATGCCTACGGCAAGGGGTTCCTGATGGTCTCCGCGTCGCCTCTGACGCGGTCGTCCTATCACGCCGGCGATGATTTCGAGAAG
Source organism: Minwuia sp. (assembly GCF_048263705.1). Classification (GTDB taxonomy): domain Bacteria; phylum Pseudomonadota; class Alphaproteobacteria; order Minwuiales; family Minwuiaceae; genus Minwuia. The sequence goes on along the minus strand of NZ_JBLXDV010000003.1, from coordinate 422,982 downwards.
ATGCGTGCCGCACGTGCGCGACAGGTGAAGGTGCCCGCGTAAGTCCAGCATGCCCAAGCACAGTGAAAAACGTGTTCTGCCGCATCAGCCCGAGCAGGTTTACCGGCTGGTGGCTGATATCGGATCCTATCCGGAATTCCTGCCCTGGTGCGTCGGTGCGCGCATTCTGTCGAACTCTGAACGGCAGGTGACCGCTGATCTGCTGATCGGCTTCAAGATGTTCCGCGAGAGGTTCCGTTCGCGTGTTGACCTCAATCCGGAAGACCTGAGGATCGATGTGACCTACGTCGAGGGTCCCATGAAATATCTGGAGAACCACTGGATCTTCCTGCCGCACCCTGACGGATGCGAAGTGGATTTCAGTGTGGACTTCGAATTCCGCTCGATCCTGTTGCGGAAGGCAGTGCAGCCGCTGTTCCACGAGGCCGTGCGCCGGATGGTTGCCGCATTCGAAAAACGTGCCGACTCGCTCTATGGCACCGCCCCATCGGAAAACTGAGTGCCCGTACGGCGGATGGGTAACGGGCTGGCCGCATGACCGCAAAGAAAAGGGCGACTGCCGATTGGCAGTCGCCCTGGTACATTGACAGGCGTTCCGAGACGTCAGGTCAGTGCCTTGTTGCCTTTTGGCCCGAAGAGAAGCCAAAGCAGCAGTCCCAGAAGCGGAAGTAACAGTATCACCAGAACCCAGATCACCTTTGCACCTGTTGAGGCGCCACTTTGCAGCGTTTTGACAATGGCGTAGATGTCGAGGATCAGGATGATGAGGCCGAACAGGCCGCCAACTTCGATACCCATGAAGATCTCCTGTGGTTTTTTGCTCTTGTTGTTGTTCTTGTTATTGCTTTGCAAGCAGATCGTTACGGGTATCGGGCGACGGCCTGGTCGCCTACTTTACTCCCGACAAACCGGTCATATGGAGCATTTCTGACGATGCCCTCTCGCCCGATTCCGCAAACTTGACGTTCTGGTTTGATGTCGACGTTGCATCCAGCGTCGATGCCATGGCGGCGCAGACCATGATGGTCACTACGGCGATGAGTTTTCCTGCTGAACGGTCGCTGATCATTGTTTTTCCCCTTCGTGTGAAGCTGTTGTCCGGCTTCTGTCAGTCTTCGGCGTTTTCCTTGGGCTTGCCCTGAACGCTGTCACTCACCGCGTCCACGGTCTGCTTCGTATCCTGACCGATCCCGCGGATGGTGTCGTCGCAGGCGCTCAGCACGACGCCGAACGTCAGGATGGTGGTTACTGCGATGATGGTCTCACGAATGTTCATTCTGCTCGCTCCTTACGGACAGGTCCTTAACCATCTGATGTCCGCGTCGGGCCGCCTTGCGTGCGGCGAAAGCCCTTGCATCCGTCTTGAGCGCGGATTTGACATCGGGATCCCGTTCCTGGCCCTCGGAACGGCCGGCATCGTCGATGATGTCGTCGGTCGTTATGATCGAGAGAAGTACGGGCATGGATGGATCCTTTTCTTCGTTCATGGCGTGATTGCCATGACCCCAATTTATCCAGCCAATACACTTTCACAAGAACTTTCGTATCATCCGAATTGGTAACTGACACAACAGATGTGATTGTGGTCTGTTACATCATCAGAAGCGGTTCATGTACTTCATGATGCTGGGTATTCGATAGTATTTACATGGGTGATGGAAGAAGAGTGGGCGCATCAAGAGGGTTAACATAGGTCTATTGATGAAAGAGAGGGATTGGAGTAACTTACTCCAAGTTGACGAATGTGATTGGGAAAAATGATGTTTTTCAACGGGTTGGCTTTGGATTTTGAATGCGGCTGGCGGCAGGTATTCCGGCGGTCGCGCAAACCGGAACCGGGAAAGTGGTTTTCGAACGATGCCCTGTCCCGCAAAAAACGAAGGTCTCGATCAGAAACGGTGCTGTACAGTTACTGTCCCGTGCACTGGCGAGGAGCCAGCGATCCGCAGGGGTCGCGTGTAGCGTGAAGGAGAAACACTCATGAGCAGTTCTCCTGCTCCCAAACGAACGGAAAAACTTCAGCTGATGCTGGATGATCTGGAGATGGCGGCCATCGACGACTGGCGTTTTACCAACAGAATGCCGTCGCGCGCAGCCGCCATTCGCGAGCTTATCCGGCTTGGCCTGGAGACCAAGCCTCAGCTGGATGAGCCTGTCATGGACAAGTCCTCGACTGAATTCCGGATCGTCGATCCGGATTGAGTCCCCGGCTTTCTCGTCTTGCCAGACCATCGGCAGGCAAGAGACAGGCGCACACAGATCGTCCATGGCGCTGGCCGGACGCCGGTCGGTGAGGCGGAAGGCGGCGAGGGACTGATATGACCGATGAGAAGGCACCCAAACGAACTGAAAAACTTCAGTTGATGCTCGACGATATCGAGATCGAGGCGATTGACGACTGGCGTTTCAAAAATCGTCTGCCGTCCCGCGCCGCCGCGATCAGGGAACTGATACGCATGGGATTGAGTTGCGACATGTCCGGAGAAACAATCGATCGGGAAAAATCCTCGACCGACTTCCGGGTGGCGGAACAGGACGGGGACGAATAGCCGGTCTGTGAGACGCTACGGCTCGTTCAGCCTCTTGCGACACTGTCCCGCAAGCCGTTTTCCAGCATCCGAAAAGCCTGTCTGATCGTTTCCCGGCGGATGTGGGACCGCCCGCGATCCGCGAACTGATGCCGTTGCTGGATGGTCGCCCGTCCGCGCGTGGCGCAGGCCAGGTGAACCAGCCCGACGGGCTTCGCGATGCTCCCGCCGCTCGGTCCTGCCACACCCGTCACGGCGATGACCCGATCTGCCCTGGCATTCTGCAGCCCGCCTTCCGCCATCGCGATGGCGACCTCGGCCGATACGGCACCGTGGCGTTCGATCATGGTCATGGGCACGCCGACCAGTTCGTTCTTGGCTTCGTTCGAATAGGTGACGAAGCCCCGGTCGACGACGTCAGACGATCCGGCAACTTCCGTCAGAAGCCCGGCAATCAGGCCGCCGGTGCAGCTTTCGACGGTGGCCACCATCATGCCGGCGCGCCTCAGCCGGGCCAGCAGGCGCTCGGCCTCACGTGTGAGAGCGCGGTCGAACATCAGAGCGAATTCCATATCAGCTGAAAGGCGAGCAGACAGAGTGCGGCGAAGATGCCGGCGATGATGTCATCGACCATCGTGCCAAGCGCGCCCTTGATCCGCCTGTCGGCCCAGCCGACGGGGCCCGCTTTCCAGACATCGAAGAAGCGAAACAGCAGGAAACCGGCCAGCAGCCACGGCCAGCCCGTATCGGGTATGGCCAGATAGGCGACCCACAGGCCCGCCACTTCGTCGATGACCACCTCCGACGGGTCGTTCTGGTTGTCGGTCCGGTTCATGTGCCGCGCCGCCGCCCACCAGCCGATCAGGAACGCCAGTACCGCACCGGCGGCCAGTGCGGGTTGTCCGGCGTATTCCAGTATCGCCCAGCCGGTCGGAACCCCGGCCAGCGTGCCCCATGTGCCCGGTGCAGGGCGGATGAAGCCGGTCCAGCAGAATGTCGCGATGAAGGTGGCCACCCGGTTGATCATGCTGCGGCTCCCGGCAGGGCTATGGTGACAAGGGCCTGTGCGGCAATGCCTTCGCGCCGGCCGGTGAATCCCAGCTTCTCGGTCGTGGTTGCCTTGATGCTCACCCGGTTGTCGGGAATGCCGACGATCTCCGCCACGCGGACGCGCATGGCCTGTCGATGCGGTTTGATCCGGGGAGCCTCGCAAATCAGGGTCGCGTCAATATTGCAGATGCGTCCGCCCCTGTCCGTCACCCGCCGCGCGGCAAATGCCAGAAACCGGTCGGATTCGGCACCTTTCCACTGCGGGTCATCGGGCGGAAAGTGATCGCCGATGTCGCCGTCGGCCAGTGCCCCCAGAACGGCGTCAGTGATGGCGTGCAGCCCCACGTCCGCATCCGAATGTCCCGCCAGCCCCAGCGCATGCGGGACAGCGATGCCGCACAGGATCAGCGGGCGGTCGGGCGCAAACCGATGCACATCGAAGCCGCTGCCGGTACGGTAGTCTTCCAGGATCGCCGCCGCATCATCGGCCGCGCCCGCCACCATCTGCCGGGCGCGCGCCAGGTCCCGCGCCGTCGTGATCTTGAAGTTGTCCTCGCGGCCGGAAACCGTGACGCTGGCCATGCCATGGCGGTCCGCGACGGCGCTGTCGTCGGTCAGCGCCAGTCCGGCTGCGGCGCGATGCGCCTCAAGAATTCTTGCGAAATGAAATCCCTGCGGTGTCTGCGCGCGCGCAACCGTGTCCCGATCGACCTCGCCCGTGACACGTCCGTCCGCGACCTGCTTCAGGCTGTCGATCACGGGCAGGACGGGAAGTACGGCGTCCGCACGGGTCAGCATGTCCAGCAGTTCGTCGATCAGCGCCTCGTCAACGAAAGGGCGTGCCGCATCGTGGATCAGCACATGTGTCACGTCGTGACCAGCCAGGGCCTCAAGCCCGTTCAACACCGAATCCTGACGCGATGCGCCGCCCGCGACGGGCTCCGGCAGTCCCAGGTCGCCGACCGCGGATTCGTAAAGCGATGCATCGCCGGGTGAGATGACGATCTGGACGCGATCGATTCGGGGGTGGTTCAGGAAGGCTTTCGTCGTCCGCCGCAGCACTGTGCCCTCGCCCAGAGGCAGGTACTGCTTCGGCAGCGTGGCCCCCAGCCGCGCCCCTCGACCGGCGGCAACGATGATAACTGCATTTCTCATGGGCCGAAGCTATAGCACAGCCATTCCGCGGCATCACAAATCAGAAGGCGACCTTGCTTTTGTGCGGCCATTTACCCATAACTGTCTGTGAATTAGTCATTCGCGAAGACTGGTCAAAATATGAGCATTTCTATCGGAAACCTGAACGTCGAGGGCCGGGTTCTGCTGGCCCCGATGTCGGGTATCACCGACCCGCCGTTTCGCCGTGCGGTCAAGCGGTTCGGTGTCGGACTGGCCTTTTCCGAGATGGTGGCCGGTCGTCATGTGCTCTCGGGTCAGGATCGTGCCGCCCGTATGCTGGAGCCGGACGGAATCGGTGTCCGTGCCGTTCAGATCGCGGGGTGCGATCCCGATATCATGGCGGACGCCGCCCGCTTCAATCAGGATCGCGGCGCGCAGATCATCGACATCAACATGGGGTGTCCGGCAAAGCAGGTGACCGGCGGTTACGCGGGTTCCGCCCTGATGCGCGATCTGACAAAGGCGCGCGCCATCATTGATGCGGTGGTCGGGGCAGTCGATCTGCCGGTCACCCTGAAGATGCGGCTGGGCTGGGACGAGCGGTCCTTCAACGCCCCTGATCTGGCCAGGATCGCCGAGCGCTCCGGCATACGTATGGTGACCGTGCACGGTCGGACGCGCTGCCAGTTCTACAAGGGCAGGGCGGACTGGCGGCAGATCCGTCAGGTCAAGGAAGCTGTCAGCATCCCGGTGATCGCGAACGGCGATATCCTGACGGTCGACGACGCGCGCCGCTGCCTTGAGCAGTCGGGGGCCGACGGTGTCATGATCGGACGCGGGGCGCAGGGCCGGCCCTGGGTGCCGAGCCTGATCCAGGCCGGGCTGCGCGGCACCGCGTACCCGTTGCCGGACCTGCCGGCCATCGGTCGCATCGCGATGGCGCATTACATCGATCTGATCTCCATGGGTGACCGTGCGCATATGGTCCGCATCGCCCGCAAGCATCTCGGCTGGTACGGCGAGCACCTGGAGGATCCCGTCGCGTTTCGCAAAGCCGTGATGACGGAAACGGACCCGGAGCGGGTACTGGCGTCGCTCGCCGATCATTTCGGCGCAGACCGGTCGTCGGTGGCGGCATGAATGCAACCCCGACGTATCAAGCCGTCTTCGACGCCATCGCCGACCCGATTCTGGTCGCCGACAAGGATGGACATATCCTGCGTGCCAATCCGGCTGCAGAGGAGTTCTTCGGCATCGGGCAGTCCATGCTGCTGCGCCAGAAGATCGAGGACATCGTGCCGTTCGGCAGTCCTCTGCTGACACTGTTCGGTCAGGCTGCCGAAGGTCTCGGTGCGATCTCCGAATACGGCGTGCTGCTGGGTACGCCCAAATCCGAGGTCAAGACCGTGAACATCCAGCTCTCTCCGATCGTCGAGCAGCAGGGGGCGGTCGTCGTGCAGATCGAAGAGCGCACGATGGCATCGAAGATGGACCGTTCGCTGACCCACCGCGGTGCCGCGCGCGCTGTCACCGGCATGGCCGCCGTGCTGGCGCACGAGGTGAAGAACCCCTTGTCCGGCATTCGCGGCGCCGCACAGCTGCTGGAACCGGGCCTGGAGGAATCAGATCGCGAACTGACCAGCCTGATCGTCGACGAGGTTCAGCGGATCGTGGCACTCGTCGATCGGATGGAGGCGTTCTCGGACCCGCGTCCCTCCGACCGGGACGGGGTGAACATTCACCGCGTGCTGGAGCGTGTGAAGAAGATCGCCGAGAACGGTTTCGGAAAGCACGTCCGCTTTATCGAGAACTACGATCCCTCGCTGCCCATGGTGCACGGCAATCAGGACCAGCTTATCCAGGTCTTCCTGAATCTGGTGAAGAACGCCGCGGAAGCCGTGCCCGAGAAGAAGGGCGAGGTCTCGATCACGACCGCCTATCGCCACGGGGTGCGTCTCGCCGTGCCCGGCAGCTCCGAGCGGATCCAGCTGCCCCTGGAAGTCACCATTGCAGACAACGGGCCGGGCGTGCCCGAAGATCTGCGCGCGCATCTGTTCGACCCGTTCGTGACCACCAAACCCAGCGGTACCGGCCTCGGCCTCGCGCTGGTCGCGAAGATCATCAACGATCATGGCGGCATCATTGAATCCGACGCCTCGGACAAGGGTGCCACGTTCCGTATCTATCTGCCTGTCGCACGCAGCTGAAGGACACTAGAGACATGACCGCACGATCTGTTCTGATTGCCGACGATGACCGCAGTATCCGGACGGTGCTGGGACAGGCGCTCGGGCGGGCGGGCTTCGATGTCCGTACGACCGGCAATGCCGCGACTCTGTGGCGGTGGGTTTCCGATGGTGCCGGCGATGTCGTGATCACCGATGTGGTCATGCCCGACGAGGATGGTCTGGACCTGCTGCCCCGCATCAAGAAGCGCAGGCCCGAGCTGCCCGTGATCGTGATGAGCGCCCAGAACACCCTGTTGACTGCGGTGAAGGCAACCGAACGGGGGGCCTATGAATACCTGCCCAAGCCCTTCGACCTGAAGGAACTGCTGTCCATCGTCGATCGTGCGCTGAACCAGCCGGTCGCGAATGATGCGCGACCGGATACCGGCGATGACGAAGCCCTGCCGCTGATCGGCCGCTCGGCCTCGATGCAGGAAATCTATCGCGTGATGGCGCGTCTGATGACGACGGATCTGACGGTGATGATTACCGGCGAGTCCGGCACGGGCAAGGAACTGGTCGCGCGCGCGCTGCACGATTATGGAAAACGGCGCAGCGGACCTTTCGTCCCGGTCAACATGGCCGCCATTCCGCGCGAACTGATCGAAAGCGAACTGTTCGGGCATGAGAAGGGGGCCTTTACGGGCGCAGCGCAGCGCAGTGTCGGACGGTTCGAGCAGGCCGAGGGCGGCACCCTGTTCCTGGACGAGATCGGTGACATGCCGCTGGAGGCGCAGACGCGCCTGTTGCGCGTGCTGCAACAGGGCGAGTACACGACCGTCGGCGGGCGTCGCTCGATCCGCACCGACGTCCGGATCGTGGCGGCGACCAACCGGGATCTGCGTCAGCAGATCAGCCAGGGCATGTTCCGCGAGGACCTGTTCTATCGCCTGAACGTGGTGCCCATCCGGCTGCCTCCGCTGCGGGAACGCCGCGAGGATATTCCGGACCTGATCCGCCACTTCATGACCAAGGCGATCGAGGAGGGCCTGCCGCCGAAGACCATCGCGCCCTCGGCGATGGAGCGGCTGGTCGCCTATCGCTGGGCGGGCAACGTGCGTGAACTGGAAAACCTCGTGCGGCGTCTGTCCGCGCTTTACTCAGAGGAATCGATCTCGGTCGAGATCATCGAGCGGGAACTGGCCGAGCCCAGTCCGGTCCCGGCGGAGGAGGCCAATCCGGCGGGGGAGAGCCTGGGCGCGGCGGTGGAATATCACCTCTCGCGGTACTTCGAGGCGCATGGCGATGAACTGCCGCCCGCCGGACTCTACGACCGCGTCCTGAAGGAAATCGAGAAACCGCTGGTGTCATTGTCATTGGCTGCAACGCGCGGCAACCAGTTGCGTGCTGCGGATCTGCTGGGGCTGAACCGGAACACCTTGCGCAAGAAGATCCGGGAACTGGACATCCGGGTCATCCGCGGATCGTCGCTTTAACTACGGAACAGGTCTCTCAGCGGCCCCCGATGGCCGAGGTCGTCCGGAAAGACGGTGTCGTCCAGCGCTGAGCGTGAAAGCTGCATGTGATCGTGGAGCGTCGATCGGAAGACATGCCGAAGATCCACGGTCGGCCTCAGATCGCGACCGTCCAGCAGGTCGCGTTGGGACAGACCGGGCCAGTCGCTGATGATCCGGCCACCGTTGACCGCGCCGCCGAACAGAAAGGCTGCGCCGCCGGTCCCATGGTCGGTGCCCGCATTGCCGTTCAGCGCGACCGTCCGCCCGAATTCGGTGACCATCAGGACGGCTGTCTGCTGCCAGACCGGCTGCAACCGGCTGATCAGGGATTCCAGCCCCTCATTCAGGTCGGTCAGCTTGCGCGACAGATTGCCTTCGATGCGCACATGCGTGTCCCAGCCCGCATTGTCCAGCGCCATCAGGCGCGGCCCCGCCGGGTTGGCGAGCAGATCGCCAGCGCCTTTCAGCAGGGGCACGATCGAACGGCGGGTCTTCCGGACGTCGCCGGCGCTCCTGCCGAGATTCGCCGTCATGGTCTGCTGGTCGAGCGCCTGTTCGATGTGCGTGGCCAGCAGCGGGTCATTCGCCCAGAGCGCGGCGATGCGCTCCAGGGTGGAGTCCTCGGTGCCGGGCAGGGTGTTGGGCGACCATGAGCCCACGGGTGCCGGCCCGGTCAGAACCAGCGGCGCTCTTGGGCCGACGGCCATCCCGAGGCCTGTCTCCCCACCCATCGCGACAAGCGCGCGGTTGAGCCATCCATTTGCGCTGCCCCGTGGCGTACGATAGCCGGACTCGAGCACGTTCTGGGCGTCGAAATGGGAGCGATCCCGATAGGGCGTGCCGACGGCATGCAGGCCGATCAGCTGGCCTGCGTTCCAGATGCGTTGCAGCGCGGGCAGCGCGTGATGCAGCGCAAAATCACTCTGGCCGGCGAGGCTCAGCGGCCTGGCCGCCAGACTTTCGGGCCGGTGACTGGCGAACGCCGGGTCGCCCACAGGGGGCAGGGCGGACAGGCCATCCAGCCCGCCGCGCAGGATGATGAGCAGGAAGCGGCGGTCCTGCGTTCCTGCCAGCGCAGCGGATCGCGGCGCGAGGGTGAGGGCACCGGACGCGGTAACGGCGGCCAGGAGTGAACGTCTTGATAGCCGGGCCATCGTCATCTCCTCTGAAATGCGGGTGAGGCCAGCGCGACCGCGAGGCCTTGCTCGCGGCTTTCGGCACGTTCGATGGTGATCCGCGTGTCGGTGTCCATCAGGGGGCCGAATGCGCTGGCCGCGACGTGGCGGGGCTCGACACGGACGGGCGCGCGTTCGGCCCAGGCGCTGGCGAACTCGATCCGGCGCATGGCCTGTGCCGCGCCGAGCCAGCCGCTCGCCCGGTCGCTCCACCCCTTGGGAGAAGGTGCCGCCCATGGTGCCTGTCCGAGCAGGTCCAGTGCCCCGACGACCCACGGACGCGCTTTTCCGTGGCCAATGGCGCGCAGGCTGGAGATCAGGAGATCGTTCGGCGTCTTCAGTTTTGTGAGCGGTCGCCAGGCGCTGTCCAGCCCGGTCAATGCCGCATGAACGGCGCGCAGATCCCCGGCAGTGCGCGTCCAGACATCGACAATGGACCGGATGTCGGCCTCGGCGGGATCGTCAGCAGTGAAATGCCGAACCAGTTTGGTCGAGACATGCCGGATGGTCGAAGGATGGCCGGCGATATCGCGCAGGGCCTGCTCGGCCTGGGCGAACCCGTCTGCATGATAGCGCCGGCCGAGCAGCATTTGCGTCCCCGGTTCGTGGGCACGCGCGTAGAACCTGAACGTCCCGGGCCGCGGCGAATTGTTCGGTCGGGCGATGCTCCATCCCGTCAGCATTCTGGCGAGCGCGATGACATCATCCTGTACATAACCGCCGTTCACGCCCAGCGTATGCAGTTCGAGGATTTCCCGCGCGAGGTTCTCGTTCATGCCCCGCTCGCGACGTTCGCCGAGTTCCGAATTCGGGCCGATCGACAGGGCGTTGTCCAGATACAGGATCATGGCCGGATGCTTCACGACCGAGATCAGCAGATCCTCGAACCGGCCGCCCAGATTGCTGCGGATCGCCTCGCGTTCGTAGGCACCGGCGAGTCCCGCCAGAATCGGACGGCGGGCGGAAACCGTGAAGTGATTGGACCAGAAATGCACCAGCCGCTCGTGAAAGGGCGTCCGGCTGAGGACGGCGGCTTCCGTCCGCAGGGCCGCCTCCTCGATGTAGGTCTTGCGGAAATCCTTGCGAAACAGCCGGATGATCGCCCCGTCGCCGCCGCGCTGACGCTCGCGCATGAAGCGACCCATCATGGATGCGGCGGTCGGCTGCGTGTCGAACAGGCCCGACAGATTGTCAGGACTGTCCAGTTCGGCGAGCAGGCTGCCGCGCGGATCCGACTGGCGCCGGGCCAGTTCACCGGGGCGTGCACCCATTCCGAAGCGGATCGACGCGATCGCGGCCTGTTGGCTGTTCATCGGATGCCTCCAGAATCAGACATCACGATACTACATCACCGCACCTGCCCGCCGCGTTTCAGAAGGTTACCTATTGTAAGCGGGCAGCATACGAAGCCAGCCGCGGATCACGCGGCGTCAGAGCGATTGAACTCGGCCTTCTTGACCGAAGCCCGCACGACCGGGATATCATCGTCGGCCAGCTCGGGCATGCGCTTCTTGCGCGCCAGGGCCGCCTCGATGTAGGGGGCCAGGTCGGCATCCTTCTTCGCTTTCCGATCGGCTTCCTTCGCCTTGAACTCGGGCAGGACCTCGTCGGCGAACAGGTTCAGCGAATTGCAGATCTGTTCGTGCGTGTTCCGCCCGGCCTGCTGCAGGAAGATGATCTGGTCCACGCCCGCGTCTTCATAGTTGCGGATGTGGTCGCGGAAGTCGTCGGGCGTGCCGATACCCGGCGCGTGCATCAGATCGCGGCCCTTCATGGCTGCATCGATCATCTCATCGTCGCCGACCTTGCGCAGGGACTGGAATTCCTCCCAGATCTTCGTCCGGCCCGGCACGGTGTCCTCTGCCACCAGCTTGCGCATGGCGAAGCTGAAGAACTCGAAGCCTTCCTGGCCCTGCCGGATCGCCGTTGCACGGTCATGATCCAGCGAGAAGGCGCTGACCATGGCGATGTTGGCGTTCACGCTGTGCCCGATGGGCACGCACTCCTCGGACTTGATGATGTCATAGTAGATATCGGCCCAGGTCTTCGCTTCCTCGATATCCACGAACGAAAAGGCCAGAGCCCCGACGCCGTTCTTCGCCGCGACCTTGATCGTGTCGCGGTTGGTGCAGGCCATCCACATGGGCGGATGCGGCTTCTGAAGCGGCTTCGGCACCACATTCCGGCAGGGGAAGGACCAGTGCTCGCTCTCGAAACCGGGGTAGGGGGTCATGGTCATCATGTTGGCCACCTGCTCGGCAGCCTCCAGCGCCATCGCCCGCTTCTCCTTGGCTGGAATGCCGAACCCGTGCAGTTCCAGGCGGGTCGCGCCCTCTCCGATACCGAACTGGGCGCGGCCGCTGCTGACCAGATCCAGCGCGGCGATGCCCTCGGCGGTGCGGGCCGGATGATTGTAGTTCGGGATCACCTGACGGATGCCGTGGCCGACCTTGATGTTCTTCGTCCGACCTGCCGCAGCGGCCAGAAACACTTCCGGCGAACCGCAGTGGGAGTATTCCTCAAGGAAGTGGTGCTCGACTGCCCACGCGTAGTCGATGCCCAGCCGGTCGGCCAGTTCGACCTGCTCCAGGGCTTCCTGAAAAAGCTTGTGCTCGTCGCCTTCGTTCCAGGGTTTCGGCAGCTGCAGCTCGTAAAAAACACCGAATTCCATGACATCCTCCCCAGTCGCATGAAGTTAGCTACCGGACAGTAGCACTTTCCGCGCGGGTGCAGAAGGCTTGGCTTGCCCGCTTCGCCATCACGGGCCACATTGCCGGTCGGGATCAGGAGGACGGAAAGCATGAGCAAACGACCAAAGGCGCTGCTGTTCGACGTGTTCGGCACCGTCGTCGACTGGCGCCGCTCGATCGCGCGCGAGATCGACGGAATGGCAGCCGCACGGGGCTGGGACGTGGACGGTAACGACTTTGCCGTGCGCTGGCGCAAGCTGTATCAGCCCGCCATGCAGCGCATCCGCGAAGGCAACAGGGGTTTCGTGAAGCTGGACATCCTGCACCGGGAGAATCTGGATCAGGTGCTTTCGGATTTGAACATCACGGATCTGTCGGAAGCCGAGAAACAGGACCTCAACCGTGTCTGGCACCGGCTCGCCCCCTGGCCTGACGTCGTCGGCGGCCTGAATCGCATGAAAAGCCGGCACATCCTTGCGACCTGCTCCAACGGCAACATCGCGCTGATGGTGAACATGGCCAAGAACATGGGCCTGCCCTGGGACATGGTGCTGGGCGCGGAGGTGACCGAGGCCTACAAGCCGATGCGGGAATGCTATCTCGGCTCGGCTGCGGCGCTGGACCTCGATCCCGGCGAATGCTGCATGGTGGCCGCCCACAACGAGGATCTGGCCGCCGCACAGGGCTTCGGGCTGATGACGGCCTATGTGGAGCGCCCGACCGAGTACAGCGACGATGGCGGACCGTTCCCGCCGACCGGCGAATGGGATTATGTTGCCGGAGATTTCATCGAGCTCGCCGCGCAACTCGACGGCTGAGACGACAGGGAGACTGAACCAATGAGCCAGAACCGACAGGTTGTGATCCGCGAACTGCCGAAGGGCGAACTGACCAACGATCACTTCGAACTGGTCGATGGCGAGATGCCCGGTGTCGACGAGGGGCAGGTCCGGGTGCGCACCATCCTGATGTCCATCGATGCGGCAAACCGGGCATGGATGCAGGGCGCGACCTATCGAGAGGCCGTCAAGGCGGGCGATGTGATGCACACCTATTCCATTGGAGAGGTGGTCGAATCGAAGGACCCGTCGCTGTCGGAAGGCGATATCGTCGCGGTCGAGGCCCGCTGGGCGGATTATGTGACGGTCAAGGCCCGCCATGCTCAGAAGCTGCCCGATTACCGTCCGCTGACGCACATGCTGTCGGTGCTGGGGATCGCGGGCAAGACCGCCTATCACGGGCTGATCGGTGTCGGCGCCCCGAAGGCGGGCGAGACGGTCGTGGTCTCGGCGGCCGCGGGCTCGGTCGGCATCTTCGTCGGGCAGATCGCCAAGGCGCTGGGCTGCCGTGCGGTGGGGATCGCCGGCGGGCAGGAAAAGTGCGACTGGGTGGTCAATGAACTGGGTTTCGATGCCTGCGTCGACTACCGCGGCGGCAACCTGTTCCGCGAATTGAAAGCGGCCTGTCCGGACGGCATCGACATCTATTTCGACAATGTGGGCGGCGAGGTTCTGGAAACCGTGCTGTTCCAGATGAACATGAAGGGCCGCGTGGTCTGCTGCGGTGCCGTCAGCCAGTACAACGCCGACGCGCCCACGGGCCCGCGCAACCTGCCCGGTCTGATCGTGGTGAAGCGCCTGCGTATGGAAGGCTTCATCGTGATGGATTTCGCCGATCAGGATGCGAAGGCTGAATCCGACCTGATGGGCTGGGTCAAGGAAGGCAAGATCGTGGTCGTGGAAGATGTCGTTGAGGGTCTGGAGAACGCGCCCCGGGCCTTGACAGGCCTGCTGGCCGGCGACAACCGCGGCAAGCGCATGGTGCGGGTCGCGCCGGATCCTTCCTGAACGTCGCGCGTCAGAACATCTGACGAAAACAGCTCAGTGGCGGATGGAGCCGGTTCAGTCGGCCAGTTCCGCCACGATCTCGCGGGCTGTCTCATGCTTGATGTCCGGCAGGCTTTCCCTGGCCGTCGTGGCCAGGTTCTGCCTGGAGTTCGCGATACTGGTCGTCAGCGCCGCCTCGGTGTCCCGGCTGATCGATGCACGCAGTTTCAGTGACGCCTGTTCGAATATGATGCGCTCGTCGGAAGGACCGCCGGGTGCATCGCCCAGTTCGCGCACGATCTTCGAAAGACGGTTTGCCTTGCTTTCCAGATCGTCGGCCTCGCCCTTCAACCGGTCAGCGAAGCTGTTCTCGGCATCCTCGGACTCCGCAGCCTCTTCCGCCCCGGCGCGCAGGACCCGTTCCAGCGCCTTCATGCTGGTGATCACGTCGTTGATCGCGACAACTTCTTCGTCTCGCAGCAATTCCACTGTCATTCTCCGTTGTCTCACTGCCTCTTATCTGGGAACTGGAACGAAGACCTCCAAGGCCTGTCGCAGCATACCGAAGCGTGCCGGGGTTTTCTCCACGATCTCGCCATCGACATTGATGTCCTGGACGGGATCGATCTCGATCGTCAGCGCCTTTGCCCGGACGGTGCGCACATCCTGACGCCGTTTCAGGGCGCCGAACTTCAGGAAGGGCAGCAGCTTCAGCATGCCCCAGGGACCTAGGGGCTTTACATAGAAGACATCAAGCCAGCCATCGTCGATCGCCGCATCGTCGGCGATCCTCAGGCCACCGCCATAGTGCACGCCGTTGCCGACGGCGACCATGGTAGAGCGGAACTTCCGTTTCCGCTTGCCATATCTCATGGTCACCTCGAACGGCTCCATATCGCGCTGTGCATCCAGCCAGCTGATCGGGTAGCTGAGCAGCTTGAAGCGACTTTTGCGTTCGCCTTCATGGTACTGTGCGACGCGGGCGCTGAAACCCATGCTGGCCACATTGAAGAACGGGCGATCGTTGATCGTGCCCAGGTCGATCAGACGCCGCCGGTCGCCCGCCGCAATTTTCGCTGCTGCCACGATATCCGCCGGAATGCCCAGCGTCCGCGCCAGATCGTTCGCTGTGCCCATGGGCAGGAAGCCGACGGGCCTGTCCGACGCGATCAGCGACGATGCCGCGCGGCTGAACGTGCCGTCGCCTCCGCCCAGCACGATGCGTGCGGATTGCCCGGCGTGTTCCTGGATCAGTTCCGGAATTTTTGCCGGGTCTTCCGGACTGTGGGCGTCCACCTCGAATCCGGCCTTCTCGAGCGCGGCGGTGGCGAGTTCCGTCGGGCGCAGTCCGTCACCGCTGCGGCGATTGATGATCAGCAATGCCCGGTTTCCGCTCACATCCATGATTTCCGGTTATGCTCCAGTATTCGGGTCCGCGCTGGCGGGCGATGCGGTTTGCAGCGTGTCGGGAAAGGCGAACCGCCTGTCGCCCTCCGACGGTACCTTCATGATCCCGTTGGCGCGGAGCACGATCTCGTCCTCGCAATACAGCCAGGCATTGCAGAATGCCATGCGGGGTGTCGCGCGGACCAGTTCGGTTCGCCCGTGTACCCACTGGCCCAGCTGTGGTGGCGCGAGGAAATCGCAGTTCAGGTTGATCGTTGGCAGGAAGATGCGGCGGCCCATCAGCACCGCGGCACCGAAACCGATCTGGACGTCGACCAGGGTCGCCAGCATGCCCCCGTGGCAGGTGCCGACGGGGTTCAGATGCTTTTCCTCGACGCGAAACCCCAGTGAGGCCTCGCCGTCAGCGACCTTGCCGTAGATCGGGCCGACAACTCCGAACATCCCGTCTCTCGCCCCGAACGGCTTGAATCCTTCGGGTACATCGGGGTGTAAAGGCGCGTTCATGCAAACAGTTTCCTCGGGTCCAGTGTGTCGTTCTCGTTGTCCGGCCGGTTTGCGACCTTGAAGATTCCGCTGCCGCGCGCGACCAGTGTCCGGTCGTGCTTGATGATGCGGCAATCGGTGAAGACGGTGCTGCGTCCCCGCTTCAGGACTTCGGTGCGGCCCTGAACCCAGTCACCCACGACGGCCGGCGCAATGAAATCGACTGTCACGGCAACAGTGGGGATGAACTGGGCTGTATCAAGCTGATAGTTGAGGGCCGAATTCAGCTGCATGTCGATCAGGGTCATCAGCATGCCGCCGTGCAGCCCGCCCGCTGCATTGGTGTGGCGTGTCTCGACCCGGAAACCCATCAGCAGAAAACCGTCCTCGACCTTGTAGTACAGCGGCCCGTTCTCGACGACGAAGGGCGAGGGCATGTCGCTCGGGCGGAAACCTTCAGGGATGCTGCTCATGAGGCTTCGGGTCTCACGTCTGTCATGAACTGCGCCATCCGCGCCGTGCTTTCCTCAAGATCGCGGCCGGTCATGTTCAGCATCAGATGATTGAACCCGGCTTCCTTCAGCATGGCGATATCGTCGGCGACGGCACTGGCCGAGCCCGTCAGGATCATGCGCGCGCCGTCGCTGTTCTTCACTTCGTCGCCGATGGTGTTCCAGTGGCTCCAGTAGGCCAGATCGATGCTCCCCATATCGCGGTCCGCGTCATCGGCGAACCCTTTCAGGCGCTCCAGTCGCCTGGCGATGCGTTCCGCCGTATCAAGCGGGAACCGCGGGTTGTTGCCGATGGGATACCAGCCGTCGCCATGACTGACGACGCGTTTCAGGGCCGGGGCGCTCTCGCCGCCGATCCAGAGCGGCGGATGCGGTTTCTGCACAGGAAGCGGGCGGGTGGAGACGTTCTCGAAGCGGACGTACCTGCCGTTGAAGCTGGCCAGTTCGTTGGTCCAGACTTCCTTGAACACCTCAAGGTACTCGTTCGTGACCTCGCCGCGTTCAGCGTAGTCCGGCAGTTGCAGGGCCTTGAACTCCTCCGCCATCCAGCCCGCGCCGCAGCCCACGGTGATGCGGCCGCCGGAGAGCTGGTCGATGGTGGCGATGATCTTGGCGGTCAGCAGGGCAGGGCGGTGGGGCACCACCATGACCGACGTCAGCATGCGCAGCTTCTCGGTGACCGCGCTGGCGTAGGCGATCGCGGTCAGGACATCCATGCATTCGCCCAGGCCCGATCCCGGAAAGCTGCCGTCCGCGCTGTAGGGATAGGTGCTGTCGATCTCTGTCGGGATGACCACATGATCCGGAACGACCATGTATGCGTATCCCAGACGCTCTCCGGTCACGGCGAGCGTGCGCAACCCGTCTGCACTGGCCAGTGGCCCTCTTGTGAACCAGGCGAAACCGTAGTCCATGAAGCTCTCCCCCGTTGCTTCCTGATTGGCGGGCACGATAGCGTCAGAGCCGCGAGGGTAGAAGCATGATATCGAGAGAAGAGCGCAGCTTTGCCATGGGTCAGCCGGTCGGTCGCCTGGGAACGGTCGATTCCGCACAGTCCCCGCATGTCGTTCCCGTCTGTTTCGCGCTGGCCGGCGACACGATCTACATCCCGGTCGACGAGAAGCCGAAAGCCGGCGATCCGCGCAGGCTGAAACGGTTGCGGAACATCGATCAGAACGGGCGCGTCTGCCTGATGGTCGACAGGTATGTCGAGGACTGGTCGCAGCTCGGCTGGGTCATGTTTCGCGGCGACGCCCTGATCGAGGACGAGGGACGGAACAGGACGGTGGGCATCAAGCTGTTGCGCGCCCGTTATCCCCAGTATCGCAACATGGCGCTGGAAGAGCGTCCTCTGATCGTGATTAAGGTTGACCTGGTGACCAGTTGGGGCGTTCTTTCCGGCTGAACCGCAACAGACGGACGCAGCCTGATGTACACACCGAAACACTTCCAGATTGCCGACGTTTCGGCCTGCCATCGGCTGATTGCCGATCATCCCTTCGGCCAGGTGATCAGCGTCGAGGCCGACGGCGTGCCGACCGCCAGTCACCTGCCGTTTCATCTGGTGCCTGACGAAGGGGAGGCGGGTACGCTGTACGCGCACATGGCGCGCGCCAACCCGCAGTGGCGGACGTTCGGCGACACCCCCGTGCGCGTGATCTTCAGCGGGCCGCATGCCTATGTGTCGCCCACCTGGTACAGCGAAGGCCCTGCCGTGCCGACCTGGAACTATCTGGCGGTGCACTGTGTCGGCGTGGCGCAGGTCGTCGAAAGCCGAGATGAGCTTGAACAGCAGATGGCGGACCTCAGCATGGCCTACGAGGCCGGGGGCGACTGGCGGTTCGGCGATCTCCCCGATTCCTATCGTGCGGGCATGCTGAAAGGCATTGTCGGGTTCAGCATTCGGATCGATCGGATGATCGGAAAGGCCAAACTCAGCCAGAACAAGCCGGAAGCCGAGACGCTGCGCCTCGCAGCGCATCTGGAGAAGGCAGGCCGTGCGGAAGATGCGGCGGTCGCCGCGCTGATGCGGCAGGCGGCTGAGCGGGAATGACCGGCCCGATCGGAGCATGGTCATTGTCCGGTATTACAATTGCCGGAAACAGGACATATTTGACGGATAATCAGACGACAGAAGCAATTGAGTGAGGATGTCATGAAATCGGTAAATCAACTGGCCGGACTGGCCGTCACCGTGGCTGTCGTGCTCGCCGGATCGCAGCTGCATGCCCAGACCGCGACGGTCAACAAGTCACCGGTCGCTTCGGAAGCGCCCGAACCCGAGGTCATCAAGATCTACGATGAGAACACGCTGACACCGGACAATATCCGCACTTGCCTGACCACGGATCGCGATATTGCCGATATGGAGAAGAAGCTGGCCGAGTACGAGATCACGCTTGAGAACTTCAAGAAGGAGATCTCGGCCCTGACCGACGACATGGACAAGCGCCGCAAACAGATCGACGGGACCGACCCGAAGGCCGTCGATGCCTACAATGCGCGCGTGGATCGTCATCGCGCGATGATCGACCGCTACAATCAGAAGTTCCTGCCGACCCTGGCTGAACGGCGTGCCCGGATGAACAAGTCCATCGACTTCTACAATCAGAACTGCGCCGACAAGGCCTATTTCGAGGACGACTGGGTCGCCATCGTCGAGGAACTGGGCATCGAGGATCCGCGTCCGCAGGCGGGCGGCGGGAAGTAGAGACTATTCCGCCGCGGCCGCGCCCGGCAACAGGTCGGGGGCGCGACCGCGGTCGTCGCCGAATCTCTCTTTCAGAACCTCGACGAACGACTGGCCTTCGGGCGCAACCGCCCCGCCGCTGTGCGTGGCATAGGCTTCCGGCACCTGGACTTCCGGCGGTTCGATACCGATCTGCAAGTCCCGCGCCCGCTTGATCATCAGCTTGCGGAAGCGGATGACACCCTCATCCGAGGGCGTCAGGATTTCCCGGTCGCGGGGCGCGATCCGCCCCTGGCTGTCCTGGATCGCGGCATCCTGCTCCGACAGGCCGGTGATGCCCATGAACAGCTTGGTTTTCTGCAGGTCGCGATCCAGCAGATATTCGTTCCCCCGGTTGCGCAGGGGCACGTAGTCCTCATCGACCATGGCATGCACGCTGCGCCCGTTCTCGTAGCGATCCAGTTCGTCGTCGCTGATCGGGCGGTCGGGACACCAGGTGACGGTGAAGATCCAGCAGTTCTCGTCATCGACCGGCATCCAGCTTTGCGCGGCGTAGGGCTCGCCGGGGAATGTGCCGGGCGCCAGCGAGTGATTGGGCGTCAGAAACTGGCTGATCCGCCAGTAGGTCTCGCCCGGATCGGCCTTGCGCGCCCCGCCCATGACCAGACCGGCCTCATGTTCCTCGACGACGAAGGTCGGCGCGCCGTCGTCGTGAATCCACTGCTGGCGCTTGTCGAGATAGACCGGCTTGCCGGTGCCTTCCTCGGACAGCACGCGATGGACGTAGCTGAAGTGGGCCGTGTCGACGGCGCCTTCCAGCGACTGGGCCCAGTTGCATTCCTGAAGTTTCTTGGAGACATAGCGGTTCTGCGGCGGCACGAGTGCCCATTCCACCAGCGGCAGTTCGGGCGCCGCGTCCGGTTCTCCGAACCAGGCCCAGATCTGACCGCCCCATTCGCGCACGGGCAGGGAGCGGATGCGGGCGGATTTCATGATGTTGTCGCGCGCGCGTCCCGGCTGCATGTTGGGAATGTCCACGCAACCGCCGTCGGCATCGAACTTCCAGCCGTGATAGACGCAGCGCAGGCCGCAGTCTTCGTTGCGCCCGAAGTAGAGGTCCGCGCCGCGGTGTGCGCAGCGCGGCTCGACCAGGCCGATCTTGCCGTCGGTCTGACGGAACAGCAGGAAATCCTCGCCCATGTAGCGGACCCGTTTGGGTGGTTCATCGGGCGTGGCGACTTCCTCGGCCAGCGCCACCGGCTGCCAGAACCGTCGGAAGAGTGCCCCCATCGGCGTATCCGGCCCGGTGCGGGTCAGCAGTTCATTGTCTTCTCTGGTCAACATGCGCTTGTCCTCCCCGGTGCGCAGTCTAGCACAGATTTGCGCCCGGCAATTGTCGGCGGGCCGGACGCTAGCCGAAGCCTGCGGCCGTCGGCAGCCACGTTGCGAGTTCAGGGATGGCCAGCACCGCGGCCAGACCGCCGAGCAACAGCAGCACATAGGGGAAAATGCCACGGATGACCTGGCTCATGGGCGCATTGGCGATGCCCTTGATCACGAACAGGTTCATGCCCACCGGCGGCGTGATCAGGGCGAGCTCCAGATTGATCATCAGCAGGATACCGTACCAGATCGGATCGATGCCCAGTTGCAGCATGACCGGATAGATGATCGGCGTGGTGATCAGGATGATCGAGATGGTCTCCAGGAACATGCCCAGCACGAAGATCACCGCCATCACGGCGAGCACGAACATCATCGGGGTCAGCTCGTAGGCGATCACCGTCTCGACCAGTTCGGCCGGCAGCCGGATGATGGTCACCGCATGACCGAAGATCGCCGCTGCCGCCAGGATCATGAACAGCATCGCTGTGGTGCGGACGGTTTCCTCGGCGGTTTCCCAGAGATCGCGCCAGCCGAAATTGCGGTAGACGACGACGCCGACGAACAGCGCGTAGAAGCAGCCGATGGCTGCGGCTTCGGAGGCGGTGAAGATGCCGAGATAGATTCCGCCCAGCACGACCGGCGGCATCAGCAGGGCCCAGAAGGCCTTGCCGACGGCGCGGGCGCATTCCCTGAATCCGACCCAGCCGGGGTTCTCGATGTCGCTGCGCCGCATGGCGCTGATCGCGCAATAGACCGCGAACAGCAGCGCCATCAGCAGGCCGGGGACGATCCCCGCCAGAAACAGCGCGCCGATGGAGACTTCCGTGACGATGGCATAGAGGATCAGCGGACCGGAAGGCGGGATCAGGATACCCAGCGTGCCGCCCGCCGCGATGACGCCGTAGGCACTGTGGGGTGGATAGCCGAAGCGGCGCATCTGCGGGATGGCCGCGCTGCCGATGGTCAGGGCCGTCGCCACCGACGAGCCCGAGATCGCGGCGAAGACCGTGCACGACAGTACGGTGGCAATGCCCAGACCGCCCGGCAGGTGTCGGACCATGGCGTTGGCGGCTTCATACAGGTGATCGACGACCTTCGAGCGGATCATGATGAAGGCCATGAAGGCGAACATCGGGATCGCGGACAGCAGGTTGTTGTTCAGCTTGGCGAACACCGTGTCGGCGACGGCGTTGACATGCCCTTCGGTCAGCAGCGTCACCACCAGCGAGGCCAGCCCGAGCGCCGCAAAGATCGGCGCGCCGGTCAGCAGCAGGATCAGCAGAAGGCCGAGGATGAGGACGAGAGTCATGGTGTGGGGGTCAGCGCCGTTGCAGCAGCGAGATCAGTCGCGCCAGCGCCACAAGAATGACTGTCACCGAACCGACGATCAGGGCTGTCTGGGGCACCCACATCTGCACGGCCAGATAACCTTCGGAATACATGTCGAAATCCCAGGAGAAGCGGACCGCGATGATCGCGCTGATCAGCAATGCCGCCATCAGCAGGATCACGGCGACCATGCCCCACAGGCCGAGGATACGTGACAGCAACGGACCTGCACGGGCCGAAATCAGGTCGACGCTGATATGTTCGCCCCGACGCAGGGTCTCGGCGGCACCGAACATGACGATGGCGACGACCAGGAATCCCGACAGTTCATCCGTCCAGGTGACCGGCGTACCCAGGACATAGCGGTTGAACACGCTGTATCCCGTGATCGCCAGAACCAGCAGGACACCGAGCGCGGCAACAGCCGCACCGGCCTTCGCGACCGGCGCGACGAGCCTTTCGACAGGGGAGTCGGGTGGAGGCGGCGTGTCGGTGCCGCCTCCGAAATGCCCGTGGCTCACTTGCCGATCTTGTTGACGAGCTCCAGCAGCTTCTCGCCGTCCGCGCCGGTTTCCTCGGCGAACGCCTTGTCGAACGCCGGGCCCATGGCGGCCTTCATCACCGCGACTTCATCGGCCGTGTGGATGTGGACCTTCACGTTCTTGGTCGCGAGCTGATAGGGCGCGGAGCCGGCCGCCTTCTCGGTTTCCTCGACAGCCCAGCGGGCGGCCTTCTCACCGGCGGTGGCGATGGCCGCCTTCGACTTGTCGCTCAGACCGTCGTACCAGGAAGGATTGACGTAGCCGTGGAAGAACACGCTGAACAGCGGCGAGGCCACGACATGATCCTGAACCTCGTAGTACTTGCGCGACCAGGTGGCGGCGATGTCGGTCAGACCGGCGTCGATCACACCGGTTGAAAGCGCCTGATAGACCTTCGAGCCCGACATGGCCGAGGGGGCTGCGCCCAGCGCGGACAGGCCCGCATCAACGATGGGGTTCAGACCGCGGATCTTCACGCCTTCGAAGTCGGCGGGTTTCAGCAATGCCTTGCCGTTCGAGGTGTAGGCGCTCATCCGGGTGGTGAACAGCCAGACCACATTGCGCACGCCCTTGCCCAGAAGGGCTTCGTCCAGGAACGCGGCGGCCTCGGACTTCGGCCAGCCCTGAACCACGTCCAGGCTGGTCACCGCATAGGGTTTCAGGGTGACGTTCATGATCGGCAGGGTCTTGCCCCACTGGAAGTTTACCGAGAAGGCGCATTCGAAGCTGCCCTTGGCGACCGAGGGAATGTTTTCCTTCGCGCCGGCCAGCGCGTTGGCCCCGAAAATCTCGACGCG
The DNA here is from genome assembly GCF_048263705.1 of Minwuia sp. Classification (GTDB taxonomy): domain Bacteria; phylum Pseudomonadota; class Alphaproteobacteria; order Minwuiales; family Minwuiaceae; genus Minwuia. The sequence continues at coordinate 399,767 of NZ_JBLXDV010000003.1, read as the reverse complement.
CAGGTCGCCGTCGGACTGCGCCTCCACTTCGCTGGCCCAGCGGTCGATCACCTGGGCAATGTGGTGCTGCGGCGGCAACTGGTGGCTGCAGCGCATGGCATCGGCGGCCTGGGCGGCTCCGGAAAAGGCGGTAAGTGCCGCGGCGGTGATCAGAAGCTTCTTCATCGTTTCCTCCCTCAAGGATGTGTTCAGCCGGCATTCTTGCCTGATGCCCGGTCGATTGTCGAACGGTCCAGGCCGATGGTGCCCAGAACCTCGTTCGTATGCTCGCCGATATCGGGGACGTCCGCATCGAACTCCGCCGGCGATCCGTCAATGTCGAAGGGCAGCCCCGGTGCCCGGAACTGCCTGTCGCCATAGCGCGACGGCAGCAGCCCGCCGGGCCGGTTCACATGGGGATCGTCGTACATTTCGGCGGGTTTCGCGATCGGAGCATAGGGAATGCCCAGCGGCAGAAACGCCGCCTCAAGGTCCGAAAGCTCCCGTTCGCGAATGGCGGCGGCGATCAGGGGCAGGGTCCAGGCGCGGGCGTCGATCTGCTGCATCTTGGTCTTCAGATCGTCGCGCCCGACCAGTTCGGTCAGACCCAGCAGCCCGCACAGCGCGTCCCAGTGCCCCAGTGTGACGGCACCGACAAAGACCTGCTTGGCATCGGCGGTCTCGAAGATGTCATAGACCGGCCATGAGAAGTCCCGTTCCGGCATCGGCGGGGCGATGGTGCCTTCAAGCTCGTACTGGACCATGTGCTGGGCAACCAGCAGCAGGCAGTTCTCGAACAGCCCCACACGGACCTCGCGGCCGTCTCCGGACTTCTCCCGGTCCATCAGGGCGGCCATGACGCTCATCGCGCCGAACAGCCCGGCCATGATGTCGTTGGCAGAGGAGCCGACACGCAGGGGCCTGCCGGTCGGGCCGGTCATATAGGCCAGGCCGGTCATCATCTGCACGACCTCGTCCAGTGCGGTGCGGTTGCGATAGGGGCCGTTCAGGAAACCCTTGTGGGGCAGGGCGATCAGCCGTGGATAGCGGGTGCGCAGGGTCGCGCTGTCGAGGCCGCGCTTGTCCAGCGATCCTTCCTTAAAGTTCTCGATGAAGACATCGGCGTCCTGCAGAAGGCCGTGCAGGGCCTCGATCCCGGCCTCGCTGTTCAGGTCCAGCACCACCGAACGCTTGCCGCGATTGAAGATCGGAAAGAAGCCGCTGCCCATGCCTGTGAGATGGCGGGTCCGGTCGCCCTCGGGCGGTTCGATCTTGATGACGTCGGCCCCCAGCATGGCCAGGAACATGCCGCAGGACGGGCCCATGATCATGTGACTCATCTCGATGACGCGGATGCCTGCCAGTGTGTCCGGCTTCATGTTGGTATCTCCCCCTTGGCACCTGTCCGGGTGCTTGACAGCGGATCATAGCGGCACCTGTAATCCAGACCAGTCTGCGGCGCGCGTTTGTCGGGAAAGGGAGCACAATGACCCGTACATGGGGCGAAGACTATCCGCGCGATCTGAGCGGCTACGGTCGGACACTGCCCGATCCGCGCTGGCCCGGAGGTGCGAAGATCGCTGTCACCTTTGCACTGAACTACGAATGCGGCGGTGAACTGAACGTGCTGCATGGCGACGATGTTTCCGAAGTCATGCTGACCGATATCGGTTTTCCCGAAGTGACCGGCGCGCGCTCCATGCTGGCCGAATCATCGTTCGAATACGGAAGCCGCCGTGGGATCTGGCGTCTGCTGGATGCATTCGAACAGCGCGGCCTGGCGACCAGCGTCCTGACAGTGGCGAGCGGTCTGGGCCACAATCCGGAAGTTGTCGATGCCTGCGTGGCGGGCGGTCATGAACTGGTCAGCCACGGCTGGCGCTGGATCGACTACCAGCATGTGCCCGAAGCCGTGGAGCGCGAGCACATCCATCTGGCGAAGACCGCGATTGAGACGCTGTCGGGCCGTGCGCCGGTCGGCTGGATGACCGGCCGCCCGAGCCCGAACACGCGGCTGTTGCTGCGGCAGGAAGGCGGTTTCCTCTACGACCGTGATGCCCTGAACGATGAACTGCCCTACTGGATCTCGGATGCGGACGGATCGCATCTGGTGATCCCCTATTCCTATGAAACCAACGACAACCGCTTCAACGAGAACAGTGGCTTCAGCACTGCCGACGATTTCTTCTGCTACATGCGCGATGCATTCGACGTGCTGCTGGCGGAGGGCCGTGCCGGACAGCCGCGGATGATGTCGGTCGGGCTGCATGACCGGCTGATCGGACGACCGGGACGGATCGGCGGGCTCATGCGGTTCCTCGACCACGTGCTGCGCCACGAAGATGCCTGGGTCTGTACCGGGGAGGAGATCGCACGGCACTGGATCGCCACACATCCGGCGGCATAGGCAGGATCAGCCGGTCAGGTCTTCGATGATCCTGAACTTCTGCACCTTGCCCATCGGATTGCGCGGCAGTTCGCCGACCAGCTCCACGCGACGGGGGACCTTGTAGCCGGCCAGCCGTTCGCGACAGAAGCCGATCAGGTCATCGGATGAAAGTGCGGGATCCCGGCTGACGATCATCGCGGTGACGATTTCGCCCCAGCGGTCGTCGGGCAGGCCAACCACGGCGGCTTCCACGACATCGGGATGTTCGTGCAGGATGCGTTCGACCTCGGCGGTGTAGATGTTCTCGCCGCCCGAGATGATCATGTCCTTCTTGCGATCGACGATGCAGAGCCGTCCGTCCGGCTGCCAGATGCCGACATCGCCGGACATGACATAACCGTTCTGCCAGGCCGCCTCGGTCGCGTCGGGCCGTCCCAGATAGCCGGAGAAGTGGGTCAGCGCCTTCACGCCGACCTCGCCCGGTTCGCCGACATCGGCAGGCGTACCGTCCTCGCGGAAGACCTGCACCTCGTTGCCGAAGGTGGGCCAGCCGACCGAATGCGCCAGCAGGTTGTCGCGGTCCTTGATCTCGAAGTTCGTCCAGCCGCCTTCGGTCCAGCCGTAGGCTTCGGTGATCGTGGCGTTCGGGAACATCTCGAAACAGGTCTCGGTCAGGGCGATCGGTCCGGGCGCGCCTGAGGAGATCATGTAGCGCAGCTTGCCGATGGGCGGCTTTCCGCGCGCGCGCCAGACCTCTGCAATCATCGTGCTCATGGACGGCACCAGAAACGCGAACGTCGCATGTTCCGAGAGTTCGTCCACGGCGAGATCGGACTCGAACGTCTGCATGATCCTGAGCCGCGCGCCGATGCAGAGTGCCGCAAAGGCGAGCCCCGTATAGGACAGATGAAACAGCGGTCCCGGCACCAGCATCACATCCTCGGCTGACAGGCCGTACTCCCAGCCCCAGCGCATGATCTGCGTCATGTAGTGATCGTTGGAATAGGGCGCGCCCTTCGGGAACCCGGTCGTGCCGGACGTGTAGCCGACGACAGCCGGCAGATCGCCGAAATCGTCTTCGCCGATGACGGGCCGGATGCCGGTCTCAGGTGTCTCGATCTCGTCGATGTTGATCAGGCGCACGCCGGTGGCCGCCTGGATTTCGGCTGCTTCGGCCAGATACGGCGCGCCCGCGAACAGGACCTGCGCGTCGGAGTCCTCGATCACGAACTGCATTTCCGGTGCCGCAAGGCGGCTGTTGACGGGCACGGCGGCTGCCCCGACACGCTGGCAGGCCAGATAGGTGATCACGTGGTCGTGGTGATTGCCCATCAACTGCCCGACCATGCGGCCATGTTTGCCTGCCGGTGCGTCCTTGATCTGTTGCGCGAGGGCTTCGACGCGCCGCCACAGTTCGGCATAGGTCAGCGTCGGGCCGCCCTGCAGGACCTCGATGGCGACCCGGTCGGGCTGGTTCATGGCCCGCGCGGCGATGGCTTCGGCGATGGTCAGACGCATGACGGGCCTCCCTCAGGTGCGCGAGACGATGACGGACGCATTCTGCCCGCCGAAGCCGAAGGAGTTGATCTGTGCGACGTCGAAGGCGTGCTTCTTCGGCTTGCCGATGACGATTTCGAACTGTGCCTGCGGGTCCGGATCGGTCGTGTTGTTGGTGTGGCAGACCACGCCGTCGGCCATGCCGTACAGCGCCTCGATGATGGCCATGCCGCCGGAAGACGCGCCGGAATGCCCGATGTGCCCCTTCACGGCACAGATGGGCAGGGGAGCCGACCGGCCCTTGCCATGCACGAGATTGATGGCGGCAATTTCGGCGGTGTCGCCCTTGGGTGTCGCCGTTGCGTGGGGGTAGAGCGCACCGACCTCGTCCGGTGCCACACCCGCCGCCTTCAGCGCCTTTTCCATGGCGCGGGCTTCCCATCGGCCGCTGGGGTCGGGCGAGGACGGGTGATAGCTGTCGGCCAGGGAGCCATAGCCGCGCAGATAGCCAAGGATTGTCGCACCGCGCGCCTTCGCGTGGGATTCGCGCTCCAGCACCAGCATGGCCGAGCCCTCGCCGACGACGATGCCCTTGCGGTTCACATCGAAGGGCAGCATGGCGCGGCGCGCATCCTCGATCGGCGCTTCCATACCGTAGGCGCCGCCTGCGTAGTACATGGCGGGCACGAACGCGCCATCGACAGCGCCGCCGGGCTGGCTGAGGCCGCCCTCGGTTGCGCCTGCGACGATCACATCGGCTTCCCCCGCGCGGATCAGTGAGGCCGCCGTCCCGATGGCGTCCAGCGAACTGGCGCAGGCGGTCGTCACCGTCAGGTTGGGTCCGTGCAGCTTGTAATGCAGCGCCACCTGAGCGGCGGCCATGTTGGCCCAGACCTGAAGCTGGGTCTTGCGCGGTACGGCACCGGGGCCCTCGGTATCCAGCATGTACTGGGCTTTCTGGAAGGCCCGGACACCGCCGCCGGAAGTGCCGTGCACCACGCCAAGCCGTTCCATGTCCATCCCGTCCAGCGCGCCGTCCGCGTCCAGTCCGGCCTGCTGCATGGCCTGACGTGCGGCGGAAAGCGCGAACTGCGCGAAACTGTCGGTGCCATCGACCACCTTGTCGGACATCCAGTCCAGCGGATCGAACTCGGTGACGGTGCCCCACCAGATTTTTCGTCCGTCCCGTTCCGGGTCGTTCCAGGGGGCCAGACCGATGCCGCTGTCGCCGGCCAGCATGCGCCTGTGAAAACGCTCGACGTTGCTCCCCAGAGCCGAAACGATTCCGGTCCCCGTTATGGCTATCGGTTCCATGATCACCTCCCCAAGCATCACGACACGATCTCTCTGACTGGAAATACGATCTCTCTGACTGGAAATGGTGGCACGGGACTGCCGGGCAGGGCAAACGCGCACGATGGGCACCAGTCATGTGCGGCGGGTCACCAGGCGCGGAAAGCCGAAATATGTGCTTGCAACCCGATCTTGTTTGGTACTAATGATGATAATCATTCGCAAATACAGGAACGGGGTTATTCAGATGATGGGCAAGAGGGGACGGCTTCCGGTACTGGCAGCCATGTTCGCCGCGGCTGGAACCTGCGGCTCGGCGCATGCCGAAGACGCGTTCCCGAAGATTTCGGGCGAGGTCGGCATCGAGGTGCAGAACGATTTCACCTTTGATTCCGACGATCCTGCGGCAGAGCAGAACGAGCTTGGGGCTACCATCGAACCCAACCTGTTCCTGCACTTCACCGATCATGTCTTCATCAACGCCGGCCTGACGTTCGAGGCCGTCCGCGATCCGGGACCTCAGGAAGACCGGGTCTTCCAGGACCACGGCATCTTCGCCGAGGTGCTGACGCTGAACTACGAGACCGACCGGTTCGGTGTCTATATCGGCAAGTTCGGCCCCAACTTTTCCATGGCCTACGACGCCGCGGCAGGGCTCTATGGAACCGATATTTCCGAAGATGACATCGAACTGGCCGAGTTTCTCGGAGTCGGCGGGTCGCTGACGTTCGACGAGACGCCGATTGGTGCCATGACGGCATCGGCCAGCGTCTTCGCGCTGGACACGACGATCCTGAGCGAAAGCTTCATCACCAACCGGGGACGGACGCGCCAGGCAGCCGGTGAGCCGGGCAACACGGAATCCCCCGAGTCGTTCGCGCTGGCGATCGATGGCGAGGCCGTACCGGGCATGGAAGGGTTTCGCTATCACGTGGGCTACGCGTTGCTTTCCGCGGACAATGCCGCGACCGAGCACCGGTTTGCCGTCGCCGGCGAATGGTCGTTCGAGATGGACAACGGCGTGGTCCTGACCCCGCTGGCCGAATATGTGCACTTCCAGAATGCGGGCTCCAACGCCAATGAATCCCGGAACTACCTGACGGGATCGCTCGGGGCCGAATTCGGACCCTGGAACGCGGCGCTGGCCTACACCGGCAAGATCGTCACGATCTCGGGCGCGGGCAACGGGGATACCTACGACGATCAGATCCAGTTTTCGGTGGGTTATGCCTTCGACAACGGCATCGGGATCGACGTCGGCTACAAGCACAACCGCACCGCCGGGATCGCCACACAGACCGTCGGCGCGCTGGTGAGCTACGGCTTCGAATTCTGAGCCTGAACACGGATCAATTTTCCCGAACACAATCAGGAGGGAAGCATATGAATGCCCTGCGTCTGAAGCTCGCCGTCGCGGCGGTCGGGCTGGCCACACTGGCCGCACCGCCGCTGGCGCATGCCGCCGAGGCAACGCCGGCTGCCGTGCTGGATACCTATGCCGATATCGCCCAGGCCACCTACGGGGACTCGCTGGCCACGGCCCGCACGCTGTCGATGGCCGTCAACCGGCTGATCGACGACCCGTCCGCCGAAGCCATGCGCGCTGCGAAGGCCGCCTGGCTGACCGCGCGCGTGCCGTACCAGCAGACCGAGGTGTACCGCTTCGGCAATCCGATCGTCGATGACTGGGAAGGCAAGGTGAATGCCTGGCCGCTGGACGAGGGGCTGATCGACTATGTGGATCAGGGCGCCTACGGATCGGAAAACGACCAGAACGCCTTCTATGCGGTCAATGTGATCGCGAATCCGCAGCTGACCGCTGGCGGTGCCGCCCTGGATGCGTCGAAGATCGATGCGGGACTGCTGCAGCGGCTGCACGAGATCGACGAGATCGAGGCCAATGTCGCGACCGGCTATCACGCCATCGAGTTCCTGCTCTGGGGGCAGGACCTGAACGGGACCGAAGCCGGTGCCGGAAACCGTCCCTGGACCGACTTCGGCAGGGGCGATGCCTGCACGAACGGAAACTGTGACCGCCGCGGGGCCTACCTGAAGGTCGCCACGGAACTACTGATCTCCGAGCTCGAGGAGATGGTCGCCAACTGGGCCGACGGGGGTGCCGCACGCGCCGCCCTGACCGCCAACGGCGAAAATCAGGGCCTGTCGATGATCCTGACCGGCATGGGCAGCCTGTCGTATGGCGAACTGGCGGGCGAGCGGATGAAGCTTGGTCTGCTGCTGCACGATCCTGAGGAAGAGCACGACTGCTTCTCCGACAACACCCACAACTCCCATTTCTACGACGCGCTGGGCATCATGAACGTCTATCAGGGGCGCTATGTGCGGATTGACGGTTCGGTGGTCGAAGGGCCGTCGCTGGAAGACCTCGCCGCGGCGAAGAACAGCAAACTGGCCGCCACCCTGGCGGCGGACATCGGTGCGACGGTCGAGGCCATGCGGGCGATGAAGACTGCCGCCGACAGCCGCACCATGTCCTACGACCAGATGATTGGAGAGGGGAATGCCGCGGGCAACGCCATGGTCCAGAAGGCCATCGATGCCCTGGTGACCCAGACCCGCTCCATCGAACGCATTGTCGCCGCGCTCGAACTCGGCCAGATCGACTTCGAAGGCTCCGACAGTCTCGATAATCCGAAGGCCGTCTTTCAATAGTTCCCTTGTGATCCCCAATCTCCCGGGGAACTGTTGGCCTTCGGATCAGGGCCGGTTCGTCTCGCCTCAGGACGGACCGGCCCCCTCCATTTTGCGAAATGTTGTCCGATCATGAAACTTCTTTCCGCCCTGACAGGTCTGGCGCTGATCGCATCGTCCACGTCCGTGCTGGCGGACGTGGCGTCGGACGCCGCCGAACGCCGCCAGGCGATCCTTGCGCCGACCAGCGATTTCACACAGGCCGAGCGCTGGGAAGACCTCTCCGGCGGCAGCGCGACCAACCGGACGCGCTTCGATGGCGAGGCGTTTTCCCTGCCCAGCGCCAGCATGAGCTTCACCGCCCGCGCCGATTTCTTCGTCGGCAACGGCATCTTCAGGCGTCTGTGGGTCAGTTCGCCGAGTTCGACGACATCGGCGGATGGCCTCGGGCCGGTCTACAACGCGCGGGCGTGTCAGCGCTGTCACCTGAAGGACGGGCGCGGCCATCCCCCCGCCGGGCCCGACGACAGTGCGGTGTCGATGCTGATCAAGCTGTCGGTGCCGGCCCGCAACGACGCGGAACGTGCGCAGCTCGCCTCCGGTCGCGCCAACGTCATCCCCGAGCCGACGTATGGGGAGCAGCTGCAGGATCTGGCCGTGCCGGGCGTGCCACCCGAAGGTCGGGTCCGCGTCACCTACAGCGATCATCCGGTTAAGCTGGACGACGGCACCAGGGTGGTGCTGCAGCGGCCGCATTACAACATCCTGAATCCGGGCTACGGCGCGTTCGATCCCGACATGCGGATCAGCCCGCGTATCGCCCCGCCGATGATCGGTCTGGGTCTGCTGGAGGCCATCCCGGAAGCCGATATTCTTGCCGCTGAAGATCCCGACGACCGGGATGGCGACGGCATTTCAGGGCGTGCCAACCGCGTATGGAGCGATGCCCGACAGCAGATGATGCTCGGCCGCTTCGGATGGAAGGCGGCAAAACCGACGATAGACGATCAGTCGTCCGGTGCGATGGCAGGCGACATCGGTGTCTCCAACCCGCTGTCGCGCGCGGCCTGGGGGGAATGCACGGCGCGACAGCCGGCCTGCAGGAATGCGCCGCATGGCGCTACCGGGGACGGGCTGGAAGCCGGCGCCGAGATCATGGATCCGGTGTTCTTCTACAGCCGCCATCTTGCCGTGCCCGCCCGCCGGGATGTGGACGACCCCTTGGTGCTGCAGGGCAAGGCACTGTTCTACGGGGCAGGCTGCATCGGGTGCCATACGCCCAAGCATGCGACCCGCTCGGACTGGCCCGACAGGGCGCTCGCCGGACAGCTGATCTGGCCCTACACGGACCTTCTGCTGCACGATATGGGGGAGGGGCTGGCCGACAACCGTCCCGACGGTCGCGCGGACGGGCGCGAATGGCGCACGCCGCCGCTCTGGGGCATCGGCCTCACCGAAACGGTCAACGGACACACGCGATTCCTGCATGATGGCCGGGCCCGAAATCTGACCGAAGCCATCCTCTGGCACGGTGGCGAGGCCGAGGCCGCGAAGAACCGGTTCGCCGACCTGTCCGCCGGCGAACGCGCCGCCCTTCTGAAGTTCCTGGAGTCGCTCTGACCATGTGCGTTCGATGGATCGCCCTGTGCCTTGCCCTGCTGACTGTTCCTCCGGCATTCGCAGCTTCGGGCGGCGAGCAAGGCCGCTCCCTGACTGCAGTCGATCAGGTCATCCTGCCCGGTCATGCGGTCCTGATCGAAGCCGCGTCGAACCAGCAGCAGTCCGTCGAGGCACTCTGCGCAATGCCCGGCACAGACACGCTGGAGCGCGCGCGGGCGGACTTCGACGGGCTGGTCGCGGCGTTCAGCCGGATCGAGTTCATCCGTTTCGGTCCGGCGCGAACGGATTTCCGGGCCGAGCGCCTGTTCTTCTGGCCCGACCGGCGCGGGCGGGGGCTGAAGCAGGTTCAGGCCCTGTTGAAGGCGGCAGACGCCGGGGCTTTGTCCGGCGCATCCCTCTACGAGAAGAGCGTGGCCGTGCAGGGATTGCCTGCCCTGGAATACGTCCTGTTCGGTGAGGGTGCCGGGCAACTCGGCCGCGCGGGGGATCCGTTGCGATGCCGCTATGCGCTGGCGATCGCAGCCAATGTCGTGAATGTCGCGGGGGCGCTGCAGGCGGACTGGATTGCGCCGGACGGTCATCGCGCGCGCATGGCGGCTCCAGCCGGCGACAACGCCGTCTACAGATCGCAGGCAGAGGTGCTGCGCACGCTGCTGGACGCCGGTCGGGAGCAACTGCAACTCGTCATTGACGGAAAGCTCGCGAGACCGCTCGGCGAGTCCATCGAGAGGGCACGACCGAAGCGTGCGCCGCTTTGGCGTTCGGGAAACGACCTGCCTTCGGTGATTGCCAATATCGAGGGGCTTATCGCCCTGTTTGCGTCGCTGAAATCGGATGACGAGACGCGCTCGGACAATCGGGCGGCGGATGTGTTGATCGGTTCGCTGCTGATCGAACTGGGAAGCGCACGGGATGCCATCGTGAGAGCCCGCCATATCGCCGACGGACAGGGATCCGCATATGAGCTGGCGCAGGCGCGTGAACTGCTGGAATATGCTGTCATTCCTCTGGGCGGTGCGTTGGACGTCCTCTCGGAAAGCCTGCCCGGTGCCTTCGGGCTGATCGCGGGTTTCAACGCACTCGATGGAGACTGACAGTGGCGACAGACAGGCGGCAGTTTCTGGCAGGCCTTGGCGCGGTGGCACTCGCGGGTTGCGCGGGGGTCGAGACGCCCCCGGATGCCGGAACACCGCTTTTCATGGGCGCGATCAGCACGCCTGAGGGGTATGAGGCCGCTGTTCTGGATCAGGCTGGCCGGATTCGACAGTCTGTATCCCTGCCGGCACGCGGTCATTCGGGTGCCGTGCTTCCGGACAGATGGGCGGTGCTGTTCGCCCGGCGCCCCGGCTGGTTCGCGGTTGCATTCGACCTTCGCGGCGAGCGGGCCCCGATCCGGTTTGCGCCGCCGGCGGGCCGTCACTTCTACGGACATGGCATCTTCGATCCGGATACCGGTCTGCTGTACGCGACCGAGAATGATTTTGACGCAGCACGCGGTGTGCTGGGCATTTATGACAGCGGGCGTGGCTTTCGCAGGATCGGTGAATGGCAGACCTCGGGCATCGGCCCGCACGAGATCGTCGCCGGTCCCGCGCCCGGCACGGCAATCGTCGCCAACGGCGGCATCGAAACCCATCCCGACTGGCCCCGCAAGAAACTGAACCTGCCGACGATGGAACCGTCTCTGGTGACGATCCGTCTCGGAACCGGCGAGCTTCTGGATCTGGCTCGGCCAGACGAGGCACACCGGATGCTCTCGATCCGGCATCTGGTGCGCGTCGGGCCGGACGTCTGGTACGCCTGTCAGGACCAGAGCGGTGACGGCATCGGGCGTCCGCTGATGGGGGTCTATCGACCGGGCGAAGCGCTCTCGGTGATTCCCGGCTCGGCTGACCCGGCTCTCAACGGCTATATCGGATCCATAGCGACGAGCCGTAACCGGCGCGAGGTCGCGATCACCAGCCCGCGCGGGGATGTCGCCCAGATCTGGTCGGTGGCCGACCGTCGCGCGCGCCAGACGTGGCAGATCCGGGACGTCTGCGGTATTGCCCCGTCAGATGACGGGTTCCTGTTCTCGGACGGGCAGGGACGGTGCTGGATCGACGGGCAGATGACGGGGCAGTCGGCGGGTGCCTGGGACAATCATCTGGTGCCGCTGCAGGCCGTCTGACCGCCTATTCTGCCGCCGCCGCCAGTCCGGGATATCTCACAGCACCGTTGGACTTCATGTTGTCGATGTCGGCCTGCGAATAGCCCCATTCGGACAGGATCTCGTCGGAATGCTCACCCAGACCGGGCGCGTGCGTGAACCGGTCGGCACCCTCGATCCGCACCTGGCCAGGAATGTGTGGCATGGGGACCGTGCCCGTTTCGGTGTGCTCCAGATAGGCCACGGCGTCCACGGCCTTGGTGTGGGCATGCCCCATCATGTCGGCATAGGTCTGGACCGGCGCGTTCATGACACCGGCCTCGGTCAGCGCCGTGGCCCAGGCATCGGTGGAACGGGTGGCAAAGACTTCCCGGATCATCGGCATCAGGATCCGTTCGTTCTCCAGGCGCTTTTCGCGGGAATTGAAGCGCGGATCGTCCTTCCATTCCGGTTTGCCCATCACGTCACAGAGACTCTGGTAGTGGGCCTCGCGCATGGCCGTGATGTTGATGAAACCATCCGTCGTCTGCATGGTGCCGACGGGCACATACAGCGGCTGGCTTTCACCCTTTTCCAGATAGAACTCCATGATCTTGGCAGCCTGGAACGCGGCGGCGCACTGCATCAGGTTGTTGTCGATGTAGCAGCCGGTGCCATAGCGGAACTTGCGCATCAGCGCCGTCGAGATGGACTGGAACGCATACAGGCCGGTGGTCACGTCGATCGGAATCATGTTCAGGCGCTGGGGCAGGCCGTCCTTGTCGCGGTTGACGGTCATCAGGCCGGAATAGGCCTGGATCACGGCATCGGTCACCGGCAGCTTCGAATTCGGTCCCGACTGGCCGAACCCGGTCACGGACAGATAGATCACGTCCGGATTGAATTCCTTCACCTGCGCATACGACAGGCCGAACTTCGCCATGACGCCGGGCCGGAAGGCCTCGACGATCACATCCGCCTTTTCCGCGATCCGGCGCGCAACGGCCTGTGCGTCGGGCTGTTTCATGTCCATGGCGAGTGATCGCTTGCCCCGGTTGAAGGCGATGGAGTGCGCGCACTGATCGCCGTAGGTGGCCCCGAGACCGCGTCCCCAGTCGCCCTCGGGCGGTTCGATCTTGATCACGTTCGCGCCGTGCTGCGCCAGCAGCATCGTCGAGTGCGGCCCCGCCACCCCCTGCGAGAAGTCGAGAACATTGATGCCTTCGAAGGCGCGGGGTTCGGTGCTCATCGGCGGTTCCTCTGCGTACTGTCGTTTCCCGGTGCAGATCCCAGACCTGTCATCGGAACAAAGCTTCCCTTCCGGAAAGCGGCTCCGTTCTAGCAAAGTCGCCACCACCGTCCAGTCCCAACATGTCATAGGCCTGTGCGCTTGACCGCAGGGCTGCGGGTGATGGCGGAAAACGCCCCATCGGAAAAAACAGTCGTTGCGCAAGCATCCACCGGCGGGTATTTAGTTGCTAGTCAACTAGTAACTAAGTGAACCATGCTTCAGAATGCTGCGCAGAGCCGGACGCAGGTGGAACGACGCGCGGAGTCGGACAGCCGCATGATCAGTGCGGCGCTGGACCTGATCGCCGAGCACGGGTCGGCGGGGTGCAGCCTGGCGAAGATCGGTGTCGATGCCGGATACAGTCGCGGACTTCCCGTGGCACGCTTCGGCACCAAACTGGGCCTTCTCGAAGCGGTGATCGATACCAGCGAAGCCTGGTTTCAACGGCGTCTGGAACGCGAGCTGGGCGACAGAACCGGACTGGAGGCGCTGTTCGTGCGGATCGGAGCGCATCTGGCCGGCGCGAGGGACAGTTCACCGGCGGCGATCGCCGTCTATCAGCTCTATGTCGAATCCATGGGGGCGGCATCTGATCTGAAACCGCGCATGACTGCGCTGGGGGAAAGCTATCGTCAGGGGTTTCGCAGGCACCTGCTGGAGGCGCGGGAGGCCGGTGAACTGCGGGCAGGCATCGATGCGGATCGTTTCGCCACGATCATTCTCGGCGCCGTGCGCGGGGTCATCATTCAGGCGCTGGTGAACGGCGGAAGCACGGATCTCGGCCAGGTCGAGAAGGATCTGATCCTGATGTTCCGGCAGACATTGTCAGTGGCGGCTGATCGGGCCGCCTGAGTTTCCGGTGCGCGGGTAGGCGCGCACCGCTGGGGAGGAAGAAATGGACGTGAAATCTGAAATCGCAGGCAAGGTCTGGAAGGTTGTCGCCGCCGTCGGCGATGCGGTCGAGGAAGACGACGAAATCCTGATTCTGGAATCCATGAAGATGGAGATTCCCGTGGTCGCACCGGCGGCCGGCCGGATCGCCGAGATTCTGGTCGCCGAAGCCGACAGCGTTCAGGAGGACCAGGTCGTGGTCCGGCTGGAGGCCTGATCTTGTCCGGATCGCAAATGAGCTCTGACCCGTCGGTCATCGCGCCAGATGAAATTGCCGAGGCGCGGCGGGCCCTGCTGGACGATGCCCGTCCCGATGCTGTCGAGAGGCAGCACAAGCGAGCCGCGATGACGGCGCGCGAGCGCGTCAGCTACCTGACCGATGACAACAGTTTCCGCGAAGTCGGCGGGCTGGTCTGTGACGATGGCGGCGATCGCGCCTCGCGCCCGGCTGACGGCGTGGTGACGGGCACGGCCCGGATCGACGGCCGGCCCGTCATGATTGCCGCGCAGGACTTCACCGTTCATGGCGGCAGCAGCGGTATTCTGGGCAGCGCCAAGATGCGCCGCGCGGTGGAGGGGGCGATCCGCGAGGGGTGCCCGATGATCTTCCTGCTGGATGGCGGCGGTCATCGCATTCAGGACGGACAGGATTCCCGGCACTTCGCCAACGGATCGCCGATGTTTCACAACATGGCGCGGATTTCCGGCTGGGTGCCGGTCGTCTCGGCCATGCTGGGGGCCGGATTTGCCGGTCCGACGAACTACGCCGGCATGTCTGACTTCGTCGTCATGGTGCGCGATCAATCCTGCATGGGGCTGGCAGGGCCGGCGCTGGTCAAGGCCGGGACAGGCGAGGAGATCGACATCCAGTCCCTGGGCGGCGCGGCGGCGCAGGTGGACAGGCACGGCCTGGCGGACCTGGGCGTCGACAGCGAGACCGAAGCGCTGGATGCCGTCCGTTCCTATCTGTCCTATCTGCCCGACAATGCGCAGCAGCGCCCGCCCGTGGCGAACACTGTCGAGGCCGGGGATCAATCGAAGCTGGAAGGGCTGGTTCCGGCGGATACACGCAAGGCCTACGATGTCCGGCGCGTGATCAGGGGTTTCGCCGACACGGGCAGCGTGTTCGAGATCAAGCCGACCTACGCGAAGAACGCTGTCACCGCATTCGTTCGCCTGAACGGTCGTCCGGCAGGGGTGATCGCCAATCAGCCGATGCAGCTGGGCGGTATGCTGACATCGCCCGCCTGCGAGAAGATCTCGCACTTCGTGGCCATCTGCGATGCCTACGGTCTGCCGCTGGTGTACCTGATCGACGTGCCCGGTTTTTCAATCGGGTCGTCGGCGGAGAAGTCGCAGCTCGGGCGACGCAGCGCGCGCATGATCTATGAACTGGGACACGCGACCGTGCCGCGGATCTCGGTCGTGCTGCGCAAGGGATATGGCCTCGGCTACATAGCGATGTGCGGCGGTCGCAGTTTCGACGCCGATGCATGCCTCGCCTGGCCGACGTCCGAGATCTGCGCCATGTCGCTGGAGGGCGCGGCCAACGTCGCCTATCGCAAGCAGATCGAACAGGCCGATGATCCAGACGCCCGGCGTCGGGAACTGATCGCCGAGATGCGGTCGCGCGTCAGTGCGCTGCGCGGTGCCGAAGGGTTCGGGGTGGACGACATCGTCGCCCCGCAGGATACCCGCCAGCGGCTGATCGAGATCCTGGACCGCGCACCCGCGCGCCGGGAGAACCATCTGCCGCCGAAGGTCAGGTCGATTTCGCCGATATGAGCTGACGGAAGAGAGATCGCCGGTCCGCGCGGGGAGGTGCTGGTCCGGCCAGGGAACACAGGAAGGGGAGGACGCCATGAACGATGCGACTGTCGAAGCGACCGAGTTTGCGGATCCCCGGATTCCGCCCCGCGACCGGTGCGTGCTCCGCCACATCCTGGACCGGCTGGCGTCGGAGACGCCCGACCGTCCGTTCGTCTGGTTCGAGGGCGGCGACACGTGGGATTACGCGACCATGCGCGCCGAGGCGGCCCGCACCGGCGCAGGCCTGCAGAACACCGGGATCGGGCGCGACGACCGGGTGCTGGTCTGGCTGCCGAACGGGCCGCTGATGCTGCGCTGCTGGTTCGGGATCAACTACATCGGCGCGGCCTATGTACCCATCAACACGGCTTATCGCGGCAGCCTGCTGGAACATGTCGTGCGAAACTCCGACGCGCGGCTGATGATCGTGCACGCCGATCTGGCCGACCGCCTGGCCGACATCGACACGGCGCAGCTTGAGAAGCTGATCGTCGTCGAGGGGGATACGGATTTCGACCGGCTGCCGGTTCTGGGGATCGAAGCGCTCGGCAGGCCGGGCGACGAACCGGCACCGCTGGACCGGCCGGTCGATCCCTGGGATCTGCAATCGATCATCTACACATCGGGCACGACAGGACCGTCGAAGGGTGTGCTGTCGTCCTATCTGCACCTGTTCACCATGTCGACCAGCTCGCGGGACATGCTGGATCACACCGACCGGCGGCTGATCAACCTGCCGCTGTTCCACGCGGGCGGGACGGGCAACACATACGGCATGCTCGCCAAGGGCGGGTCCATCGCGCTGGTGGACTCCTTCAAGACGGATACCTTCTGGGACACGGTGCGCGAGTCCGGCTCGACGTGTGTCACGCTGCTGGGTGCGATGACGCCGTTTCTGATGAAGGCACCGGCGGGGCCGGGCGACCGCGATCATCCGCTGCGCACCGTGTTCATGGTGCCCCTGTCCGAGGATGTGACCGCCTTTACCAGCCGCTTCGGGCTGGACATCTACACCACCTTCAACATGACCGAGATCAGTTGCCAGCTGATGTCCGAGAAGAACCCGAAGAAGGTCGGATCCTGCGGCACTGTCCGCCCCGGCGCGGAAGTGCGGCTGGTCGATGCCAACGACTGCGAGGTCCCGGTCGGCGAGATCGGCGAGATGATCGTGCGGGATGAGCGTCCGTGGGGCCTCAATCACGGCTACAACAACAATCCGGAAGCGACCGCGAAAGCCTGGCGCAACGGCTGGTTCCATACCGGAGACCTGTTCCGCAAGGATGCCGACGGCACCTTCTACTTCGTCGATCGCGCGAAGGATGCCATCCGCCGCCGTGGCGAGAACATTTCCTCGTTCGAGGTCGAGAACGAGGTCAACGCCCACCCGGACGTGCGCGAGAGCGCGGCACTGGGTGTGCCGAGTGAATTCAGCGAGGACGAACTGCTGGTCGTGGTCGCGCCGGTCCCAGGCCGGACCATCGATCCTGCGGAGTTGCTGGCATTCCTGCAGCCGCGCATGGCGCATTTCATGATCCCGCGTTTCATCCGTGTGATGGACGATCTGCCGAAGACCCCGACGCAGAAGGTGCAGAAGCATCTGCTGCGGGGCGAGGGCACGACCGCGGATACGTGGGACCGGGAGGCGGCGGGTGTGAAGATCCGGCGCGAGAAGATCGGCAGCGCATCGTGATGGGCAACAGAAAATGGGACCTGAAACAATGAGTCGATCCGATGCAATGCCCGGAGAGTCGGGCGAGATCCGCGAAGCGCTGCAGCAGATTCTGGATGCGCGCCGTGCGACGCTGGATGAGTCGCGCCAGGTCGCGGTCGAGAAACAGCACGCACGCGGCCGCTGGACGGCGCGCGAAGGCATCGCCGGCATGCTGGATGAAGGCAGCCTGGTTGAATATGGCGGACTGGCGAAGCCGGCAACCGAGGGCATGACCGGTGCCGCGGACGGGCTGGTGATGGGAACGGGCACGGTCGAAGGCCGCCCGGTCGCGATGGTGGCCTATGACTACACGGTCTACGCGGGCACCCAGAGCGCGGTGAACCATTCAAAGATCAGCCGGATGTTCGAATATGCCGAGCAGCACCGGCTGCCGGTCATCTGCTGGCTGGATGGCGGGGGCGCGCGGCCCCACGACATGTTTGTGCCCAACCGGCTCGGCTCGCCGACGTTCGTGACGTTCGCCCGGTTGTCCGGGCTGGCGCCGACCATCGGCATCGTGCCCGGACGCGCCTTTGCGGGCCATGCCAATCTGGCAGGCCTGTGCGACGTGGCCATTGCCACGAAGAATGCGTCCATGGGGATGGCCGGACCGCCGCTGGTCGAGGCGGCGCTGGGCGTGAAGCTGACGCCTGAGGAGATCGGCCCGGCGGAGGTTCACTACAAGTCCGGCGCGATTGATCTGCTGGCCGAGGATGATGCCGAAGCCTGCGCGCTGGCGAAGAAATATCTCTCGTTCTTCAGCGGCCCTGTCGAACCCGTCGACGCTCCCGATCAGGTGAAGCTACGGGATCTCGTGCCCGAGAACCCGCGCCGCGCCTACGACGTGCGGAAGGTGATCGAGGGGCTGGCCGACGGCGACAGCATGCTGGAGCTGAAACCGGCCTATGGCCGTGCGATGGTCACCGCGCTGACCCGGATGGGCGGCCAGACGGTTGGCGTGATCGCCAATCAGCCGATGTTCCTGGCCGGTGCCATGGATGGCCCCGCTTGCGAGAAGGCGGCCCGCTTCGTCCAGATTTGCGACGCCTACGACATCCCGATACTGCTGATGTGCGACACGCCCGGTCTGATGGTCGGACCGGACATGGAGGCGGCCTGCCTCGTCCGTCGCAGTGCCCGGCTGCTGTCGGCACTTGCCAATGCGACCGTGCCGCTGATGACGCTGGTGCTGCGCAAGGCCTACGGGCTTGGCTACTACATCATGGGATCGCGCCCGTTGACACCGGCGATCCTGCTGGCCTGGCCGACCGCCGAGTTCGGCGGCATGGGCCTGGAGGGTGCGGCGAGCATCATCTTCCAGCGCGAACTGGCCGCCATCGAGGATACGGCGGAACGCGCGGCAGCGCACCGCGCCTATACCGACGACCTGAAGGCCTACAACACATCGCTGCGCGTCGGCGAACGCTTCGGTTTCGATGATGTCATCGATCCGGCGGACACGCGCGGCATCCTGATCCGCACGCTTGGCACCTTTCCGCGACCGCCTGAGCGCACGACCAAGAAGCGGACGATCGAGCCGATCTGACGATCGGACTTGGGCAACCACGTTTCCGGGACGGAGGAGGTTCCGGGGGCATTTTCGAAGACTGGGGAGAAAACTGATGAGCTACATGAAACAACTCGCTGCACTCGCGCTGGGTGCCGGTCTGGTGGCCGGATCCGTCGGCGGTGCCGCCGCCAAGGAACTGAAGGCGAGTGTCCATCTGCCGCCGAAGAACAATACGGTTGCCGACGGCTGGGAGCCGTTTGCCAAACAGGTCGAGGAACAGACCAACGGTGAGGTCACCGTCAAGCTGTTCCTGGGCGGTTCGCTGCTGGGTCCGAAGGCGGCGTCCGAAGGCATCCGCGATGGTGTCGTCGATCTGGGCTATGTGATCACCGGCTATCATCCGGCCGAGTTTGCGCATTCCGCCTTCATCAACGACATGGCCGCCATCGGCACCGACGCCGTCATCGTGACCGCGGCGACCACCGAACTGATCATGACAGCGTGCGCGCCCTGTCTGGCCGAATACAAGGCACGCGGCAACGTCTACACCGGCACCTACGCCGTGCCGCCGATGGTCATCATGTCCACCAGGATGATCGACAGCCCGGAAGACATCAAAGGCTTGAAGATCCGCTCGGCGGGTGCGGCCTGGGACAATTTCGTGAATGCGGTCGGCGCGACGCCGGTCAATGTGCCGTCATCGGAACAGTATGAAGCCATGAGCCGTGGCGTTGTCGATGCGTCGTTCCACGTGGCCGCGTCGCTGAAGACCTATGGCCTCTGGGACATGACCAAGGACGTCCTGCTGGTCGACGTCGGGGCCTACCGTGCGATCAACACGTTCGCGTTCAACCCGTCCAGCTGGGCCGATCTGACCGACGATCAGCGCCGCATCATTCTGGAAGCCGCATCGGATGCCAATTTCGGCATTGCTGCCGGTTACGTCAGGACGGATCAGCAGGCGCTTGAGGAGAGCGAAGCCAAGGGCATCCGCGTGCAGAAGATCTCCGATGCCTTCAAGGCGATCCGTGCCGACTATGTCGCCAGCGAAAAGGCCGGTCTGGTCACCAAGGGCAAGGAGACCCGCGGTGTCGCCAATCCCGAGCCGCTGATCGAGAAGATGAGCGAACTGGTCGACAAGTGGACGAGGATTCACGAGGAGGTCGGCGGCGATGTCGAAGCGATGAAGGCGCGCTTCAAGGCCGACGTCATCTCGAAGATCGACGTATCCAAGTACGGCATGTAGTCGGATCGGCTGTCACTGACAGCCACGAAACCGGCCGTTCGGGTGGGCAGCAGAGGTTCTGTCCGCCCGGACGCGCGCCGGCTGGAGAGGGGCATCACGATGATCGAGAAACTGTTACGCATGCTGGCCCGCATATTCGGGCTGATCGGCATGGTGGGTATGTTCGCAATGCTGCTGCATGTCACGCTGGATGTGGCCGGGAAGTGGCTGCTGGGCATGCCGTTGCCCGTCACCATCGAGATGACCGCTCACTATTACATGGTCGCCGTTGTGTTCTTTCCGCTGGCCGCGGTCGAACTGCGCAACGGACACATCTCCGTCGAGATCATCTCCCAGTATCTGAAACCCCGCATCCGGCGCATGCTTGTCGCCATTGTCTCGCTGCTCGGCGTCATCTATTTCGCCATTCTGACCGCGCGGACCTGGCATGATGCCGTGAATAAGTACGAGATCGGTGAATATCTCTACGGCACGGTTCCGCTGGAGATATGGCAGACCCGGTTCTTCGTGCCGCTGGGCTGCGGCCTGCTCGCCATCATCCTCTTCTGGAAAGCCGTCATGGTGCTGCGCGGTGCGGAGCGTCTGGTGCACGAGGGCAGTGAAACCATCGAACTGGATGGCAGCCGATGACCGACCTCCAGATCGGCGGGGCCGGGATCGCGGTCCTCATCCTGCTGCTGCTCGGGCGCGTGCCCGTTGGCATTGCGCTAGGCAGTGTTTCACTCGTCGGCATCTACATCCTGCTGGGACTGAAGCCGATGCTCGGCATCGTCACCGCAGTGCCCTATGAACTTGTCGCGCACTGGACGCTGAGTTCCGTGCCCATGTTCCTGCTGATGGGGTACGTCTGCTATCACGCCAACCTGACCGAAGGGCTGTTCAGGCTTGCCCGGCTCTGGTTATCGGCCCTGCCGGGCGGCCTGGCCATCGCGTCCGTCGGGGGTGCCGCCGGGTTCTCTGCGGTGACAGGATCATCGGTCGCCTGCGCCGCTGCCATGGGCCGCATCGCCGTGCCCGAGATGATGAAGGCCAAGTACGACAAGGGGCTGGCCGCCGGATCGGTCGCGGCCGCCGGGACCATCGGATCGCTGATCCCGCCCAGCATCCTGCTGCTGATCTTCGGCATCTTCGCCGAGGTGCCGATCGGCAAGCTGTTCGTGGGCGGGTTTCTGCCCGGTGTGCTGACCGCGCTGATGTTCGTGCTAATGATCTATGTGCGGGTGAAGATCACACCGACGCTCGCCCCCTCGGTGCATGAAGAGGTGTCATGGCGCGACCGGTTCACCGCCTTCTATGACACCTGGCCGGTCATCCTGCTGGTGATCGGCGTCTTCGGTGGCCTGTTCGGCGGCGTCTTCACGCCCACCGAAGCCGGCGCTGTCGGCGCGGCGCTCTCCATCGTGATCGCCTTTCTGAAGGGCGATCTGAACTGGCCCCGGCTGCGCGATGCCACCGCCGAGGCGATGCAGAGCACGGCCGCGATCTTCATCATCGCCATCGGTGCCAACCTGCTGACCCGTTTCCTGGCCTTCGCCGGCGTGTCGGATTTCCTCGCCGAAATGGTTCTGGCGGAAGGGATCAGCCAGATTGCCCTGATCCTCGGCATTTCCGTCGTCTATCTGGTGCTGGGCATGTTCCTGGATCCGCTGGGCATCATGCTGCTGACCCTGCCGATCTTCCTGCCTGTTGTGGAATCGCTGGACATCAACCTGATCTGGTTCGGTATCCTGATCGTGAAGTACCTGGAGATCGGACTGATCACACCGCCGGTGGGTCTGAATGTCTTTGTCATTAAGGGGATCGTCGGCGATGCCATCAAGACAGAGGTCATCTTCAAGGGGATTCTCTGGTTCGTGGTGGCTGACCTGATCACGCTGGCGCTGCTGATCGGGTTCCCGGAAATCACGCTGGCATTGCCGGAACTGCTCTACTGATGTCGGGGCCGCGTCAAACCGCCCCGCCTTGAAAGCGCCCCGTTCGGGGCACATTCACGTTGCATGTCCATCTGGAGGGCCGCAGCCGCCGTTGCGGCCCAGAAACAAAGGAGTACGTCATGCAATTGATCCATCTGCGCAGCTTGGCCGCAGGGCTGGCCCTGGTCGCCCTGACGGTCGCGCCCATCGCCGCCGTCCAAGCCCACGAAGCAACCCCTGGACAGCTGCATATCGCCGTTCAGGGCACCGCCAGCGCGACGCCTGATCTGGCGCACCTGTCCGCCGGTGTCGTGGCCGAGGCCAAGACCGCATCCGAAGCCATGGCCGATCAGCGGGACCGCATGAACCGTGTCCTTGCCGCCATTCGGGATGCGGGTGTCGAGGATCGGGATATCCAGACGTCGGGCATCAATCTCTCGCCCATTTATACGCGCAATGAAAACCGGTCGTCCGCGCCCCGTATTGACGGCTATCGCGTGACCAACCGCGTCAACGTCACGATCCGGGACCTGACAAAGGTTGGGGCCGGGCTGGACGCACTGGTGGCTGCCGGTGCCAACGACATCGGGCAGGTCTCGTTCGGCTTTTCAAAGCAGACGGAACTGGTCGAGAAGGCCCGCGCTGCCGCCATTGCCGAACTGAAGAAGCGGCATGATTTCTATGTCGAGGTCGGTGGACTGGAACTGGGCGGACTTGTCAGCCTGTCGGAAGGGGGCGGCCATCGCCCGCCGCAGCCGATGATGTATGCCGATCGCGCGGAGTCGATGAAGTCTTCGACACCCGTTGCGCCCGGCGAATCCGAAGTCAGCGTCAGCCTGAACGCGGTTTATCAGATCCTCGACTGAGGCTTTGTCCGCGAGCCGACGGTGTGACGCGGAAGCAGGGGCGGGGCAATGAGTGCCCCCTGCGACCGGTCTTTGGCTTAGCCCCGGGAGGAAGGTGACATGGCGACGACCGCGCAACAGATCCGGTCCTGGACGGGGCCGACGATACTCAGTTTCGGGTTTCGTCCGTTCTTCCTGCTGGCCGGAATCTGGGCCGCTCTGGCGATGGTCCTGTGGGTCCTTTTCCTCAGCGGCGGGATCGCATTGCCGACCGCTTTCGATGCGGTGTCGTGGCACGCGCATGAAATGCTGTTCGGATATCTGGGGGCGGTGTTCGCCGGATTCCTTATGACGGCGGTGCCGAACTGGACAGGTCGGCTGCCGGTTGTTGGCTGGCCGCTGGCTTGTCTGGTCCTGACCTGGCTGGCGGGGCGTCTGGCGGTCGCCCTCTCCGGTTACGATCCCGTTGCCGCGGCGGTCGTGGATATGGCCTTCCCGCTTTCACTGGCCCTGGTGATCGGGCGTGAAGTCATTGCGGGCCGGAACATCCGGAATCTTCCGGTGCTGGCCTTGCTTGCCGGCTTTGTTGCCGGGAACCTGCTGTATCACCTGTCGGCCTTCCAGGGAGAGTTTGCCGCCGAGGGCCTGGGGTTCCGGCTGGGCATCTCGGTGGCCGTGATGATGATCGCGCTGATCGGCGGGCGCATCGTGCCGAGTTTCACCGGCAACTGGCTGGCAAAGCGGGGAAGCCGGTACCGTCCGGTGCCGTTCAGCCCGGTGGACCGGGCGATACTGCTGTACAGCCTTGCCGCACTGATGCTCTGGATCGCTCTCCCTGTCCACCAGGCGACGGCCATCGCCCTCGTTCCGGCCGGGATTGCCCACCTCTGGCGCCTTTCAAGGTGGCACGGGCATCGCACGGTGGCGGAGCCTCTCGTCTGGATACTGCATGTGGGATATCTGTTCGTGCCGCTGGGCTTTCTCTCGACCGCCGCGGCGGCGGTCGGCTGGCTCACGCCCGGGACCGCGCTGCATGTCTGGATGGCCGGCGCGATCGGGGTGATGACGATGGCCGTCATGACCCGTGCGAGCCTGGGACACGGCGGCCGGCCGATGACGGCGACGCCGATGACGCAGGTCGCATATCTGCTACTGCTCGGCGCGGTGGTGGCCCGGTTCGCTTACGGTCTCGGAGCGAATTCCGACCTTCTGCTGCATCTCTCTGCCGGCTTCTGGATCGCGGCCTTCGCGACGTTCGTGATTTCGTACTGGACGGTTCTGGTCCGTCCGCGCAGGAGTGAGCCGTGACGGTTCACGCGGATTCTGACAAAGGAACGCTTTCGCTCGCCAGGTGAGGGAATGCCGGCAGCATGGGCCAGTGAGCAGGTTGCCCGCCTTTCGCTTTGCCAAAAGTGGTCGGTGGCTCGAAACGATGTGTCTTTCAGGACATCAACAAGCCGCGACCGCGGCGAACTTACGTCGTTTCACTGCGTGAAAAGACGTTGGTGGAGCTTAGCGATGTTCGTTTGAACGCTGGCTGCTCTCGTCGTTTCGACGAAACGATTGCCGCAACACCAAAATTTGAGCGAACTTCCGTCGTTTCACTGCGTGAAAAGACGTTGGTGGAGCCGAGGGGAATCGAACCCCTGACCTTCGCATTGCGAACGCGACGCTCTCCCATCTGAGCTACGGCCCCACACGCCCGGACGCGTGCGCCGGGCCGCCCGTCTATAGGGGCGGACCCGGCAAACTGTCAAGCCGCGTTTCTTGCGGTTCAGGCCTTGGCCAGTGCCTGTTCCAGATCGGCGATGATGTCGTCGATATGCTCGATGCCGATCGACAGGCGGACATAGGAATCCGATACGCCCGAGGCGATCTGCTCCTCAGCCGTCAGCTGGCTGTGGGTGGTGGTTGCCGGATGGATGGCCAGGCTGCGCGCATCGCCGATATTGGCGACGTGGTAGAACAGTTCCAGCGCGTTGATGAAGGCCGCACCGGCTTCCTTGCCGCCCTTGATCTCGAAACCCAGCAGACCGCCGAAGCCGCCTTTCAGATAGGTTTCCGACCGGCGTTTGGCCTCGCCTTCCTGCAGGCCTGCGAAGATCACCTTCTCCACCTTGTCGTGACCCTTGAGATAGTCGGCGACCTTGATGGCATTCTCGCAGTGGGCCCGCATACGCAGCGGCAGGGTTTCCAGTCCCTGGATGAACTGGAAGGCGTTGAACGGGCTCATGGCGGCACCCAGGTCGCGCAACAGGGTCACCCGTGCCTTGATGATGTAGGCGATGGGGCCGAGCGGCTTCACCGCCTCGCTCCAGACCGCGCCGTGATAGCTGGGGTCCGGCGTGTTCAGCGCGGGCTGGCGTTCGGGAATCGCGTCCCATTCGAAGGTGCCGCTGTCGACGATCAGCCCGCCGATCGAGGTGCCGTGACCGCCGATGTACTTGGTCGTCGAATAGACGATCACCGCCGCCCCATGGTCGAACGGACGGCACAGGATCGGTGCCGCGGTATTGTCCATGATCAGTGGGATGCCCAGCGGCCGGCCGATGTCTGCGACTTCCTTGATCGGGAAGACCGACAGCTTCGGGTTCGGCAGGGTTTCCGCGTAATAGGCGCGGGTACGCTCGTCTGTGGCGTTGGCGAAGTTCTGGGGGTCGGACGGGTCGACGAAGCGGACCTCGATGCCCTGATCCTTCAGCGTGTTCGCGAACAGGTTCCAGGTGCCGCCGTACAGATCGGTCGACGAGACGATGTTGTCGCCGGAGCGGGCGAGATTCTGGATCGCCATGGCGCTGGCAGCCTGACCCGACGCGACGGCGAGGGCGGCCACGCCACCTTCCAGCGCGGTCACACGCTGTTCCAGCGCATCGCAGGTCGGGTTCATGATGCGGGTGTAGATGTTGCCCAGTTCCTTCAGTGCGAACAGGTTCGAGGCGTGCTCGGTGTTCTGGAACTGATACGATGTGGTCTGATAGATCGGCACGGCGACTGCGCCCGTGGTCGGGTCGGCGCGATGTCCGGCGTGCAGGGCGATGGTTTCGGGATTCTTGCTTTCGACGCTCATCTTTGAGGCTCCTTCAGGTCTAAAAAGAAGCCAGCGGAGGGGCCGAAAATGCATCGGCGCGTTCCTGAAAGTTCAGCGATGGGCGGAAACTGCTCCGCACGTCAGGCTGAACCCGGGGCGGCGCTCGGTCCAAGAGCAGACCACCTCTTTAGCTGTATTTCTGTCCGGTTTCCCGGCCAAGCGCCCGCAAGCTGGCTCAAATCGGCGCTTCCGGGCAGGAAGCTATGGCGGCCTGCGATCCCTGTCAAGCGATGCTGCCCGCGGAACATGGATTGAGTGACCCGGCACGATCCGGCACACTCCGGTCCGGTATATCTGGGGAGGATGAGATGACCGTACAGGAACTTGATGGCCTGATCGAACTGTTGACCGCGCGCCCGCAGCCGGAGAACCCGACACCGGGTGAGATGCGCGAGCGCTTCGACAAGCTGGCGCAGTTCCTGCCACTGCCCAACGACGCGCAGGTCACGGCGGTCGATGCCGGGGGCGTGCCTTCCGAGTGGGTGTCTGCGCCGGGCGTGTCCGGGGATCGCGTGATCTTCTATCTGCACGGCGGTGGCTATGTCATCGGATCGGTCACGACGCATCGGCGGCTGGCCTATGATTTCTCGAAGGCCGCGGATGCGCGCGTGCTTGTGGTCGATTACCGGCTTGCACCGGAACATCCCTACCCGGCCGCCGTCGAGGACGCCGTGGCCGCTTACCGGTGGCTGCTGGGGCAGGGGACCAGCCCGTCGAACATCGCAATCGCCGGCGACTCCGCGGGCGGCGGGCTGACGATGGCAACGCTGGTCAGCCTGCGCGACCGGAAGATCGATCTGCCCGCCTGCGCGGTGCCGATGTCGCCCTGGGTCGATCTGGAAGGCGTCGGTGACAGCATGACCTCGAAGCACGATGTCGATCCGATGGTGCAGAAAGCCGGACTGGACCGGATGGCGGCGTTCTATGTCGGGGACGCGGATTACCGCGATCCACTGGTCTCCCCGATGCACGCCGACCTCAGCGGTCTGCCGCCCCTGCTCATCCAGGTCGGTACACGCGAGACCTTGCTGGACGATGCGCGCCGGCTGCATGAGAAGGCGCTGGCGGATGGCGTGATCTCCTCGCTGGAAGAGGCCGGCGGCATGGTCCATGTCTGGCATCTGTTCGCGCCGATGCTGTCCGAGGGCCGCGACGCCATCGACCGCGCGGGGGCCTTCATGAAAACCCATGCGGTCGGCTGATACCGAAGCTTACGGACCATCCATGGTGGTGCCCGGACACGGTTGAGACCGCTGGTGCCGTGATCCCGTTCGAAAAGGAGCTGTCATGGCCGACCCGTCCGTCGAGCCGGTGCCGACCGTCGATCTGGGACCCCTGTTCGAGGGAGACCGGATCGATACTGTCGTAGAAGCCATTGACGATGCGTTGACGCGGGCGGGCGGGTTTGTCGTCAGCGGTTTTCCCGATGCACAGGGGCTGGATGAACGCGGGCGGCGGATGCTCGAATTCTTCGACCTGCCGCCGTCCGTGCGCATGGCCTGTGCGACTCGCGCGACCAATCCGGACAATGCCAACATCTATCGCGGCTACGTTTCACTGCTGGACGGTGGGAGCTTTGCCCGCAACGAGATGTTCGACATCGGCCCGGCGACGCCGGTGTCGGGACCGCGCATGCCCGGGATCGAGATCCTGAGAGAGCGGAATGCCTGGCCGGCCGAGATGCCGCATGCCGGCTGGCGCGCCGCGATGCTGGGCTGGTACGTGCAGATGCGCCATGTCGGGCTGGCGGTCATGTTCGCCGTCGCCAAGGCGACCGGTGTTGATGCCGCAACGCTGGGCCCGCTGTTTCAGGACGGCAACTCGACCCTTCGGCTGCTGAACTATCCGGAGGATGTGGCGGATGGCGAAGCGCTGGCAGCCGGACGGCATACCGATGGCGCGGGCCTGTCGCTGCTCTGGCAGGGTGAACCGGGCCTGCAGGTGGAAGGACCCGATGGCGTCTGGCGGGATGTGCCGTCCGTATCCGACAGCGTTTCGGTCCATCTCGGCGATGTGCTTGAGGCGGTGACCGACGGCGCGATCCCGGCAACGCCGCACCGTGTGCTGGCCTCCGGCACGCCGCGGCGGTCGATCGGCTTCTTTCTGGAGCCGGCGCTCGGCGCACCGCTGAAGCCTGCACGTGCCGATGCGGAAGATCCTTCGAATACCTACGCGGCCCACCTGCTCAGACGGCTGCGCACCTATGACGGAATCGGCGACTTCATCCCCGATCCATAGGGCCGCAGGCAGGGTCAGTGCGCATCGGCCCAGCTTTCGCCGACCCCGGCTTCGACGGTCAGCGGCACCGACAGGCTTGCGGCACCTTCCATGACGGTCTTCACCAGATCGACCGTCGCGTCCACCTCGTCGTCGGGCGCTTCGAAGATCAGTTCATCGTGCACCTGCAGCAGCATCCGCGTCTTCAGGCCCGCGTCCTTCAGCGCATCGGGGATGCGGATCATGGCGCGCTTGATGACGTCTGCTGCCGAGCCCTGGATCGGGGCATTGATCGCCGCACGTTCCGAAAAGCTGCGCCGGGCGGGGTTCTTGTCCTTGATCCCTGCCAGATGGATGCGGCGTCCATACAGCGTTTCGACGAAGCCGTGCTCCTTGGCCTGTGCCTTCGCCTGATCCATGTAGGCCTTCACGCCGGGATAGCGCTCGAAATAGGCATCGATGAAAGCCTTCGCCTGGCCTTGCGGAATCGCGAGCTGACGCGCCAGCCCGAAGGCGGAGATGCCATAGATGATCCCGAAATTGATCGCCTTGGCCTTGCGCCGCGTGTCTCCGTCCATGTCGGCCATCGGTACGTCGAAGACCTCGGACGCGGTCAGGGCGTGGATGTCCGCGCCATCTTCGAACGCCTGTTTCAGCGCTTCGATATCGGCGATGTGGGCGAGGATGCGCAACTCGATCTGGCTGTAGTCCGCCGAGATCAGCTTGTGCCCTTTCTCGGCGACGAAGGCGCGGCGGATCTTGCGGCCTTCCTCGGTGCGGATCGGGATGTTCTGCAGGTTCGGATCCGATGAGGCCAGCCGCCCGGTGGACGCGCCCGCCATGTGATAGGCGGTGTGCACGCGTCCCGTCTTCGCGTCGATCTCCTTCTGCAGCGCATCGGTGTAGGTGGATTTCAGCTTGGTCAGTTGCCGCCAGTCCAGCAGGCGGCGGGGCAGGTCGTGGCCCTGCACGGCCAGGTCTTCCAGGATATCCGCGCCGGTCGCGTAGGCGCCGGTCTTCGTCTTCTTGCCGCCGTCCAGCCCCATCTTGTCGAACAGGATCTCGCCGAGCTGTTTCGGGCTGCCGAGGTTGAATTTCTCGCCGGCCAGTTCGTGGACCTCGGCCTCCAGCTTCACCGCGCGTTCGGCAAAGTCGTTCGACAGTTCGCGCAGGATATCGGCGTCCACCCTGATCCCCGCCTGCTCCATCTCCGAAATCACCGGGACCAGCGGGCGCTCGATGGTCTCATAGACCGTCGTCATCTTCTCCAGCGCCAGACGCGGTTTCAGCTTCATCCAGAGCCTGAGCGTGATGTCGGCGTCCTCGGCGGCGTAGCCCAGGGCCTTGTCCAGCGGCACATAGTCGAACGTGACCTGTGACTTGCCGGTGCCGGCGACTTCCTTGAACGGAATCGGCGTGTGGTCCAGATAGCGCTGGGACAGTTCGTCCATGCCGTGATTGTGCGACCCCGCGTCCAGCACGAAGGACAGCAGCATCGTGTCATCGATCGGCGTTACCGTGACACCCCCTCCGGCGCGCTCGAGGATCGTGCGGTCGTACTTGATGTTCTGGCCGATCTTCAGGATGCCTGGATCGCGCAGCACGGGCTTCAGGGCATCCATGACCTGATCGACAGGCAACTGGTCGGGCACCTCGTCCGCTTTCGCACCAAGGTCCAGTTCGCCTGCGGGGGCCGAGCCCTTGTGCCGCAGCGGGATGTAGCAGCCGTTTCCGGGCCGGGTGCTCATGGAGATGCCGACCAGTTCCGCAGCGACCGCGTCCAGCGAGGTCGTCTCGGTGTCGATGGCGACATGGCCGGTCCGATGGATGTCGTCGATCCAGCGATCCAGCGCTTCGCGGGTCGTGACGAGTTCGTAGCTCGCCTCATCCAGCGCCGCATCTTCCGCCGGGGCGGGGGTGGGGGCCGCGGTCGATCCCTCGACGCCGAAGCGCGCGCGGACCTTTGCCGTCAGGGTCTTGAACTCGCATTCCTCCAGGAAGCTGACCAGCTTCTCGGCGTCGGGCGGCCCGATCAGGAAATCGTTCAGGCTGTCTTCCAGTGGCACATCGCGCTTCAGGCGCACCAGGTCGCGGCTGATCCGAGCCTGTTCGGCAAATTCGATCAGGTTCTGGCGTCGCTTGGGTTGCTTGATCTCCTCGGCACGGTCCAGCAGCGTGTCGAGATCGCCGTACGCGTCGATCAGTTGCGCTGCTGTCTTGATGCCGATGCCTGGCACGCCCGGCACATTGTCGACCGAGTCCCCGGCGAGTGACTGGATATCGACTACCTTCTCGGGATGGACGAAGAACTTCTCATGCACTTCGGCGATACCGATCGGGCGGTTCTTCATCGGGTCCAGCATGGTGATGTTGTCATCGACGAGTTGCATCAGGTCCTTGTCCGAGGAGACGATGATGACCTTGTGTCCGGCCTCGCGCGCGTGTTCGGCGTAGGTCGCGATGATGTCGTCGGCCTCGAAGCCTTCCAGTTCGATCGACGGCACGCCGAACGCCTTCACCGCCTGCCGGAACATGGGGAACTGCGGGACCAGATCTTCGGGCGCGTCCGGGCGATTGGCCTTGTATGCGGGGTAGATGTCGCTGCGGAAGGTCTTGCCCTTCGCATCGAAGACGACGGCGAAATGGGTGGCCATGTCCGCCTGCAGCAGGCCGTCGATCAGCTTGTAGAGCATGTTGCAGAAACCGGCGACAGCGCCGATGGGCGTCCCGTCCGAGCGGGTGAGCGGAGGCAACGCGTGGTAGGCGCGGAAAATGTAGCCGGAGCCGTCTACCAGATAGACCAGATGGTTTTCGTCATTTGCCATGATGTCGTCCGCTTCCTGTCGTGATCCGTCGCGCTGTCCGAGTCGGCTCTCCGCAGTCTAGAACAAATGAGCAAGTGTCAGCGTATGAAAGCTGCGAAATGCCCGGGAACCTCGATTGGTCCCATGTGACCGGCTTCCTCGACGATCGAGGATGTCCAGGCCGGGTTGGCTTCCCTCAATCTGCGGATGACGGCTTTCGCCGTTTCCGGACCGCGACCGGTTGCAATCAGGTGCACGGGGCAGGAGATGGTGCGATAGGCGTCGGCGCCGACCATCAGGAAACTGACCGATGATGTGTCGTTCCTGATCTGAGGTGCCAAGCGCAGAATGCCTTCTCGCATCCGGGGCGGAATCGTGTCCCAGTCCTGCCCGTTCCAGAGACCGATGAAATCACGCAGCGCGTCTTCGGGCCGGCCTGCATCCATCGCCGGGCCAATCCTGCTGACGGCATCGACGTCGGCGGCGAGCGCTTCGGCATCGTCCGGGTGCGCTCTCAGAACGCCGATGGCGACCGGCTCGACCGCGGTCACCGAACGGATCAGGGGATGCACGGTCCGCGCGACCGTCAGCGACAGCAGTCCGCCCATGGAATGTCCGAAGACATCCACCGGCTCTGCCATATGATCAAGCATGGTTTCCACGACAGTCCGATGCCGTGCGATGGCGTCGTCGCCGTTTTCGATGTGGGTGCCGCCGTAGCCGTCAAAACCGGGGATGATGACGCGCCGACCCGCTTCGACCGCCGCTTCGGCCAGTTTCAGCAGAGTCGCCGGACCGGTTCCCGACGCATGCAGCATCAGTAGCGGGCGCCTGTCGCCGCCGACGTCGAAATACGCGATCTCACCGAAACTGCCGCTGAGCCGTCGTGTGTCCCGGCTCATGCGACCGGATCGACGGGCACATTGTCGATCAGTCGCGCCTTGCCCAGGAATGCCGCTGCGAAGGCCCGCGCCGGCCGGACAGGGCGGCGGACGAGCTCGAAGGTCTCGACGTCGCGTATTTCAAGGTAGTCGATCCCGGCGAACCCCTTGTCCGCAAGCTTCTGCCGGCCCCGGGCGATCACGCGTTCGACGTCGCCGCCCTGGCTGGCGGTCTCGGCCATGTCGGTGAGCACCCGGAAAAGAATGGGCGCGGCGGCCCTCTCTTCTTCGGTCAGGTACCAGTTGCGCGAGGACATCGCCAGACCGTCGCGCTCGCGCACCGTGTCGATGCCCCGGATCTCGACGGGGATGTCCAGATCCCGTGCCATGCGCCGCACGACCTGCAACTGCTGGAAATCCTTCCGCCCGAAATAGGCACGGTCGGGCAGGCTCTGCAGCAGCAGCTTGGTAACCACCAGCGCGACACCCGCGAAATGGCCGGGTCGTGTCGCACCGCACAGGCAGTCCGTGATGCCCCCCACATCCACCGTGGTGGCAAAGCCGGGTGGATACATCTCGTCGGCGTCCGGGGCCCACAGCACATCGACGTCGGCCTGTTCCAGCTTGGCCGCATCCGCCGCCTCGTCGCGCGGATAGGCTTCCAGATCGGACGCCTGATTGAACTGCTTCGGGTTCACGAAGATCGAGACGATGGTGCGGTCGTTCTGGGCCTTCGAATTGCGCACCAGGGACAGGTGCCCGTCATGCAGCGCGCCCATGGTCGGCACCAGTCCGACCGTCTCGCCCGCCGCGCGCCACTCGGCGGTGCACGCGCGCAGTTCCCGCAGGGTACGGATGATCTTCAGTGTGTTCATGACGGAACCGGTTCAGAGCCCCGCGGCCACATCGGGTTTACGATCCGCGCCGCCATCGTGCGCTTCCAGACGTGTCGGCTTGCCGGTCTGCAGCAGCTTCGGCATCGCAGTCGATTCCAGCGCGCGGGGATCGTCCACCCGCTTGACTTGGCCTTCCAGATGCGCGCCGGCTTCCATCGACAGGGAACGGTGCATGATGTCGCCGATGACCCGTGCCGACTTCGACAGGCTCACGTCGCTGCCGCGCACGCGGCCCTCGATGGTTCCCCTCACGACAACTGTTTCGGCAACCACCTCGCCCTTGACGACGGCCTGTTCACCGATCACCAGCCTCTGGCAGTCGATGTCTCCCGTGACCGACCCGTCGATCTGTATTTCGCCATCACTGTAAAGGTCGCCGGTGATGGCCAGACCGTGACTGATCAGCGACGGGGTCGCAGGGACCTTCGCAGCGGGTCTAGTCGCTGGCGTTCTGGATTTTGAAAACATAACGTCCGGCCTCAAAGAAGTTGGCGGGGTCTGTCTGCTTGCCCTCGTACAGCACTTCGTAGTGGACATGACTGCCGGTGCTGCGCCCGGAGGAACCCATTGTAGCAACCTGCTCGTGGAATTTCACCCGCTGTCCCTTCTTGACCAGGATCTTGCGCAGATGGGCATACCTGGTGACGAATCCGAAACCGTGATCGATCTCCACCATCTTGCCGTAGGCCGTCCTGGTGCCGGCAAAGGTAACGACCCCGCCGGCGGTCGCGAAGATCGGCGTGCGGGGCGGGGCGGCGATATCGACACCCTTGTGAAAGGCCGATCGACCGGCGATGGGGTCGCGCCGCTTGCCATAGTTGCTTGAGACATATCCCGACATGGTGGGACGGGTCAGCGGGATATGGCCCATCAGCGTCTGCATCGATTCCCATTGCAGCAGCTCTGCCTCCAGCCGGCTGACCAGACCTTCAAAGGAGTCTTCGGTCTCATTCGCCAGATCATCGTCAAGCGCCACCAGCGGCCCGCCCAGTCCCGAGCTCCGGCGGATCGTCGCGTTCAGCAGGCTGGCGGTCGAAATGCCGGTGCGCGACAGCGTTGCTTCCAAGGTGGCGATGTTCTTGCGCGCCTTCTCGCGGATGCCGCCCAGCAGTTCAAGCTGCGTCTTGCGCACCTGATCCAGCCGGTCTTCCAGCGAGCCGACCGTGCGCGCCAGCGACTGTCCGCGCTGCTCGGCGACCACCTGGTGTGCGTGCGTCTGCGTCAGCGCATCCGAAGTTGCGGCAAGGCGGCGGCGCAGCGACGAATTCGTCCGGTAGGCTTCATCCAGGTCGCTGTTCAGCGCGGCAATCTGAGACGAGAGCCGACGGACTTCCGTGGTCGCCAGTTCGCGGGCTTCGACGATCTGCATCATCTCGTGCCGCTGCGTATCGAGCTTCATGCGCACACTCTGATTGAGCGACGCCGTGGTCTGCAGATCCGATTCCAGGAACCGGAGCTGCGCCTCGCGCTCTCGGCGCTCCTGTATGGCGCGACGGCGTCCTTCCTGAGCGCCGGCCAGTGCGGATCCGGTCTCGACCAGCCGTGTCGAAAGCAGATGGTTCGCGACCTCGCGGTTGCGCAGGCGATCGCGCAGGAAGGCGACCTGCTGGTTCAGATCCTTCGACTGCCGGCGCGTCTGCTGATAGGTCGCCTCGACCTCGGCGAGCTGTGCCTGTGTGCTCAGCAACTGGCTTTCCAGGCTGCCGCGCGCGGAGGCCAGCCGCTGCAGCGCGACGACCTGCCGTGACATCTCGGATGCCGCGTTGGAATAGTAGGCGCGGGTGGCGGCCAGTTCGCCGCCCAGACGCCGACGTTCGCGGTCAAGTCCGGCGATCTTCTGCTGCTGTGCCTCGATCACGCTGCCGCGCGACTGCATCTGGATGGAAGCGAAGACCGTCCAGCCCGCTGCCCCGACCATCAGGGCGAGCGCGCCAGCCTGGACTGCGGTCCTGAGCCGTACGAACCTGACGCGTCCGTCCACGCGTACGAATAGCTCACGTTCCTGCAGAATTCTTCTGCGAAAATTATTAAATGACAATTTCTTAAGCCGTTTATTTAAAGTGAAAAATTGGCCAACTGCCCGGTTGCCGGACGTTGCGCCGCGCCCTCTCGTCATCGCGGCGGATAGAACCTCAAAACATGTTTGATTTCAACGATGAATCGAGACTTCTTCACGAAAACACCGGTATCGGACCTCTGTCAGGAAGATCCGGCGGTCGCAGCACGGGCGAGCGGTTCGTAGAGTGAGGGGGGCATCAGCGCCTGCTGTCGCGCCAACGTGTTGAACGGCCTTTTCAGGTTGCCGTCGAAGTTCCGGGTGACCAGTTCGCGCCAGTATGCATCGACGTTGGTACACTTCTGTTCCGCGAGCCTGCGGAACCAGATGCTGCCCAGCCGGACATGCCCGATTTCGTCGTTGTATATGATCTGCAGAATGTCGGCGCTGCGATCATCCCGGTGCCGTCGCAGCCGCTCGATCATCGGCAGGGTGACGTCCAGCCCGCGGGCCTCCAGCACCATGTGGGCGACGGCGAGCCGCGCGCACGGATCATGCGCGGTACGGTCTGCCGCCTCCCAGAGGCCATCATGTGCGGGGAGGTCGCCATAGGTCGATCCGAGGTCCGTGAGCCGGTCCTGGAGCAGCATGAAATGCCGGGCCTCATCGGCCGCCACCGAAAGCCAGTCGGTCACGAATGCGGGTCCGATGGCGGCCCCGAACCGTCCGGCGATATCGACCGCCAGATCGATCGCATTCAGCTCGATATGAGCGATCGCATGCAGCAGTGCGATGCGGTTGTGCAAGGCACCGCCCTTGCGCCGCCTTGGCATGTCGCGCGGTGCCAGCAGGCGCGGTCGATCGGGGCGGCCCGGTCGCGCGGCCATCGCCGTATCGCCGAGGGCGCTCAGTGCACCATTGTTCCAGTCATCGGCGAGTTGACGGGCACATGACGCCTTGCGGACGGGATCTGCTGTCCCCAGAACCTGACGCGCAGCCTGCGTGAAGGTCTGCGGCGTGCCGCTCATGCGTTGTGGATGGCTTCCAGAACGGCCTCGGCGTGGCCTGGCACCTTCACCTTGCGCCAGACCTGCTGGATCTTGCCTTCCGGGCTGATCAGGTAGGTCGAGCGTTCGATACCCATCGACTTCTTGCCGTACATGTTCTTCTCGACCCACACGCCATAGTCTTCGCACACCTGACCGTCCTCGTCGGAACCGAGAATGATCCCCAGATCATGCTTGGCCTTGAACTTGTCGTGCTTGGCGACGGTGTCCTTCGAGACGCCGACGACCACCGCGTTGGCCTTCTTGAAGTCGGCGGCCAGCCCGGTGAAGGCGATCGCTTCCTTCGTGCAGCCCGGCGTGTCGTCGCGCGGGTAGAAATAGAGCACCACATACTTGCCGGCGAGATCCTTCAGGCTGACCGAGCCGCCGCCATCCGTCGGCATGTCAAATGACGGGGCCTGATTGCCTTCCACGGGTCCGTTGTTCATCTGTCTGCTCTCCTCTGCGTTCAGGTGGCGCTGTCGCCGACGATCCGGTCGAAACAGTCCCGGATGTCAGCCTGCGCCTTGATAACAGCATTTCTTACGTCAGCGAAATCGGAATGGTTCAGGCTCGACGCCAGCAGACGCCGGAAGTCGGCTGATGCCTGATCTTCGACGAAGCGATGGCTGTGGCACAGCCTCAACAGCGTCTGCGCACCCTTGAGATGCCGGTAGGCGTCACGCAGTGCCGCGTGGTCGCGGTCATCCAGCAGTCCGCAACGGTGCAGGTTGTCCAGTGCCTCAACGACATGCCCGCGAACGATCGCGTGATGCTGGTCCGCATGCGCCAGGATCAGGAACTGGATCAGGAACTCAAGATCGACCAGCCCGCCCCGAACGTGTTTCAGCGACCAGATATCCCTGGTCCGGTGCTGCATGTCGATCTTCTGGCGCATGTCGCGCACGGCGGTGGCCAGCTCGTCAGGATCGCGCGGCTTCTCGATGATGCCGCACAGCACGTCGGTCAACCGCTGCTGCAGCCCCTGCGGTCCCGCGACGACCCGCGCGCGGGTGGCCGCCATGATCTCCCAGGTCCATGCGTCGTTCTGCATGTAGGTCGCGTAGGCCGTCAGTGGCACGGCGACCGCGCCCTTGTTGCCCGAAGGGCGCAGCCGCATGTCGACTTCGTAGAGCTGGCCTTCGCTGGTCAGGGTGGTGATCGCGGAGATGAACCGCTGGCTCAGACGCGTGAAATACGGGCCGATCTGCAGGCTCGCGTCTCCGTCGGAGGCACGATGCTCGGTGGTGTCGTCGTAGACGAAGATCAGATCGAGATCGGATCCGAACGTGAGTTCCCGCGCGCCCAGCTTGCCCATTGCGATCACGGCCATGCCGCTGCCGGGTATCCATCCGTGCCGCTGTGCGACCTGCTTTTCGACCTCGGGCAGCAGCGCGCGCAGGGATGTTTCTGCGACGGCGGTCAGACCTTCGCCGGTCCGGTCGAAGTCCAGCTGCCGCGTCAGCAGGCCCACGCCGATGTCGAACTTGCGATCGTTCGCGAAGCGGCGCACGGCATCCAGCACGCCTTCGTAGTCCTCGGCCATCGACATTTCCCGGTCGCAGTGGACCTGAATGTCGTCGGGATCGTCGGCGGCCTCTTCGCCGGGTTCCAGCAGCGTATCCAGCAGGCTGACGTTGCGGCCCAGCGTTTCGGCCAGCGCCGGCGCACCGCCCATGATGCGTGC
This sequence comes from Minwuia sp., assembly GCF_048263705.1. Lineage (GTDB taxonomy): Bacteria > Pseudomonadota > Alphaproteobacteria > Minwuiales > Minwuiaceae > Minwuia. Next base: position 362,378 of record NZ_JBLXDV010000003.1, on the reverse strand, counting down.
CAGCAGATGCAGCAGTTCCGGATTGGCATTCAGCAGCGACATGAACTGGATGCCCGTCGGCAGCCGTCCCAGAAAGCGATCGAAGTTCGCCAGTGCGGTATCCGGACTGGCTGTCTCGGACATCGCCGTCAGGATCGACGGGGCGAGGTTGGTCAGCATCTGGCGCGCGCGGGTCGTGCGCATGGCCCGGTGCCGGCCCGCGTGCCAGTTTCGCACGGTCGAGATGACGCCGGACGGCGTACTGAAGCCGAGTTTGGTCAGCGTCTCGATGGTGCCGGGGTCATCGTCGGTACCGGTAAAGACCAGATTGCCGTGGTCCGACGCCAGGCTGGGCTGTTCGGCGAACAGTTCGGCATAATGTTCCGCGACCCGCCGCATGTGATCGGTCAGCGCATCGCCGAAAGCCTGCCTGTCCGGGAAGCCCGAGAACCTGGCCAGCCGTTCGAGCCCTTCATCGCTCTCCGGCAGCTTCTGCGTCTGCGCGTCATCCAGCATCTGCAACCGGTGTTCGATGTTCCGCAGGTGCACATATGCCTTCTTCAGATCGTCGGCCACCTGCGGTTCGACCCGTTCGGTTTCCACCAGGGCGTCGATGGCGTCGAGCGTCGCCGGTCTGCGCAGGCGCGGGTCCCGTCCACCGGCGATCAACTGCTGCGTCTGGGCGAAGAACTCGATCTCCCGGATGCCCCCGCGACCCACCTTGATATCGTGTCCTGCGACGGCCAGCCGGTCGTGCCCCTTGGTCGCGTGGATCTGGCGCTTGATCGACTGGATATCGGCGATGGCCGCGAAATCCAGCGATTTCCGCCAGATGAAGGGCTGGAGTTCCTCCAGAAACCATTCCCCGAGTTCTAGATCGCCGGCGGCCGCGCGTGCCTTGATCATGGCGGCCCGCTCCCAGTTCTGGGCCAGGGTCTCGTAATAGCTCAGCGCAGTCTCCAGCGCGACGGCGAGCGGGGAGACGGAGGGGTCAGGGCGCAGCCGCAGGTCGGTCCGGAAGACATACCCGTCGCCGGTGCGCTCCTGCATCAGTTGCATCAGCGTGCGCACCATGCGCGACAGATGATCCTGCAGGTTGCGCTTTCCGGTGTATTCGATCCGGTCGGGATCATAGATCACGATAAGGTCGATATCGCTGGAGTAGTTCAGTTCGAACGCGCCCATCTTGCCCATCGCCAGTATGGCGACGCCGCAGCCCGTCGTCGGATTGGCCGGATCGGGAAGGACCATCTCGCCCTTGGCGGCTGACTGGGCCAGCAGATAGCCGAGCGCGGTCTCGACGGCCATCGCGGCGAGATCGGCAAGATTGCGTGTCACCCAGTGCAGGTCATGCACGCCGCCCAGGTCGGCCAGCGCGATCAGCAGTGCCGCCCGGCGCTTGGCACGGCGCAACTGCGTCGACACGGCCCTGCTGGATGCTGTCGCATCAGGTCGCGCGGAAAGCTCTGCGAAGACTTCGGCCATCGCCTGATCGGGATCGCGATCCATCAGCGAACAGACCAGATCGCTCTCACGCATCACCAGATTGGTCAAATAAGGGCTTCCAGCGAACACGCCATCAAGCAATGATCGGAAACGGTCGTGATCGTACGGCCCGCTATCGTTCCCGGCCTGGTCCTGCGTTTCGCGGGCACGTGTCGTCCGCCACTTGTCCCAGGCGCGATCAATCGCCGTCAGGTCCGCGGGTTCCGGGGTGGTCTTGATCAGGTCGGCAAAAGAGGACACGGCAATCACAAAATCAGAGGATGATATCGAACCTGCGGTGTCGGACCGGGCGGGTCAAGACGGTTCATCCGCGGGGCGCAAAGGTGCGCGTGTGACACGCGTCCTGATCAGGATTCCTCTCTATGCCATCGGTGCGCTCTTTGCCAGCGTCGCCATCCTGGCCGTCGTCGCGGGCTGGCGGCTCTCCGAAGGCCCGCTGCCCGTCAGTTTCCTGACCCCCTATATCCAGTCCGGCATCACCGGGCTGCCCGAAGGCTGGACGCTGGATGTCGGCGAGACCTTCGTCGACTGGGAGGGTGAGGAAAACAATCTTCTGATCCGCGCGAAGGATGTCGGCTTCATCAACGAGAACCGGCAGCGCGTGCTCTCGATCCCGGATGTCGGCTTCTCGATCCACGGCGACGCACTGCTGCGCGGACAGATCGAGCCGCGCGACATCATTGCCAGGGACGTCAACCTGGTGCTGACGCGCGGCGAAGCAGGCTTCTGGCGGCTGGGTATCGGACGCGTGGCCGAAACCCGGCCCCGGGATACGGATGATGCGGCGATGACAGCGCGCGCATCGGAACTGTTCGGGCCGGTCGGACTGGACGGTCGGCGTTCGGGATTGCTGGGCCGGTTGCGGGTGCTGGTCCTGCGCGAGACCCGGATCCTGATCGTCGATGATGTGGTCGATCGCGTGTATGAACTGGATGCGCGGCGGATTGCGATGCGGGGTGGTGAAACCGGCATCGGTATCGTTGCGGATGCCGACTTCAGGACACGCGACCTGTCCGTACCCATGCGTGCGGATCTGGTCTACCGGCCGGACGGCGAGGCGGTGACGGGCGTTGTCGGATTCGAGCAACTGTCGTTGCCCCGGCTCGCGAAGGCGTTCGATGGTCCGACCGCGATGGAAGGGCTGGATTTTCCGGTCTCGGGCACGGTGCGCTTCACCATGACGGCGGATACGGGGCTTGCCCCTCTGGAGCTCGACCTGCAAGCGGGTGCGGGAGAGTTTGATCTGACGGGCCTGTTCGCAGCCGCCCTGCCGGTTCGGGCTGCCTCGCTCAGCGCCACGCTGCATGCCGGGGACAGAAGTCTTGATATTTCGGCGCTCAGCTATGATGCGGGAGATTTCGTCGCCGAGGCCAGCGGCACCATAGGCATGAGTGAGCAGGGGCCGTCGATTGCGCTTGCGATCAGAAGCGAAGCGGTTCCGATGGCCCGCGTGACCGCCTTCTGGCCGACCCAGCACGCCAGAAACGTGCGCACGTGGCTGGACCAGAACATGAAAGCCGGGACGGCCAGGGAGGTGTCGGCGACACTCAATCTGACGCCTGAAACCTGGCGTCTGCCAGATCCGCAGCCGGATGCGTTCGATGTTTCCTTTGCTTTCGATGGTGCCCGCATACGTCTGCTGGATCCCTTCGAGCACTTCACGGATGCCTCCGGGCGGCTTCATGTCGATGGCAGGTCCCTGTCGATCGAAACGATCGCGGGACGCTTCGGGGAACTCGCGCTGTCCGATGGCACGGTTACCATCGAAGACTTCTCGAAGAGTCCGGCCTGGCTGCGTTCCGATTTCGTCACCCGGGGTTCGATCGCCGAAACTGCCGAAGCCTTTCTGCGCGGCCCGCTGGCCGCTGCGGTTCCGGATGCGGATACGGTGCTGGGGATCGGCGGTACCGCGGCCGCGCGCATCCAGATCGGGCTGCCACTGTCGGCGAACACGAGGTTGGATCAGGCACAGTTCGCAGCCAGTGCCAATCTGACCGATGTGGTGGCCGATGGCGTCCTGGGCAGGCTTCCGCTGCGGGCGCAATCGCTGGTGCTGAAACTGGACGACCGTCACCTTGAACTGGAAGGAACGGTCCGCAGCGAACGCTCCTGGGCGGATGTCCAGTGGATCGAACACTTCAGCCGGTCCGATCCCGTGGCCCGTCAGATCGGCTTTTCAGGCAACGTCGATGTCGAGGATATCGCGGCATTCGGCCCCGAAGTCGCGAAATACCTTTCTGGAGTTCTTGCCGCCAAGGGGGTGGTTCGCGAAGCCCCTGACGGGTCCGTCGAGGCCACACTGAACGCAGAGCTGTCCGGCACAGCCGTGTCCGTGCCCGCACTCGGCTTCCTGAAGGGGGCGGGCGAACCGGGGACGATGGATTTCAACGTCACCCGGTCGGCTTCCGGCGAGATCGAGATTGCCGGGTTGCGGGCCGATCTGCCGGGCTTGCTGGTGCGCGGTGACCTGTCGCTCAACAATGCCGGCGAGCTGCGCAGCACGCGCCTGGAGCAGGTCAATCTGAGCAACAGCCAGCTTTCGCTTGTCGTCCGCACGGTCGGCGAGGGGCAGTGGCAGGTTCAGGCCACTGGTCCGAGATTCGATCTGCGGCCCTGGCTGGCGCGCATCGAGCAACAGGATACGGCGGGGGCGGGGTTCGACGGCTCCTCGCTGGATCTCGCGGTCGACGAACTCATCCTGTCCGATGGTGTTGTTCTGAAGGATGCGGTTGGAAATCTGGTGCTGGGCGACCCGCTGCCGACCGGCGACCTGCGCGGGGTGTTCAACAATGCGGCAGCCGTCCAGCTCAACACGTCGGTCGAGGCCGGCATCTGGCAGTTCAACCTTTCGTCCGCCGATGCCGGAGCGGTCCTGACCGGGCTGGGGCTGGGAAACGCGATCCGGAACGGGCGCCTGCGCGTTCGGGGGAGCGCCCAGTCCGCGGCAGCCTTTCAGGGCATGGCGACAATCGAGGACTTCACGCTTTCGGAAACCCCGACGTTCGCCAGGATGTTTTCGCTTGCCTCGTTCACCGGGATCGGAGAGGCGCTTTCGGGCCGTGGCCTCTCGTTCTCGCGCGCCGAGATGCCTTTTGCCTATCACGACCAGCGGCTGAATGTGCGCAAGGGCCGTATGGCAGGACCGTCCGTCGGCCTGACTGCCGAGGGTTACTATCGGTTTGACAATGATGAACTGAGGTTTGTCGGCAATCTCATTCCCGCCTATTCGATCTCAAGCGTACTGGGCGCGATACCGCTGCTCGGATCGATCCTGGGTGGCGATCAGGGTCTGTTCGGCGTGACCTATGTCGTCGAGGGGACTGCCGGCAGCCCGGTGGTGAAGGTGAATCCGCTGTCGGCGCTGGCGCCGGGTATCCTGAGGCGCATGTTCCTGGAACCGGTCGACGAGAAGCCGATCGAATTTCCGCCGTCGAACGAGGTACAGGGATCGCGATGAAACTGCTGGAAAACCGATGGCGCGGCCCGGGACTGGGCCCGGTAGAGGGAATCGCCGATGGCGAGGTTCTGCGGGATGCAGACATACCGGTGCGGCTGATGGCGCAATGCCCGATCGCCCATGAGACGCCGCTGCTCGACTGCGATCCGGCGGCCCGTGATCTGGGTATTGCAGGCCTGTTCCTGAAAGACGAACGGGATCGCCTCGGGCTCGGCAGTTTCAAGGCACTTGGGGCGGCCTATGCGATCGCCAAGCGCGCCGCGGCGACCGGTGCGGACGATATGGCCAGCGCGCTTTCAGGGCAGACCTTCGTATGTGCAAGCGCGGGCAATCACGGTCTGTCGATGGCCGCGGGAGCGTCCCTGTTCGGCGCAGATTCGGTGGTCTTCCTCTCGGACACGGTGCCCGAGAGCTTCGCCGCGCGGCTGCGCCGGAAAGGCGCCAAGGTGATCCGGTCGGGTGCGGTCTACGAGGACAGCATGGCCGCAGCGGTCGATGCGGCGGCGGCGAACGGATGGCACCTGCTCTCCGACAGCACATGGCCGGGTTACAGCACGCCCGCGGTGGATGTCATGGAGGGCTATCTGATTATGGGGGCGGAAGTGGTGCGCCAGGTTCCGTGTGCGCCGACCCACATTTTCCTGCAGGCCGGGGTGGGTGGACTGGCAGCCGCATGTGCCGCGTCCGCGCGCGCCGCCTGGGGGACGGGACCGCAGATCATCGTCGTCGAACCGGATCGTGCGCCCGCGCTGTACGAAAGCATCCTGGCGGGCGCGCCCGTCGCCACCTCGGGTGGCGTTTCCGCGATGGGCCGGCTGGACTGCAAGGAACCGTCGCATGTCGCGCTGAAATATCTGGCGCGCGAGGCCGATCACTTCATGCTGATCACCGAGCAGGAATGTGCCGACACGGTGACATGGCTGTCGGGGCACGGCGTTGTGACAAGTCCGTCCGGTGCCGCCGGCGTGGCGGGTCTGCGTGCGGCCGCACAGGCGCTGGATATCGGCGCTCAATCCCACGTTCTCGCCTATGTTTCCGAGGGGGCGCAGGATGGTGATGGCTGATTTCCCGCAGGCCGAGTTCGAGGCGCGTACCGAGAAGGCCCAGCGGGCCATGGCCGCCGCCGGAATGGACGCCCTGTTCCTGACCACCGAGGCGGAGATCCGCTATTTCACCGGATTCAGGACGCTGTTCTGGCAAAGCCCGACGCGGCCCTGGTTCCTGATCGTGCCGCGCGCGGGCAAGCCGATAGCCATCATTCCGGAGATCGGGCGGGCGCTTATGCGGGCGACCTGGCTGGATGATATCCGCACCTGGTCCTCCCCGGCGGAGCAGGACGACGGCATCAGCCTGCTGGTAGAGGTGCTGTCGGCGTCCGGCACGGTCGGCATGCCGATGGGACGCGAAGCGACGTTGCGCATGCCGCCGGCTGATTTCGAGCGGCTGCGAGAGCAGGCCGGTTTCGATCCGGTCGATGCGACGCCACTGGTCCAGGCGCTGCGCATGGTGAAGTCCGAAGCGGAGATCGAGATCATCTCGGCGATCTGCGGGATCGCTTCCTCGGGTTTCGAGAATGCGGCCAATCTGTTTCATGTGGGCCAGTCCCTGGAGGATGCCTTTCGCGCCTTCCGCATCGACCTGATCCGCCAGGGTGCCGACGATGTGCCCTATCTGGTGGGCGGCGCGGGACAGGGCGGCTATGCGGACGTCATTTCCCCGCCGGATGACACACCGCTGCGCGCGGGCGATGTCCTGATGCTGGATACCGGGGCGACGCTGAAGGGGTACTATTGCGATTTCGACCGGAACTGGGCCTTCGGTCATGCGAGTGACGCGGCGAAACGCGCCTACGCCACGCTTTACAGGGCGACGAACGCCGCGCTGGATGTGGCCCGGCCCGGGGCCACCTGCCGTGATCTATTCCTGGCGATGCAACAGGTCATCGGTCAGGGCGGCAGCGATGTCGGTCGGTTCGGACACGGGCTGGGGATGCAACTGACCGAAGCGCCTTCGCACATCGATTTCGACCGGACCGTGCTGCGGGAGAACATGGTGCTGACGCTGGAACCCAGCATGGTCGTGGAGGGAGATCGCATCATGGTGCACGAAGAGAACATCGTGATCCGGTCGGGCGCGCCGCAATTGCTTTCGCGGCGTGCGCCGGCTGAACTGCCGATCCTGTCATGACCGAACCGCTGGCTTTCGAAACCGACGGGGGTGCCGGGGCCAACGGCGCTTTCGGTCTGATTGTCCTGCAGTCCGACGAGACCATGGAGGTCGAGTTCCGGCCGGTCTTCGAACGGGCGGGCGTCGCGCTCTATCATGCGCGGATTCCGAGTGCGCCGGACGTGTCGCCCGCTTCCCTTGCCGCGATGAAGCAGGAACTGCCGCGCGGTGCCAGTCTGTTTCCGGCGACGGGCGGGCTGGACGTGATCGCCTATGCCTGCACCTCCGGTGCAACGATCATCGGTCCGGAGCAGGTGGAGGCGGCGGTCCGCGACATTCATCCGACAACACGGGTCACCAATCCGATCACGGCGGCGATGGCTGCGCTGGAAACGGTGAAAGTGCGCCGGATCGGATTCCTGACGCCTTATGTGGCCGAAGTGTCGGCAGCCATGCGCAGCCTGCTGGAGAGCAACGGTTTCGAGATCGCGGCGTTCGGATCCTTCGAGCAGGAGAACGAGGCGACGGTGGCCCGGATTACCGAACGTTCGCTGCTGGAAGCCATCTGCCGGATCGGTGCCCCGGATGAGGTTGAAGCCGTCTTCGCGTCCTGCACCAACCTGCGCAGCTTCGGCATCATCGAAGAGGCGGAGAAACGACTCGGCAAGCCCGTGATCACCAGCAATCAGGCCCTGGCCTGGCACATGCTGACCCTGGGTGGGCAGGATATCTCATGTGTTGGGCCAGGTAACCTTTTCAAACACTTGTGACGTACTATTCAACTGATCGCTGAATTCATCGTTGTGCAGAAATGGATCAGTGCCGGCTCGTTGCGCCCATAGGTCACATGATCCTGCATCGCCGACATGTGGCCGTGCTGAATGCCTTCACTCAACGGGAAGTCCTCACCATCGACGGTCAGGATCGCCAGATCGATGTTCTTCTCGTAATAGGCCTTCGCCTTCTCGCTGACGACAGGCTCGGGCGTATAGACCGAGATTTCAACGCGGCACCGGTCCGGTGCGCCATCGGGATAGGCGCGCCACATCTCCACATGACCCGCCTGCACGACGAAGGTCACATTCGGGAAGAAGGTGTAGATGATCGCTGTTTCCGGGATCAGACGCCAGTCGTCCGGCGCGCGGTCTTTCAACTCCAAGATCCGGCGGCGCGGCAGGGTCAGCCGGGAATTGCGGCCGAATGCGTCGAAGGCCATCAGGTTGGAAAAGAAGATCGGTCCGACCGAATCCCGGTGCAGGTACTGAAGGTGGTAGCCTTCCATGAAGGTCTCGGGGCTGAGCTTCCAGTTCATCTGCCGTCGGATCGTGAGGCTGCGATAGTGGTGAAAGCCCTCGAAACCGTAGGCGGCCAGATCGCGCTGCATGCCGCCCAGCGCCGCATCGATGTCCATCGCGCCTTCGGGCTGCACGAAGATCAGACCGTATTTCTCGATGGCATGGAGTTCTTTCAGACCATGTGCTGCCTTGTCGACGCTCTCGAAGTCCCTGCCCGAGGGGATCGTCTGCAGCTTGCCGTCCAGTGTGTAGGTCCAGGCGTGATAGGGGCAGGTAAACCGCCGCGCACTGCCGCAACCGTCGACCAGCCGCGCGCCGCGGTGACTGCAGATGTTCACAAAGGCCCGAACCGCGCCCTCGCGGTCCCGGCAGATCAGTGTTGGAACACCGGCGATGTCCTCGGTGACGTAATCGCCGGCAGAGGCGATGCGGTTGCTCATGCCGATCAGAACAGGCCATTGCCGGAAGGCAGTTTCAACTTCCCGCGCCAGACGATCGGGGCAGGTGTAGCTGCTGACCGGGTTGCGATGAATCTTGTCCGCATAGGTCGTCGTGCCGTCGTCGATGTGGTCGAACAGCCGGCGTACCATCTGCACCTGATCGTCATGGCGCATGTCAGGTCAACTCCGGCAGGCCGAGATGTTTGCGAATGCGGCCGTGGAAGTGGGCCAGCGTCGGCTCGTTCCTGCCGTAATAGACGCGGTCCTGCATGCCTGATGCGACGTTCTGCTGAATCAGCGCGCCGAGCGGGAAATCCTCGCTTTCGACGGTCTTCATCGCGAGATTGAAGTTCTTGCGCCAGAATTTTTCCGCCTTTTCGGAGGTCGGCTTTTCGGGCACGCACATCGACAGTTCGATCTCGGCTTCGCCGGGATTGTCGCCGGACGGGCTGACACGCCAGACCTCAGCCTGCAGCGACCCCTGGATGATCAGCGTCGCATTGGCGAAAAGGCCGTACACGAATCCGATATAGGGGAAGACATCCACATCGTTCATGTCGACGCCCTGAAGCTCGCTCAGCGTCTTGCGGGCGATCACCATGCGATGATGATCGCCGAATGCATCGAAGGTCGTCAGGTTGGAATGGATGATGGGATCGATGGTCGCCCGGTGCAGCGTGGAGATGTGATAGGTCTCCATGAAGGTATCCAGCACGAATTTCCAGTTCATCGGCCGCGTGATCCGGATGCTGTCGAAGTAGTGGTAGTTCTGGAAATCCCAGTCGCCGATTTCATCCGCCATCGGTGCAATCGGTGAATCGACCGCAGGCGCATCCGGATTGATCGGCCCGACCCAGATCAGGCCGTGTTCTTCGGTGACCGGTATCTCGCGCAGGCCGTGCGTTTCCTTGTCGACACCCTCGAAGCTGCGGGCATCCGGGATGCCTTTCAGGGCGCCTTCCAGCGTGTAGGTCCAGGCGTGGTAGGGGCAGGAGAACATCTTCATGCCACAGCCTTCGCCCTCGACCAGTCGCGCGCCGCGGTGACGGCATACGTTCACGAAACACCGGGCGATCCCGTCCTTGCCGCGCACCAGCACCAGCGGCACGCCGTCGATGCTGTCGGCATAATAGTCACCGGGACTGGCGATGCGCGGCGACATGGCCATGAAGACCGGTCGATCGCGGAAGAACGTCTGCCGCTCGCGCGCATGTCGCTCGGCATCCTGATAGCTTGACATCTCGTTGATGAAGACCTTGTCGGTGGTCGCGGTCGACCCCTCATCCAGATGCTTCATCAGACGACGCATCAGGTCCAGCTGCTTGTCCCTGCGCATGTTCTGATCTCCCCGGCGAAATATTAGTACACTAGCGTACTATCTCTCGCCGGGGCGTCGAAGTCAAGATTCCGGTGTGTCGGTGACCTTCGGCCAGTAGGTGCCGAAATTCCAGAACTGGCCCTCGGGATCACGGCATCCGAATTCGCGGCTGCCATAGTCCGTGTCTTCCAGTTCCCGTTCGATAACGGCACCCGCTTCTCTGGCGCGGGCATAGAGGGCGTCGATGTCGTCGACGGCCAGATAGATCGACTGGCCGCCCGCGTTCTCGCCGGGCGCACCGACTGACTTGCTGAAGTCGTCATCATGGTGGTCGCCCAGCATCATCATCGCGGACCCGAAGGCGATCTGCGCATGTGCGACACCGCCCTTGCCGTCATCCACGACATAGTGGCGCGCGAAGCCGAAAGCCTTTTCCAGCCAGTCGATCATGGCTTTCGAGTTTCTGTAGCGGCGTGTCACGAAAATGCGGGGGGCTTCGATTGTCTGGTTCATGAGGTGCTCCTGAAACTGTTGCCGGCACATCATGGCCGCGACGCGCGATCAGGTATTGAAGTTTTGTGATGCGAAAAATGCGGTGGGTGTCTCGCCGGACAGCGCCCTGAATTCCCGTACCAGATGCGCCTGATCGGCGTATCCGGCCTCGTGGGCGATGGCGGCCCAGTTCCGCTTGCCGTGCTGCGCCCTGTCGAGCACCTGCTGAAACCGCATGATGCGCGCCACCGACTTGGGTCGCAGTCCGAACTCGGCGGAGAAACGCCGGGAGAAATGTTCCCGCGACCAGCCCAGTTCGGCGGCGATCTCGGGGATGCGCACCTGGCCCGCATCTCGCCGCAACCGGGACCAGGCGAACTGGATCGGTGTCGGCAGGGCTTTGCCCGTCGCCAGACGCTGCCGCACGAAACGATCAACGTGGGCCAGCCGATCCGGCCATCGCGTGAGCGCTTCCAGTTGCTCGGCAAGCCGGACGCCAGCCGGGCCGAGCAGATCGAACAGGTCGACCGACTGTGAGGTCAGTTCGCTCAGTGGCAGATCGAAGAAGGCGCGTGCCCCCGCCGGGGTCAGATCAACCTGCAGACAGCAGGCACCCGCGTCGGCACGCACCGTCACGAAGCGGGCCTGCAGACCGGAGACGAAGCTGTCGAAGCCGGTCTCCCGGCCATCCCGGTCGGATATCTGCCAGCGGGAACCGAAGTTGATGATCACGGGAAAGAACAGGTCGGCGGGCATCTTGTGAAAGAAGTACGAGGGCGTGATCTCGCGATATCCCTGATAGCGCAGCACGAGACCCTGCAGATCGGATGCCGGTGTCGCTTCCCAGACCTCGTTCACGCCGGGCGTGCCGAGATCGCTGATCTGACTGAAGGGCGGAACGAAAGCCATGTCCCGCAGCCTACAGCGTTCTGCCGGACGATTGAATCGCGATCATCCGGCGTCACATCGTTTCGAGCCGCCGCTGCAACTGGCGCCGCAGTTGCGGCGAGGGGGCGAGGTCCACGGCCCTGATCAGGTCCCGTTTCGCTTCGGCACGCTGGCCGGCCCGGGCCAGCAGCCAGGCCCGTGTTGCCGGCAGCAGGTAGGAACGTCCCAGCAGGGGGTTGCGGGACAGACCCTCGATGGTTTCCAGCGCGGAGGCGGAACCGTCGGTCTCGGCCACCGCGACGGCGCGGTTCAGGACATGAAAGGGGGATGAGGGATCACGCTCAAGCAGCAGATCGTAGTAGCGGCGCACCTGCGGCCAGTCGGTTCCGGCGTAATCCGGTGCGGCGGCATGGGCGGCGGCGATGCCGGCCAGCAGATGATAGGTGCTGAGATCGTTTCCCTTGCCCGCGACCCGGAGCCAGCGAAAGGCGCGCGCGGTGAGTGCCCCATCCCAGAGCGTCCGGTCCTGATCCTCCATCAGGATGATGTCGCCCTCGCCATCCAGACGCGCCGGCAGCCGGGCAAGCTGAAACAGGCACAGTGCCGCCAGCGCCGCCGCGTCCCGGCGTTCGGTACGCTCATGCATCGCAAGCAGTTCCGCCAGCCGCGCTGCCTCGCGACAGAGTTCGGCCCGTTGCCAGTGGTCGGGGTGATGTCCGCCGTACCCCTCGTTGAGCATCAGGTAGATCACATTCATGACGCCATCGATGCGCGTGCCGATCTGGGCGGCGTCGAGGTCGAGGGACGGTTGGTCGGTGCGCCAGCGCTTCTTCGCCCGCACAATGCGCTGCCGGATGGTGGCCTCGGGTACGGACAGGGCACCGGCGATTTCGGCAGTGCCGAACCCGCACGCCAGTTTCAGGGTGAGCGGAATGGCCGCGTCGCGGCGCAGATCCGGGTCCGCGCACAGGAACAGCAGATCGAGTTCCGCGTCATGCAGCCGGGACGGGGGCAGCGGTTCCGTGGCGGCGTCAACGTCCTCCAGCGGGTCCGTTGGCCTGTACTGACGAAACCTGTCGGTGGCCACATTGCGGGCAACCCGCCACAGCCAGGCGCGCGCATGGTCCGGTACCCCCTTGAACGGCCATGTCTTCAAGGCTCTGAACAGCGCTTCCTGGACGATGTCCTCGGCCTGATCGACATGGGCGGGTCCCAGGTGCCTGACGAAATAGGCCGTCATGCGTCCCGCCTCATGCCGGAAAAGCCGGTCCACGAGGGGGCCGACTTCTCCGGTGCTGATCCTGGATTGTGTCATCACGCGTCGGGCAGCAGCCGAACTTCGATGGGATGACCCCGCACGGCGTGGGGGCAGGTCTTCGCCAGTTCGATGGCACCGTGGAGTGTCTCGCTCTTCACGATGAAGAAGCCGCTGACGATGTCCTTGGTCTCGGCATAGGGCCCGTCGGAGACGATCATCTCTCCCGTGGCGGGCCGGATGACCCGGCCGCCGTCACTGTCGAGTCGTTCTCCGCTCACCAGCAAGCCACGCTCGCCCATCTCGTTCGACCAGGCGACATATTCCTGAATGACGGACTGCATCTCGTCGGGCGACATGGCGTCGTCCAGACCAGCCTTCTCGTGCAGCAGCAGAATGAACTGTTTCATCTCGTTATCTCCGGTTTCGATGGACCCGACCGTTTCGCGTCCTTCACCACCGAAGACGAATGCTGCCCGCAGAATGCGACAGGCGCTTGCGTTTTTTTCTGTGGCCGCGCTCAGAGCATCAGGTCGGGCAGGTCGTTAAGGCCGGTGCTGCCACATTCCAGATCGCGCAGCAGACCGTCTTTCAGACCGTATATCCACCCCAGCACGCTGAGATCCTGACCGTTCTCCCAGGCGCGGATCAGGATCGGCGAGTGGCAGAGTTTGGCGACCTGCGCCTGGACATTCAGTTCGCACAGCCGATCCAGCCGCGACTGATCGTCCGGCAGTCCGTCCAGTTCCTCCTGGTTGAAGCGTTTCAGGTCCGCGACGGTGTCCAGCCAGTGTTCGACCAGCCCTTCCGCTGCCCGGTCCAGCACGGCCTTGACGCCGCCACAGCCGTAGTGGCCGCAGACGATGATGTGTTTCACCTTCAGGTTCTCGACAGCGTACTGCACCACCGACATGCAATTGATGTCGGACGCGTAGACGATGTTGGCGACGTTGCGGTGAACGAAGATCTCGCCCGGTTCCAGGCCGGCAATCACATTCGCAGGCACGCGGCTGTCCGCACAGCCGATCCACAGGAATTCCGGCGTCTGAAGCTCCGACAGACGCCGGAAATAGCGTGAGTCCTCTTCCACATGCCCAGCGGCCCAGCTCTTGTTGTCGCTCAGCAGGTCTTGGGGTGTTTTCGTCGGCATGATTTTTCCTCGGTTCTTGATGGTCCGAGGTTTTTCATGATGCTTTCACATTGTCCAGAGCAGAACGTCGCCAACCGTCAGGCAGGCTTGTCACAGGCGACGGTGCCCATGTCGGCGGGAACGGACACTTCCAGAATCTGGAAATCGTCCGATGTCTGCAGTTCGTTGTGCTTCATGCCGCCGGGGATGAAGATCGATTCGCCGGCGTTGACGCGGACCGTCTCGCCGGTCTCGAACTCCAGATCGACCCAGCCGCTGGTGCAATAGACGAACTGCGCCTCGCACTCGTGATAGTGCCAGCCGGTGGATTCGGTCATGCCCTTGTCGGCGGTGGTCAGCTGCGCACGCATCATGCCCGCGGTCGCCTCGGTCACACCCAGATCAGTGTAGCTGAAAAAGGCGCGGCGGCCTTCTGTCTTCGGTGCCGTCTTCGGGTCCACGTGGACCATCCTGCCGACTTTCGGAGCGTTCGATTGATCGTTCATGCCATCCTCCCAAATGATCTGCGCACTATATCATCGCTCATTCCACAAGCCGAGACCGCAGATTCCCGATCATGTCGAGACAGTGCTGCACCTGTTCCAGCGCGATGAATTCGTCGGGCTTGTGCGCCTGATCGATGGATCCGGGGCCGCAGACGACGGTCGGGATATCCATCTCCTGAAACAGCCCGGCCTCGGTGCCGAAACTGACGACGTCGATATCGTCGTCGCCGGTGAGGGCGCGTGCCAGCGCAATGGCTTCCGATCCCGGCATCGGTTCCAGCCCGCCGACTTCACCGATGGTTTCCAGGTGAATCGCGGCGTCCGGATGGACGGCGCGCATCGCGGGCAGCAGGGTACGCTCGGCGTGATTGCGCAGGCGGTCGCGTACATAGTCGGCATCGGCGCGGTTCACGGGCCGGAACTCCCAGTCCACGGCGCAGCTGTTCGGGATGACATTGTGTGCGATGCCGCCGTGCATCCCGCCGACGGAGATCGTGGTCCAGGGCGGGTCGAAGGGGCTGTCCGTCGGTGCGCGAGGCTTCAGATCCTGTCCCGTCGCGATCATCTCGCTGACATAACGCACCGCATATTCGACGGCGTTGACCCCCTTGTCCGGTTTCGCGCCATGGCCTTCCAGACCCTCGAAGCGGGTCGTATATTCGAAACAGCCCTTGTGGCCCTGGATGACCTTCATGCCCGTCGGTTCGCCGATGATGCAGGCCGACGGTTTCCGGCCCGACTCCGCCAGCGCCTTCAGCAGGACGGGGGCGCCAAGGCAGCCGGTTTCCTCGTCATAGGTCAGGGCGAGGTGCAGCGGACGGGCCAGCCGCGCTTCTGCGAAGGCGGGGGCCATGGCCAGCGCGCAGGCGATGAAACCCTTCATGTCGCACGAACCGCGCCCGAAGATCAGATCGTCGGTATGACGGGCGCGGAACGGGTCGCCGGACCAGTCCTGTCCCTCGACCGGCACGACGTCCGTGTGTCCGGACAGGATCACGCCGCCGTCCACGTCCGGGCCGATGGTGACGAACAGGTTGGCCTTGGTGCCTTCGGCGTTCAGCGTCAGATTGGTGCGCGCGCCGATCCGGTCCAGCCGCTCGTTGGCATAGGCGATCAGATCCAGATTGCTGTCGGACGACACGGTCGGAAAACCGATCAGATCATCCAGAATGGCTGTGGCCTGTTTAAGGTCTGTCATGGCTTCACGAACAGGTTGCGCGGCACATCGGCCAGGAATTCGGCAGGCCCGCTGTCACGGATCAGCAGCGGTTCGGTGATCTCCAGCCCCCATGTGTCCATCCACAGCGCGGGCATGAAATGGAAGGTCATGTCGGGCTGCAGAACCGTCTTGTCGGTGGGGCGGATCGAGAAGGTCCGTTCGCCCCAGTCCGGCGGGTAGGAGAGGCCGATCGGATAGCCGCAACGGCCCTCCCGCGCGATCCCGCGTTTCTCCAGAATGGCATAGAACGCCTGTGCCACATCGCCTGCGGTGTTGCCCGGCCTAGCCGCGTTCACGCCCGCCTCGATTCCCTCCAGAACGGCTTCCTCGGCGCGCAACAAGTCGTCGGGCGGGGTGCCGAGATAGACCGTCCGGCAGAGCGGCGCGTGATAGCGGCGATAGCAGCCCGCGATCTCGAAGAAGGTGCCCGCGCCGGTCTCGAACGGTCTGTCGTCCCATGTGAGGTGCGCTGCCGTCGCGTCCAGCCCGGTCGGCATCAGCGGCGCGATGGCCGGATAGTCGCCGCCGAAGCTGACGCCCTCATGCTCGGCCCCCCAGATGCCGGTCTTGTAGATTTCGGCGGCGACCTCGTTGCGGCGTTTGCCCGGTTCCATGATCTCGAAGATGCGTGCATGCATCTTTTCCACGATCCGCGCCGCGCGCCGCATGTAGCCGATCTCGGTTTGCGACTTCACGGCGCGTTGCCAGTTCACCAGCGCCGTTGCATCGGCGGGTTCGCTGCCCAGTTCGGCGACCAGAACCGCGTGGGCCTTCGCCGAGTAGTAATAGTTCTCCATCTCGACACCGAAGCGCTTTTCCGACCAGCCGCGGGCGCGGATCAGGTCGGCCAGATGCTGCATCGCATGACGCTCGGTCGACATGACGTAGTCGTCGGAATAACCGTGGATGTCGTCCTCATCCATGTAGCAGGTGCGCATGGCGCCCGCGGCGTCCATCCGGCGGCCCCAGAAGACGGGGTCGCCTTCCGGCCCGATCAGCACACCCTGATGCACGTAGAAGCTCCAGCCGTCATAGCCGGTCAACCACGCCATGTTCGACGGATCGCAGGTGAACAGGACCTCGATCCCGGCCCTGTCCATCGCTGCCCGCACCTTCGCGAGACGGTCCGCATATTCGGTTCGACTGAAGGGCAGGGGGATATCGGGCATGGTCGCCTCCGCAACATGAGTGACGCAGCGTCCCGATATTCGGCGACATGAGTCAATCTGTTTTGCTATGACGCGGCATCCGAATTCCACCCAGGCGGTCCTCCCTTGATCGACAATCCGGTTTTCTACGCCGTCGCCGTGCCGGTCCTGATGCTGACCGGGATTTCCAAGGGCGGCTTCGGCGCGGGCGTCGGAATCGTCGCCGTGCCGACGCTCTCGCTGGTCATCCCGCCCCTGCAGGCGGTGGCGATCATGCTGCCGATCCTGTGCCTGATGGACATCTTCGGGGTCTGGTCCTACCGCCGCGAATGGAGCCGGAAACTGATGCTCTATCTCGGCCCCGGGGCGATTGTCGGAATCGGGATCGCGACGCTGCTGGCGGGCTACGTCGACGAACACATGATCAAGCTGATCGTCGGCGGAATTGCGGTGCTGTTCGCGCTGAACTACTGGCTGGGCGGCAGGAACCGGGACGTTCAGCGCCCGGAAAACAGGACGAAGGGCATTTTCTGGTCGGCGGTCGCGGGCTTCACCAGCTTCATCGGGCACGCGGGCGGGCCGCCGCTGCAGGTCTATCTGCTGCCGCTGAAACTCGACAAGACCGTGTTCGTGGGCACCACCACAGTCTTCTTTATGGCCGTGAACTACGTGAAGCTGGTGCCCTACAGCTATCTGGGACTGTTGACGGCGGAGAACCTGCTGACTGCACTGGTGCTGGCCCCGATATGCCCGATCGCGATGCTTTCCGGAGTCTGGCTGCACAGACGCATTCCGGAACGGCCGTTCTACCTGATCTGCTACGTGTTCGTTTTCCTGATCGGCTGCAAGTTGCTCCATGACGGCGTTCTCGGGGTGTCAGGTATGACCTGAACAGGCTTCCCCTGCCGGCGCATTTCAGATTTAATGCAAGTGCATCAATTCTAGACACAGGGGAAGTGACCGATGCAGGACGAGGCAGATGCGACAGCCAAGAATATTCTGGCCGGTGCGGAAGGCACCCGGCAACTGACGGAGAACGTCCTGATTCTGCCGGCGCAGGGCAACGCGCTGGCGGTAAAGGCGGGCGAGGGGATCGTGCTGGTCGATTCAGGTGCGGGCCGGGGGGCCACCCAGAAGATGATCGGCATCCTGCGCGACTGGAGCGATCTGCCCGTCACGGCCATATGCTACAGCCACGGTCATGCCGGATATAATGATGGCGTTTCCGACTGGATCGAACATGCGAAGGCACGCGGCGAAGAGCCGCCCGCGCTGGTCGGCCATGCCAATGTCAAGCCGCGCTACGACCGCTATCGTGAAACGGCTGGTCTGCAGGACAATCTGAACCGGATGCAGTTTCCGCAGTTCAAGCTGGCACCCGCCGGGTCGAAACTGGTCGATCCGACGGTAACGTTCGACGACCATCTGGTGCTGAACGAGGCCGGCAGCCGGGTCGAGCTGTTCTGGGCGCCGTCCGAAACCGACGACGTGCTGGCGCTGTGGCTGCCGGAGGAGAAGATCCTCTACGCAGGCGCATCCTTTCCCGGCACGACTCTGCCCAATGTCGGCACGCCGCTTCGGACCCTGCGGCTGACCATCCGCTGGGCCGAGACGCTGGAGCGGCTGGCGGCGCTGGGTGCCGAGACCCTGATTCAGGAATTCGGGCCGGTGATCGAGGGTGCGGAAGCGGTCGACCAGCGCCTGTCCGGCACGGCGAAGGCGCTGCGCTGGCTGCGGGCCGCGGTCGTCGAACGCATGAACCGGGGCATGAACGATCTGGAGATCATCCACGACATCGAATGCCCGCCGGACCTGTTCGATCAGAAGTGGATGCGCGAACGCTATGGCGCGGTCGAATACATCGTCCGTGACATCTATCGCGAGGAGAACGGCTGGTGGGATCGCAATCCGACGAACCTGCACCCGTCCCATCCCGACGCGGCAGGGGCGGCGATACTGGATGCCATCGGCGACCCGCAGACCGTACTGGACAAGGCCCGCGCCCTGGTCGACCAGGGCGAGACGCAGCTTGCGCTGCATGTCATCGATCTGCTGGCGCTGGCCCCCGGAGACGAAGACGCCGTGGTCGAAGCCCGCACCATGAAGGCCGAACTGTGTCGTGAGAGGGCCGGGCAGGTTCGGCCCTATGTCTCGAAGGCGCTTTACGCGACATCCGCCGACCTGCTGGAAAATGGCAAGCGGCGATGGTCGGAAGCGCAGTAGGGCGCTCCCGACCCGCTCGGTCAGATATGCAGGCTGAGCTGCGGCTGTCCGTTGGATGTCCGTTCAGCCGTGGTGCCGTTGCGGTCGATGTTCGCCGAAACCTGGCGACGCAGAACCTCGAAGCTCTCGAAGCCGGAGACATTGACCGGCTCATCGAAACGGATGGTGATCCGGAACTTCTCGGCCTGAGCCATGCTGCGCACACCAAGCACCTCGGCACTGAAGGGCTTTCCGAGATAGAGACCCCTGACCGTCTGGCCGACGGCGACCGGCGGTCCGGGCTGCCGGTTGCCGATCATCGCGTGCAGCGTGTTCCAGTCGCGCTGGCCATGCTGATGCGCCACAAGCTCCAGCGCCCGGCTGTAGCTGATCGGTGTGCCCGATGCTTCCAGATCGCTGCGCAGGCGCCTGGCCTGGGATTTCGCCTCCGCGATGGAAGGCAGGGTGATTGCGTGAGTCATGACAGACCTCGTCCGGTTCGTTCTGCGGGACAGAAAGGGAGCTCGCGTTGCCGTTCAGCCGCAGAATAACGGGAGTCGGTGTCAGTTCAGAAAAATGGCTTCACCGGATTGCGAGCGGCAGGTGCCATCGACCGAGAGCGCAGATAGGACCGCTGACGTGTGATGTCAATGGCTGCACGTTCGGTGGGCCGGTTCAGCTGAACATGCGCCGCGTGCGCCGGCGGCGGGAGACCAGCAGGATCAGCAGGCCGAGTACGACAAGGGGCAGCCAGGCGGGCGCTTCGAAGACGCTTTGCAGCAGCGGATCCCAGAGAAACGGATGCAGATAGCGTTGCAGACCGTTCTGGATCGCCAGGATGCTGTCGAAACCGAAGAATTCCGCCCAGCGCTGACCCAGCGAGATCGGCGTCCAGCTGCCGGCTTCCAGCGACACGAGCACTTCCGCGCCGAGCGCCACGAGCCCTGCCAGCAGCAGGATATAGCCGATGAGACGCACAATGATCATGTCGGGTGAACTCCGGAAACGAACGCATTTGGTGAATTCCAGAATCGCAAGCCATCAACCTGCCTGTCAACGCTGCTGCATTTCTGCGCATTTGTCCGACCGTGAATCTGGTCTAAGACAGGCGCTCAACCGGGCTTGGAAGGCAGGGCAGACGCATGAACATTCTGGTCATCGGATCGGGCGGACGCGAACACGCGCTCTGCTGGAAGCTCGCCGCATCGCCGATCCTGACGAGCCTCTATTGCGCACCGGGCAACGGCGGCATCGCCGACGAGGCGGAATGTGTCGCGCTTGACATCGCAGATCATGGCGCGGTCATCGATTTCTGTACCGAGCGCAGGATCGACCTTGTGATCGTCGGGCCGGAGGCGCCGCTGGTCGAGGGCATGGTCGATGACCTGGAAGCGGCCGGGATCAGGGCGTTTGGTCCGTCGAAGCGGGCGTCACAGCTTGAAGCCTCGAAGGGATTCACGAAGGATCTCTGTGCCCGCCACAACATTCCCACCGGTGCCTACCGGCGGTTCACGGATGCGGAAACCGCGAGGGCCTATGTGGTCGAGCAGGGTGCGCCGATCGTCGTGAAGGCCGACGGTCTGGCCGCGGGCAAGGGCGTCACCGTC
Source organism: Minwuia sp. (assembly GCF_048263705.1). Taxonomy (GTDB): domain Bacteria; phylum Pseudomonadota; class Alphaproteobacteria; order Minwuiales; family Minwuiaceae; genus Minwuia. Next base: position 341,771 of record NZ_JBLXDV010000003.1, on the reverse strand, counting down.
GCCATGACCGTGGTCGAGGCGCATGCCGCCATCGACGAAGCGTTCGGCGGGCGGTTCGGCGAGGCCGGTGCGGAGATTGTCATTGAAGCGTTTCTGGAAGGCGAGGAAGCAAGCTTCTTCTGCCTGACGGACGGTGAGACGATCATACCGCTGGCCACGGCGCAGGACCACAAGGCTGTCGGCGAGGGCGATACCGGCCCCAACACTGGGGGCATGGGTGCCTATTCGCCTGCGCCGGTGATGACGCCCGACATGATCGAGCGGACGATGAAGGAAATCATCGAACCGACAGTGCGCGGCATGGCCGCCGAGGGCATGCCGTTCAGGGGCATCCTGTTCGCCGGGCTGATGATCGGTGCCGACGGTCCGAAGCTGATCGAATACAACATCCGCTTCGGCGATCCCGAATGCCAGGTGCTGATGACCCGGCTGAAGTCGGACCTGCTGCTGGCGCTGGTCGCCTGCATGGATGGCGTCCTGAAGAACGTCGATATGCGCTGGCATGACGATCCGGCCATGGTCGTCGTGATGGCCGCGGAAGGCTATCCGGGGGACGTCGTCAAGGGCAGCGAGATCAGGGGACTCGCCGATGCCTGGGCGGTCGATGGCGTGACCGTGTTTCATGCGGGCACAAAGCGCGACGGCGATCGGGTGCTGGCGAACGGCGGCCGCGTGCTGGGCGTGACGGCCAGCGGTGCGACCGTGACAGAGGCGCAGAAGCGGGCCTATACCGCTGTGGACCGGATCGACTGGCCGCAGGGTTTCTGCCGCCGCGACATAGGCTGGCGTGCCGTCGCGCGAGAGTCTAAGACTTGAATCCAGAAGTTTCGTCCGGGGAGGGACCACAGAATGGCTGATGAGAACAGCGCGCTTTTTTCAGGCACCAAGGAAGTCGACGAGCGCTTTCGCTTCGACGAGGGCGCACTGGAATCCTGGATGCGCGAGAACGTCGATGACTTCGCCGGCGGGCTTCAGGTGCGCCAGTTCAAGGGCGGCCAGTCCAACCCCACCTATGCGCTGAAATCGGGGCAGAAGGAATATGTCCTGCGCCGCAAGCCGCCCGGCAAGCTGCTGCCGTCGGCCCATGCCGTGGACCGTGAATACAAGGTGCTGACCGCGCTGGGGCGGCACTCCGATGTGCCGGTCGCGAAGACCTGGGGACTGTGCGAGGACGAAAGCGTCATCGGTACCATGTTCTACGTGATGGATCTGGTCGATGGCCGCGTGATCTGGGACCAGAGCCTCGCCGATGTCGAGAAGTCCGAGCGCCACAAATACTATGACGCCATGAACGACGTCATCGCCCGGCTGCACAACGTCGACTACAAGGCGGTCGGTCTGGAGGATTTCGGCAAGCCGGGGTCCTACGTCGCCCGTCAGGTCGGTCGCTGGTCGAAGCAGTACAAGCTCTCCGAGACCGACAAGATCGAGGAGATGGACCGGCTGATGGAGTGGCTGCCGGAGAACATCCCGGATTCGGATGCGACGACGGTCATCCACGGCGACTACCGCATGGACAACATGATCTTCCACCCCACCGAGCCGCGCGTGATGGCCGTGCTGGACTGGGAACTGTCGACGCTGGGCGATCCGCTGGCCGACTTCGCCTATCACGTGATGAGCTGGCGTCTGCCGAACAAGCTGTTCCGCGGCATCGGCGGCGAGGATCTCGATGCGCTGGGCATCCCGCACGAGGAAGAATATGTCGCCGCCTACTGCAAGCGGACAGGGCGCGAGCGGATCGACAACTGGGACTATTACCTCGCCTACAACATGTTCCGCATCGCGGCCATTCTGCAGGGTATTGCGGGCCGCGTGCGCGACGGCACTGCCGCCTCGGATCATGCCAAGGGCCAGGTCGACCGCATCAAGCCGCTGGCCCAGTACGCCTGGGCGCAGGCCGAGAAGGTCATGAAGACCGGGTAGGTCGCCTCCCTTCCACTCACGGCGCGAAGAGCGAACCGACTGATGGAGCATTCTCAATGACCAAGGGCATGGTGTCGGCACCGCAGCCGGAAGCGGTGGAGGCGGGGCTGGATATTCTCCGCAGTGGCGGGAATGTTGTCGACGCGGCCATCGGGGCGGCGCTGGTGCAGACGGTCGTGGACCCGCAGATGTGCGGCATCGCGGGCTTCGGATCGTGTCATGTGCATCTGGCCGACGGCACGCACACGCTGATCGATTTCCATGGTCGCGCACCGCTGGCCACCAGGCCGGACATGTGGGAGCACCTGATCGAAGGCGAGTGCGACGACGGTTTCGGCTTTCTGCTGAAGGGTCAGGTGAACGAGGTCGGCTATCAGTGCATGACCACGCCGATGACCATCAAGGCCTTCGACGAGGTGCTGGGCCGCTTCGGCACGCACACGCTGGCGCAGGCACTCGATCCTGCCATCGCCTACTGCGAGGACGGGTTTGCCGTCCGCCCGCACGTCTGGAACTTCTGGAACACGCCGGAAGTTGCGGGGCGCATGGCGCGCTACCGCGGCATGACCGAGGATCCGTCGGTCGCGAAGATCTACACCAGCGACGGGAAGACCCTGCTCGGGATCGGCGACATCCTGCGCAATCCGGACATGGGGCGCACCTACCGCCGCATCGCCGAAAAGGGCGTCGAGGACTTCTATCACGGCGAGATCGCGCGCCGGATCGCCGATGACATGGCGGCCAACGGCGGCCTGATCACCCTGGACGATCTCGCGGCCTGCCAGACGGTCGAGACGGAGCCGCTCTGGATCACCTATCGCGGCCATCGTGTCGCCACCAACCAGCCGCCGGGCGGCGGGCTGGTCATCGCGGTGATGCTGAACATCCTGCAGCAGTTCGACCTGGCGGGGATGGGGCACAATTCGCCCGACTACATCGCGACGGTCTCGGAGGCGATGAAGATCGCGACCTTCGAGAAGGACACGCGGATGGGCGATCCGGCCTTCGTCGAAATTCCGTTCGATGAACTGCTGTCGGAAGACTACGCGAAGGCCTGCGCCGAGCGCATCCGACGCGGCGAGAAACAGGATGTGCCCCGGCTGAACAGCGGTGCCGATCCGAAGGAGACGACCCACATCTGCGTTGCCGACACCGAAGGCAACTGCGTGACCATGACCCATTCGCTGGGCTCGTCGGGCGGCGTGATCACCGAAGGGCTCGGCTTCATGTACAACAACTGCATGATGGTCTTCGATCCGCGGCCCGGGAATGCCGGATCGCTGGCCCCCGGCAAGGCCCGGTTCACAGCGCTGTCGCCCACCATCGTCTTCCGGGATGACAAGCCGTTCCTGCTGGTCGGCGCGCCGGGCGGCACCACCATCACCATGGGCAACCTTCAGGCCATCCTGAACGTCATCGACTTCGGGATGGATGCACAGCAGGCGGTCTTCGCGCCGCGCTTCACCACGACATCGAACACCATCGAACTGACCAACCGCATCCTGCGTTCGACCGAGCGTGAGCTGCAGCGCCGGGGCTATCCGACCATGCGCCATCCCTACAGCTACATGATGCCCATCGTGCACGCGATCCGGCTGGTGGACGGGAAGCTGGATGGCGGCGCGGATCCGTCTGGCGACGGCATGGCCATGGCGACCTGATCAGGGCGTCGTGCGACGACCCGGATTGAGCTGCGCCCGAGATCTCGGGGCACGGACCGGCAAACACGGGAGCCGTCCCGTCGTTGACTGAACTGTCGACTCCCGGACTGTCACCGCCGGTTTATCCGGGGGCCGTCCAGAATATCCGGCACGCGCGGGGTTCGCTGGAACGCTTTACGCTGCGCGGTTCTTGTGGGCCCGGTGGGCTTCGCGGATGATCTCGCGGTTGCCGCGCTGCCAGGTGGTTTCCAGCGCGTATTTCACGACACGCCAGCCCTCGGGGCGTTTCACCAGATCGATGTCGTAATAGCCGCCGATGAAATAGTCGGTCTCCCCGGGCGACCCGCTGTAGCGATGGAAGGCCTGCAGGTAGGCGATCAGGTTCGCCCTGTCGCCGTCGATGCGATGCACGTGATTGCCGGTCAGATGCTGGGTCATGTCCAGCCCGATGATGGTCTTGCGCACCGTGTCGATCCACTCGTCGCGGCTGACCTTCACCTTCCTGCCGCCGAACGAGGTGAAATCGGTCTCCACCTCGGCATCGAAGACGTCGTTCAGCAGATCGAAATTCTTGGTGTCGATGGCCGTGGCATAGCGATAAAGGATATCGCTGATGGCGAACCGCTCGGCGACCTCGGTCAGTGTTGCATCGGTCATCTGATGTCCTCCCCGGAATGTGACGCAGTTCAGTCTAACCCAGAATCGCCCGGAAACGCTCGCGATAGCGCGGCAGTACCTCCGGATTGATCGGCCGAGCGGGATCCTTGCCCGCGAACAGGTCGATCAGTTGTGTCGCGGCAAAGGCGGCCATGCGCTCGCGGCTGTCCTTTGTCACACCGGCGGTGTGCGGGCTGCAGATCACGTTGTCCATGTTCAGCAGCGGGTGATCGGGCGCGGGCGGTTCCTCTTCCCAGACATCCAGCCCGGCGCCGCCCAGATGCCCGGAAGCCAGCGCCTCGGCCAGCGCGGGTTCATCGTGGATCGACCCGCGGGCGGTCGCGATGAACAGGGCGTTCTGCTTCATCCGGCTGAAGGCGTCGCCCGCGAACATGCCACGTGTCTCACCTGTCAGCGGGGTGTGGACACTGACCACATCCGAGCGTTCCAGCAGGTCTTCAAGCGTCGTCTTCTGCGCGTCGCGTTCAACGAAATCGCTGTCTTCCAGATAGGGATCGAAAGCCAGTACCTCGCACTGGAACCCGTGCCTGCACAGCCATGCCAGCCGCCGCCCGATATGGCCCAGCCCGACAATGCCGACGGTCTTGCCCAGCAGATCGCGGCCGCGCAGATCGGTGCGTGGACCGTTCCAGCCGCGTCGCAGGGCCCGGTCCGCCTCGGGCACCCGCTTCAGCAGGGTCAGAATCATGCCCAGCGCATGTTCGGCCACAGCCTCGGCGTTGCCGCCCGCCTGATTGACCACCAGAACCCCGGCTTCGGTGCAGGCGTCGATGTCGAACGTGTCCACGCCCGACCCGCCCGACGACACCACAAGCAGGTTCGGCGTCTGCTTCAGGAAGTCGGCATGGATGCGCAGCGGTTCCGGCACCTCATCGCGCGCAGGCACACATTGATAGGCATGCGCGTCCCGCAGGGCGAAGAAGCTGGTCTCGAACGGGTCGTAGCGGTCGATGCGGACGACGTCGATGCTCTTGTGCGGTGCCAGGATGTCGAGGGCGTTGGGCGCGGGGAAGGCGTCGAGGTAGACGAGCTTGGGCATGAAGGGCTTCCGGAGTTAACGATTTTCCAAAGATAGCGGTGCAGACTGACAGCATGCGAATGCTTTTTCTCGTCATCTGCTGCGCCGCGGCTCTCGGGGTACAGGCCCAGACCATCGTCGTCGAGGACGGTCGCTGCCGGGTTGTCGATATCCATGTCCCCGATGCAGATGTAGCCTATCGGCCGGGAGTCGATGTGAACGGCAACGCGGTAGCACCCGCCGATCTGGGGGGCGGGAACGCGGTCCGCACACCGCGCTTTGTCCCCATTCCGGTCACCATTCCGCTGAATCAGTTGCTGAACACGCCACCGCCGTTTACCGACTTCATTGAGGTCGATGCCGGGCTGCTGCTGGTGGACGTGGAGACCGGATATATCACCTACGACGGGCAGCGACTCGATCCGCCACAGGCTGTCCTGTGCGATGAAACCGACGACGGCGACGTGCGCATTCTGAACGCACCGCCGCCGCCGCCTGAACGCCCCCGAAACTGAGTCCGGGAAGCCCTATCCGTGCAGTTTCGCAGCGATCTCCGCGATGTGGCGTCCCTGGAACCGCGCGCCTTCCAGTTCGATCTCTGACGGTTGCCGGGAGCCGTCGCCGCCGGCGATGGTCGTCGCGCCGTAGGGTGAGCCGCCCATGACCTCATCCACGCCCATCTGGCCCTGGAAGCTGTAGGGCAGCCCGGCGATCAGCATGCCCTGATGCAGCAGCGTGGTGTGGAACGACAGGATGGTGCTTTCCTGCCCGCCGTGCTGGGTCGCGGAGGAGGTGAAGACACCGCCGACCTTGCCCACCAGCTTGCCTTCCATCCACAGGCCGCCGGTCTGGTCCAGGAAGTTGCGCATCTGTGCCGCCATCATGCCGAAGCGTGTGGGGGTGCCGAAGATGATCGCGTCATAGTCGGCCAGTTCCTTCGGATCGGCGACCGGCGCCGCCTGATCCAGCTTGATCCCCGCATTCTTCGCCGCTTCTTCGGGCACCAGTTCCGGCACGCGCTTCACGGTCACCTCCACGCCGTCGACGCCGCCCGCGCCTTCGGCGATGGCGTTTGCCATGGTTTCGATGTGGCCATACGAGCTGTAATAGAGGACGAGTACCTTGGTCATTGAAGCATTCCTTTTTTTGGGTGGGTCTGTTCGTGCTGTTATCGAAATGGGCGGACCGGTTCCGGTTTCCAGACCGCCCGGTTCCGGCGCAGCCATATTGAAGCCAGAAATCGTTTATCTATCTGATTTCAAAAGTGTTTCTGTTTCGAAACAGTATTGTTCCGTAGCTTCCGATCTGTACGCTTGAGGGTGTCATCGGAAAGGCTCTGTGCTACGGTCAGCCATCGTTGAGCGTACGGGAGTTCCCACATGTTTCATGCCGTTCGTAGATGGCTGCTTGCCGCTGTCGTTTTCTGTGTTCCCGCACCGCTGCTCGCGCATCCGCATGTGTGGGTGGATACGCGCGCGGCATTCCTGTTCGACGATCGGGGTTCGGTCAGTGCCATCCGCATCATCTGGCATTTCGACGAGCTCTATTCGGCGTTTGCCATTCAGGGCGCGGATACCGATCAGGACGGCGAAACCACCCAGGCCGAACTCGACGCGCTGGCCGACGGCAATGTCGAGTTCCTGGCCGAATGGCGCTATTTCACTGAACTGAAGGTGGGCACGGCGGACGCGCATTACGGCAAGGTCACGAACTACGGGACCCGCAACGAGGATGGCACGCTGGTGCTCTGGTACGATCTGCCGCTGGAATTTGCGGTCGATCCGACGAAGGTGCCGCTGCGGTTCCGCTCGTTCGATCCCAGCTACTATGTCGCCTTCGACACCGATCCGGCTCAACCGATTGAGCTTGTCGGACCCGCACCGGACACCTGCGTGGCAACCAGCATGGCCGCCGGCGACCGGCCCGAGAATGTTTCCGACGCGGAACTGGCCGCCCAGACGGGCAACGTCGGCTGGGCCGCTGCCTTTGCCCCGGTCATGAGCCTCTCATGCGGTGGCTGAGCCGCCTCGGCCTGGTGCTGTTTCTGACATTGACCTGTCTGGCGGTACAACCCGCCGATGCGCAGTCTCCGAATCCGTTCCAGCGCGGCCCGGTTCAGACCGAGCCGCAGGGCGAACCGGGGTTCTTCGACTGGCTGATGAACGAAGTCAGGGTCGTGCAGGCCCAGCTCTACCGGCAACTGGCGGGGGCCGTGAAGGCACTGAAACAGGACTACAGCATCGGGACCGCCTGGGCGCTGATCGCGATCAGCCTGCTGTACGGCGTGTTCCACGCGGTCGGGCCGGGACACGGCAAGGCCGTGATTTCCTCCTATCTGCTCGCCAACGAACGCGCGGTGAAACAGGGCATCCTGCTCGCAGTGCTGTCGTCGCTGGCACAGGGCATCAGCGCGGTGGTGCTGGTGTTCGGGGGCGCGTGGGTCGCCGGACTGGCGGGCCAGCGCCTGATGGATGCGGCCTGGTCGATGGAACAGCTCAGCTTCGGGCTGATCGCACTGATCGGTCTGTTCCTGCTCTGGCAGGTGCTAACCGGACGCGGGCATCACCACCATGAGGCGCACGATCACGATCACGATCATGCGCATGATGACCACGATCACCATCACCACCATCATGGTCCCGACGTCTCTGCACTGGTGGCGGAACCGCTGACCGTGCGACGGGCATTGCCGATCATCTTCGCGGTCGGGATCCGTCCCTGCGGCGGGGCACTGATTGTCCTGGTCTTCGCGATAGCGAACAGTCTTTATATGGCAGGCATTATTGCCACTTTCGCGATGTCGATGGGCACGGCCGCAACCGTGTCGGTGCTGGCGGTGCTGACCCTGGTGTCCAAAAACACCGCGATGCGGCTGGCGGGCCGTGATCTCGTCTGGGTCGGCAGGGTGGAGAAGGGACTGAAGGTCTTCGGCGCGCTGGCGCTGATCGCGTTCGGCCTGCTGTTCCTGCTGGCATCGCTGGAACAGCCGCGCGCGCCGTTCGGCGTGTGACGGCGCATGATCTTCGACTTTCGTGACGCGCTGTCTTCGGGGTAGAACGTATCCATGAGCGAGAAAGTCATCATCATCGGTGCCGGGCATGCCGGCGGTATTCTGGCACAGCAACTGTCCCGCGCGGGCGATGCGTTCGATATCACGCTGATCGGCGAGGAGAGCTGGCCGCCCTATGAACGGCCGCCGCTGTCGAAGCAGCTGTTGATGGGCGATATCGAGAAAGAGAAGACCTTCCTGCGTCCCTCTGACTTCTATGAGAAGAAGGGCATCAGGCTGCGGCTTGGCACCAGGGCCACGGCGATCAACCGGGACGCGAAGACGGTGTCGCTGTCCGACGGATCCCAGCTTCCCTACGACAGGCTGGCCCTGTGCACGGGCGCGCAGCTTCGCCGGCTGACCATACCGGGCGCTGATCTGGCGGGTATTCACTATATCCGCGGCATCGACGACACATTGGCCATCCGGGCCGAGGCAAGGCCCGGTGCGAAGGTGGTCGTCATCGGCGGCGGATACATCGGGCTGGAGGCGGCAGCGGCGCTGACGAAGGCTGGATGCGCGGTGAAAGTCATTGAGATGATGGACCGGGTGATGGCCCGTTCGGTCGCCGAACCCCTTTCACGCTTCTACGAGAGCGCCCATCGGGCGCGGGGCGTCGAGATAATGCTGAACACCGGGGTCGCTGAATTTTCCGGCCAGGGTCACATCGACGGTGTGGTCGATGCAGACGGGACGCACCATGCATGTGATCTGGTCATCGTGGGGATCGGGGTGATTCAGGACATCGAACTCGCGGTCGCGGCGGGGCTGGAAACCGACAGCGGCATCGTGGTGAACGCACGCGCCCAGACATCCGATCCCGCGATCTACGCCGCCGGCGACTGCACGCTGCATCCCAACGCCATCATCGGGCACAGCGTCCGCCTGGAGTCGGTCCAGAACGCCGTGGATCAGGCGCGCTGTATCGCCAACGAATGGCAGGGCAAGGGTGCAGACTACGCCGAGGTGCCCTGGTTCTGGTCGGACCAGTTCGATCTGAAGCTGCAGATGGCGGGCATGCCCGAAGCGACCGATGACGTGATTGTGCGCGGGGTGCCTTCGGACGAGGGATTTTCGCTGTTCTATCTGCGCGACGGCAAGGTTACCGGCGTGAACGCCGTCAATACCGGCGGCGATTATGTGCGCGGCCGCAAGTGGATCGGAGAGGGACGGGTGGTTGACCCGTCACGCCTTGCTGATACATCCATTCCGATCAAGGAAGTCTGAACCGTCCGGTTCGCACATCAAATCTCAAGAGGGGCCTCATGCCAAAGATTCACGTGACCAATCGCGCCGGCGCGCAAACGACGTTCGAGGCTGATACCGGCATCTCGGTCATGGAGAACCTTCGCGACAATGATTACGAGGTCGAGGCGATCTGCGGCGGATCGTGTGCCTGTGCAACATGTCACGTCTATATCGATCCCGCCTGGATGGATCGTCTGCCGCCACAGGAAGCCGACGAAGAGGGGCTGGTGACCGACGAACCGACCTACCAGCCGACATCGCGTCTTTCGTGTCAGATCGAGATGACCGATGCACTGGACGGGCTGACCCTGACGATCGCGCCCGAGGCCTGAGCCGGGAGCGGCGTGAATGGTGAAGCTGTCGGACGTCGACCTTTCCCTGAAAATCTCGAAAGACGTTTACAGGGAACAACTGTCCGCGCTTCAGCATCGGCTGCGTACCATTGAACTGGCCTATCGCCGTGACGGGCTGCGCGCGCTGATCGTGTTCGAGGGGTGGGACGCCGCAGGCAAGGGCGGAACGATCCGTCGGCTGGTGGCCGAGATGGACCCGCGCGGTTTCCAGGTCTGGCCGATCGCGGCTCCCAGGCCGCAGTTTCAGGGACGGCATTATCTTGAGCGTTTCTGGTCCCGCCTGCCGGAACCCGGCATTCTGTCGATCTTCGACCGGTCATGGTACGGACGGGTGCTTGTCGAACGCGTCGAGGGCCTCGCGACGGAAGACGAATGGCGGCGCGCCTATGACGAGATCAACGGCTTCGAAAGCATGCTCACCGCCGACGATGTGCGCATCGTGAAGCTGTTCATTCATATTTCGGAGGACGAGCAGGCCGCGCGTTTCAAGGCGCGCCTGGACGATCCCTGGAAGCGATGGAAGCTGACGGTGGAGGATTTCCGCAACAGCGCACGACGGGAACCCTATGAAACTGCCATCGATGACATGCTGGCGCGGACGTCGAGTGTGCGGGCTCCCTGGCATGTGGTTCCGGGCGAGCAGAAACGGTATGCGCGCATCGATGCCCTGACACATGTGGCCGATTGCCTTGGCCGGGGCGTCGATCTGAACCCGCCGGATGTCGATCCCGACGTCGCAGAGCTGGCGCGGCAGCGGTTCTCGTAGGACGAGTCGATGCTCTCATACCGTCACGGGTTTCATGCGGGTAATCATGCGGATGTCCTGAAACATGCGGTCTACGCGTTCTGCCTCGACTACATGCTGGCGAAGCCCAAGCCATTCGCGGCCATCGATACCCATGCCGGCGCGGGGATCTATGACCTGACCTCGGAGATGTCGGGGAAGACGGGCGAATGGCGCGACGGTGTCCTGAAGATATGGGACCAGGACCTCCCGGAACTGTTCCACCCGTTCACGAAGATTCTGAAGGGGATGAATCCAGACGGCGATCTTCGCACCTATCCGGGATCCCCCGAGATCGCTGCACGGTTGTTGCGGCCCGCTGACCGCCTGCTGCTTTGCGAACTGCATCCGGCCGACCAGGCAGACCTTGATGCACACATCGGGCATGTTGCGCGTCGGACGGATGGACTGCAGGCGCTGATCAAGGCGTCGCCGCCGAAGGAACGGCGCGGCATCGCACTGATCGATCCGAGCTATGAAATCAAACGGGACTATGACGATGTGGCCGATGCCGTGATCGCTGCGCATCGGCGGTTCTCCACCGGCACCTATCTGATCTGGTATCCTGTGGTGGACCGGGCAAGAACCGAGGCGATGATCAGCGGGCTGGCCGACAGCGGTATCCGCAACCAGTATCGTATCGAACTCGCTGTGCGCCCCGATGACGACGACCACGGCATGACCGCCAGCGGGCTGCTGATCATCAACCCGCCGTGGCGCCTGCCGGATCTGGCGGAGGAAGCGTTGCCGCGGTTCGGCGAACTGATCGGTGGACAGCCGAAGTTCGAATGGATCGTGCCCGAGTAGCCCGCCCTGCGCCGATGAAGTGAACCGGAGCTGTCCTGTCTTTCGCCTGATCGTCGGTTGCCCCGCACGCTGGCAGGGGTGACGGCTTGTGCGTTTGGCCTTTTCGATCAAATGGCGGAACGTTCCACAACGACAGAAACTGCCATCTGGATGGCGTGCGGCAAACGAAAGAAGGCGGCCCGTGAGGACCGCCTTCCATAATGCGTCTGACCGATGTGATCAGTTGCTGTGCGTGACACCGGCGTTGGTCTTCGTGCCCCTCACGTCGGGACGCTTGCCGTCGACCGGGATGTAGGGAACGACCAAGTTCTCGTTCGCCACTGCATCGTCGTGCGTGACGCCGGCGCTGGTGCGGGTGCCGCGGATGTCAAAGCGGCTGTCGATCATCGCACCGGAAGCGCTGTCGCCGGCACCGCTGAGCAGGGCACCGCCCATGCGCGAGGCATAGTACGGATCCTGGTTCACCACGGTGCCGTGATGATGCATCATCGCCCCGTCGTCCATCTTCTTCGCTTTGTGGGCGGCTGCGCCAGCAACACCTGTCATTGCGATCAGGGCTGCTGCGGAAATCATTGCTATGCGGGTCATGTTGTTCTCCGTTTTTTATTTGAGTCAGGGCCGAAGACCCTGCGTTCGCTCGATCACCTTTGGTCCGGCAATCCAACACAGTTGATATGGAGGCGTGCCCTGCGAGTTAAATCGGTCGTTCTGTCGCATGGAGCGCACTCCCGACACAAAACCGCCCGCCGGTTGCGACCGGCGGGCGGAAGGGTTTGGTCAGGATCAGCCCTTGTAGTCGGGCAGTGCCTCGATCTGTGCGTTCGTCATGGTGATGATGGTTGCCTCACCATCCAGCTTGACCGACTCGGCGGGGATGGCGACTTCGCGGCCACCGATACCGAGCAGCAGACCGCTGGTTTCCACGACAACGGACTCAAGCTTGCCGTCCGCCGTCTCGACCAGTTTCACCACTTCGCCGATCTTCTCGCCTTCCAGGTTCATGGCAGCCGAACCGACGGCGTTGGCCGCGCTTGCGGCGGTGGTGCCGACAGCGCCGACCGCTGAGTCAGCGGTGTTGCCGACAGTGCCGACGGCTGAATCAACCGCGCCTTCGGTGTCGTTCTTCATCTTCTCGGTCGTTTCGGTCGGCACGGCACCGCTGTTGTTTTCGGTCTGCGCATCCACACCGGTGGAGGAGTCGATGCTCATCCCTGCGTCGCCATCGACCTTGGCGCCGGGCTGGCGCGCCTCGCTGGCCCCGGCCTGCGTTTCGGTACCGACCTTCGCCTTGGCTTCCGTGTCGTTGTTGATCTTCACGTCGGCTGCCAGGGCTGCGCCGGACATGGCGAGAAGGATCGGGGCGGTAATCAGAGTCTTGCGTAACATTACTGTGCTCCTTTGCTGGGTTTTCACCCGTTTGATGATGCGGCGTTTCGTTTTTTGCGTCTTTCTTTCCGCCGCTGATCGACAAATGGGCATGGTCCTCCGGTTTTGAACCCTCCCCCCGGCAGGCCGGGAGAACGGGTGGGTGCTGAGCGAATGAGGATGTCGCTCAACTATTTGAAAGAACGAAATTTTTTCTGAATACAATGTCTCAGGTGTGGTATCTGGACACAGTTTGGCCACGGCTGCCACAGAGCTGACATCGTCGGCACGGGGCCGTTCAGGGTGCGAACGACCGCATGTGGTAAGCGGCATGCGCCGGACGGTAGATGAACGCCCGGGCCAAGGGGCAGGCACGGCGCGCGGCGCACCCCTGGGACGCACATGCGTTGGGCCGGTCCCGGACATGATCACGGCAGGCAGCGTGATCGTAGGTTTCGCCTTCGAACGCGTCCACGGGACAGGCCTGCAGACAGGGCTTCGCGCTGCATGTCTCGCAGGGCGAGACGTCCGATCGGGATCGATAGGGTTCCAGATCGATCACTTCCCTGAACATCAACGCGCCGCGCAGGGCGAACCAGAGGCCGAACGTGTCATGGATCGCCATCCCCAGCGGGGACTTGAAGCAGCGTCCGGTTCTGAAGCTCCAGGAAACGAACGGCGCATAGGGTGGACCGTCGAACGGAAAGACGACGGATGCACCGTTTTCGGCGGCGATGGGAGATAGCGTCGATCTGCACCAGTGGTCGATCCTGTGTTCGGCAGGTCGCCCGGGCTTCGGATCGAAGCGGTCCCACATTGCCGAACCCGCGTTGCCGACCAGGATGATCGTCCGCGCCTCGCCGTGTTCGCCCGGATCGGGGTGAAAGCCGCCGATGACCGTCAGGCCAAGCCGCACGAGCCTGAGGTCGAGATCACGCAAGGGTGGCCCAGAGATCGTAGTGATCGGCCTCAACGACTTCGGCGCGGACCATGTCACCGGGTTCGAGTTCGGTTTCGCCGTTCAGGAAGACGCAACCGTCGATCTCCGGCGCGTCGGCTTTCGAACGCCCGATGGCACCGTCCTCATCCACTTCGTCGATCAGGACGTCGATCTCCCAGCCGATCTTTTCCTTCATCCGGGCTTCAGAGATTTCTGCCTGAGCGGCCATGAAACGATGCCAGCGTTCCTCCTTGACCTCTTCAGGCACCGGGTTCGGCAGGGTGTTGGCCGCGGCACCCGCGACGGGTTCGAACTTGAAGCAGCCGACCCGATCCAACTGGGCTTCTTTCAGCCAGTCCAGCAGATACTGGAAGTCTTCTTCCGTCTCACCCGGAAAGCCGACGATGAACGTGGACCGGATCGTCAGGTCGGGGACCTGGTGCCGCCAGTCGGCAATGCGATGCAGTGTCTTTTCCTGATGGGCCGGACGGCGCATGGACTTCAGCACGGACGGGCTGGCGTGCTGGAACGGGATGTCGATGTAGGGAAGAATCTTGTCCTCGGCCATCAGCGGGATCAGGCTGTCCACATGCGGGTAGGGGTAGACGTAATGCAGCCGTACCCAGACCCCCAGACGTCCCAGCGCCTCGGCCAGATCGGTGATGTGCGCACGGACCGGCGCGCCGCGATAGGGCGTCGCCGCGTGTTTCAGATCAACGCCGTAGGCCGATGTGTCCTGCGAAATCACCAGCAGTTCCTGCACCCCGGCCTCGACCAGTCGCTCGGCCTCGTACATCACCTTGGCTGCAGGTCGGCTCGCCAGCTTGCCGCGCATCGACGGGATGATGCAGAACTGGCAGGAATGATTGCAGCCCTCTGAGATCTTCAGATAGGCGTAGTGGCGCGGCGTCAGCTTCAGGCCGGCCTCGGGGACAAGCTGGATGAAGGGTTCGGGCGGCGGCGGCGCGTGGGCGTGGACGGCTTCGACCACCTGCTCGTACTGATGCGGGCCGGTCACCGCCAGCACGCCGGGGTGCGTTTCGCGAATGGCGGCTTCGTCGACACCCATGCAGCCCGTGACGATGACCCTGCCGTTCTCGCGCATGGCCTCGCCGATGGCATCCAGGCTCTCGGCCTTGGCCGTATCCAGAAACCCGCAGGTATTCACGATGACGGCGTCGGCACCCTGGTAGTCGGGTGACAGATCGTAACCTTCGGCACGAAGCGAGGTGATGATCCGCTCGGAATCAACCAGGGCCTTCGGACAGCCGAGGCTGACGATGCCGATCTTGGGGGCATTTGTTTCCATGCGCGCGATGTAGGCGAAGTCTTTCGCGAAGGGAAGGTGGAAAGCCGAACTGTAGCAATGATTTTGATTTTCATTCTCATATATCATGTTAATGAGAATGAATATTATATTTCGACAGTATAGTTTGTATCGAATTCGTAATTATGTAATTATTCGCCAGTTAATTCTCAGTATTTTCAAGAGAATCGATACGCCGGGGGGCAGGTCCATGGCCGCAGATTCACTCAGATCGACGGTAAGCGCCGCAGATGCACTGCAACTGCCGGCCAGTGAAATGGTCGAGGCCATCGCCGCCAATCCGGACCTGTCTTCGGATGAAGCCGTGCGGGCGCGGCACAAGGCGCTGCAGGATCGCTCCAGCGTGTGCAGCTACTGCGGCGTCGGCTGTCCCTACAGCGTGGAACCGGATGCGAAAGGCGTGGACCGCGTGGTGCCCATGTCGCCGCTGGGTCTGTGCGTGAAGGGCAAGACATCCCTGATGACCGGTTCTGACGGTGAACGGGTCAAGCGCATGGCGCGCCGCGGTCTGGCCGATGACCGGATCCGCGCGCCGATGATCCGCGGCCATGATGGCAAGATGAAGGAAGTCTCCTGGGATGAGGCACTGGATCGCGCTGCCTGGTTGTTCCTGCATGCCCGCGAATGGGTCGGGCCTGACGCCTGCGCGATCTATGGCAACGGCCAGAAGACCATCGAGGCGATCTGGATGGCCAGTCTGTACAAGCTGGTGTTCAAGCTGCCGACGATCGGCGCGAATTCTGAACATTGCCTGACCAGTGCGGGCGCGGCCCATGCGTTGAACTTCGGCAACGAGGCAAGTTTCACCTGGCGGCAGTTCGACGAACTGCTGGAATGCGATGTCGCGATCATGCACGGCACCAACCCCTTCGTGACCTTCCCGCAGGCCTACGAGAAGATCAAACGCAACACCCGCGCGGTGAAGGTCGTCATCGATCCGACGACCAGCGACACGGCCAGCGACCTTCTGGAGTCCGATCCGCGCACCCTGCACATCCGCTTTCGGCAGGGCGGCGATGTCATGTTCAATCTGGCGGTGGCGCGCCATGTGCTGGAGCAGGGCTGGCAGGATGACGCCAGCATTGCGGCGCGGATCGACCCCGGGAGCTACGAGACGTTCCGGGATCTGGTCATGCAGGACCGATGCGCACCTGATGCCGTTGCCCGACGGATCGCGCTGCCGGATCAGGATGCTGCCGAACTGGCCGATACCATACGGGCCTATGCCGAACTGATCGCCAGGCCAGTCGACGGTGTGCGGCCCAAGCCCGCCTTCGTTTCCTCAATGGGGATCAACCAGTCGACAGGTTCGGTCGGCTTCTCGACCAACCTCAACCTGTTGCTGTTGACGGGCAATGTCGGACGCCGGGGTGCCGGATCGATGCGCATCGCCGGTCAGTCGAACGCGACCAGCGAACTGATGATGGGTTTCAACGGCCGCAAACTGGTCTTCAATCATGATCCGGCCAATCCCGAACACCGCGCAGCACTGGCGAAGGTGCTTGATTTGCCGGAAGGGAACATTCCGCAGCATGCCGGAACGCCTGTGGCGCAGATGGCGTCGGACGATCATATTTACTGCTTCATCTTCGTCGGCACGCAGATGACCAAGAACATGCCGCGCGTGGGCCACTGGTCGCGCCGCATGGGTCGGGCCTTCAACATCGTCATCGACAGTTTCCTGGGCGAGGGCGTTCTCGACCATGCCGACGTGCTGCTGCCTTCGCTGACCTATGTCGAGAAAACCGGCGTCATCCAGCGCGGTGATCGCACCATGCAGCTGCAGCAGCAGCTTTCGACACCGCCCGAGAAGGCCTGGGCCGACGAACAGATCCTCGCCCGGCTGGCACTGAAGATCGCCGAGCGACTGCGCAATCCGGACACGGCGGCGCTGAACGATCTGGACGCCGATGTCGTGCATCGCACCTTCGCCCGCTATCTGGACAATGAAGAGCGGATCATGCCCGCCAGGGTCTTCGACCATATCGTCGAGACCAGCCGCGAACTGGACATGTACTGCCGGCTGGAAAACCAGGATGGCGAACCGATCAGCCATGACATGCTGCGCAGCAACGCCGGGATGGGCGTCCAATGGGGCGGCAATGGCCGTTACTCGACCGAGGCGGGCAAGGATGCGGAATTCCCCGGCGTGCGACGCACCGATACGAAACTGGCGAAGCTGGTCTGTCCGCCGGACGACTTCATGGCGAAGCTGGAAGCACCCCTGCCGCCGGGTACGCTGTCGCTGATTTCCGGTCGTGGCCGTCCTGGCCGACAGGCGATAAGGGGCAGGGGACGCTACAATTCCGGCATCAAGACCCTGCCGATCTATGGCCTCGATCCGGAAGATCATTTTGTCGAGATCCATCCTGATGAGGCCGCCGAACGTGGCCTGTCGGAAGGCGACGCGGTGCAGATGATCGCCGGCCATGGTGCCGTGATCGCCAACGTGGCCCTGAACGATCGCATCGCGCGGGGAACAGCCTTCATCGATTTCGTGCCGGGCGAGGTCAATCGCCTGACCGACTACAAGGACGCGGACGCGCACACCCATCAGAGCCTGATCAAGCGTACGCCGGTGACGCTGAACGGCCTTCGTCCGATGGAGGAAGCGCTCTGGACTGCACCCGATGCGGAGGTCCTGATGCGCGCAACCGATCTGGTCCATGCCGAATACCGACGCGTCTATCCTGAAGACACCGACTGGGTGGATACCCAGCGCGGCGACGCGCGCCACGAGATCAACTGGCTGTTCTCCGACCAGCTGCGCGATCCGAAGACCGATGCGGACCGTGCCCTGAGCGAAGCCGTCGGCGCGCTGACGGCGTTCTTCCAGCGCTATTCATCCAGTGACGGCTACAAGGCCGCTGCCGGTGACATCCTGCGTGGGCTGGATGACGGGCAGCGAGACCGCTTCCTGCGGGTCTTCCTGCCGCTGTTGCGACGTCTCGACTATCAGTCGGTGATGCACATGATACTTGCCGACTTTGTCGGCCCGGTGAAGGTCGTCGATGCGGATGGTGTGATCGAGGAACTGGATCTGCTGACGGCGCACAAGAGTGCTGTGCTGGAGTTCAAGGAAGAGATCGTCGCGATCCAGTTGTTCGTCGCTGCCAAGCGCGGCATCGACTTGCTGTTCGGAGAGGGTGCCGTGATCGCGCGCGACGACCTGGCGTTCGTCAGCGGCGTTGCCATCCCATGCGCGGGTGACGTGCCGGCGCATTTCCTGGGTATCTCGCCTGCCGATATTGGATCGGCGCTGCTGGTGCATTCGCGCGCCATCGGCAACAGCGCGCTTCTGATGGTGGACCGCAAGACCAATCGGGCGGTGCGGATCAATGTCGTCACCGGGGTTCTGCCGAAGGACAAGGAACTGACGCAGTTGCGCGGCAAGGTGATCAACCGCAAGCGGGCTGCGACCGCGCATGATCATTGCCGCTTCTTCGACCGGCTGGGCGAGCTGATCGTCGATTATGTCCGGACCGGCGACGAGAACTTCGAGATTTCGGGGCCTGTGGACCTGGACTGGGACGAATACCGCAAGAAGCTCTCGTTCTCGCCGGCCAACAAGTCCGGCTTCGTGAAATATCTGGTCCACCAGCGGATTTCGAAACATCTGGCCGACGCCTTCGTCGGTCTCGGGATTCTCGATGAGACCAAGGACATGGCTGCGCTTGAAGCGATCCGTACGTGCGAGGATACCGATACGCCACCGCCTGCAGCCTTCAACGACGAGAAACTCTATGAAGGCACCCTGCAGGAACGTGTGGATCGTGTGGTCGAACAGATCATCGCACCGGTGCTGGCCAACGATGGCGGACGTCTGGATGTGCTGGAAATCGACGAGCCTATCGGCGAACTGCGCATCCGCTTCGTCGGTTCATGCGCCAACTGCCCGTATTCGCTGTTGTCGATGGAACAGATCGTCAAGCCCACGCTGCTCGCCATTCCGGGAATCCAGCGCGTCGTCCATCGGGCAAAGCCGCGTGACAGGGAAGTTGCCGAACTGAAGGCGCCCGCCGCCTGAGCGGGATCAGGCAGGTTTCAGGACGCCTGCGTCGATCAGTTGCTGGAACATCTCCTGGGTGGTGGTCTTCATGGGGCGATAGGAAAGGCCCAGCTTCTCGACGCTCTTGCTGTTGTCGGCTTTCCAGGGGTAGCCGACATTCCGCGATACCGCCTTGCGGGTCATGTTCTTGTTCACGAACGGTCCCACCAGCCACAGCAGAGGCTTGGGCAGGGCGCGCTTCGGCAGGGGATAATCGTCGCCATACTTCTCGGCGAGCGACTCCCCCAGCTCGATGAAACTGCTGTTGGTGCCGGAAATGATGTGGCGGCCCGATGCCTCGGGGATGAACCCGGCGCGCAGATGCGCTTCGGCGACGTCGCGCACGTCCACTACCCCGATTCCCCAGCGCGGGGCGCCCGCCTTGAAGGTGCCGTCGCCGAACTGTTTCATGACCGAGAAGCTCTCGGAACTCAGATCGACCTTGATGCCCGGCCCCATGATGAAGGACGGATTGATGGTGACCAGCTTCCAGCGGTCCTGCGAACCGGCAATCTTCCAGGCCTCGCGTTCGGCGACCGTCTTCGAATAGCTGTAGGCGCGGTGCTCAAGCGACGAGGTTTCGTTCCAGTCATCCTCGGTGAACCGGCCCTTGTCCTTTTTCTTCAGGTCGATGTTGTCGCCGTAGACGGCGGCACATGAACTGGTCAGCACGACGCGTTCGACACCAGGCGTCTCATTGACCTGTTTCAGCACATTGCGAGTGCCATTCAGCGCGGGATCCACAAGCTCCTTCTGCGCATCGTCGAATTCACTCGTGAACGGCGAGGCGGCGTGAAACACGACGCTGCAGCCCGCCATGGCCTCGGCATAGGAGCCTTCGTCCAGCAGGTCCGCGGCGAAGAAGCGGATCGTGCCATCGCTGGCGTCCGCCAGTTCGGTGAGGTGACGGGTCTTCGAGGTGTCATCCGGACTGCGGATGGCCGCGTGCACGGTCAGGCCCTGATCCAGCAGCGTCTTCGTGATCCAGCTGCCCAGATAGCCGGTGGCACCGGACAGCATGACAGGCCTGCTCGTGTCGATATCCAGCATGTTGTCGATCCCGCTTCCTGAGCTTTCCGTTATCGGACTCTGCATGTGGCTTTTGTCCGCCCCCGATCAAGGCGGCGTCAGGGAAAGTCGGGTTCTCGCAGGTCTTCCGGAGGGAAGAGCTGATCGGTGACGGGCATGTCGACCGGGCGTGTGCCGTATTCGATCCGTTCAGACGGTGGCGACCGGCGTTGCCGGGCTGCCGACAGCGCCCGGCAGGTTCAGCGGCGGTGCGGTCAGCAGGAAGCGATTGCGCCGGTTCTCGCGCAACCAGTTCGCCAGTTCCGACAGGTACCAGAGCTCCGCCAGCGGCAGCCCCAGCTTGAACAGGCAGTGATGGTGCAGCGGCAGCATCGGTCGCGGGCCGTCCTTCGGGCGCGGCGGGATGCCTTCGACGGCGTAATTGTCCGCGATCAGCGCGGCGGCACCGCTGTCGGACACCCACTCCAGCAGGCGTTCGTCGCGACCGTCCAGCACGGCGCAGCTGTTCTCCAGGCGCTCCTTGGACGGCGTGCGGTTCATCGACAGGATCTCGTCGGCAAAGCCGGTACGGAAAACCACCATGTCGCCACGTTCCACCTCGACGCCGTCGGCCTGCATGATCTCGGACAACTGGTCGAACCCGACGTAGGTTCGCGCGCGCCCGACATGCGCTTCCAGGTCGATCAGGACGCCGCGGCCCTGCATCCCGTGCCGTGCGAAGTTCTGGATGCCCAGGCGCTGGGCGGCATTCTGACTGTCTGTGGTTGCCTCACCGTCATAGGAGCGCGGGCCGATCACATGTTCACCGGCGCGATAGCCGTTGAAGTAGACCTTCTCGTCCGTGCCGTCGCTGTCGGCATCGAAGAAGCTGCCGACGTGACTCAACGCATCCCATTGGGTCGAGTACTGCAGGCAGATCGTGACCTGATCATCGCTCACGACATCCGTGTTCTGGCCGTCGAGGCGCTTCAGCGGGAAGTTGATGTAGGGCTGCCCGTCCAGATAGGTGGGCTCCCAGCGCGGCGGATGGCGGCGCACGTTCAGGATGTTACCGCCCGGGTAGTCCAGCGGCAGGCTCAGGCTGAAGGTGCGGCCTTCCTTCACTTCGGCGACACCCTGCAGCACCTTCTCTGGCGTGATCAGGTTGACGCGGCCCAGTTCGTCATCGGCACCGTGCTCGCCCCATTCCGAGCCTTCCGGCCGGTTCTTCCATCGATCCGTCATTCTTATTCCCTCCCCAGGGTGCTTATTGTCCGCGCAGGCGTTCGACGCCCAGATTCGCGGGTCTCAGTCCGTGCGCCAGAATGTCGTCATCGATGGGCCGTCCCGCGATCTGCGAAACGGCGATCCGTGCCATGACGGGTGATGTCTTGATCCCGTATCCGCCCTGACCGACCAGCCAGTAGAGACCTTCGATCCGGTCGTCGAAGCCGTTGACCGGGCTGTGGTCGTCCACGAAACAGCGCAGTCCGGCCCATTTGCTCGCCGGGCGGCGGACCTCAAGCGTGCTGGCGGTTTCGATGCGGTCGATGCAGATGGCGATGTCCAGCTCCTCGGGCTGTGCGTCACAGGGCTCGGACGGCGTCTGGTCCGCCGGGGATGCCAGAATGCGGCCCGCGTCCGGTTTGAAATACCATTGCTCGTCCAGATCGAAGGTCAGGGGCCAGTTCCCCGGGTTCGTGCCGGCGGGCGCGTCGAACGTGATCGCAGTCCTGCGCTTCGGCACGAGGCCCACCGGTGCGGCACCGGCCATCCCGGCGATGACGTCGCCCCATGCGCCGGCTGCATTGATCAGCAACGGGGCTTCGATCTGACCGGCACCTGCGTCGATCGCGAACACGCCGTTGCGGCGCGTGATCGACCGGACCTCCGCGTCGGCGATGATCTGCCCGCCGAGTCCCCGGAAAACCCTGACATATCCCTGCAGCAGGGCGTGGACATCAATGTCCATGGCATCCGGCTCATGGACGCCGCCCGCGACATAGTCCGGGTCCAGGGCAGGGCTGATCTGCAGGCACCTGTCCCGGTCGACCTGTTCGAGCACATCCGGCCGGTTCATCTCGCGCAGGAATTCGCCGACCCGGTGTACCTGATCGTCCCGCGCGATCATCAGCGCGCCGCGCGGACTCAGGAAGGAACGGTCGCAATAGCGCGCGTGGGGTGTCTTCAGGAAGGGGCGGCCAGCCTTCACCATCGCCCGGATCGTCGCGTTGCCATAGACCTCCGTGTACATCGCCGCCGAACGTCCGGTGGTGTGGTAGCCCGGCTGGCTTTCCCGTTCGATCACGGCGATCCGGCTGCCGTCGCCCCGGTCTTCTGCCAGGAAGCACGCCGCAGACAGACCTGCGATGCCGCCTCCGATGATTGCGATGTCAAAGCTGGACATGTTTCCCCCGTTCGCTCGCCCGCACTATGACGGGTGGAGACGCGGTTTCGCAATCGGTCCCGTCAGACCCAGCGTCTGACGCGGGCGCGATACGCATCATACTGCGCACCGAAGAGTGCTTTCATGCGCTTCTCTTCGTCCGGAATGTACCAGCGGTCGGCAATCGCCACGAAAACCGGCACCGCCAGAAAAGGCCCGATCGAGCCCAGATAGATGGCAATCCCGAAAAGAATCACGCTGAAGCCCAGATACATCGGATTGCGGGTGTGCCTGAAAGGACCCTCGTCGACCAGCCTGTCGGGATCGCGGAACGGGATGATATTCGTCTTCAGCCGCTTGAACGTCACCGCCGCCGTGACGTTCAGGGCCAGACCGCCGAGCACGAAAAGGATGCCTGCGTATTTCCAGGGGTAAAGGATGAAGTCGCCGGGCAGCAGGAACCGGTCGAAGGCGATCATCACGATTACGCAGGCTGCGAACAGGTGGGGCGGCAGAAACCATCGCATTGTCGAGAGGCCCCTTTCGTGAACCACTATCCGGGGCATCCTGCCGCAATCCGCGTGCATCGCGATAATGAAATATGTGCGCCGGTGCCTTAAGATGCTCGCACCATATGGGGGAGGATCCGATGAGCGACGAACTGAGCTGGATGAGCGCAGCCGACATGGTGCGCGGTTTCGAGAAGGGCGATTTCACGCCCGTCGAGGCCGCCGAGGCCGTCTACGCCCGGATAGATGCCGTCGACGGGACCCTGAACTGCTTCCGTGAACTGGACCAGGAGCGGGCGCTGAAGGCCGCCGGCGAGTCGGCTGCGCGCTGGAAGGCGGGCGAGCCGCTGTCGCCCATCGATGGCGTGCCGACGTCGATCAAGGACCTGTTCGACATGAAGGATATGGCCAGCCGGAAGGGATCGAAGACCACGGAGCCGGCACCGCTGGATCATGACGCGCCCGCCGTGGCACGGTTGCGCGCCGCCGGGGCGGTCCTGACGGGCAAGACCAACACACCGGAGTTCGGCTGGAAGGGCATCACCGACAGCCCGCTGACCGGCATCACCCGCAACCCCTGGAACACGGACACCACGCCGGGTGGGTCATCCGGCGGTGCGTCGGCGGCCTGTGCAGCGGGCATGGGGCCGCTGCATCTGGGGTCGGACGGCGGCGGCTCAATCCGCATCCCGGCCGCGTTCGCCGGAATCTTCGGTCACAAGCCGCACTTCGGCCGTGTGCCCTACTATCCGCCCAGCCCGATGGGAACCTTGTCTCATGGCGGGCCGATGACGCGTACCGTTTCGGACGCGCTTTCGATGCTGAACGTCATGATGGGCGAAGATGCGACGGACTGGACGACGATCCGCTCGGAACCCATCCAGGGCCGCGCCATTGCTGGCGGGGTCAAGGGCATGAAGATCGCCTACAGCCCGGATCTCGGGTATGCGAAGGTCGATCCCGAAGTGGCGGCGTCCGTCCGTGCGGCAGCGGAGACGCTGGCAGATCTGGGAGCCGAGATCGTCGAGACCGACCCCGGCATGGGCGATCCGGTGGACATCTTCAATCTGCACTGGTGGTCGGGCGCACACGGAGCGTTCCGCAATTTCAGCGATGCCCAGAAGGCGGACCTGGAGCCGGGCCTGCTGGATATCCTGATACAGGCCGAGAAGATTCCGCTGGGCGACTACATGGACGCGACGCGGGAGCGTGCGCTGTACGGCAGCGCCATGAAGCAGTTCATGACCGGATATGATGCCTTGCTGACGCCCGCACTCGCGGTACCGGCGTTTGAAGTCGGACGCCTTGTGCCGGAGGGATGGGACGAGAACAGCACCAATGGCTGGATCGCGTGGACGCCGTTCAGCTATCCCTTCAACCTCACCCAGCAGCCGGCCTGTTCGATCCCGTGCGGGTTCACCGAAGGCGGCCTGCCGGTTGGGTTGCAGATCGTGGGCCGCATGTTCGACGACGTTTCGGTGCTTCGGATTGCATTGGCGTTCGAGGAGGCCAATCCCGTCGCCACATCACGGCGTCCCGGTCTCTGAGCATGAGACGACCGTCCGCTCCAGACGCGGTGCTCACCGTCCGGCAGATGTATGCCGCGGACGCGTTCGCCGTGCGCAACGGCATCCCTGGTGCGCAACTGATGCAGACTGCGGGAGAGCGCACGGCAGACGTCATCCGCCAGCGCTTTGCCAATCAACCGACTGTGGTGCTGTGTGGTCCGGGAAACAACGGCGGTGACGGTTTTGTGGTGGCGCGGCTGCTCTCGGAGGCGGGCTGGCCGGTGCGTCTGGCGCTGCTGGGCGAACCGGAAGGGCTGGACGGCGACGCGGCGATCATGCGTGACCGGTGGCAGGGTGGCATCGAGGCGCTGACCGCCGACTGCATCGGCGATGCGACGCTGGTCGTAGATGCGCTGTTCGGCGCAGGCCTGTCGCGGCCCCTGTCGGGCGCGGCTGCGGAGCTGGCAGCTGTGACGGAGGATCGGACGGTCGTCTCGGTCGATGTGCCGAGCGGCCTGAACGGAGACACCGGGCAACATCGGGGGGCGGTCTTTCAGGCCGATCTGACCGTATCTTTCTTCGCCCGGAAACCGGCCCACCTGCTGATGCCGGGACGCATGCTCTGCGGCGAGACGGTCATTGTCGATATCGGCATCCCCCGGGAAGCGCTTTCGCAGAACGATGTGCGCGTCTGGCGCAACAGTCCGCAATTGTGGGCGGACGCCTTCCCGCAGGCGGACGAAGCGGGTCACAAGTACAGCCGGGGCCACGCCGTCGTTGCCGGCGGCGGCATCTCCGCGTCCGGTGCCGGACGGTTGACGGCAATGGCGGCGCTGCGCGCGGGGGCGGGGCTGGTCACCTGCGCTGTTCCGCCGTCGGCGGCCATCGTCTATGCCAGCCATCTGACCGCCATCATGCTCCGCTCCATCGCGGACCGGGACGCATGGCAGGATATGCTGGCTGATCAGCGTCTCAACGCGATCTGTGCCGGACCGGGAAACGGGACCGGTGAGCGCACCAGGGACTTCGTTCTGGCTGCGCTGTCGACCGGGCGCGCCGTCGTGCTGGATGCCGACGCGCTGACGGTCTTCAAGGATGATCCGGAAGCCCTGTTCTCGGCGATTGCCGGGCCCTGCATCCTCACCCCTCACGCCGGGGAGTTCGCCAGACTGTTCGACACCGACGGCGACAGGCTCTCGATCGCCCGGGCCGCAGCCGCACAGAGCAGCGCGGTCGTGGTGCTGAAGGGGCCCGATACCGTCATCGCGTCACCCGATGGCCTGGCGGCGATCAACGACAATGCACCACCCTGGCTGGCGACGGCCGGGTCGGGCGATGTTCTGGCAGGGATCGCGCTCGGCCTGCTGGCGCAGGGCGTGCCCGCGTTCGAGGCCGCCTGCATGGCGGTCTGGATGCATGGTGCGGCGGCGCGTCACGTCGGCCCGGGATTGATCGCGGAAGATCTGCCGCCAGCTTTGCGGGACGTTATCAAGACACTGACGGCAGTCTGAAGCCGGTTCCGCAGGAGACGACATGGCAACCCCGACACAACGTGGATTTCTGACACAGACACTGGACCGGCTGCGCAACTGGCGGGGCAATACGGTCGGTCCGATCGGCCCGGTGGAGGTGTCTCCCGATCTGCCCGACAGCGAAATTCCGCGCCTGCGCCAGCAGATAGATGCCTGTCTTGCACACAAGGGCGGCGCGGTTTCGGCGCGTTTGCGTGCAGCTGAACTCGGGCGGGCCTATCTGAACCTGAACGCGACGGGGCGCATTCAGTTCTTCAACGTGCTGGCCCGCCACTATGATGTCGATCATGACGAGGTGGCGAAGGCCAGTGCCGCCCTGTCCGCTGCCGAGGGCGAGGACGACCGCCGCCGTGCGAGACGCCGTCTGCGAACCGCGCTGGTTGCGCCGCGCGTGCATCTGCTGACGCAGTTCAACAGCCTGGACCGGGGCGTGAAGTTCCTGGTCGACATGCGCGCGGATCTGCTGGAGGTGCTGCCGGAACATTCCGGCCTCAGGGCGCTGGAGGAAGACCTGCAGCAATTGCTGAGAAGCTGGTTTGACATCGGCTTCCTGGAGATGGCGCAGATTACCTTCAATGCGCCGGCCTCGCTGCTGGAGAAGCTGATCGAGTATGAGGCCGTGCATGAGATCAAGTCCTGGACCGACCTGAAGAACAGGCTCGATTCCGATCGCCGCTGCTTCTCGTTCGTGCATCCCAACATGCCCGAGGAGCCGCTGATCTTCGTCGAGGTCGCCCTGGTCAGCGGCATGGCCGGCAATGTCCAGTCGCTGCTGGATGAGGACGCGCCCCGCGCCGATCCGGAAACGGCCGATACGGCCATTTTCTACTCCATTTCCAACTGCCAGAAGGGCCTGGCCGGCGTCGGCTTCGGCGATTTCCTGATCAAGCGGGTCGTGGACCGATTGAGCCAGCGGCTGCCCAATCTGAAGCACTTCGCCACGCTCTCGCCCATGCCCGGTTTCCGGCGCTGGCTCGATGCGGAGCTGGAGGAGAAGACCGTCATGCTGACCGATGGCGAACAGAAGGCGCTGACTGCGTTGTCGGGTGCCGACAGTGGCGCCGAGGCGCTGAGGGCGATCGTCGATGATCCCGACTGGCCGTCGGACGATGCGAAGGCGGAAGCGGCCAGAATGCCCCTGATGCGGGCCGGTGCCCGCTACCTGGCGGTCGCCAAGGACGATCGCGGCAGGCCCGTCGATCCCGTCGCCAGGTTCCACCTCAACAACGGTGCCCGGATCGAACGGATCAACTGGATGGGCAACCGGTCGGCCGCGGGCATGAAGGCGTCGGCGGGGCTGATGGTCAACTATCTCTACAAGCTCAGCGAGATCGAGCAGAATCACGAGGCCTATCGCGGGACAGGGCAGGTTTTCGTCTCGGCTGAGGTGCGCAAGCTCGCGAAGGAAACGTAGTATTCCAGTATTGGTAAATTATTAACCTCTCGGGCTTTACATGGCAGATGGTTTCTGGAATCTGTGGCGCATTGATCACAGGCAAGTTTCATCCTGGAGGCGAAAGCTGCCATGTTCTTTTCACGCAAGCGCGCGAAGGCCGAGCCCGAATGTGGATCGCGCCACGTCAGGACGATTTCCGGACGTGCGATCGAGAAGGCGGAAGTTATCGAAGTTGCGGTCGACGGGATGGGTATTCCACACGTCCACTACCGCCTGACCCACCTCCACAGCAGCCGTGAAAGCAGCGGCGAGTTGAGGGTTCTGGCGCTGTCGTGTTTCCTGGAGCAGTTCCGCCGGCTCGATCAGGCCGCCTGACCCAAGTCCGCTTCGCACTTCATTTGCATCCTCACCCGCTTGACGGCTCATCGCTGTCCGCGTATGGCTCCGCCGCGGTTAAGGGTCGCCTGCCGCGCCTCACGCATGGCAGGCACCGTGCCGGAATTCGCGGGCGTGGCGGAATTGGTAGACGCGCCAGGTTTAGGTCCTGGTGACGAAAGTCGTGGGGGTTCGAGTCCCTCCGCCCGTACCAGCAGTTCTGGACACCGTGTCCCTCGAACGGGATCACGGTGAACCCGGTTATTCGAATTCGCCGTTCCCCGAACGGCAGTCAGGCCCTGGAACACGGGCGATGTAAGGAAGGAAGTGGCGTCGATGCAGGTCGAACAGCTGGTCTCGGAAGGTCTGAAGCGGGAATACAAGATTGTTGTCACCGCTGACGAGGTTGAAGAAAAAGTCTCCGCAAAGCTCAAGGAGCTGAGCCAGCAGGTTCAGATGAAGGGCTTCCGTCCCGGCAAGGTGCCGCCGAAGCTGATCCGTCAGATGTACGGCAAGAACGTGATGGGCGAGGTTCTGGAAGAGACCATCAATGAAACCAGCCAGAAGGCGCTGGAAGACAATGATGTGCGCCCGGCCGTGCAGCCGTCCATCGAGATCGAGAAATTCGAAGAGGGCGACGCCCTCGAATACAAGATGTCGCTGGAGATCCTGCCGCAGTTCGAGATCACCGATCTCAGCGCGCTGGAAGTCGAGCGTCTGGTCGCTGACGTTGCCGATGAGACGGTCGACGAGGCGCTGGGCCGGCTGGCGCAGGATCAGAAGAACTATGAGAAGATCGAGGAAGACCGGGCCTCCGAAGACGGCGATGCGCTGCTGATCGATTTCCTCGGCAAGGTCGATGGCGAGCCGTTCGAAGGCGGGGCCGGCGAAGGTCATCAGCTGGTTCTGGGATCGAACCAGTTCATTCCCGGTTTCGAGGAACAGCTGGTCGGCAAGAAGGCGGGCGACGAGGTCGAGGTCAAGGTGACGTTCCCGGCTGAGTACGGTGCCGAGAATCTGGCCGGCAAGGACGCGACCTTCGACGTGAAGGTTCACGAGATCCGGGCCGCGAAGGATCCCGAGATCAACGATGAGTTCGCCAAGCAGTTGGGCCTGGAGGATCTCGCCGCCCTGAAGGAAACCATGAAGGGGCGCATCTCGGAGGAGTATGGCGAGATCACGCGCATGCGTCTGAAGCGCGAAGTGCTGGACGCGCTGGCCGAGAAGCACGATTTCGAGGTGCCGCCCGGCATGGTCGAGGCCGAATACGGTCAGATTGTCCGCGAAGCCAAAGGCAACGAGGGCGAAGAGGCGGCCCACGACCATGACCATGACCACGACCATGACCATGACCACGAGCATGAGGAAAAGCCCGTGGACGAAGGTCTGGACGAGGACAAGAAGCAGGAATATCGCGACATCGCCACCCGCCGCGTGCGCCTCGGGCTGGTGCTTGCCGAGATCGGCCGCGAGAACAATCTGGAAGTCAGCCCCGACGAGGTGAATCGCGAGGTCATGAAGATGGCCCGGAACTTCCCCGGACAGGAACGCCAGGTTCTGGAGTTCTATCAGCAGAACCCGCAGGCAATGCAGAACCTGCGCGCGCCGATCTTCGAAGACAAGGTGATCGATTTCATCGCCGAGATGGCCAAGGTCTCCGAACGCTCGGTCAGCCCGGAGGAACTGGCGGCCGACCCGGACGCGGAGACCGAGGAAGCGGCGGAAAGCTGAGCCTGCGCCGTCGGGGCTTTGCGTCGGCGGCGAACAGCGCCATATAGTATGGACCCACCCAGATGGCGGGCGTGATTCACGTCCGCCTTTCCCTTGCCGATCAAGGAGTCGAGATGCACGATCCGCGCGAAGTCTACATGAATACCCTGGTTCCGATGGTGGTCGAGCAGACCAACCGTGGTGAACGTGCCTACGATATCTATTCACGGCTGCTGAAGGAACGGATCATCTTCATCGTCGGGCCGGTGCATGACGGTGTGTCATCGCTGGTGACCGCCCAGTTGCTGTTTCTCGAAGCCGAGAACCCGACCAAGGAAATCTCGATCTACATCAATTCACCGGGTGGCGTCGTGACCTCCGGTCTCGCGATGTACGACACGATGCAGTATATCCGCCCCAAGGTGGCCACGCTTTGTATCGGCCAGGCCGCTTCCATGGGATCCCTGCTGCTGTGCGCCGGCGAGAAAGGCATGAGGTTCAGCCTGCCGAACTCGCGCATCATGATCCATCAGCCGTCCGGCGGATTCCAGGGCCAGGCCGCGGACATCGAAATCCATGCCCGGGAGATCATCGCCCTGCGCCAGCGGCTGAACGAAATCTACGTGAAGCACACGGGCACGGACATGAAGACCATTGAAAACTCGATGGATCGCGACAATTTCATGACGCCGGAGCAGGCGAAGGACTTTGGCCTGATCGATGAGGTCGTGGCGACCCGGCCGGTCATCGGTGACGGCAAGGACGGCGCGGACAGTTGAGACTCCCGGCGTTAACCCAAAGTTGAAGGCACCGGTCTACAGTGCGGTCCTGCACCGTGCTGTGTGATCTGCGCCTTTTGTGAAGCGTAATGGACTGTACGTGACGCAAGACGCTCGTCTAGAATGCCGGGACTATGAGGAATCGGAGCGGATATGACCAAACTTAGCGGCGGCGACTCGAAAAACACGCTGTATTGCTCGTTTTGCGGCAAGAGCCAGCACGAGGTGCGCAAACTGATTGCAGGCCCGACCGTTTTCATCTGCGATGAGTGTGTCGAGCTGTGCATGGATATCATCCGTGAGGAGAACAAGGGGTCCCTGGTCAAGACCCGTGACGGCATCCCGACGCCGGCCGAGATCTGCTCGGTCCTGGATGATTACGTGATCGGACAGTTCGATGCGAAGCGGGTGCTCTCGGTCGCGGTCCACAACCATTACAAACGGCTCAATCACAGCACCAAGAACGGTGACGTCGAACTGGCGAAGTCCAACATCCTGCTGATGGGGCCGACCGGTTGCGGCAAGACCCTGCTGGCGCAGACCCTGGCTCGGATCCTGGATGTGCCCTTCACGATGGCCGACGCGACCACGCTGACAGAGGCGGGATACGTTGGTGAGGATGTCGAGAACATCATCCTCAAGCTGCTGCAGTCGGCGGACTACAACGTCGAGCGTGCGCAGCGCGGCATCGTCTACATCGACGAGGTCGACAAGATCAGCCGCAAGTCCGACAACCCCTCGATCACGCGCGATGTCTCCGGCGAGGGCGTGCAGCAGGCGCTGCTGAAGATCATGGAAGGCACCGTCGCAAGCGTGCCGCCCCAGGGCGGGCGCAAGCATCCGCAGCAGGAATTCCTGCAGGTGGACACGACCAACATCCTGTTCATCTGCGGCGGCGCGTTCGCCGGCCTGGACAAGATCATCTCCGCGCGCGGGCAGGGCACCTCCATCGGCTTCGGCGCCGATGTTCGCTCACCCGATGACAGGGGAACCGGTGAGATCCTGCAGGAAGTCGAACCCGAGGACCTGCTGAAATTCGGCCTGATCCCGGAATTTGTCGGTCGTCTGCCCGTGCTGGCGACGCTGCGTGATCTGGACGAGGACGCGCTGGTGCAGATTCTGACCCAGCCGAAGAACGCCCTGGTGAAGCAGTATCAGCGCCTGTTCGAGATGGAAGACGTCGGACTGACCTTCAACGATGATGCGCTGAAGGCCATCGCCCGGCGCGCCATCCAGCGCAAGACCGGTGCCCGCGGCCTGCGGTCGATCCTGGAGAGCATCCTGCTGGATTCGATGTACGAACTGCCGTCCATGGATGGCGTCGAACAGGTCGTGGTCAATGGCGAGGTCGTTGAAGGCAATGCCAGTCCGCTCAAGCTGTACGCAGACCGTTCCGGTGAACTCGATTCCTCGGCCTGACCGCTGAATCGCACCGAATCGATCACGGTTTCGGCTCGAAACCTTGAAGCTTGTTTTTTGTCGTATAGATCAAGCGAAGCGGACCGGATGCTCATGAGAGGTCCTGACGCCGCGTTTGAAGGAGGCTGCTTTGTCTGATCCTGTAAATTCTCAGGCCCTTCCCGTATTGCCGTTGCGCGATATCGTGGTCTTCCCCAACATGATCGTGCCGCTGTTCGTGGGCCGCGAGAAATCGGTGCGCGCGCTTGAAGCCGTCATGCAGGGCAACAAGGAAATCCTGCTGGTGGCGCAGAAGGACGCCGCGGTCGATGACCCGGGGCCGGACGACATCTATCGCTACGGCGCGGTTTCCACCGTACTTCAGCTGCTGAAGTTGCCCGATGATACCGTGAAGGTGCTGGTCGAGGGACGCCGCCGCGCGCTCATCACCGACTTTGTCGACAATCCCGACTATTTCGAGGCCGTTGCCGATCAGCTGGAGGAAGAGCCCGGCGATGCGAACTCGGTGGAGGCGCTCGTGCGCTCGCTGCGCGAGCAGTTCGAGCAGTATGTGAAGGTTTCCCGCAAGGTGCCGAACGAGGTTCTGGCCACGGTCGAGAAGATCGAGGAGCCGGGCAAGCTGGCCGATACGGTCGCGCAGCACCTGCAGCTCAAACTGTCCGACAAGCAGGAATTGCTGGAGAAGCTCAGTGTTCAGGAGCGTCTGGAGCAGATCCTGGCCAAGATGGACGGCGAACTGGATGTCATCCAGGTCGAGAAGAAGATCCGCGGACGCGTGAAGCGTCAGATGGAGAAGACCCAGCGCGAGTATTATCTGAACGAGCAGATGAAGGCGATCCAGCGGGAACTGGGCGACGGCGAAGAGGGTGGCAATGAGCTTGATGAGCTGGAAGAGCGCATCAAGAAGACCAAGTTCACCAAGGAAGCGCGCGAAAAGGCGGATGCCGAGCTGAAGAAGCTGAAGGCCATGAGCCCGATGTCGGCCGAGGCGACCGTCATCCGCAACTACCTCGACTGGCTGCTGTCGATCCCCTGGAGCCAGCGCAGCCGGGTGAAGAAGGATATTGTTGCCGCCGAGAACGTGCTGAACGACGACCATTTCGGACTCGAGAAGGTCAAGGAACGCATCCTTGAGTATCTTGCCGTGCAGCAGCGCGCCAAGAAACTGAAAGGCCCGATTCTCTGCCTCGTCGGCCCGCCGGGTGTGGGCAAGACCTCGCTGGCCAAATCGATCGCCCATGCGACGGGGCGCGAATATGTGCGCCTTTCACTGGGTGGTGTGCGTGACGAGGCCGAAATCCGCGGCCATCGGCGGACCTATATCGGCTCGATGCCCGGCAAGATCATCCAGTCGATGAAGAAGGCGAAGAAGAGCAATCCGCTGTTCCTGCTGGACGAGGTGGACAAGCTGGGCGCGGACTTCCGCGGCGACCCGTCGTCGGCCCTGCTGGAAGTGCTCGACCCGGAACAGAACAACAGCTTCAGCGATCACTATCTGGAGGTCGATTACGACCTGTCGGACGTGATGTTCATCTGCACGGCGAACACCTTGCGGATGCCGCAGCCCCTGCTGGACCGCATGGAGATCATCCGTCTGTCCGGCTACACCGAAGACGAGAAGATCGAGATCGCCAAGCGGCACCTGGTGCCGAAGCAGGTCAAGGACCACGGTCTGAAGAAGGGCGAGTGGGAGATCTCCGACAACGCGATTCGCGATGTGGTCCGCTATTACACGCGGGAGGCGGGCGTCCGTAACCTGGAACGCGAAATGGCGAACCTGGTACGCAAGGCCGTGAAGGAGATCGTCAGCGGCGAGTCCGAGAGGATCAAGGTCACTGTCCAGAATGTGGAGAAGTACGCGGGCGTGAAGCGCTTCCGCTACGGCATGATGGAAGAGGAAGACCTGATCGGTGTGACCACCGGGCTGGCCTGGACCGAGGTCGGTGGCGAACTGCTGTCGATCGAGGCGCTGACGCTGCCGGGCAAGGGACGCATGACGATCACCGGCAAG
Organism: Minwuia sp.; assembly: GCF_048263705.1. Lineage (GTDB taxonomy): Bacteria > Pseudomonadota > Alphaproteobacteria > Minwuiales > Minwuiaceae > Minwuia. Next base: position 307,934 of record NZ_JBLXDV010000003.1, on the reverse strand, counting down.
CTGGGCGACGTGATGCAGGAATCCATCCAGGCCGCGAAGTCCTTCGTGCGCGCACGCTCACTCGAATTCGGTGTCATTCCGCCGACCTTCGACAAGCGCGATATTCACATCCACGTACCGGAGGGCGCCACGCCCAAGGACGGTCCCTCGGCCGGTATCGCAATGGTCACGTCGATTGTTTCGGTATTGACACAGATACCGGTGCGTCGCGACATTGCCATGACGGGCGAGGTGACCCTGCGTGGCAGGGTGTTGCCGATCGGCGGTCTGAAGGAGAAGCTGCTTGCCGCACACCGGGCCGGAATCAAGATGGTTCTGATCCCGCGCGACAACGAGAAGGATCTTCAGGATATCCCCGACAACGTGAAGAGGGATATCGAGATCGTACCGGTGGCCACCGTCGATGACGTGTTGCCGCGTGCCCTGACCGGTCCGCTGACGGCGGTGGAGTGGGACGAAGCGGCCTATGAGGCGGAGCGTCTTGCCGCGTCGCGCGGCGATACGGATCGCGGAGATGTCGTCACGCACTGATCCTGAGAGAGACGTCACGAAACTTGGGGAAAAGCCGCCGTCAGGGCGGCTTTTCTTTTGACGGCACGCGGCGCGGTGCATAAGGTTGCGGCGGAATCAGACGCCGACCGAAGGCGATGAGATAAGCAGTCAAAAAAGGGGATTTCACGTGAACAAGAACGAGCTGGTAGCTGCCGTGGCCGAGAAGGCCGGTCTTTCGAAAAGCGACTCGGGCGATGCCGTCGACGCTGTTTTCGACGCAACCACGGGCGCCCTGAAGGCGTCGGACGAAGTCCGGCTGGTCGGATTTGGCACGTTCTCGGTCAGCCAGCGCGCTGCCTCGAAGGGCCGCAATCCGCAGACGGGTGCCGAGATTGATATTCCGGCCTCGATCCAGCCGAAATTCAAGGCCGGCAAGGGCCTGAAGGACGCTGTGAACAGCTGATTCCTGCTTCAGGATCTGGAACACCGGCCGTTCGCAAGAGTGGCCGGTGTTTCTGTTTTCGGGGCTGTCGTCGTCGAGCGCGGCCCCTGGATGAATAGCGTGCCGGGCGGTTAGCTCAGTTGGTAGAGCATCTCGTTTACACCGAGAGGGTCGGCAGTTCGAGCCTGTCACCGCCCACCATTCAAGGCCGGTCTTCAGGTGCTGGCCGGGGATTTATCGACAATTCCCGCAAAACTGTCATGTCATTCGGATGTTTTGGGTTTCGGTGCTTGACAGGGGGCGGTCGGGACGCGTATTTCCCGCCTCGCTTCATCCAATTGCGGGGGTGTAGCTCAGTTGGTTAGAGCGCTGGCCTGTCACGCCAGAGGCCGCGGGTTCGAGTCCCGTCACTCCCGCCACTTTATCCCTTTGCATGATTGACATTGCAGCACGCGTATCGCCGCGGATTTCGGATTTTTTTCCTGAGATTGCGGCTGTTTGGCGCTTTCGGATGCCGGGGCATGCTCCTATACTCCGCGCCAGAATCTGAGGGGATCACTTGAGGAGCCGCCATGTCCGGCATCGACAATCTGCTGGTGGAATACCTGCCGATCATGATTTTCCTGGGCGTCGCCATCGGGCTCGCGTCCATCATGGTGATCGCGTCCCTGATCGTCGCACGCCAGCGGCCGGACGCCGAGAAGCTGTCGACCTATGAATGCGGGTTCGAGCCGTTCGGCGATGCGCGCCGCCAGTTCGACGTCCGCTTCTACCTGGTCGCGATCCTGTTCATCATCTTCGATCTCGAAGTCGCGTTCCTGTTTCCTTGGGCCATCAGCCTGGCGGAGATCGGCACCTTCGGCTTCTGGTCAATGATGATCTTCCTCGGCATCCTGACGATCGGTTTTGTCTACGAATGGAAGAAGGGGGCTCTCGAATGGGAGTAGAACCCAGAGCGACGGGCACGGCACCTGTGACGCACGGTGACCAGGACGCCTTCTACCGCGACGTCGGCGAGGAGATCTCGGAAAAGGGTTTCGTGGTCAGCCAGGTCGACAAGCTGGTCAACTGGGCGCGTACCGGCTCCCTCTGGCCGATGACGTTCGGTCTGGCCTGCTGCGGTGTCGAGATGATCCACGCCTACATGCCGCGCTACGATCTGGACAGGTTCGGCGTCGTGCCGCGTGCCAGTCCGCGCCAGTCCGACGTGATGATCGTCGCGGGTACGCTCACCAACAAGATGGCACCGGCCCTGCGGAAGGTCTACGACCAGATGTCAGAGCCGCGGTACGTGATCTCGATGGGCAGTTGCGCCAACGGCGGCGGCTACTACCACTATTCCTATTCGGTCGTGCGCGGGTGCGACCGGATCGTGCCGGTCGACATTTACGTACCGGGATGCCCGCCGACAGCCGAGGCGCTGGTCTATGGCATCCTGCAGCTGCAGCGCAAGATCCGCCGCACCGGTACCATCGCCCGTTGATTTCCACTGTAAGGCCCTGACATCGATCATGGATGAAGCACTCAAAGACACCGCAGACCTGATCGAGGGCGCGATCGGCGATTCGCTGATCGAACGGTCCGAATCGCTCGGTGAACTGACGCTGCGGGTTCGCGCCGATCATGTGGAGCGGGTGATGTCGTTCCTGCGCGATGATCCGTCCTGCATGTTCCAGTTGCTGATGGATATCACGGCCGTCGACTGGCCGGGCCGCAGCCCGCGCTTCGACGTGGTCTATCACCTGCTCTCGATCCGGCACAATCTGCGGGTGCGCATCGTGATCCGGACCGACGAGGAAACGCCGGTGCCGAGCATCTGTGACATCTACAGTGCGGCGAACTGGTTCGAGCGCGAGGTGTGGGACATGTACGGCGTGATGTTCTCGGGCCATCCCGATCTGCGCCGGATCCTGTCCGACTACGGGTTCGAGGGGCATCCGCTGCGCAAGGATTTCCCGCTGACCGGCTATGTCGAGGTGCGCTACGACGACGAGCAGAAGCGCGTCGTTTACGAGCCCGTCAAGCTGGTCCAGGAGTTCCGCCGCTTCGACTACATGAGCCCGTGGGAAGGCGCGGAATACATCCTTCCCGGCGACGAGAAAGCCGATGATGCGGCTGAAGGAGCGTCCTGATCATGGCCGAGGTCGAGATCAAGAACTACATGATGAACTTCGGGCCGCAGCATCCGGCGGCGCATGGCGTGCTGCGCCTGGTGCTGGAACTGGACGGCGAGATCGTCGAGCGCGCGGATCCGCACATCGGACTGCTTCATCGCGGCACCGAGAAGCTGATCGAGCACAAGACCTATCTGCAGGCGATGCCCTATTTCGACCGGCTGGACTATGTGGCGCCGATGAATCAGGAGCATGCCTTCTGCCTGGCGACGGAAAAGCTGCTGGGCCTGGAAGTGCCCGCGCGCGGTCAGGCGCTGCGCGTTCTGTTCGCCGAGATCGGGCGGCTGCTGAACCACCTGCTGAACTGCACCACGCAGGCCATGGATGTGGGCGCGATGACGCCGACGCTCTGGGGCTTCGAGGAACGCGAGAAGCTGATGGAGTTCTACGAGATGGCGTCGGGTGCGCGGATGCACGCGGCCTATTTCCGCCCCGGTGGCGTGCATCAGGATATTCCGGCGCAATTGCCTGAATTGATCCTGGACTGGGCCGACAAGCTGACCTTCCTGGACGATATCGAGGAACTGCTGACCGAGAACCGGATTTTCCGCCAGCGGAATGTGGATATCGGCAATATCTCCGCCGACGATGCGATCGACTGGGGGTTTACCGGCGTGATGCTGCGCGGGTCGGGCGTGCCGTGGGATCTGCGCAAGTCTCAGCCTTATGACGGCTACGAGAAATACGATTTCGACATCCCGGTCGGCAAGACAGGTGACTGTTTCGACCGCTACCTCTGCCGGGTCGAGGAGATGCGGCAGTCGATCGAGATCATCCGCCAGGTCATCGAGACCCTGCCGGACGGCCCGCACGCCTCGATCGACAAGAAGGTAACCCCGCCGCGGCGTGGTGACATGAAGACATCGATGGAAGCCCTGATCCACCACTTCAAGCTTTACACCGAAGGCTTTCACGTGCCCGAAGGCGAAACCTACGTGGCCGTCGAGGCGCCGAAGGGGGAATTTGGCGTCTATCTGATCTCGGACGGCTCCAACAAGCCCTACAAATGCAAGATTTCCGCACCCGGCTTCAGGCACCTCCAGGCGACCGATTTCATGTCGAAGGGCTATCTGCTGGCCGATACGGTCGCCATCGTCGGCTCGCTCGACGTTGTTTTCGGGGAGATTGACCGATGAGCGCGCGTCCTGTCGCACCGGATGAACAGCAGCCCGAATCCTTCGAATTCGAACCGGACGTGTGGGCCGAGGCCGAGAAGATCATCGCCCGCTATCCCGAAGGTCGCCAGCAGAGCGCGGTGATGCCGCTGCTGGATCTGGCGCAGCGGCAGCATGGCTGGATTCCGAAAGCGGCGGTGCGGACGATTGCCGACAAGCTGGGCATGCCGTTCATCCGCGCCTACGAGGTCGCGACCTTCTACACGATGTACAATCTGGCACCGGTCGGCGAGTTCCATCTGCAGCTCTGCCGGACCACGCCCTGCTGGCTGCGCGGGGCCGACGATCTGCGCCGCGCGATCAAGGACCGCACCGGTCTGGAGGTCGCGGGGACCAGCGATGACGGCAAGTTCTCGCTGGTCGAGGTCGAATGTCTGGGTGCCTGCTGCAACGCACCCATGATCCAGATCAACGATGATTTCTACGAGGATCTGGACTACGACCGTTGCGTCACGCTGCTGGACAAGCTGGCAGCGGGCGAGACCGTCGAGCCCGGCCCGACCATCGACCGGAAATTTTCAGCGCCGGCTGAGGGTCGCAAGACCCTGCTGGAACAGGCCGGGGAGGCCTCCTGATGCTGCAGGACAAGGATCGCATCTTCACGAACGTCTACGGCGACCAGCCCTGGAACCTGCCCGATGCCCGCAAGCGCGGTGTCTGGGAAGGCACGAAGGGTCTGCTGGATATGGGATCGGACAAGATCATCGACCAGATCAAGGAATCGGGCCTGCGCGGACGTGGCGGCGCCGGATTTCCGACCGGCCTGAAATGGTCCTTCATGCCCAAGGAATCGGACGGACGTCCGTCCTACCTGGTTGTGAACGCCGATGAATCCGAGCCCGGTACCTGCAAGGACCGCGAGATCATGCGCAATGATCCGCACCGGCTTCTGGAGGGCTGCCTGGTGGCCGGCTTCGCGATGCACGCATCGGCGGCCTATATCTACATCCGCGGCGAATTCGTCATGGAAGCCCGAATTCTGCAGGCCGCCATCGATGAAGCCTACGACGCCGGGCTGATCGGCAAGAACGCCTGCGGGTCCGGCTATGACTACGACATCGTGCTGCACCGCGGCGCCGGTGCCTACATCTGCGGCGAGGAAACCGCACTGATCGAGAGCCTGGAAGGCAAAAAGGGGCAGCCGCGCCTGAAGCCGCCGTTCCCGGCTGCCGTCGGCCTCTACGGCTGTCCGTCGACGGTCAACAATGTCGAATCCATCGCCGTTGCGCCCGAAATTCTGAAGCGTGGGCCTGAATGGTTCGCCGGTCTCGGCCGCCCCAACAACGCGGGCACCAAGCTTTTCTGCGTTTCGGGACACGTGAATACACCCTGCAACGTCGAGGAAGAGATGGGCATTCCCCTGAAGGAACTGCTCGAAAAGCATTGCGGTGGCGTGCGCGGCGGCTGGGACAACCTGCTGGCGGTGATTCCGGGCGGGTCGTCGGTGCCGCTGATTCCGAAATCGATCTGCGACGAGCAGTTGATGGACTTCGACAGCCTGAAGGAAGTGCAGTCCGGTCTGGGCACGGCCGCCGTCATCGTGATGGACAAGTCCACCGACGTCGTGGCCGCGATTGCCAATCTCGCACATTTCTACATGCACGAAAGCTGCGGACAGTGTACCCCCTGCCGGGAAGGCACGGGCTGGATGTATCGCGTGATGATGCGGATGGTGCGCGGTGCCGCGTCGGTCGATGAGATCGACAAGCTGTATGACGTGACGAAACAGGTGGAAGGTCACACGATCTGTGCGCTGGGCGATGCTGCGGCATGGCCGATCCAGGGTCTGATCCGGCATTTCCGGCCGGAGCTGGAGCAGCGGATCATCGATTTTCGCAAGCAGGCGGCCTGAGCGGGGCGTCGGATGACTGAGCGGATTATTGAGGGGAACGGCGGAATATCATGCCGAAACTGACGGTTGACGGAATAGAAGTGGAAGTCCCGGCGGGGGCGACGGTGCTGCAGGCCTGCGAGGCGGCGGGGGCCGAGATTCCGCGCTTCTGCTATCACGAGCGCCTGTCCATCGCAGGCAACTGCCGGATGTGCCTGGTGGAGATGGAACGCTCGCCCAAGCCGATCGCGAGCTGTGCGATGCCCGCAGGCGACAACATGGTCATCCACACCAAGACGGAGACCGTGAAGAAGGCCCGTGAGGGCGTGATGGAATTCCTGCTGATCAACCATCCGCTGGACTGCCCGATCTGCGATCAGGGCGGCGAGTGCGACCTGCAGGACCAGGCGATGGCATTCGGCCGTGGCGGCAGCCGCTATGAAGAAAACAAGCGTGCCGTGCCCGAGAAATACATGGGACCGCTGATCAAGACGATCATGACGCGCTGCATCCATTGCACGCGTTGCATCCGGTTCGTCGAGGAAGTGGCCGGCGTGCCGGAAATCGGTGCCGTCTTCCGTGGCGAGAACATGGAGATCACCGCACTGGAGCAGGTGGTCGATTCGGAACTTTCGGGCAATGTGATCGATCTGTGCCCGGTCGGCGCGCTGACATCGCGCCCCTACGCCTTCGAAGCGCGCCCCTGGGAACTGCGCAAGACCGAGACCATCGATGTGATGGACGCGGTCGGGTCGAACATCCGCGTCGATGCGCGGGGCCGGGAAGTGCTGCGCGTTCTGCCGAGACTGAACGACGACGTGAACGAGGAATGGATTTCCGACAAGACGCGCTATGCCTGCGACGGTCTGGGCCGTCAGCGGCTTGACCGTCCCTACGTCCGCGGCGATGGCAAGCTGAAGCCGGCGAGCTGGGCCGAGGCCTTCGAGGCGATCAAGGCGAAGCTCGATGGTATCGACGGTGCGAAGGTCGCCGCGATTGCCGGCGATCTCTGCGGTGCCGAAGAGATGGTCGCCATGAAGGATATGATGACCGCGATCGGGTCGGCCAACGTGGACTGCCGTCAGGACGGTTCGCCGGTGGGCGGCGGAGCGCGGGGCGATTACCTGTTCAACGCGACGCTGGCCGGCGTCGAGGATGCCGACGCGATCCTGCTGATCGGCACGAACCCGCGCAAGGAAGCCGCCGTGCTGAACGCGCGCATCCGCAAGGCCTGGGTCCAGTCTCACGGCACGCTGAAGATCGGCGTGATCGGCGAGGACGCGGATCTGACCTATCCGACGGAATATCTGGGTGCCGGACCGCAGACGCTGACCGAAGTCGCGGGCGGTTCGCACAGTTTTGCCGACGTCCTGAAGCAGGCCGAGCGCCCGCTGATCATCGTCGGCGCGGGCGCACTGGCGCGCGAAGACGGTCTGGCCGTCCTCGATGCCGCCAGAAAGGTCGCAACCGGCGCGGACGCGATCGGTGATGAATGGAACGGCCTGTGCGTGCTGCAGTCTGCCGCCTCACGCGTTGCCGGGCTTGAACTCGGCATTCTGCCGGGCGACGGCGGCAAGGGCACGCGCGAGATACTGGCCGCCGCAGCGTCCGGAGAGATCGAACTGGTCTGGCTGCTCGGTGCCGACGAACTCGATATGTCGTCGCTCGACAAGGCGTTCGTGGTCTATCAGGGCAGCCATGGCGATGCCGGTGCCCACGCGGCGGATGTGATCCTGCCGGGCGCGGCCTATACCGAGAAATCGGCGACCTACATCAATACCGAAGGCCGGATCCAGATGTCGGACTTCGCCGTGCATCCCCCGGGAGAGGCACGGGAGGACTGGAAGATCTTCCGCGCGCTGTCGACCTTGCTGGGTGATCCCTTGCCCTACGACGATATCGGCGGGTTGCGCGACCGCATGAAGCAGATCGTCGATGAGATCGACATGGTCGATGTCCCGCGTCCGGGCGCGACCGGAGAGCACGCCGGCGGTGAAATGTCGGATGCGCCGTTCGTGTCGTCGGTCGGGGACTTCTATCTGACCAACCCGATCGCGCGCGCCAGCGAGACCATGGCGGAGTGCTCGGCGCTCTATTCGGTCGGCAAGGCGCAGACCACGGAGGCGACGGGCACCGATGGCTGAGTTCTGGAGCGGATATGCGCTGCCCGGCCTGATCATTCTGGGCAAGGTGCTGCTGATCACGGTACCGATGCTGCTGGCCATGGCCTATCTGACCCTGGCCGAGCGCAAGGTCATGGGCTGGATCATGCTGCGGCGCGGACCGAACGTCGTAGGCCCCTTCGGGTTGCTGCAGCCGCTGGCGGACGGCGCGAAGCTGTTCTTCAAGGAAACGGTCATACCGACCGGATCGGACAAGACCGTCTTCATCATCGCGCCGATGCTGACCTTCATTCTGGCGCTGATCGGCTGGGCCGTGATTCCCTTCGATCAGGGGTGGGTGCTGGCCGACATCAATGTCGGCGTGCTGTACCTGTTCGCCGTGTCCTCGCTGGGCGTTTACGGCATCGTCATGGCGGGCTGGGCGTCGAATTCACGCTACGCCTTCCTGGGGGCCATGCGGTCGGCGGCCCAGATGGTTTCCTATGAGGTCTCGATCGGTTTCGTGATCGTCACCGTGCTGCTGTGCGCCGGGACGCTGAACCTGTCCGGGATTGTCGAGGCGCAGTCGAATGCCGGCGTGGCGCATCTGCTGGGGCTGGAAAACGGCGGTATCCTGGGCTGGTACTTCATCCCGCTGTTTCCGATGTTCGTGATCTTCTTCATCTCGACACTGGCGGAGACCAACCGTCATCCGTTCGACCTGCCGGAGGCGGAAGCCGAACTGGTCGCGGGCTATCAGGTCGAATATTCGTCGATGACCTTCGCCCTTTTCTTCCTGGGCGAATACATGAACATGATCCTGATGAGCGGCCTGACCGTCATCCTGTTCCTGGGGGGCTGGCATTCGCCGATACCCGGAGAGACGGTCGTGCCGGGCATCATCTGGTTCGCGCTGAAGATCAGCATGCTGCTGTTCGTCTTCATCTGGGCGCGCGCGACGCTGCCGCGCTATCGCTATGACCAGCTGATGCGTCTGGGCTGGAAGGTATTCCTGCCGATTTCACTGTTCGCCGTCGCATTCTACGCCGGCGTGTTGCTCTATGCCGGGTGGCTGCCCGGCATGGAAGGCTGAGGGAGGCTGGACGATGGGTGTCTTTGATCGTACCGCACGCTCCATTCTGTTGACGGATCTGCGCGCCGGATTCTGGCTGACATTGAAATACATGTTCAAGCCGAAGGCGACGCTGAACTATCCGTATGAGAAAGGCCCGCTGAGCCCGCGCTTCCGTGGCGAGCACGCGCTGCGCCGCTACGCCAACGGCGAGGAACGCTGCATCGCCTGCAAGCTGTGCGAGGCGATCTGTCCGGCGCTGGCCATCACGATCGAGGCCGAACCGCGCGATGACGGCAGCCGCCGCACCACACGCTATGACATCGACATGACCAAATGCATCTACTGCGGCTTCTGTCAGGAAGCCTGTCCGGTGGATGCGATTGTCGAGGGGCCGAACTATGAATTCGCGACGGAAACTCGCGAGGAGCTTTTCTACGACAAGGACAAGCTGCTTGCGAACGGTGACCGTTGGGAGAGGGAGATTGCTGCCAATCTGGCGGCGGATGCGCCCTACCGCTAGACGGTCGGGGATGCTGACGAGACCAACTGTAGAGGGGACCGGCCGGTGATTTTGCCGTCGATCGCATTTTATCTGTTCGCGTTCATGACCGTGGCCTGCGGGTGCATGGTCATTGTCTCGCGCAACCCGGTACATTCCGTGCTGTTCCTGATCCTCGCCTTCTTCAATTCGGCGGGCCTGTTCGTGCTGATGGGGGCCGAGTTCCTGGCGATGATCCTGGTGATTGTCTACGTCGGTGCGGTTGCGGTGCTGTTCATGTTCGTCGTGATGATGCTGGACATCAATTTCGTCGAACTGCGCCAGGGCTTTATCCAGTACCTGCCGGTCGGTCTCCTGGTCGGCGTGATCCTGCTGGTGGAAATCCTGCTGGTCGTCGGAGCCTGGGTGATCTCGCCGGAGATCGTGGCCAATCCGGTGGCGGCAACGCCCCCGCCGGACGTGCGCGAGAACACCAAGGCGCTCGGCGATCTGATCTACACGAACTACATCTACCTGTTCCAGGCGGCCGGCATGATCCTGCTGGTGGCGATGATCGGCGCCATCGTGCTGACGCTGCGCACCCGGCCCGGCGTCAAGAAGCAGCGTATCTCCGATCAGGTTGGCCGTGCCCGGTCCGATTCGGTCGAACTCAAGAAAATCCGTCCCGGTCAGGGCATCTGAGAGGGGCGGAGGGGAAGTCTATGGAAATCGGTCTCGGACATTATCTGACGGTTGCGGCGATCCTGTTCACGCTGGGCGTTTTCGGCATCTTCCTGAACCGGAAGAACGTCATCATCATCCTGATGTCGGTCGAATTGATGCTGCTGGCGGTGAACATCAATCTGGTCGCCTTCTCGACGCATCTGAACGACATGGTCGGACAGATCTTCGCGATGTTCGTGCTCACGGTGGCGGCCGGCGAGGCGGCGATCGGCCTGGCCATCCTTGTGGTCTATTTCCGCAACCGCGGTTCCATCGCGGTTGAAGACATCAACATGATGAAGGGCTGAGGCGGATCCCATGATCTATGTTCTGATCGTCTTCGCGCCTCTGATCGGGGCCATTCTCGCAGGCCTGTTCGGGCGGATGCTCGGCGACCGCGCGTCCATGTATGTGACCTGCGGACTGATGACGCTGGCCGCCGTGCTTTCGTGGATCGTCTTCTTCGACATCACCGCGATCCTGTCGTCGGACGGGCACGCCCACGCCGCACAGGTCGATCTGCTTTCGTGGATCCGTTCCGGCGATTTCGAGGTCAACTGGGCGCTGCAGATCGACAGTCTGACGGCCGTCATGCTGATCGTGGTGAACACCGTGTCCTGCCTGGTGCACTGGTACTCGATCGGCTACATGAGCCACGATCCGCATCGCGCGCGGTTCTTCTCGTATCTGTCGCTGTTCACGTTCGCGATGCTGATGCTGGTGACCAGTGACAACTTCGTGCAGCTCTATTTCGGCTGGGAAGGCGTCGGGCTGGCGTCCTATCTGCTGATCGGGTTCTGGTACAAGAAGCCGTCGGCCAATGCCGCGGCCATGAAGGCCTTCATCGTCAACCGCGTCGGCGACTTCGGGTTCGCGCTGGGCATTGCCGGAATCTTCCTCGTCTATGACGATGTGACATTCGCCGGGGTGTTTGCGGCCACGCCCGATCAGGTCGGCCAGACGTTCGAGTTCCTGGGCTATCAGGTCGATATCCTGACCACGATCTGTCTGCTGCTGTTCATGGGGGCGATGGGCAAGTCGGCGCAGTTGCCGCTGCACACCTGGCTGCCGGACGCGATGGAAGGGCCGACGCCGGTGTCGGCGCTGATCCACGCCGCGACCATGGTGACAGCGGGTGTCTTCCTGGTGGCCCGGTGCTCGCCCATGTTCGAATATTCGCCCGATGCGCTGGCGGTCGTGACCGTGATCGGAGCCTGTACGGCGTTCTTCGCGGCAACGGTCGGGCTGGTGCAGACTGACATCAAGCGCGTCATCGCCTATTCGACCTGCTCCCAGCTGGGCTACATGTTCTTCGCTGCCGGTCTGTCGGCCTATCCGATCGCGATCTTCCACCTGTTCACGCACGCCTTCTTCAAGGCGCTGCTGTTCCTGGGGGCCGGATCGGTGATCCACGCCGTCGCCGACGAGCAGGACATGCGCCGCATGGGCGGACTGGCGCGCCACATCCGCAAGACCTACGTCCTGATGTGGATCGGATCGCTGGCGCTGGCCGGTATCGGTATTCCATACGTCTTCGGCTTTGCCGGGTTCTATTCCAAGGACCTGATCATCGAGTCCGCGTTTGGCGCCGGCAACGCGCTGGGGCAGTTCGCCATGATCATGGGGCTGGCGGCGGCGGTGATGACGGCGTTCTATTCCTGGCGTCTGCTGTTCATGACCTTCCACGGCAAGCCGCGCGCGCCGCGTGAGACGATGGAGCACATCCATGACTCGCCGCCGGTGATGATGATCCCGCTCTATATTCTGGGCATCGGTGCCGTGTTCTCGGGCATCCTGTTCGCCGCCCCGATGGCCGGGCACCACTGGCATGACTTCTGGGGCGATGCGATCCTGATCCTGCCGGAGCACGGCGCGATGGAAGCCGCCCACAGCGTGCCGTTCTGGGTGAAGATCTCGCCGCTGGTGATGTCGCTGATCGGCATCGCGCTGGCCTGGCTGTTCTACATCCGGAATACCGATCTGCCCGAGGGCGCAGCGCGGACCCATCGCCCGCTGTACCTGTTCCTGCTGAACAAGTGGTATTTCGACGAACTGTACGACTGGATCTTCGTTCGTCCCGCGAAGGCGCTGGGCACGATCCTGTGGAAGGGCGGGGACGGCTGGATCATCGACCGCCTGGGACCTGACGGCATCTCGTCGACCGTGCTGAAGGCCACCCGCCGCGTGATGTCGGTGCAGACCGGCTACGTCTATCACTATGCCTTTGCCATGCTGATCGGCGTGGCCGCGCTGGTGACCTTTTACTTCTACGCCATCGGGGTTTGAGTGAGATGACCGACTTTCCTCTTCTCAGTATCCTGACCTTCGCGCCGCTGGCGGGGGCGCTGATCATCCTGCTGCTGATCCGCGGCGACGATGAGAGCGTGAACAAGAACTACCGCTGGGCGGCGCTGTGGACCACAGGGGCGACCTTCGTCCTGTCGCTGGTGGTCTGGTTCCAGTTCGACAGCACGACGCACGAGTATCAGTTCGTCGAGGAAAGCGACTGGATCGGGTTCGGCATCACCTACCGGATGGGACTGGACGGCATCTCGATGCCGCTGGTCATGCTGACCACATTCCTGATGCCGCTCTGCATCCTGGCGAGCTGGGAATCGATCCAGACCCGCGTGAAGGAATACATGGTCGCCTTCCTGCTGATGGAAACGCTGATGATCGGCGTGTTCTGCGCGCTGGACCTGGTGCTGTTCTACCTGTTCTTCGAGGGCGGACTGATCCCGATGTTCCTGATCATCGGCATCTGGGGCGGGCAGCGGCGCATCTATGCGACGTTCAAGTTCTTCCTCTACACGCTGGCCGGTTCGGTGCTGATGCTGCTGGCGATCCTGTGGATGTACTTCTACGCCGAGACCACCAGCATTCCGGAACTGATCGCGCGGGCGACCGCGCCCGAGACCGCGATACCGGCCAGCGTTCAGACCTGGCTGTGGCTGGCGTTCTTCGCCTCCTTCGCCGTGAAGATGCCGATGTGGCCGGTTCACACCTGGCTGCCGGACGCCCACGTGGAAGCGCCGACCGCCGGTTCGGTCATCCTGGCCGGTGTGCTGCTGAAGCTGGGCGGTTACGGTTTCATCCGTTTCAGCCTGCCGATGTTCCCGGTCGCCTCGGTCGATTTCACGCCGCTGATCTTCGCGCTGTCGGTCATCGCGGTGATCTACACCTCGCTGGTCGCGCTGATGCAGCAGGACATGAAGAAGCTGATCGCCTATTCATCCGTCGCGCACATGGGTTTCGTCACCATCGGGCTGTTCACCTTCAACCCGCAGGGCATCGAAGGCGCGATCTTCGTCATGCTGGCGCACGGGTTGATTTCAGGCGCGCTGTTCCTGTGCGTGGGCGTGATCTACGACCGTCTGCACACCCGCGAGATCGCCCGGTACGGCGGGCTGGTCGAGACCATGCCGCGCTACGCGTTCGTGTTCCTGCTGATGACGATGGCCTCGATCGGGTTGCCGGGCACCGCAGGTTTCGTGGGCGAGTTCCTGGTCATCGTCGGGGCCTTCGAGGCCAATACCTGGGTGGCCATGTTGATGACCACCGGCGTGATACTGGGCGCGGCCTATGCGCTGTGGCTCTATCGCCGTGTCGTGTTCGGTGCGCTGGAGAAGGAAGATCTGAAAAAGATGCTGGATCTCAGCCCGCGGGAGATCGCCATCTTCGCCCCGCTGGTCGTGGCCGTGCTCTGGATGGGTATCTATCCGTCCGTGTTCCTGGACATCATGGAGCCGTCGGTGATGCATCTGCTGGAAAACCATGACAAGGCGATGCTGGCGGCGGAAGTAATGAGTGAGGCTGGCGATCTGGCGGCCCAGCCGGCGGAGACGAACTGATGAACGCGCACGATTACGCCCTCGCGACCCCCGAGATCTTCGTCGCCATCGCCTCCATGGTGATGCTGATGTTCGGCGTCTTCTCGAAAGGCGAGAACGCGGCACGCAACACGGCATGGATGGCGGTGGTCGTGATGATCGTTGCCATCATTCTGGTGGTCACGGCGACGGACAGCGGCGTCACGTTCGAAGGCATGTTCGTCTCGGACGACTTCTCCAGTTTCGCCAAGGTCCTGATCCTGATCGGCACGGCGTTGTCGATCATCATGTCGATCCGCTTCAACGCGGCGCATCAGATGAACCGCTTCGAGTTCCCCGTGCTGATGACCATCGCCGCGCTTGGCATGATGATGATGGTCTCCGCCAACGATCTGATGTCGCTCTACATGGGCATCGAACTGCAGAGCCTGCCGCTCTACGTCCTGGCGGCCTTCCGGCGCGACTCGACCCGCGCCACCGAAGCCGGTCTGAAGTATTTCGTCCTCGGCGCCCTGTCGTCGGGCATGCTGCTGTATGGCTGCTCCATGATCTACGGCTTCACGGGGGCAACCAGCTTTCCGGGAATCGCGGCGGCGCTGGCCGGCTCCGAGACCGCCGGCCTGGGGCTGGTGGTCGGCATCGTGTTCCTGACCGCGGGGCTGGCCTTCAAGGTTTCGGCCGTCCCGTTTCACATGTGGACGCCGGACGTCTACGAAGGCGCGCCGACGCCGGTGACGACCTTCTTCGCCACCGCCCCGAAAGTGGCCGCGCTGGTGCTGTTCATCCGGGCGATGCTGGAACCGTTCGGCGGACTGGAAAGCAGCTGGACCCAGATCATCTGGCTGATCGCGGCGCTGTCGATGGTCCTGGGTGCGTTCGCCGCCATCGGGCAGACCAACATCAAGCGGCTGATGGCCTATTCCTCGATCGGTCATGTCGGCTACGCGCTGGTCGGACTGGCTGCGGCGACGCCCGAAGGGGTTCGCGGAGTCCTGATCTATCTGGTCATCTATCTGGTGATGAATCTGGGAACCTTCGCCTGCATCCTGGCGATGCGGCGCGGGGAGCAGCCGGTGGAGAAGATCACCGATCTGAAAGGTCTGGCGAAGACCCATCCCGGTATGGCGCTGGCGCTCGCGATCTTCATGTTCTCGCTCGCCGGCATTCCGCCGCTCGCCGGTTTCTTCGGCAAGTTCTATGTCTTCATGGCGGCGATCAATGCCGGCCTGATCGTGCTGTCTGTCATCGGTGTTCTGGCCAGTGTGGTGGGAGCCTTCTATTACCTCCGCCTGATCAAGTTCATGTATTTCGACGAGGCCGATGAACCGCTGTCCAAGCCGGTCGGGTCCGATCTGGGGCTGGTCATGGGGGCGACGGCCATACTGGTCGCGGTGTTCGTCATCGTGCCCGGCTGGGTCCTGCAGAGTGCTACGGCTGCCGCGCAGGCGCTGTTCGACTGATGGACGCCCCAGGGCGCGCCAACTTCAACATTGTCCCCGACGATCCCGGCACGCCAGCCGCGCGCGCCTTGCTCGCGGCTCACCTGGCACACTCCTGGGTGCAGACCCCGGAGACCAGCAATCATACGCTGGACGCGGAAAAGCTTGCGCAACCCGGCATGACCTTCTGGACGGTCCGCGATGCGGGCGAGATTGTCGGTTGCGGTGCCCTGAAAGCGCTGGACGGGGATGAAGCCGAACTCAAATCCATGTTCACGGCCACCGCGCATCGCGGACGCGGCGTCGCGCGGGCAATGCTTGCGCACGCCCTGTCGGAAGCCCGCAGGCGGGGTTTTCGACGCGTCCGCCTGGAAACCGGCACGATGGATGGCTATGCGGCGGCGCGCGCACTTTATCTGAGCCACGGCTTTCACGAATGCGGACCGTTCGGAGATTATGTGTCCGACCCCAACAGCGTCTTCATGATGCGGGTGCTGGACTGATGGTTCACGACGACCGAAACAGCATGACCTTCCGGCGGATCGCACTGAAAGACACCGGATCGACGAACGACGAGGCCCGATCGCGGATCGCGGATGTGGCGGAGCATGCCTTCGTCGTCACGGCGGAGCGCCAGTTGCAGGGCAGGGGGCGGCGCGGGCGCGACTGGATCAGTCCGCCAGGCAATCTCTATGCGTCGTTCGCATTCGATCCGGCCAGGCCCGTTGGTGAATTGCCCGAGCTTTCTTTCGTGGCTGCCCTGGCCGTGTGCGACATGGCGCGGGACTATGTCCCTGATCCGGGAGCCGTGCGCTGTAAATGGCCAAACGATGTTCTGATCGATGGTGCAAAGCTCTCGGGGATACTGCTGGAGACCGCCGCCATGGAAGCCGGTCGTCTGGCGGTGATTGTCGGCATCGGCGTCAATATCGCATCGAAACCGGCCGACACGCCCTATCCCGCGGTGGCGTTGGGCGATCTGGTTGACGGCATTGCGGTCGAGACGGTGCTGGCGGGGCTGTCCGGCCACCTGCGGGACTGGGTGGCCGTCTGGCAATCGGAAGGTTTTCAGGCGATCCGGAAAGCATGGCTGGCGCGCGCCGACGGTATGGGAGAACCAGTCGTCGCGCGTTTGCCGGATCGCGAAGTACATGGCATCTTTGCAGGCCTTGCAGAAGACGGTGCGCTGGTGCTGGAAACCGGAGGGGGGGACGTGGTACGCATCGCCGCTGCGGACGTGTTCCGCCCGAATCCGCAGGAATAGGAAAGTCGCATGCTTCTCGCCATTGATGCGGGCAACACAAATACGACCTTCGCCGTGTTCGACGGCGAGGAGATCATCGGCGAATGGCGTGCCGGCACGAACTCGGCGCGGACGGCTGACGAATATGCCGTCTGGCTCTCCAGCCTGATGAACCTGGTCGATATCGGCTTCGACAAGATCGACGCGGCGATCATCGCCAGCGTGGTCCCGCAGAGCCTGTTCAATCTGCGCACGCTCTGTCGTCGATATTGCAGTTGCGAACCCATCGTCGTCGGCGATCCGGACGTCGATATCGGGATCAAGGTGCTGATCGAGAAATCCCGCGATGTCGGTGCGGACCGACTTGTGAACGCCGTCGGCGCGCACATCCACTATGGCGGCCCTGCCATCATTCTGGACTTCGGAACGGCAACCACTTTCGATGTGATCGACGAGAGCGGCAACTACCACGGCGGTGTCATCGCGCCCGGTATCAACCTCAGCCTGCAGGCGCTGCACATGGCGGCGGCGAAACTGCCGCGCATTGCCATCGAGCGCCCGACGAAGGTGATTGGCGACGACACCGAATCCGCCATGCTGTCGGGCGTCTACTACGGATATGTCGGTCTGATCGAAGGCCTGGTCACGCGGATCAAGCAGGATTTCGGCAAGCCGATGAAGGTGATTGCCACCGGCGGACTCGCGGTCATGTTCTCCGACGGGACGGACGCGCTGGACAGCATCGATCGTGACCTGACCATGAGGGGCCTGCTGGAGATCAGCCGCCGCAACCCGAGGACAACGCTTTGAGCAAAACCCACCCGCATCGTGATGGACTGGTGATCGTCCCGCTGGGAGGGTGTGGTGAGATCGGCATGAACCTCACGCTCTACGGAGTGGCGGGCAAGTGGCTGATGGTCGATTGCGGCATGACCTTCGCCGACGAATCATTGCCGGGCGTTGATCTGATCGTGCCCGATCCGACCTTCATCGAATCCGAGGCGAAGGATCTGGTCGGCCTGGTCATCACCCATGCGCATGAAGATCACATCGGCGCGGTCCATCACCTCTGGGAGCGGTTCCGCTGCCCGGTCTATGTGACGCCGTTTGCCGAGCAGTCGCTGAATGCCAAGCTGGACGAGGCGGGGTTGCGGGGTGACGTGCCCGTGCATGTGTTCGAGAACGATGACGCGATCGACCTCGATCCGTTCCGCATCACGCCGATCGGCCTGACGCACTCGACGCTGGAAATGAAGGCGCTGGCGATCGAGACGCGGCACGGCACGGTCATGCACACCGGCGACTGGAAACTGGACAAGGATCCTCTGATGGGGCCGACCTCGGATGAGGCGGCGCTGAAGGCCTGGGGTGACAAGGGCGTTCTGGCCTTGGTCTGTGACTCGACCAATGTGTTCGATCCGGGCACATCCGGATCGGAGTCGGACGTTCGCCGCGCGCTGATCGACCTGGTGAAGGAGCGTCCGGACAACCGCATCGTCGTGACCACTTTCGCATCCAACGTGGCGCGTCTGGAAAGCGTTGCGCGCGCGGCCGAAGCCTCGGGACGCGCCTTCGTGCTGGTCGGGCGGTCACTCTGGAAGTTCTATCAGGCCGCGCGCGCGGTCGGCTATCTGGATACGATCAAGCCGCCCCTGACGGACAAGGATGCGGCGCGAATGCCGCGCAACAAGACGCTGCTGCTGTGTACGGGGTGCCAGGGTGAGCCGCGCGGCGCGATGGCACGCGTGGCCATGGACGATCATCCGAACATCGACCTCAGGCCCGGCGACACCGTCATCTTTTCCTCCAAGATCATTCCCGGAAACGAGAAGACGCTCTACCGCATGCACAATGCGATGGCGCTGAACGATATCGAGGTGATCAGCGAGAAGGACCACTTCGTACATGTTTCCGGACATCCCGCCCGCGAGGAACTGAAGCGCATGTACGAACTGGTGAGGCCTGAACTGGTCGTGCCCGTGCACGGCGAGGCCCGGCACCTGATCGAGCAGGCCCGGTTCGCGGTCGAGGAAGGCGGCATGCCGGCCGCCCAGGTCATCCTGAACGGAGATGTGCTGCGGCTGGCACCCGGTGAACCCGAGATCGTGTCGGAGGTGCCGGTCGGACGGCTGGCGGTCGATCCCGCCGGACTGGTGGTGATGGCCGCGGCCATGCTGCAGCACCGGCGAAAGCTGGCGGGCAACGGCGTGATGATGATCGTGCTGGTCGTGGATGCCGACAGCGAACTGGTGGAAGATCCGCGGATCATGCTGGCCGGTGTTGCCGAAGGCCGCGAGATGGCCGCCCTGACCAATGATGTGGCCGTCGCGATCGAGCGGGAGCTGGGCAAGGTGAACGGGCGCAGGCCCGCCGGAGACGATGCATTGGCCGAGGCCGCCTCGCGTGCCGCCCGCCGTGTCGTCAAGCAGGTCACCAGCCGCCGGCCGTTGACGGAAGTCGAAGTCGTACGCCTGGAAGAGGGCGAGAAAACTGCCAACGAAAGCTGGAAGGAGGCCGTCTGATGATCGGACGCTTGAACCATGTCGCCATTGCCGTACCCGATCTGGAAGCGGCATCGAAAACCTATCGCGAGACGCTCGGGGCCAGGGTTTCGGACCCGCAGCCGGAGCCTGACAATGGCGTGACGGTGGTCTTCGTCGATCTGGGCAACACCAAGGTCGAACTGCTGCATCCGCTGGGCGCGGATTCGCCGATCGAGAATTTCCTGAAGAACAACCCGTCTGGCGGCATGCACCATGTCTGCTACGAGGTCGAGGACATCATCGCGGCCCGCGATCAGCTGAAGAGCGAGGGGGCGCGCGTGCTCGGCAGCGGAGAGCCGAAGATCGGCGCGCACGGCAAGCCGGTCCTGTTCCTGCACCCGAAGGACTTCTGCGGCACACTGGTCGAACTGGAGCAGGTCTGACCCATGTCTGTCGCGGGCGGGATCGTCATCTATGTGATCGTCTGGTGGGTGGTGCTGTTCACGGTGCTGCCCATCGGCGTCCGCAACTCGTACGAGGAAGGTGTGGAGATGGTCCCGGGCCAGGCGGACGGGGCCCCCGTGCAGCCCCGCATCCTCTACAAGTTCGGGCTGACGACCGCCATCACCACCGGAATCTTCGGTCTGATCTGGGCCAGCGACTATTTCGGCTGGGTGAACTGGCGGCAACTGATGTACGACATTGCCGAAATGACCTGAGCGGGAACGGTCCCCCCGCTGACCACGGCATGACCGAGGAGACACCGGTTTGACCATCGAAGTGATCATTCTGGGCAGCGGTTCGCCCATGCCGCAACCCGACCGAGCCGGACCGGCGACCCTTGTTCGCGTCGCCGGGAAGGATTTTCTGTTCGACTGTGGCCGGGGCGTGCTGATGCGGGCAATGTCGGTTGATATGACAGCGCCCGGACTGACAGCGCAGTTCCTTACCCATCTGCACAGCGATCACACCACAGACTTCAACGATGTCATCACCACCCGCTGGATCATGAGCCCCCAACCGAATCCGCTTCAGGTGCATGGCCCTGTCGGGACACGGAAATTCACGGATGCGACGCTGGCCGCGCTGGATCAGGATATCGGTTACCGCATTGCACACCACGACGACCTGACCGAGCCGCCTGCCGTTGCCGTCTTTGAACACGGCGACGGCCTGGTTCTGGAGGAGGACGGTGTCCGCATCACCTGCGCGCCTACCGATCACAGCCCGGTCCATCCGACGCTGGGTTACCGGATAGAGTTCGGCGGAAAGGCTGTCGCGATCGCAGGCGACACTGTGCCCTGCGAGGGGCTCGACCGTATCTGCAAGAACGCCGATGTCTATGTGCAGACCGTGATCCGCAGCGATATCATCGCGAATGCGCGGGGCCGGCGCATCCGGGACGTGATCGATTATCATTCGGACGTGAAGCAGGCGGGAGAGACCGCTGCGCGGAACGATGTGCGCAAACTGGTGCTCAATCACTTCGTGCCGCCGCCGCCGCCCGGTCGCGAAGAGGAATGGGCGGCCGACGCGCGGGATGTTTTCGATGGCGAAATTCTGGTCTCGCACGACCTGATGCAGATCGGGACCGGCTGAACCTCAGCCGATCCCGGATTCTGCGACACCCTGAAGTGGAAGATCAGCTGGCGTAGGGATCGTCGCCCAGTTTGATGACCTGCTTGCCGAAGTTCTCGCCCTTCAGCATGCCGATGAACGCCGACGGTGCGTTGTCGATGCCTTCGGCCACGTCGATGCGGTAGTTCATCTTGCCTTCCTTCAGCCACCCGGCGACTTCCGAGACGAACTCGGGGTAGACATCGTAGTGGTCGGAGATGATGAAGCCCTGCAGCTTCACCTTGTTGATCAGCAGGCTGGCGATGTTGTGGATGCCCTCGGGCTTGGTCAGGTTGTACTGGCTGATCAGGCCGCACAGCGCGATACGGCTGTGCTGGTTGAGCGCCGTGAGCACGGCGTCCAGCATCTTGCCGCCGACATTCTCGAAATAGACATCGATGCCGTCGGGGCAGTGCTCGTGAATGGCCTTGGCGTAGCTGTCGACATTCTTGTAGTTAAAGCAGGCGTCATAGCCGCACTTGTCGACGACGTACTCGCATTTCTCATCGGAACCGGCTGAACCGATCACCCGCGCGCCTTTCAGCTTGGCCACCTGACCGACCACCTGGCCGACGGCACCCGATGCAGCGGAGACATAGACCGTCTCGCCTTCCTTCGGCGCACCGATCTTGGTCAGACCGTACCAGCCGGTGAATCCGGGCATGCCGAGGACGCTGATGTAATAGGCCAGTGGTGCGGCCTTCGGATCGACCGGCATCACGCCGGCACCGCCCTTTACCAGCGTATGCGTTTCCCAGTTCAGCATGCCGGTGACGACGGTACCTTCGGGGATCTTGTCGTTCTTCGACTGCACGACCTCGCCGATGGCACCGCACTGCATCACCTTGCCCAGCTCGAAACCGGCGGCGTAGGACTTGGCGTCGTTCATGCGCCCGCGCATGTAGGGATCGACGGACATGTAGATGTTGCGGACCAGAATGTCCCCGTCCTCCAGCGCCGGGATCGGGGCGTCCTCGATCTTGAAGCAGCTGTCATCGACCCAGCCTTCCGGGCGTTTGGCGAAGAGTACGCGGCGGTTTTGATCGGTCATGGTTGTTTCCTGTCCTGAAAGATGATCCGGCGCGAAGGGTAGTGGACCGGTCGCGCAAGTCAAAGCGAACGCTTCAGTTGCCCGGTGCGGCGTTCCGGGCGGTTTCGTCGGCTGCGATCCAGAGCGCATGGCCATCGAAGCCGGCTTCCGCCGCCGCCACGAACGCCTCCATGATCTGGTCCGGATGCGGCAGCGTTTCCGGATCCTCGCCGGGAAAGGCACTGGCCCGCATCCCGGTCCGGGTGGCACCCGGATTGATCACGTTGACGCGGACATTCGTCTTCTGGACCTCCGCGGCATAGGTCTCCGCCATTTTCTCCAGCGCGGCCTTTGTCGTGGCATAGACGCCCCAATAGGGTGCGGACCGCCGGGTGATGCCGGATGTCACGAACATGACCCGCCCAGCGTCCGACCGTCGAAGCAGCGGGTCGAGCGCCCGCAGCAGCCGCCAGTTCGCATGCACGTTGATCCGGAAGGCGCGTTCCCATTCCTTCGGATCGATGTCCTGGACGGGCGTCAGCGTGCCCAGGATCGCGGCATTGCCGACCAGAATGTCCAGCTTGCCGAACCGTTCCGCCAGCGGCGCGGCCAGCCCGTCGATGCTCTCCCACTTCTCCAGGTCGAGCGGGACCAGCGTTGCCGAGCCCCCCAGACCGGATATCTCGTCGTCCAGTTCCTCCAGCTTGCCGGTGCCGCGGGCCACGGCGATCACATGTGCGCCCTCGGCGGCATAGCGCCTGGCGATGCTGCGTCCGATGCCTTTCGATGCGCCGGTGACAAGGGCGATTCGACCTTCAAGCCGTTTCAGTGTCGGGGTTTCGGTCATGCGAGGGGCACCTCTGTCTGTCCGCCGGAATCTGGAAAATGCAGGTTTGCCCGACTCTTGGGCGAAAGCAAAGCCGCTGTCTTGAATTTGCCCGATTGCAGTGCGATGCGTTGCCTATGCTGTCGCCTTCGTTTTTCACATCCACGCTGTCGATTGATGTCGCGGCACTGGCGCGCAACTGGCAGCGGCTGGACGCCATGACCGGCGCGGCGGAGACCGGGGCCGCGGTCAAGGCGAACGCATACGGCATCGGCATCGGGCCGGCCGTGAACGCGTTGCACGGCGCGGGGTGCAGGACCTTCTTCGTTGCGCATCCGTCCGAGGGGATTGCCGCACGTGCGGCTCTGACGGAATGTACCGCGCGGGACGTTCAGACTGGCAGCGATATCTATGTGCTGAACGGATTGCCGCACGGGGCTGCACGGGACTATGAGGCCCACGGGCTGCGCCCGGTTCTCTGTGAACCGGGACAGATCGAACGCTGGCGAGCGCATGCGAAAGCGCGGGGCAGACGGTTGCCCTGCGCCATCCAGATCGATACGGGCATGACCCGGCTGGGGCTGCTGGGCCGGGATGTCGAACGCCTGACCGAATCGCCCGATCTGCTGGACGGGCTGGACGTTCAGTTGTGGATCACGCATCCGTCCTGTGCCGATCATCCCGACCATCCGCTGAATCAGGAACAACGGAGCCTGTTTCTGGCGCGCGTTGCCGGTCTGCCTGCGGCGCGGCTCAGTTTCGCCAATTCGGCGGGAATCTTCCTGGGACCGGACTGGCACATGGACCTGTGCCGGCCGGGCATCGCGCTCTACGGATCCAATCCGGACGCGATGACGGGTGCGCCGATGGACGAAGTGGTCCACCTGAGCGCCCGTATCCTGCAGGTTCATGATATCGATCGTCCCCGCTTCGTCGGCTATGGCGCAACGCATCCGGTTCCCGTCGGGCGACGGATCGCGACCTGCGGTGTCGGTTACGCCGACGGATACATGCGATCGCTCAGCAATCTGGGCTATGGCATGCTCGCCGGGCACCGGGTGCCGCTGGTGGGACGGGTTTCCATGGACCTGATCACGTTCGACATCACGGACGTGCCGGAACATGATATCGGCCCCGAAAGTGAGATATCGATCATCGGCGGCGGCGTTGATATAGATGAACTTGCTGCATTGGGCGGCACGATCGCTTATGAACTGCTGACCGGTCTCGGAAACCGGTTCGCGCGTCGATATCTCAATGGAGTTGCGGCTTGAACATTGGTCTGAATCCAGTTGCGCTGGTCGGACGGGTTATCCTCGAATTTCTCGCCGCCATCGGTCGACTCTGTGTTTTCATGGGGCAGGGCCTGCGTCATTGCGTGACGCCTCCCTGGTATCCGCGGCTGCTGCTGCGTCAGATGATCCAGATCGGCTATTTCTCGCTGCCGGTGATCGGTCTGACCGCCTTCTTCACGGGCGCGGTGCTGGCGCTGCAGATCTATATCGGCGGCAACCGCTTCAATGCCGAAAGCCTGGTCTCGTCCATCGTCGTGCTGGGCATCACGCGGGAACTGGGTCCCGTCATCGGCGGCCTGATGGTCGCGGGCCGTGTCAGCGCCGCCATGGCTGCCGAGATTGGCACCATGCGCGTGACCGAGCAGATCGACGCGCTGACGACCCTGTCGACCAATCCGTTCAAGTATCTGGTCGCGCCGCGCCTGATCGCGGGCGCGACCATGCTGCCGCTGCTGGTGCTGGTTGCCGACATCATCGGCGTCTTTGGCGGTTTCGTCGTGGGCACGTCCAAGCTGGGTTTCAATCCCGGCAACTACATCAACAGCACGATCGATTTCCTGCACACCGATGACGTGGTCTCGGGGCTGGTGAAAGCGTCGATCTTCGGGTTCATTATTTCGCTGATGGGCTGTTACCACGGCTTCATGAGCAAGGGCGGTGCCCAGGGCGTGGGCCGTGCGACGACGAATGCCGTCGTGACCGCGTCGATCCTGATCCTGGTGGCCAACTACATCGTGACGGAGTTGTTTTTCGCGACATGACCGGACAGCCCAAAATCGCCATGCAGGGTGTGAAGAAGCGGTTCGGCCGCAAGGAAGTGCTCCGCGGCATCGATCTGGAGGTGGCACCCGGCGAGTCGCTGGTGGTCATCGGGGGATCGGGCAGCGGCAAGTCGGTGATGCTGAAATCGATCCTGGGTATCGTGAAGCCTGAGGAGGGCGCGATCCTGATCGACGGACAGGACATGCTGAAAGCCAGTGCGGGGGAGCGTGCCGAACAGCTGTCGAAGATGGGCATGCTGTTCCAGGGCGGTGCCCTGTTCGACAGCCTGAAGGTCTGGGAGAACGTGTCGTTCGGCCTGATGCAGGGCAAGCACATGGGCCGCGATGAGGCCCATGAGGTGGCGATCACCAAACTGGGCCAGGTCGGCCTGAGCGAAGACGTCGCGGATCTTTTCCCGGCCGAGCTGTCGGGCGGCATGCAGAAGCGTGTCGGTCTGGCGCGCGCCATCGCAACGGACCCCGAGATCATCTTCTTCGACGAGCCCACCACCGGTCTGGATCCGATCATGGCCGATGTGATCAACGACCTGATCGTCAAATGCACCAAGGAACTGGGCGCGACGACGCTGTCGATCACCCACGACATGGCCTCCGCGCGCAAGATCGCGGACCGGATCGCCATGATCTATGAGGGGCGTATCATCTGGTCCGGCCCGGCGTCCCAGATCGACGACCCGGGCAACGACCATGTCGATCAGTTCGTCCACGGACGGGCTGAGGGTCCAATCCAGATGCAGGTGCTGAAGACCTGATGGCCAAGGCGACGCGCCGATATGTCTGCCGTGAGTGCGGCGCGAGCTTTCCAAAATGGCGCGGTTTCTGTGATGCATGCGGCACCGCCGATTCCATCGAGGAAGAAGTCTTCGCCGTGCGCCCCAAGGCGTTCGGTGTTGTGCAGGGCGGCAAGTCAAAACCCGCCGTGATGAGCGATCTGTCGGTCCAGACGCTGGACGAGCCGCGCCGGTCGAGCGGGATGGACGAACTGGACCGCGTGCTGGGTGGCGGACTGGTGCGCAATTCCGCGGTCCTGATCGGTGGTGATCCCGGGATTGGCAAGTCGACATTGCTGCTGCAGGCCGCGGCGCGGCTGGCCGGAACAGGCGGGCGGGTCGTCTATGTGTCGGGCGAGGAAGCCACCGCGCAGATCGCCATGCGCGCGCGCCGGCTGGGCGTCGACGGTGCCGCCGTGCAGGTCGCCAACGCCAACGCGCTGGGGGAGATCATGGCCGCGCTGGATGCCGGTCCGCCGCCCGATCTGCTGATCATCGATTCCATCCAGACCGTGTTTTCCGAGAATCTGGACAGTGCGCCGGGGACGGTGGCGCAGGTGCGCGCCTGCGGTCATGAACTGGTGCAATACGCCAAGCAGTCCGGGGCCGCCGTTTTCCTGGTCGGACATGTGACGAAGGACGGGCAGATCGCCGGTCCGCGCGTCCTGGAGCATATGGTCGATACGGTGCTCTATTTCGAAGGCGATCGCAGCCATCACTTCCGCATCCTGCGGTCGGTCAAGAACCGCTTCGGGTCTGCCGACGAGATCGGGGTCTTCGAGATGGCGGAGCAGGGGCTGATCGAGACACCCAATCCGTCCGCCCTGTTTCTGGGGGACCGCGACGAACCGGTGCCCGGCGCGGCGATCTTTGCCGGCATGGAGGGGTCGCGCCCGATCCTGGTCGAGATACAGGCGCTGGTCGCGCCGTCTCCGCTGGCCACGCCACGCCGCGCCGTCGTCGGCTGGGACAGCGGACGTCTGGCGATGATCCTTGCGGTCCTGGACACCCGGCTGGGCCTCTCGCTGGGGCAGAACGAGGTTTACCTGAACGTGGCCGGCGGGCTGCGCATTTCCGAACCGGCTGCCGATCTGGCGGTGGCCGCAGCGCTGTTGTCGTCGCTGAGCGGACATTCGGTGGCCCCGGCGACCGTCATCTTCGGCGAGGTCGGCCTGTCCGGTGCCGTGCGCCGTGTCGCCCGTTCCGAGGCGCGGCTGAAGGAGTCCTCCAAACTCGGATTCGAGCACGCCATCGTTCCCGCCGGTTCCGAAGGCAAGGACCTGATCCGGACGACCGAGGTCGGCGGGCTTGAAAAACTGCTCAGCCTGTTCCCGCTGGACGACCGCTGATGGAATTCACCTTCGCCGATATCATCGTCTTCGGGATCATCGGGGTCTCGATCCTGTTCAGCTTCTTCTTCGGCTTCGTCTGGGAGGTGCTGTTCTTCAGCAGCTGGATCGGGGCGGGGCTGGCCGCCTATTTCGGATTTCCATACGTCAGCCCCTTTGTCGAGGAGCATCTCGGCTACGGGCTGGCCAGCGACATCATCACCGCGTTGGTGCTCTTCATCGCCGCTCTGGTCGTCCTGATGATCCTGACCCAGATGATTTCGTCGCGGGTCCGCCGCAACGGTGCCATCAGCATCGCCGACCGTGTTCTGGGACTGCTGTTCGGCGCGGCGCGCGGCGCGCTTGTGGTCATTGCCATCTGGCTGGTGATCGACTATGCCGCGCCCAGGGACCCGCCCGCGACCGTGCGGGACTCCCGTTCGCTGCCCTATGTGAAGGAAGCTGCCGCCTTCGTGCTTTCGAAAGTTCCCCAGGCCCTGCGTGATCGCGCCCGTTCGACTGCGGACGGAACGTCTGACAAGGCCGGCGCGGCGCGGGACATGCTCGACGCGGGTCAGCGGCTTCGCGGACAGGACGGCGACGAGGAGAAGGGCTACAGGGCGGAAGACAGCCGCCAGCTTGAACGCATGATCGAGAATACGACCGAGGATCGCTAGACCCCATGTTCGACCTGCAGACAACACATCCGTTTCAGTCCCATGACGATCATTTCCACGAGGAATGCGCCGTCTTCGGTATCTGGGGCGCCGACGCGGACGAAGACGAACCTTCCAAGGCGGCCACGATCACGGCGACCGGGCTGCACGCGCTGCAGCATCGCGGGCAGGAAGCCTGCGGCATCGTGGCCTTCAATCAGGGTCGGTTTCTGGTGCATCGGGCCATCGGGCTGGTCGGCGACGTTTTCGGCAAGGGCAAGGCGGACGACGGGCGCTCGGGCCCGCTGCTGCGGCTGACGGGTGACGCGGCCATCGGGCATACGCGCTACGCGACCTCCGGCAAGGGCGAGGGGCCGGCACCGATCCGCAACATCCAGCCCCTCTGGACCGATCTGGACGAAACCGGCGGATTTGCGCTGGCGCACAACGGCAATCTGACCAATGCGAACACGCTGAAGGCCGACCTGCGGGCTGAAGGGCGGCGGTTCCAGTCCACGGTCGATACCGAGGTTATCCTGGACCTGATGGCGCGCAGCCGCGAACGGCGGCTGGCCAGCCGCCTGATCGACGCGCTCAGCCGGGTGGTCGGCGCCTATTCCATCGTCGGCCTGTCCGCCAAGAAGCTGATCGGCGTACGCGATCCTTCGGGTGTGCGTCCGCTGGTGCTGGGCCGGCTGGACAATGCCTGGATCATCTGCTCGGAAACCTGTGCGCTGGACATTGTCGGGGCCACCTATGTGCGCGACATCGATCCCGGCGAGATGGTGGTGATCGACGAGGACGGTCTGCAGACGTTCCGGCCCTTCGCACCCGCGCCGCACCGGTTCTGCATTTTCGAATACATCTATTTCTCGCGCCCGGATTCCTTCGTCGAAGGCAACAACGTCTATGCCATCCGGCAGGCGATCGGTCAGGAACTGGCACGCGAGGAGACCCACAGCGCCGACATGGTGGTGCCGGTGCCCGACTCGGGTACGCCCGCCGCCATCGGCTATGCCCGGCAGAGCGGCATTCCGTTCGAACTGGCGGTCACGCGAAGCCAGCTTGCCGGACGCAGCTTCATCGAGCCCGATCAGGAAAGCCGCGAGCAGGTGGTCCGGCGCAAGCTGAACGTGAACCGCGACATGGTGCGCGGCAAGCGCGTGGTTCTGGTCGACGATTCCATCGTGCGCGGCACGACCTCGAAGATTCTGGTCCGCATGTTCCGTGACGCCGGCGTGCGGGAGGTGCACATGCGGATCGCCAGCCCGCCGACGAAAAGCCCCTGCTACTATGGTGTCGATACGCCTTCCAAGGGCGAACTGATCTACAACCAGTACGCGACGATCGAACAGATGGAACGGCATCTGGGCGTCGACAGCCTGCGCTATCTGTCGGTGCCTGGCATGTACCGCGCCGTCGGGCAGCAGGACATCCCCGAGGACGAGAGCGAGTGCGGGGCGCGGGCGGGCTACTGCGACGCCTGCTTCACCGGCAGCTATCCCATTGAGCTGGTTGATAATTCCATCACGGACTCCAAGCAGAAGGACCTCTTCCGCGAATTTGGGAACTGAACGATGTTCCTGTGATGAGAACATGTGTTGACAATAATAGAACAATAAAAGAACATACTTCCTGCAAACAGGCAGGAGGTTGTGATGGACTGGTTGAAGGATGCGGGTGCGCTGCTGGCGCTTGTCGGATGCTGGGGCGTACTGATCGCCTGGACGCAGGTTGTCGGTGTGCTGGGCATGGTGGGTTGAGAACAGGTTATCCACAGATTTCTGGCACCGCCCGGCGGACATGAGGGGCTACCTCTGAGAGAATGGGATGGACCGGCGATTCCGCTGCGCTGATCGGGGCCGGGCCAGTTTTGGGGGCATCTCATGTCACACGCCGATTTCGTTCATCTGAGGCTTCACACCGCCTATTCGCTGTCCGAAGGGGCGATCCGCATCGGCGATCTGGCGAAGGCGGCGGCGAAGGCGGCCATGCCGGCGGTCGCCATGACCGATACCAACAACATGTTCGGTGCGATGGAGTTCGGCCCTGCGATGGGCGGTGCCGGCGTGCAGCCCATCATCGGCTGCCAGCTCGACGTCCAGTTCGGCAACGACAGCCGGGCCCCCGCCGGCACCGTGCGCCCGCTGTTCGCGCCGGTCGTGCTGCTGGCGCAGAACGAGGCCGGCTACGCGAATCTGATGGGGCTGGTTTCGGCGGCCTTTCTGCAGTCCGACCCGGCCTTCGCGACCTATCTGCCCACCGGCAGGATGGAGAACCATTGCGACGGTGTGATCGCACTGACCGGCGGGGCGTCGGGACCGCTTGGCCGTCTGCTCGCTGATGGCGAGACGGCGGCGGCACGGCAGTGGCTGCAGGACATGAAGGCGGGGTTCGGGGACCGGCTGTACGTGGAGATCTACCGGCACGGTCTGGCGGAAGAGGATCGCGTCGAGGCGGCGATGATCGACCTCGCCTACGAGATGGACCTGCCGCTGGTCGCCACCAATGACTGCTATTTCCTGGATGAGGCGATGCATGAGGCGCACGATGCGCTGATCTGTGTCGCGGAAGGGGCCTACGTTGCGCAGGACGAGCGGCGACGGCTGACCCGCGAGCACCGCTTCAAGTCCGCCGAGGAGATGAAGACGCTGTTCGCCGATCTGCCGGAAGCGATCTCCAACACGCTGGCGATCGCACGCCGGTGCGGCTTTGCGGCGCCGCGACGGGGACCCATCCTGCCGCGTTTTCCAACGACGGAAGGCCGTACCGAAGCCGACGAACTGCGCGTGATGTCCGAAGACGGACTGACCGAGCGGCTAGCGTTCCTGCGTTCGAAAGGTCAGGATCCGGATGAGCAGGTCTACCGCGACCGGTTGCGCCTCGAGCTCGACATCATCATCCAGATGGATTTCCCGGGCTATTTCCTGATCGTCGCCGACTTCATCCAGTGGACCAAGGCGCAGGGCATTCCCGTGGGGCCGGGACGCGGGTCGGGCGCAGGCTCCCTGGTCGCCTATGCTTTGACGATTACCGACCTCGATCCAATACGTTACGGGCTTCTTTTCGAGCGGTTTCTCAATCCCGAACGCGTGTCCATGCCCGACTTCGACATCGACTTCTGCCAGGACCGGCGGGATGCCGTGATCGGCTATGTTCAGGACAAGTACGGTCACGACAAGGTGGCCCAGATCATCACGTTCGGGAAGCTTCAGGCGCGCGCGGTCCTGCGCGATGTCGGGCGCGTGCTGCAGATGCCCTACGGCCAGGTCGACCGCATCTCCAAGCTGGTACCGAACAACCCGGCCAATCCGGTCACGCTGAAACAGGCGCTGGAAAGCGAACCGCGGCTGGGGCACGAATATCGGGACGAACCGGCGGTCAAGCACCTGATCGATCTGGCCCTGCAGCTGGAGGGGCTGTACCGCCACGCCTCGACCCACGCCGCCGGTGTGGTGATCGGCGACCGTCCTCTGGAACAGCTCGTGCCGCTCTATCGCGATCCGAAGTCGGACATGCCGGTCACCCAGTTTTCGATGAAGTACGTCGAGTCCGCCGGGCTGGTGAAGTTCGACTTCCTGGGCCTGAAGACCCTCACGGTGCTGGACCGGGCCGTCGCCTTCGTGCGGCAGGGACCGCTGCCCGATTTCGATCTGGCGCAGATTCCCGAAGGCGACGACCTGACCTTCGAGATGCTCGGCAAGGGGGATACGGTGGGCGTGTTCCAGCTGGAAAGTTCGGGCATGCGCGATGTGCTGCGGCAGATGAAGCCCGACAAGTTCGAGGACATCATCGCCATCGTGGCGCTCTACCGGCCCGGTCCGATGGACAACATCCCGACCTACATCTCGACCAAGCACGGGCGTGAGCAGGCGACCTATCCGCACCCGATGCTGGAACCGATCCTGGCCGAGACCTACGGTATCCCGGTCTACCAGGAACAGGTCATGCAGATGGCCCAGGTCCTGTCGGGCTACAGCCTGGGCGAGGCCGACCTGCTGCGGCGGGCCATGGGCAAGAAGATCCAGTCCGAGATGGACGCCCAGCGGGCGCGCTTCGTCGAGGGTGCGGCGGAGAACGACGTGCCGGCCGAACAGGCCAACCAGATCTTCGATCTGATCGGCAAGTTTGCCGGCTATGGCTTCAACAAGTCGCACGCCGCCGCCTATGCCCTGATTGCCTGGCAGACCGCCTGGCTGAAAGCCAACTTCCCCGCAGAATTCCTGGCCGCCTCCATGACGCTGGACATGGGGAACACCGACAAGCTGGATGTGTTCAAGCGCGAGATGAAACGGCTCGCCATCCCGCTGTTGCCGCCGGATGTGAACCGGTCCGAGGTCAGCTTCAATGTCGAACGTGACGATGCGGGCGACGTCGCCGGTATCCGCTATGCGCTCGCCGCGATCAAGAACGTGGGGCGCGACGCGATGGCCGGCATCGTCCGGGCGCGGCAGGAAGGCGGCGACTTTGCCGATCTGTTCGACTTCGCGTTGCGGACCGGCGGCTCGGGCCTGAACAAGCGCCAGTTCGAGAATCTGACGCGCGCGGGGGCGCTGGACGGGCTGGACGCCAACCGGCGCCGGGTGCTGGCATCGGTGGATATTCTGGGCCGCTATGCACAGCAGCAGGCCGCCGACCGGGCCAGCGGCCAGATGGGCCTGTTCGGCGGCGGCGATGAGGATGGCGGCGGCGACCGTCCGCCGCTGCCCGTGGTGGCCCCGTTCGACGATCTGGAACGGCTGGCCGAGGAACGCGCGGCGATCGGGTTCTATCTGTCGGGCCATCCGCTGGACGACTATCAGAAGCGTCTGGCGCAGAAAGGCATCACGCGTATCGAGAACCTCGCCGAGGCGGTCGGCCAGCAGAAGGCGAACATCGGGCTGGCGGGAACCATTTCGGCGGTCCAGATCCGCCGCAATGCGAAGGGCAACTCCTACGCCTTCATAGGCCTGTCCGACCCCAGCGGCGAATGCGAATGCCTTTGTTTTTCCGAGGTGCTCAACCGGTTCCGCGATGATCTGGAAGCAGGACGAAACGCCGTCTTCTATGTCGATATCATGCGCGACCGGGAGGAGCCGACGCTGGTGCTGACCGATTTCCGGGATCTCGACAGCTATGTCGCGGACGCCGAGGCGGGCGCGCGCATCGTGCTGTCCGAACCGGAGGCGCTGCAGCCGGTGCGCAAGGTGCTGGATCTGGCGGGCGAGGGGCGGGGACTGATCCGGCTGGTGCTGCGCCCGCACGGCCAGACCCGTGAGATCGAGATCGACCCCGTCGAGACGTTCAAGGTCGATCGCGCGCTGCGCCAGTCGCTGAAATCCATGCCCGGCGTGGTGGACGTGGCCGAAATCTGACCGCCCGCGCGACGCGAAGGGTTGCTTTTATATGCGCAGGGGCGTATTCCCCGCCGCGATCACACACGCGGGTCAGGGCTGCGGATAAAAAGCCCCGCACTCCATTCCGGTGTCCCTGCTGAGGCATGGACCGACGTACCCGCGGAGGCGAAACCGGATCAATAGGAGTTACAGGCCATGGCATTGCCTGATTTTTCAATGCGTCAGCTGCTCGAAGCTGGTGTTCATTTCGGCCACCAGACACAGCGCTGGAACCCCCGCATGGGGCAATACATCTTTGGCGCACGCAATGGCGTTCACGTCATCGACCTGTCCCAGACGGCACCCCTGCTGCATCAGTCCCTGAAGATCGTCCGCGACATCGTCGCCGGCGGCGGACGCGTGCTGTTCGTCGGCACCAAGCGTCAGGCGTCGCAGGCCGTCGCCGATTCGTCGAAGCGGTGCGCGCAGTTCTATGTCAATCACCGCTGGCTGGGCGGCACGCTGACGAACTGGAAGACGGTTTCGAATTCGATCCGCCGCCTGCGTGAACTGGAAGAGCTGCTGGTCAAGGACGAGACCGGTCTGACCAAGAAGGAACTGCTGCAGCTGACGCGCGAACGCGACAAGCTGGACCGCTCGCTGGGCGGGATCAAGGAAATGGGCGGCCTGCCGGACGTCATGATCGTGATCGACACCGGCAAGGAGAAGATCGCGGTCGCCGAAGCCAAGAAGCTGGGCATCCCGGTCGTCGGCATCTGCGACACGAACGCCGATCCGACCCACATCGATTTCCCGATCCCGGCGAACGATGACGCGCTGCGCGCCATCAACCTGTATTGCGAGCTGTTCAGCCAGGCGGTTCTGGATGGCATCCAGGCCGAGATGGGGGGCAGCGACCAGGACATGGGTGAGATGGAAGAGCCCATCATCGATGTCCCTGCCGAGGCGGAAGTCGCGGCAGCGGCCGAACCCGAAAGTACCGAACCCGCAAGTGCCGAGCCCGAGGCGCCTGAACAGGCCGCCCCGGTTTCGTCGGACGCCGCAGCTGCGGAAGAGGCCGTGAAGGCCGCTGAAGCCGCCGAGCCGACACCGGCCGGCGACGTGGCCGAGGTCAGCCCGACCGAAGGCGAAGCTGACAGCAAGGCCTGAGGCGCACCGCCCGTCACATCGGCGGGCGCGGCTTCGGCACAATATGATTGATACGAGTTGGAGGAGCTGATCATGGCTCAGATCACAGCAGGGCTGGTCAAGGAACTTCGCGAGAAGACCGGTGGCGGCATGATGGATTGCAAGAAGGCGCTGCAGGAAACGGACGGCGACCTGGAGGCGGCGGTAGACTGGCTGCGCAAGAAGGGCCTGGCGGCGGCTGCGAAGAAGGCCGGCCGCACGGCGGCAGAGGGCCTGATCGGCGTCGCCACCGAGGGTACCAGGGGCGCGATGGTCGAACTGAATTCGGAAACGGACTTCGTGGCCCGGAACGACAAGTTCCAGAACATCGTCAATAACCTGACGGCGATCGCCCTGAAGAACGACGGTGACCTGGCCGCGGTCAAGGCCGCCGCCTATCCGGGTTCGGACCGCAATGTCGAGGAAGAACTGACCAACGCCATTGCGACCATCGGCGAGAACATGTCCCTGCGCCGCGCGGCGGGCCTGTCGGTGTCCAGCGGTGTCGTGTCCAGCTATGTGCATAACGCGGTGGCCGACGGTCTTGGCAAGATGGGTGTGCTGGTGGCGCTGGAATCCACCGGCGATCAGGCCAAGCTGGACGAACTTGGCAAGCAGCTGGCCATGCATGTCGCGGCGGCCAACCCCCAGGCCATTTCCGCCGAGGACATGGATCAGGATACGGTCGAGCGCGAGCGCACGGTGCTGCGCGATCAGGCGCTGGCCTCGGGCAAGCCGGCCGAGATCGTCGACAAGATGGTCGAAGGGCGGATCCGGAAGTTCTACCAGGAAGTTGTCCTGATGGAGCAGACCTTCGTGATCGACGGCGAGACCGTTGTGAAGAAGGCGGTGAAGAACGCAGAGGCCGGCATCGGTGCGCCGGTCGCGGTAAAGGGGTTCGTCCGCTTCGCGCTGGGCGAGGGAATCGAACGCGAAGAATCCGATTTCGCCGCCGAGGTTGCCGCGGCCACGTCGGGCTGACCGGCGCTTCGAGGGAACCGACAAGATGCCGGACGCCAGCCCCTGGAAACGTGTTCTCCTGAAGTGTTCGGGAGAGGCGTTGATGGGCGACGGGGCGTTCGGCATCGATTTCGCCGCGCTGGAACGTATCGCCGGTGACATTGCCGAGGTTGCGGCCTCGGGTGTCCAGGTCGGCGTCGTCGTCGGCGGCGGCAATCTGTTTCGCGGGGTACGCACGGCGGCCAGTGGCATGGACCGGCCAAGCGCCGATTCGTTGGGCATGCTCGCCACCGTGATGAACGGCCTCGCGCTGGCGGACGCGCTGAAACGTGGCGGCACGGATGCCGTGTCGATGTCGGCCATTCCGATGCCGACCGTCTGTCCTTCCTACACGCGGCGCGATGCGATGGCTGCGCTGGCGGCCGGGCAAGTCGTGATCTCGACGGGCGGGACGGGCAATCCCTTCTTCACCACGGATACGGCGGCCGCGCTGCGCGCCGCGGAACTGGGCTGCGACCTGCTGGCGAAGGGGACGCAGGTCGATGGCGTCTACAGCGCCGATCCGAAGAAGGATCCGTCGGCGACCCGGTTTGACCGGCTGAGCCACGGGGAAGTCCTGCGGCGCGGACTGGAGGTCATGGACACTGCCGCCATCGCCTTGACGCGCGAAAACCACATTCCGGTCATGGTTTTCGACTTACATCAGCAGGGCGGCTTCGCTGCGGCATTGACGGGCCGGGGTCTGTCGACAACGATCACGGACGATTGACGACGGCACGCGACCGAGAACGGACGCTCAAGGGGTAGGTGAGATGGCTGAAGAACTGGATCTCGACGATCTGCAGCGACGCATGGATGGCGCGGTCGATGCGCTGCGCAAGGAACTCTCCGGTCTGAGGACCGGTCGTGCCTCTCCCGGCATGCTCGATACCGTGACGGTCAACGTCTACGGTGCCGACATGCCGCTGAACCAGATCGCGACCGTCAGCGTGCCCGAGGCCCGGCTGATTTCGGTTCAGGTCTGGGACAGCAACAACACATCGGCCGCCGAGAAGGCGATCCGCAATTCCGGTCTGGGCCTGAACCCGGCGGCGGAAGGCAGCCTGATTCGCGTGCCCATTCCCGACCTGACCGAAGAACGGCGCCGCGACTACACGAAGGTGGCCGGAAACTATGCGGAAAACGGCCGCATCGCCGTGCGCAACATTCGCCGGCATGCGATGGACGAACTGAAGAAGCAGGAAAAGGCCGGCGAGATCAGCCAGGATGACCAGCGTCTGTACGGCGACGAGGTCCAGGAGATGACCGACCGCACGATCAAGGAAATCGACAGCCTGCTGGAACAGAAGCAGGCGGAGATCATGCAGGTCTGATGGCACACGCCGAACCCCAGCAGCAGTCGGCAGCACCGCCGCGCCATGTTGCCATCATCATGGATGGCAACAGGCGCTGGGCACGCCAGCGGAACATGCCGCGCGTCGAGGGGCATCGGCGCGGTGCCGAGGCCGTGCGCGCGACCGTGAAGGCCGCTGGCGAACTGGGGATCGAATATCTGACGCTGTTTGCCTTTTCCTCCGAGAACTGGAACCGCCCGCTGCAGGAAGTCGACGACCTCATGGGGCTGTTGCGGCTTTATCTGCGACGTGAACTGGCGGAACTCCACGGCAACGGCGTGCGGGTCCGTGTCATTGGTGAGCGCGACGGCCTCGCCGACGATATCCGCGCCCTGATCCAGCAGGCGGAGACGACCACCCGGGACAACCGGCGCATCACGCTGATCATCGCACTGAACTACGGGGGACAGGCGGAGATCGCGTCGGCGGCACGGCGTCTTGCGGCGCGCGCGCTGGCCGGCGAGATCAAGGTCGAGGATATCGATGAAGACGCGATCTCCGATCACCTCTACGCCCCCGATATTCCCGTGCCCGAACTGCTGTTGCGTACCAGCGGCGAACAGCGTCTGAGCAATTTCATGCTCTGGCAGTGTGCCTATTCCGAGCTGGTCTTCGACGATGTGCTGTGGCCCGATTTCGACGGTCGGAATCTGGAGAAGGCCATCGCCACCTTCTGCGGCCGCGAACGGCGCTTCGGCGGACAAGTTGGCTGATCTCAAGGGCCGCAGGCGCACGATCGGACTCAGGATATTCTCGGCGATCGTACTGATCATCGCCGCGCTGCTGGCAACCGTGATGGGCGGGCTGGCCTTCCTCGCGCTGGTGCTGATCTTCACGGCGCTGGTTCATCGGGAGTTGCACCGGATCACGCAGGCACCGCCGATGCCGCTCTCCTTCATTCTGCTGGGCCTGGGCTGGGTGGCCATCGTGGCGGCATGGCTGGATGCGCAGCCCGTCGCCTGGATATTCTTCGCCGCCTCGCTTCTGGCGGCAGCCCTCCTGCCGCTATGGCGCGGGCGTTCGGTTGTCTGGTCGGTCGCCGGTACGCTCTATGTCATTGCGCCGGCGCTGGCCCTTGTCGCCCTGCGGGAGCAGGGGTTCGAGATCATCGTGTGGATGTTCCTTGTGATCTGGGCCACCGATACAGGGGCCTATTTCGTGGGCAGCCAGCTTCGCGGCCCCAAACTCTGGCCAAGTGTCAGTCCGAACAAGACGTGGTCCGGTGCACTGGGCGGAGCGGTTGTCGGCTCCCTCGCGGGTGCCCTGGTGCTGCGGCTGTTCGACGTGCCCGATGCGCTTCCGGCTCTGGTCCTGATCTCGTTGCTTGTGTCCGTTTCGGGACAATTGGGCGATCTGGCTGAATCGGCATGGAAACGTCATTTCAATGTTAAGGACACGGGCAGTATCATACCGGGCCACGGCGGTGTTATGGATCGGCTCGACAGTCTGGTTTCGGCATCTCTGGTTCTTTGGGGGCTCGTCGTGTTCGAAAGGGTGACATTTTGAAGAGTGCAACAGCCTCCGTCCCGACGCGCCCGGCGGCCGGGGAAAGCAAGCGTATCTCCGTTCTCGGTGCCACCGGCTCGATCGGGCTCAGCACGCTTGATCTGGTCGGCCGTCATCCGGACCGGTTCTCGATCGACGCCCTGACCGCGCACACCAACGTCGCCGATCTTGCGAAGCTGGCAGTGCAGCACGGGGCGG
Organism: Minwuia sp.; assembly: GCF_048263705.1. Lineage (GTDB taxonomy): Bacteria > Pseudomonadota > Alphaproteobacteria > Minwuiales > Minwuiaceae > Minwuia. The sequence continues at coordinate 269,582 of NZ_JBLXDV010000003.1, read as the reverse complement.
CGCGTGCGGTCATCTCCGACGCGTCGCTCTACGATGACTTGAAAGCCGCGCTCCGAGGGACCGGCATCGCCGTTTCTGCCGGACCTGACGCGCTCGTCGAGGCTGCGATGGGCGATGCGGACTTCGTGATGGCCGGCATCGTCGGATCAGCCGGCCTGGCACCGACCATGGCAGCCATCCGGCGCGGCGCCGACGTCGGACTGGCCAACAAGGAATGCCTGGTCTGCGCGGGCGATATCGTGATGGCCGAGGTCGCGCGGTCGGGCGGACACCTGTTGCCGGTCGATTCCGAGCACAACGCGATCTTCCAGGTCTTCGACGAGGCACGCGCGGACAGTGTGGCGCGCATCGTGCTGACCGCGTCGGGCGGGCCTTTCCGGACCTGGACCCGGGACGCCATGGCGTCCGCGACACCCGAGGCCGCGGTCGCGCACCCCAACTGGTCGATGGGCGCGAAAATCTCGGTGGATTCGGCCACCATGATGAACAAGGGCCTGGAGATGATCGAGGCCTACCACCTGTTCCCCGTCTCGCCCTCGCAGGTCGATGTGCTGGTTCACCCGCAGTCGGTGATCCATTCGATGGTGGAATATATCGACGGGTCGACGCTGGCGCAGCTTGGCAGTCCGGACATGCGGACACCGATCGCAAGCTGCCTGGCCTGGCCCGAGCGGATTTCCGCACCGTCGCCCAAGCTGGATCTGGCCGAACTGGGACAACTGACGTTCGAACGTCCGGACGAAAGCAGGTTTCCCGCCCTGCGGCTGGCGCGTCACTGCCTGGAAGCGGGCAGCGAGGCCGCGACGGTCCTGAATGCCGCCAACGAAATCGCTGTCGCCGCATTTCTGGCGCGGCGGCTGGGTTTTCTGCAGATCGCGACGGTTGTAGAGCTGGCACTCGAGACCATATCCGGCTGGTCCACGACGACGCTGGATGATGTGTTCGCGCTCGACGCCGAGGCCCGCCGGATCACCGCAGACCTGATCAAGACTGGAAAAATCGCATCATGATCGACGTCCTGGTCAACAATATCTTCTCCGTCATCGTGATCATGACGGTGCTGATCTTCATCCACGAGATGGGCCACTATCTGGTGGCGCGCTGGTGCGGTGTCGCGGTCGAGACCTTCTCGATCGGCTTCGGTCGTGAGGTCTTCGGCTGGAACGACAGGTCGGGCACCCGCTGGCGTGTCGCCTGGCTGCCGTTCGGTGGCTACGTAAAGTTTGCCGGCGATGCGAACGCGGCCAGCACGCCGGATTTCGACCGGATCGATGCCGCAGATCCGACGATGTTCCAGAACAAGCCGCTCTGGCAGCGCGCGGCGGTTGTCTTTGCAGGCCCCGCCGCCAACTTCCTGCTGGCGATCGCCATCTTCATGACGATGTTCCTGACGCTGGGGCAGCCCCACATGCCCGCCCGCGTCGACAAGGTGCTGCCCGACAGTCCCGCTGCGGTCGCCGGTCTTCAGTCCGGTGACCTGATTGTCGAGGCGAATGGCGAGCGCATTGACGGCTTCAGCGATCTGCGCCGCGTTGTCGCGCTCAATCTGGATCGCGAACTGCAACTGATTGTCGAACGTGATGCGCAGGCGGTGAGCATCGGCCTGCGGCCGGAAGTGATCGAGCAGGATGACGGTTTTGGGCGCAGCAGCCGGATCGGGCGGATCGGCGTGACGCCGGTGCCCGAGCGGGAGTTCAGGCAGCTCGGCCTTGTGGCGGCGACGGTCGAGGCCGTCGAACAGGTCTGGGAGACGCTGACCGGCTCGCTGATCGCGATTGGCGACATGATCGTCGGCGATCGTTCGGTGGCCGAACTGCGCGGGCCCGTCGGCATCGTCCAGTTGACCGGAGAGGTGGCCGAACTGGGAACTGTGCCGCTCATCAACCTTGCTGCATTTCTTTCCATCAGTCTGGGTCTGATCAACCTGTTTCCGATCCCCATGCTGGACGGCGGACATCTATTGTTTTATGCCGTCGAGGCGGTGCGCGGGCGACCACTGCGTGAATCGACCCAGGAGATCGGCTATCGCATCGGTCTGGGCCTGGTTGTCACGCTGATGGTCGTCGCGACATTCAACGACTTTGAACAGACCTGGCTGGGCACATTTGTCGGTGGTCTGTTTTCCTGACCGGTTTGCGCCGGTTGTCGCGAAGGAGTGAGACACAGAACGTGTTACGTCGGCTTGCCATTATCATCTCGTTTGCGGTTCTGCTGCCGTTCAGTGTGTCGGCCCAGCAGGTCTTCATCCAGGACATCGCGGTCGAGGGCAACCAGCGGATCTCGGCGGAGACCGTGCGCTCCTACATGCGCGTCGAACCGGGAACCGCATTCGAACTGAGCGAACTGGATCAGGCGCTGAAGCGCCTCTATGACACCGGCCTGTTCGCGGATGTCACCTTCCGCCGCCAGGCCGATGTGCTGGTCGTCAGCATCGTCGAAAACCCGATCATCAATCAGATCGCCTTCGAGGGGAACAAGGCGATCGACGACGACACGCTCGATTCCGAGGTGCAGCTTCGCCCCCGCATCGTCTACACGCGCTCCCGAGTGCAGAGCGACGTGCAGCGCCTGTTGCAGCTCTATCGGGCGAGCGGCCGCTTCGCCGCGGTGATCGAGCCGAAGATCATCCAGTTGCCCCAGAACCGCATCAATCTGGTCTTCGAGATCGAGGAGGGCGCGCCGACCAGCGTGCGCGCCATTCGCTTTCTCGGCAACCGCGTGTTCGATGACGCAGACCTCCGCAAGGTCGTCGCCACCGAGGAAAGCGCGTGGTACCGGATTTTCTCCACCACGGATCACTATGACCCCGACCTGCTCGCGCTCGATCGCGAGCGGCTGCGCCAGCACTACCTGAACGAGGGCTACGTCGATTTCCGGGTGCTTTCCGCGGTTGCAGAGCTGACGCCCGACCGGAAGGATTTCTTCATCACCTTCACGGTGGATGAGGGCGAGCAGTACAAGATCGCCTCAGCCGACGTGCAGGTGGACCTGCGAAATGTCGATCCCGAGGAGATGCGGGCCAAGGTCGCCGACCAGGCTGGTGAGATTTACAGCGCCCGGGGCGTCGAGGAGGCGGTTCAGGATATCAAGTTTGCACTGGGCGAGCAGGGCTTTGCCTTCGTCGAGGTGCGTCCGCGTACCAAGCGCAACCGGGAAGAGCGCACCATCGACCTGACCTACAGCATCAGCGAAGGCCGCAGGGTCTATGTCGAGCGTATCGATATCGAAGGCAACACGCGGACGCTGGACTCGGTCATTCGCCGAGAGATGCGCCTGATCGAGGGCGATGCCTTCGACACCGCGAAACTGGAACAGTCGCGCCGGCGGCTGCGGGCGATCGATTACTTCTCCAGCATCGACATCAAGCCCGAACAGGGCACGCGTGAGGACCGGGCGGTCGTCAAGATCGCGGTCGAGGAACAGCCGACCGGTGAACTGTCGCTGGGCGCGGGCTTCTCGACGAGCGAGGCACTGATCGGCGACATCTCGATCCGCGAGCGGAACCTGCTGGGCCGGGGGCAGGATATCAAGCTGGGACTGTCGCTCTCGCTGCGCCGCCGGGAGATCGACCTGGCCTTTACCGAGCCCTATTTCCTCGACATGCCGATTGCCGCCGGCTTCGATATCTTCAACACGAACCTGGATTTCCAGGATGAATCCTCGTTTGACCAGAACACGACCGGCTTCAAGCTGCGCAGCGGCCTGTCGCTCAGCGAAAAGCTGCGGCTGAACGTCAACTATCAGTTGCGTCGCGACAACATCAAGAACGTCGGCAACAACGCTTCGCTGTTCATCAAGCAGCAACAGGGCGTCGCCGTGATCTCATCGACCGGTTACACGCTGCGCTATGACGCGACGGACGATCCGATCACGCCGAACGAAGGGTTCGTCACAACGTTCGAACAGGAATTTGCCGGCCTTGGCGGCAATGTGCGGGATCTGAAGACGCAGGTCCGGCACGCTCACTTCCTCAGTCTCTGGGACGATGTCGTCCTGCAGGTCTCGGGTCGTGGCGGTGCCATTGTCGGGATCGGCAAGGATCTCAGGATCAATCGCCGTTTCTTCGTCGGCGGCGACTCCTTCCGCGGTTTCGCAGCCAGCGGCGTCGGGCCGCGTGACGTCGCCACCGGCGACGCATTGGGCGGCGAGTTCTTCGCCGTCGGCACGACCGAACTCCGCTTTCCCGTCGGTCTGCCCGAGGAACTCGGGTTGTCCGGTCGCATTTTCGCCGACTACGGTACCGCCTTCGGTGTGGTGGCCAACGGTGGCGTGGAAGATGATCCGGCACCCCGGCTCGCGGTCGGTGTCGGCATAACGTGGAAGTCTCCGTTCGGACCGATGCTGTTCGATCTTTCGCAGGCGGTGATCAAGAACGATTTCGATGAAACCGAAGTTTTCCGCTTCAGCTTCGGCACACGTTTCTAGAGGTATCCCATGTTGCGTACTCTGACACTTCTCCTTTCGGCGATTGCGATCCTGACCGTATCGGTACAGACCGCAGCGCTGGCCCAGGCCAATCCGCCCGCCGTGATTGCCGTGATGGACAGCCAGCGGATCCTGCGCGATGCCAAGGCCGGACAAAGCGTCGCCAAGCAGATCAAGGGATTCATCGACGGCTTCCAGGGTGTCCTGAAGCGCGAGGAGGAAAGCCTTCGCAAGCGCCAGCAGGAATTGCGCAAGCAGAGCGCGATTCTGGCACCCGAAGCCCTTGAGCAGCGCCGCCTTGAACTGCAGAAGAATTTCAACGACGCCCAGCGGATGGTCCAGGACCGGCGCATCGCGATCGACAAGTCCAGGCAGCAGGCCCTCGAAGTGATCAAGGCGCAGATTCTGGAGATCATCGAAGAGCTTCAGAAGGAACGGAAGTTCAATCTGGTGCTGGACCGGTCCTCCTATTCGTGGGTGTCGCCCGAACTGGACATCACGCAGGAGATCGTGCGCCGTCTGGACAAGCGGCTGCCTTCGGTGAAGGTCTCGCGCCCCGAGGGCACCTGATGGCGGACAGCCGGTTTCATCATCGGCAGGGGCCGTTCACCATTGGCGATCTGGCGCAGCAGACCGGCCTGTTCGGCATACCCGAGGGCGTCGATCCGGCTCGCGTGGTCAGCGATGTCGCACCCCTGGAAAGTGCGACAGCCGACGACCTGAGCTTCCTGGAGAATCGCAAGTATCTGCCGCAGTTGGGCGAAAGCGCAGCGGGCTTCTGTGTGCTGGAACCCGAGATGGCGGATCGTGCACCTGAAGGCATGATCGCTTTGCCGACCCCGCATCCGTATCTGGCCTATGCCCTGATCGCACAGGCCTTCTACCCCGGACGGGATGTTTCCGGTGGTGTGCATGCGACGGCATCCGTCGATCCGTCGGCCAAGCTGGGCAACGGGGTGGAGATCGGCGCAAACGCCGTCGTCGAAGCGGGCGCCAAAGTGGGCGACGGAACCCGCGTAGGCGCGAACGCGACGATCGGACGGAATGTGGTGGTCGGGAAGTCCTGCAGGATTGCCGCCAACGTATCGCTTGAAACATGTATCCTGGGGGACCGCGTCGACGTACAGGCCGGCGCTGCGATCGGCATGCCCGGCTTCGGCTTCGCGCCGCATCCGGAAAGGCATCAGGTCGTGCCGCAGCTTGGCCGGGTGTTGATCGGCGACGACTGCCATATCGGTGCGAACACATGCATTGCATGCGGTTCCGGGCATGACACGGTGCTTGGCCGCAACGTCTGGATCGACAATCTTGTACAGGTTGCGCACAACGTGGAGATCGGCGACGGCTCGATCCTGGTGGGACAGGTCGGGATCGCGGGATCGGCGAAGATCGGCCGGTTCGTGCAGATGGGCGGGCAGTCGGGACTGGCCGGACACATCACGGTTGGCGATCAGGTGCGTATCGGCGCGAAGTCGGGTGTCATGGGGGATCTGGAGAGCGGTGCAACTGTCATCGGACAGCCCGCGATACCGGTGAAGGAGTTCTGGCGTCAGCTTGCTGCGATCCGCCGGCTCGGATCGAGGAAGGGGAAAGCCTAATGTCTCAAGCGGATGCTGTTGCCGAAGTGGGGCCTGTCGGAATCAACCGGATCATGGAGATGATACCGCATCGCTATCCGATGCTGATGGTAGATCGGGTGAGCGACATCATCCCCGATGTCAGCGCCGTCGGTACCAAGAACGTGACGGTGAACGAACCGCATTTCGTCGGCCATTTTCCGGTCTCTCCCGTGATGCCGGGCGTGCTGATCATCGAATCAATGGCGCAGACGTCGGCCGTCCTGTTCGCCGAGACCCTGGGCAAGGAGATGGAAGGCAAGGTCGTCTACTTCATGACGATCGACAATTGCCGGTTCAGGCGTCCGGTGGTGCCCGGCGACCAGTTGAAGGTCCACGTCAGGAAGCTGCGGGGCAGGGGCACCCTGATCTGGCGCATGAAGGGCGAGGCATATGTCGATGAACACCTTGCTGCGGAAGCCGAATTCGCGGCCATGATCCAGGAAAACATCTGAGATGGCCGCTGACATTCACGCCTCAGCCATCGTTGGCCCGGATGTGACGCTGGGAGACGACGTCCGGATCGGGCCGTTCTGCGTGCTTGAGGGGCAGGTCCACATCGGCGACGGCGTGGAATTGAAATCACATGTCTCGATCGCCGGTCATACGAAGGTCGGTGCCGGCACCCGGATATTTCCCTTCGCATCGATCGGGCATGAGCCCCAGGACCAGAAGTTCGGCGGCGAGGTCTCCTATCTGGAGATCGGCGAGAACTGCGTGGTCCGTGAGCATGTGACAATGAATCCGGGTACCGAGAGCGGCGGTCTGCACACGCGGGTTGGCGACCGGACCCTCGTCATGATCGGCACGCACATCGCGCACGATTGCCAGATCGGCAGCGACTGCATTCTGGTGAACAATGTGACCCTGGGCGGCCATGTCGAGATCGGCGACTGGGCGATCGTGGGCGGCATGACGGCGGTCCACCAGTTCGTGAAGGTCGGACGCCACGCGATGATCGGCGGGGCCTCGGCGCTGGGTGGCGATGTCATTCCCTATGGCCTGGCGCGGGGCAATCTGGCCGTTCTCGACGGGCTCAACCTGATCGGGCTGCGGCGCCGGAATTTCAGCCGTGACCAGATCCAGACGTTGCGCCGTGCCTACCGCTTCCTGTTCGGCCCCGAAGGCACGATGGAAGAGAAACTGGTGGATGCCGAGAAGCTCTTTTCCGGGGAGGAAGGCGTAAGCGAGGTTCTCGAGTTCGTTCGTGAGAGCGGCTCCCGCGGTCTTTGCACGCCGGCTCTGGATGCCGCCTGAACAGCCACCGGAACGACTGGGCCTGATCGCCGGCGGTGGCGATGTGCCGGGAAACGTCGCCGATGCCGCGGTCGAGGCCGGAATGGACGTCCATGTCCTGGCCTTCGAAGGGGTCACGGATGCAGATCTGCTGGCGCGCTTCCCGCACAGTTTCATACGTTTCGACAAGGTCGGTGGTACCGTCGACGCCCTGAAGAAGAACCGTTGCGACAGCGTCTGCATGGTCGGCAAGGTCGCGCGCCCGGACTTCGGCAAGCTGCGTCCTGATCTTGCGGGCATCAGCCTGCTGCCGAAAGTGATCAAGGCCGCCTCGCAGGGGGATGACGCGCTGCTGCAGGTGCTGGTCGATTTCTTTCAGAAGAAGGGATTCCGGGTCCTCGGTGCCCATGAGATCGCCGGTGATGTGCTGGTCGAGGCCGGCGTGCTGGGATCGTGCAGGCCGACGCTGGCCGATGACATCGACATCACAAAGGGGATCGAGGTGGTCGATGCGATCGGCGGGCTGGACATCGGCCAGGGGGCCGTCGTCCAGCAGGGGCTGGTGCTGGCTGTGGAGGCTGCCGAAGGCACGGACCTGATGCTGGAACGCTGTGTCGGGCTGGTGAAGGGCCACGGCGGCGTGCTGGTGAAGCTGACCAAGCCGGGCCAGGATCACCGGATCGATCTGCCGACCATCGGCGTGACCACGGTTGAAGGTGCCGCACGGGCGGGCCTGAACGGCATTGCCGTCGAGGCGGGGGCGGCGCTGGTCATCGACCGCGGCAGCACCATCGCCGCAGCGGATCGCGCGGGCATCTTCATCGTCGGGGTCGAGCGCCCGGCAGGCGGCTGACATGACGTCACGCACGATCATGCTGGTTGCGGGAGAACCGTCGGGCGATGTGCTGGGCGCGCACCTGATGCGGGCTATCAGGGCGCTGGCCGGGGACCGCGTGAAGCTGGTCGGCATCGGCGGGGACCAGATGATCGCGGAGGGCCTGGACACCCTTTTCCCGATCTCGACCCTTTCGGTGATGGGACTGTTCGAGGTCGCACCGCGTGCGCCCGCGATCCTGCGATGTCTGCGTCAGGCCGAGGCGTTCGCCAGATCGACGGGTCCCGATCTGATCCTCACCATCGATTCACCGGGGTTCAACAAGCGGCTGATCAGGCGCCTGCAGGATCTGGATACCGTCAAGGTGCACTATGTGGCCCCCAGCGTCTGGGCGTGGCGGCCGAAGAGGGCCGAGGTGATGGCGCAGCTGTTCGATCACCTGCTGACCCTGCTGCCGTTCGAGCCGCCGCTGTTCGAGAAGGAGGGGCTGGCCGCGACGTTCGTCGGACATCCCGCCGTGGAGGCCGAGAAGCGATATGACGGCGATCCGCGCGCTTTCCGCACGTCGCTCGACATTCCTTCGCATGCGCCGCTGATCAACGTGCTTTTCGGCAGCCGCAGGGGGGAGGTGAAAAGGCTGGGGCCGACCTTCGTCGATGCTTTGCGGCGGCTGGACGGGAAAGTGCCCGGTGCCCGGGTCATCTCGCCGACGCTGCCGCATCTGCGTGCCGACGTGGAGCGCCTGCTGGCCGGGCAGCCCATGCCTGCGACGGTCGTCGGTCCCGAAGCGAAGATGGACAGCTTTCACGCCGCCGATGCCGCGATCGCAGCATCCGGCACGGTCGCGCTTGAAACCGGGATAGCGGGCCTGCCGACGGTGGTTGCCTACCGGCTGAACGGACTGACCGCGATGATCGCCAAGCGCCTGATCCGGATCGAATATGCCAATCTGATCAATATCCTGCTGGATAAGCCTGTCGTGCCCGAACTGATCCAAGACCGCTGCAACGCGGGGGAAATCGCGCACACGCTGGAACAGGTGCTGAGCGATCCGATACATCGCGATCAGCAGATCGAGGCGGGGAACGTGGTCAGGCAGATGCTCAAGCCGGGTTCGCTTTGGCCTTCGGCGAAGGCGGCCCGTGTGATACTGAACCTGGCAGACCAGAAAGCGGGAGAACGCTCATGAAAGACGCGCGGTTGTTGCACACGATGATCCGGGTGAAGGATCTCGACAAGTCGCTGGACTTCTACACGCGCCTGCTGGGCATGAACCAGCTGCGCAAGCAGGATTTCCCCACCGGGGATTTCACCCTGGCATTTGTCGGCTACGGCGATGAGAAGAACAGCACGGTGATCGAACTGACCCACAACTGGGGGCAGGAAGAGGATTATGACCTCGGCAATGGTTTCGGGCATCTCGCCATCGGCGTGCCGGACATCTACGGCACATGCGAGGTGCTGGAGAAGGAAGGCGTGCCGATCCCGCGCTCGCCCGGCCCGATGAAGCACGGCGGTTCGGTGATTGCCTTCATCGAGGATCCGGACGGATACAAGATCGAACTGATCGAGCGCAAGAACGGCTGAGGTTTCCTCGGGCGTCATGAAAAAAGGGCTGCGGCACAGAGTGCGCCGCAGCCCTTTTTCGTGGGTCGTGAAGCCGTCGTTCAGTCGCGTTTGTGGATCGGCACATAGGGACGCTGCGCCGGGCCCGTGTAGAGCTGACGCGGGCGACCGATCTTCTGGTGCGGATCCTGGATCATCTCGTTCCACTGGGCGACCCAGCCGACCGTCCGGGCGAGCGCGAACAGAACGGTGAACATGTCCACCGGGAAGCCCATGGCTTTCAGGATGATGCCGGAGTAGAAATCGACGTTCGGATACAGCTTCTTCTCGACGAAATAATCGTCTTCGAGCGCGACCTTCTCCAGTTTCATGGCGATTTCAAGCAGCGGATCGTCCTTGATGCCGAGCTGGTCCAGAACCTCGTGGCAGGTGACCTGCATGACCTTGGCGCGCGGGTCGTAGTTCTTGTAGACCCGGTGACCGAAGCCCATCAGGCGGAACGGATCGTCCTTGTCCTGCGCCTTCTTCACATATTCGCCGACGCGATCCGCCGACCCGATCTCCTCAAGCATCTTCAGCACGGCCTCGTTGGCGCCGCCGTGGGCGGGGCCCCATAGGCTGGCGATACCGGCGGCGATGCAGGCGAAGGGGTTGGCACCGGAGGAACCGGCCAGCCGCACCGTCGATGTCGATGCGTTCTGCTCGTGATCGGCGTGCAGGATGAAGATGCGGTCCATGGCCTTGGCCAGGATCGGATCGACCCGGTATTTCTCGGCCGGGACGGCGAACATCATGTCCAGGAAGCGCTCGGAATAGGACAGGTCGTTCTTCGGATACACGAAGGGCTGTCCGATCGAGTACTTGTAGGCCCAGGCGGCGATGGTCGGCATCTTGGCGACCAGGCGATAGGACGCGACCGTGCGCTGGAAGGGGTCATCGATGTCGGTCGAGTCGTGGTAGAAGGCGCTCATGGCGCCGACGACGCCGACCATGATGGCCATCGGGTGCGCGTCGCGGCGGAACCCGCGGAAGAAGTTGTTCATCTGGTCATGCAGCATCGTGTGCCGCGTGACGGTGTCCACGAACTTCGTCTTCTCTTCCGCTGACGGCAGTTCACCGTTCAGCAGCAGATAGCAGACCTCCATGTAGTCGGAATGCTCGGCCAGTTCGTCGATGGCGTAGCCGCGATGCAGCAGGATGCCCTCATCGCCGTCGATGTAGGAGATTGCGGACTGGCAGCTCGCCGTGGCGGTGAAGCCGGGATCATAGGTGAAATAGCCCGTATCGCCGTAAAGCTTGCGGATGTCGATGACGTCGGGCCCGACCGTGCCCGAGAGCACATCGACTTCGATATCGGTCTTGGACCCCTTGACGGAAATCCCCGCTTTTCCGTTGGTTTTTGCTTCAGACATTCTGATCCCCTTCCACTTGCAGTTGGCTGCGCCGTCACGGGCAGCAGCGTTGTTCCCCAAATCCGGCTGGCAGTATAGCCAAAACGGTTCCGGTTAAAATCCGGTGATGCCCTGCGTCAGACGCAGTCGTCCAGTCGGCCCAGCGTCTCCTCACGGCCCAGAACGGCCAGGACATCGAAGATGCCGGGTGATGTGTTCGTGCCGGTCAGCGCGGCGCGCAACGGCTGTGCGACCTTGCCCAGCTTCAGCTCATGCGCGTCGGCATGGTCTCGCACCGCGCCTTCAATGCTCTCCACCGACCATTGTTCCAGTCCGGCGAGCTTCTCGCGCAGTCCGGCCAGTATCTGTGGCGCGTCGCCGGACAGCAGCTTGGCAGCTTTCGCATCCGGTGTCAGCGGCCTCGACTTTAGCAGAAATCTGGCGCTGTCAGCCAGTTCGACGATTGTCTTCGCACGTTCCTTCAGTCCCGGCATCAGGGCGCCTATCCGTTCGCGACCGGTTTCGGATATCGTTTCGCCCTCGGTCTGCAGCCGTTCGCAGACAAGATCCGTCAGTCTGGAATCGTCCGCCTCGCGCACATAATGCCCGTTGAGATGTTCCAGCTTCTGGAAATCGAAGCGCGCGGCACCCTTGCCGACGCTGTCCAGCCCGAACCATGCGATCGCCTGCTCGGTCGTGAATATCTCCTCGTCGCCATGCGACCAGCCCAGACGGACCAGATAGTTGCGCATGGCTTCGGGCAGATAGCCCATGTCCCGATAGGTATCGACACCCAGCGCGCCGTGCCGCTTCGACAGCTTCGCACCATCCGGTCCGTGGATCAGCGGGATGTGCGCAAAGGCGGGAATCGTCCATTGCATCGCCTGAAAGATCAGGCTCTGGCGCGCCGCGTTCACCAGATGATCGTCGCCCCGGATGATATGGGTGATGTTCATGTCATGGTCATCGACGACGACCGACAGCATGTAGGTCGGCGTGCCGTCGGCGCGCAACAGGATCATGTCGTCCAGCTGGTCGTTCCGGAAGGTGACATCCCCCTGAACCAGATCGCGCACAATGGTTTCGCCGTCCTGCGGGGCTTTCAGGCGGACCGCGGGCTTCACATCCGCCGGTGCCTCGGCAGGGTCGCGGTCCCGCCAGCGTCCATCATAGCGCACCGGCTTGCCTTCGGCGCGCTGCTGTTCGCGCATCTCGTTCAGTTCGTCGGGCGTCGCGTAGCAATGATAGGCGTGCCCGCTGTCCAGCAGCGCCTGGGCGACCTCGGCATGACGGGAAAGGCGTGAGAACTGGAACACCGGTTCCTCGTCGGACTGCAGCCCCAGCCAGTTCAGGCCGTCGAAGATGGCGTCGATGGCTGCGTCGGTGGAGCGTTTGCGGTCGGTGTCCTCGATCCGGAGCAGGTAGGTGCCGCCGTTGGCGCGGGCGAACAGCCAGTTGAACAGGGCGGTTCTGGCGCCTCCGATATGCAGGAAGCCGGTTGGTGACGGTGCGAAGCGCGTGACAACGCCCTGTTCGGCCATGGAAAATCTCTCCGTTCAGTCGGGAATGCCGTAGCATCGTATGAGGAGGCGTCGATGTATCACATCCCCGCGCGGCTGACGAGACGGGTCGGCATTGCCGTTCTGGCGATGCTGCGGGACCCGTTTGGGCTGCTGCTCGGTGCGCTGCAGGCCGAGCGCGCACGCTTCTTCTATTTCGCGCCGGTGCTGTTCGGGGCGGGGATCGCGTTCTACTTCGCCCTGCCGTTCGAACCGCCGATTGGGGCGGTGCTGGCGGCGGCCGGCTTCAGCCTGTTCGCCTTTGCGATGCTCAGGCATACGGTGTTGCGCCCGGCCTGCATGGCCCTTCTGCTGGCCTCGTGCGGGCTTTCGCTGGCGACGCTGCAGACAGAGCGGGTCCGCGCGCCCATCCTGCCGGCCCAGGTCGGTCCGGCCCAACTGGAAGGCCTTGTCCGGAAGGTCGAGCGCCGCCCCAATGCGCTGCGCCTGGTCATCCGGCCGGAATCGTTCGGCGGCCTGCGGACGCAGGACCTGCCCAGCACGCTGCGTATCTCCGTCCGCTCCATGGATGGACCGGTACAGCCCGGCGACCGGATCAGGGTCCTGGCTTCCGCGCAGCCTCCGTCGTCGCCTGCCGAACCTGGCGCGTTCGATTTCCAGCGCTACGCCTTCTATCGGGGCATCGGCGGATATGGTTTCGCACTCGGGTCGGCGGAAGTCCTGTCCACGAACCCGGCCGAGGCACGCTTCAGCCGGTTCCGGGACCGGCTGGCGGCGCGCATTGCCGATGTCATGGGGATGCCGTCGGGCGGTATTGCCGCCGCCCTGATCACCGGCGATCGCAGCCGCATCACCGAAGAACAGCAGCAGGCGCTCAGGGATTCGGGACTCGCCCACCTGCTCGCCATTTCCGGCCTGCACATGGGACTGGTGACGGGGTTCCTGTTCTTCGGACTGCGCGCGGGCCTGGCCCTGTTCCCGGGGGTGGCCCTCCGCTGGCCGATCAAGAAGTGGGCGGCGGTCGCGGCCCTGTCAGGCGGTTTCGGTTATCTCGTGCTGACCGGCGGCTCGGTGACCACGGTCAGGGCCTATGTCATGGTCGCGCTGGTGATGCTTGCCGTTCTGGTCGACCGGCGTGCCATTTCGTTGCGCACGGTGGCCATCGCGGCGCTTCTTGTGCTGGCGATCACCCCGGAGGCGCTGGTGGAGCCGGGCTTCCAGATGTCGTTCGCGGCAGTGACGGCGCTGGTGGCGCTGTACGAACGCTTCGGCGAAAGCTGGCGCGTCGGCGTGGGGCAGGGCGGGCTGCCGAGACGGATTGTCCGCTATCTCGTCGGTGTGGGCGTGACGACCCTGATCGCGGGGGCGGCGACGGGACCGTTTGCGATCTATCATTTCGGTCGCTTTGCCGACTACGGGATTCTGGGAAACCTCGCAGCCATACCGCTGGTCGCATTCTGGGTGATGCCCTGGGCGACCGTCGGCGCGCTGCTGATGCCGCTGGGACTCGAAGGCGTGCCGTTGTGGATGATGGGACAGGGCATCGAGGGGGTCATGGCCATCGCCTATGCCGTCGCCGATCTGCCCGGCGCGGTGCGCCTGGTTCCCGCCATGCCGCTGTGGGGGCTGATCGCGGTGACGCTCGGCGGTCTGTGGCTGTGCCTGATGTCCCGGGGCTGGCGCTATTGGGGGCTGGCCGTCGTCGCGCTGGGGTTGCTTTCCCCGCACATCGCCGAGCGCCCGCTGGTGCGGGTGGATGCGGACGGCAGGATCCTTGCTGTCCGCACGGCGAGCGGCGGTACCATGCTGTCATCGACACGGCGTGAGAAGTTCACCGCCCGGCAATGGCTGGCGCGGGATGGAGTGGCTGCCGGCACAGCCTGGCCAGCAGCGGGCGTCAGCGCGGACGGGCGTCTGAGGTGCGACAGCGCGGGCTGCATCCTGCGCGTCGAGGGCTGGATGATCGCGTTGCCCGCAGGTCCGGCGGCGCTGCAGGAGGACTGCAGACGCGCCGATGTGGTCATCAGTCTGGAACCGGTGCGCGGGCGCTGCCCTTCCGCGCGATATGTGATCGACCGCTTCGACCTGTGGCGCGACGGTGCGCATGCGCTGTGGCTGGACCCGCAGTCGGGACCTTCGATCCGGTCTGCGGACGGCGTCCGGGGCACACGCCCCTGGACGCCGGATCCGGTACCGCGAAAGGATCAGTACTGGCGGAAGAGCGCAGCCAGCCGTCCCTGAATCTTCACCTGATCTTCCCGGTAGATGCGGGTTTCATAGTCGGGATTTTCGGCTTCCAGCGCGATGGAATTCCCCTTGCGGCGCAACCGCTTGAGGGTGACTTCCTCGCCTTCGACCAGGGCGACGACGATGGAACCGTTCTCCGCCGTGTCCGAGCGTTCGATCACGACCGTGTCGCCATCCAGAATGCCCGCGTTGATCATGGAGTCGCCCGCGACTTCCAGCGCGTAATGTTCGCCGCGTCCCAGAACATGGGACGGTATATCGACGTAGTTGTTGTGATCACGCAGGGCCTCGATCGGCGTACCAGCCGCGATCTGGCCATAGAGCGGCAGCGTGACCATGTCGTTGGCACCCGATGAGGGCGGGGGCGGCGGGCTGGTCGGGAAGTTCTGGTTGGAGACCAGTTGCGGTTGAAACGCATTCTGCTTCTCGGCCATGTCGCGGCGGCCTTCGGGGGTTGCGGAGCCCGGCAGCTTGACCACTTCCAGGGCACGTGCGCGATGCGGCAGGCGCCGAATGAATCCGCGCTCCTCCAGGGCCATGATCAGCCGGTGAATGCCGGACTTCGATTTCAGATCCAGCGCATCCTTCATTTCATCGAAGGACGGAGAGACTCCATTGTCCTTCAGATATTCATGCACATACAGCAGTAGCTGGTGTTGTTTCCGGGTCAGCATGGCGCGTCGCACCCCATTGGTTGTAAACGAATCGCTTTATGTTCTAAATAAGTTCCGAAGAATCGTCAATTGTTCTGCTGCGTTCGGTGCCGGAACGGTCAGGCGACACCGTCGAGTGCGATGAATTCTATCGGGTCGCCGGGCTTTGCTTCCGGCGCATGCGGCGGGCGGATGGCGAGCGCGTTGGCCTGGCCCAGAACCGACAGCATGGAGGAGTCCTGCCGTGAGAACGGTGTGAGCGTGGCGATCCCGTCTTCGTCCGTGCGGAAGCTGCTGCGCAGGTAATCCTCGCGCCGGTCGTTCTGGTTGAGACCGGTCGCGAGCACACCCCGCCGGATCTCGGGGTGGGTGTCTTCCAGCCCGAGCATGTGCCGGATGGCGGGACGGAGGAAGATCACGGCGCAGACCAGTGCGGAGACCGGATTGCCCGGCAGACCGAGCAGGGGAACCTCGCCGAACCTGCCGAACATCAGCGGCTTGCCGGGCCGCATGGCGATGCGCCAGAAGTCGAGCGCCAGTCCCCGGTCGGCCAGAACGTCCTGCACCAGATCGTGATCGCCGACCGATGCGCCGCCCAGCGTGACGAGCATGTCGCAGCCACTGGCCCCGTCCGCCGCCCGGGCGAGGGCGTCGGGTTCGTCGGGGGCGATACCGAGGTCCACGGGCTCCCCGCCGGCCAGGCGCACCACGCCTGCGACAGACAGGGCGTTCGAGGAAATGATCTGGTCCCGGCCCACATGTTCGCCGGGACGCACCAGCTCATCGCCGGTTGAAAGCAGTGCAATGCGCGGCCTGCGACGCACCGGCACCCACGGAACGTTCATCGCGGCCAGCAGCCCGATGCGCCTGGGGCTGAGGATGCTGCCGGAGGGAAGGCCGATATCGCCCGCGCTGAAGTCGAGACCGGCCTTTCGCACGTAGATCCCGGACGCGACGGGGTCCTTCGGTACGATCCGGTCGCCAGTCGCCTCGGCGTCTTCCTGGATCAGGATCGCGTCCGCGCCTTCGGGCAGGGGGGCACCGGTGAAGATGCGCACGGTCTCGCCCGCGCCCATCGCGCCGTCGAACCCATGTCCGGCAGCCGATTCACCGATCATGCGCAGGGGTGCCGAACCGGAAGCCGTGTCTTCCGCCCGCACCGCATAGCCGTCCATGGCGGACAGGTCCGCGGGCGGCTGCGTCCGGGCCGCCTTCGCGTCGTCGGCGAGCACGCGGTCGCGCGCGTTTTCCAGGCCGACCCATTCCGGTGGCATCTCGTGCAACGCTGCGAGGATGCGGTCCCGCGCCTCTGAAACCGGGATCACGGGTTCTCGAAGCGGCCCGACTTGCCGCCGTCCTTCATGACCAGCCGCACGTCGCTGATCACCATGTCCCGCTGGACCGCCTTGCACATGTCGTAGACGGTAAGGGCGGCAATCGATGCGGCGGTCAGGGCTTCCATCTCGACGCCCGTCTTTCCGGTCACCTTGCAGGTTGCCTGGATGACGATGGAGGGCGGATCGGAAACCGGCTGCAGGTCGATCTCCACATTGTTGAGCGCCAATGGATGGCACAGCGGGATCAGGTCGGGCGTCTTCTTCGCACCCATGATCCCGGCCAGCCGGGCAACCCCCAGCACGTCACCCTTTTTTGCCCGGCCCTCGACGATCAGCGCCAGGGTCTCGGCGCTCATCAGAATGCGGGCCTCGGCTGTGGCGACACGGCTGGTCGCTTCCTTGTCCCCCACATCGACCATGCGCGCGCTGCCACTCTCGTCGAAATGGGTGAAGCCGGCCATGTCAGGACGCGGCCTTCAGACCGGCGGGTTCGAGCAGGGCACGTACCGCGCCCTCGACGTCGTCCTGCCGCATCAGACTCTCGCCGATCAGAAAGCTGCGGCAGCCCGCGCGGGCCATCCGGTCCAGATCGTTGCGGTCGTACAGGCCGCTTTCGCTGACGGTGACGGCATCGTCCGGCAATGCGGCGGCGCAGGCTTCGGTCGTTGCCAGATCGACATCAAGGGTTTTTAGATTTCTGTTGTTTACGCCGATCAGTTGACTTTTGAGATGAGACTTTGCCCGCTCAAGCTCGTCGAGATCATGGACTTCGATCAGCACGTCCATGCCATAGACGAGGGCAGTGTCTTCGAGTTCCACAGCCTGCGCATCGGAGAGCGCAGCCATGATCAGCAGGATACAGTCGGCACCCAGCGCGCGCGACTCGACGATCTGATAGGGATCCAGCATGAAGTCCTTGCGCAGGACCGGAATATCCACGGCTGTGCGCGCGGCGACCATGTAGCCGTCAGCCCCCTGGAAATAGGGGATATCGGTGAGCACGGAAAGGCAACTCGCCCCGCCGGCCTCGTAGGCGCGTGCCAGCGAAGGCGGATCGAAATCCTCGCGGATCAGCCCCTTTGAGGGCGACGCCTTCTTGATCTCGGTGATCAGACCGTAGCGGCCAGCGTCCTGGTGCGCCCGAAGTGCCTTCACGAACCCGCGCGGTGCGCTCTGGGCCCGTGCCGCCGCCTCGACCTGCGCGAGCGCTCGCTCGGCCTTGCAGCGCGCGATATGTTCGCGCTTGTCGTCGCAGATCCTGTCGAGAACCGTGCCCATCAGGCTGTCGTCCCCTCGTTGGTGATGCGGGCCAGATCGGCCAGTGTCGCCGCGGCGCTGCCATTGTCCAGCGAAGCCGCTGCCATCTCGGCACCTTCGGCCAGCGACCCGGCCTTGTCGGCCACGATCAGTCCGGCGGCCGTGTTCAGGATGACGATATCGCGGAATGCGTTCCGTTCGCCATCCAGAACCGCACGCAGCGCCTTCGCGTTCTCTTCCGGTGCGCCGCCGAGCAGGTCTTCGGGGGCGGCGATCGGCAGGCCCGCGTCGGCTGGGCTGACCTCGAACGAGCGGACTTCGCCGTTGGCGAGTTCCGCCACGTGCGACGGACCTGTCGTGGTCAGTTCGTCCATGCCGTCGGACCCGTGGACGATCCAGACCTTCTCGGCACCCAGCGCCTTCAGCACGTGGGCCAGCGGCTCGACCCAGCGGTCCGCAAAGACCCCGATCAGCTGGCGTTTTGCGCCCGCCGGATTGGACAGGGGGCCCAGCAGGTTGAAGATCGTACGGGTGCCCAGTTCGACGCGGGTCGGTCCGACATGGCGCATGGCACCGTGATGACGCGGCGCCATCAGAAAACCGATATTCGCTTCGTTGAGGGCTTTCTCGATCAGGCTGAAGGGACAGTCGATATTCACGCCCAGCGCGCCCAGCACGTCCGCGGCACCGGTCTTGGATGACAGCGCGCGGTTGCCGTGCTTGGCGACCGGAATCCCGTTGGCCGCAAGTACCAGCGCGGCGGCGGTCGAGACATTCCACGTCCCCTTGGCGTCGCCGCCCGTGCCGCAGGTGTCGATCGCGTTCGCCGGTGCCCTGACCGCATCGGCCTTGGCACGCATGGCCATGGCGCCGCCGGTGATCTCCTCGACGGTCTCACCCCGGACACGCAACGCCATCAGGAACGCCCCCATCTGCGAGGGCGTCGCGTTGCCGGACATCATGATCTCGAAGGCGGTCTGTGCGTCCTGGACGGGCAGGTGCTCGCCGTCGGCGACCCGGCCGATCAGGGCCTTGAAGGTGTCCATGTCGTTCATTGCGTCAGTCCGGCGATCTTCAGGAAGTTCTTGAGCAGCGCATGCCCGTGCTCGGAAGCGATGCTTTCGGGATGAAACTGCACGCCGAACACGGGGCGTGAACGGTGCCGCAGCCCCATGATGTGTCCGTCTTCGGTTTCGGCGGTGATCATCAGTTCGTCAGGCAATGATCCCCGCTCGACGGTCAGCGAATGATAACGGGTGGCCTCGAAACCCTCAGGCAGCCCTTCAAACACCCCGCCATCGGTGTGCCGGATGCCGGACGTCTTGCCATGCATCAGTTCACTGGCCAGCACGACCTTGCCGCCGAAAGCCTGGCCGATGGTCTGATGGCCCAGACATACCCCGAAGACCGGCAGGTCCTCGGGTGCCCTGGCCAGCAGATCCAGCGAGATTCCGGCGGTTTCCGGGCGTCCGGGGCCGGGTGAGAGCACGATCGCATCCGGCTTCATCGCCAGCGCCTCATCGACGCTCAGGACGTCGTTGCGCCGCACGGTCACATCCGCACCCAACTCGCCCAGATAGTGGACCAGATTGTAGGTGAAACTGTCGTAATTATCGATCAGCAGGATCATCGGAGGCGCGCCACCCTTCGGGCAGATTGATATGCGGCGGCAACAAAACAGCGTGCCCGGCAACCGTCAAGCGAAGGATGCATGCGATTCCGTTGTCAAACACGTCCGGTTGGTTTGCATCCACCGGCATCAGGGTCTATCTAGACGTCTGATTTCAACCGGTCCCGGTAAGAGCCGCCGCAGACCTCAACGACGGATATGCTGGTGTGAGTGACGATCTGATATTCCGCGAGGTGGACGAGGACGTCCGTCGCGAACGCATGGAAGCTGTCTGGAAACGCTATGGCGGTCTGGCGCTTGGCATTGCCGTTCTGATCGTCGCCATCGTTGCCGGCTCGGTCTACTGGAAGGATTACCAGAAGACCGAACGCGAGGAGCAGGGTGCCCGCTTCGAGGCCGCGCTTGCCCTGGTCGAGCAGGAGCAGTTCGCCGAAGGCGCAGCCGCGTTCGAACAGCTCGCCGCCGAGGGCAATGACGGCTACGAAGTTCTGGCCACCATTCAGGCAGCCGCTGCGCGCGCGAAGGCCGGTGAGGGCGAGGCGGCCCTTTCGGCCTACGACCGCATGATCGAGACGGGCCTGGGCACGGAGCGTCAGCAGGACATCATCCGCATGAAAGCAGCGCTGCTTGCGCTGGAGGTCGAGGGCAGCGACGCCGCCATCCAGCGCCTCGGCGATCTGCCGGACGGAAACAGTGTCTTCCGCAATGCGGCGCGCGAAATCCGCGCCACCGCGCTGCTGGCCAGCGGGGACCGCGAGGGCGCCATCTCCGCGCTCAGGGCGATCGCCGAGGATGAAACCGCGACCGCCGCCCAGCGCGACCGGGTCAGCCGTTTCCTTCTGTCTCTCGGAGGCTGATGACCGTGGCCGCAGGCTTTCGCATAGGGGCAACTGTCGTGGCGTCGGTCTTTCTGCTGGCGGGTTGCGACACGATCAACGGCTGGTTCGAGAGCGAGAAACCGAAGCTGCCCGGCGAACGGATCTCGGTGCTTGAGCTTGAAAGCAAGCTGGAGCCCGATCAGTCCGTCCAGGATCTGACCGTGGCCCTGCCCGAACCCTATGTGAACACCGAATGGCCGCAGGCCGGTGGCGCGCCGACGGCTGCCATGCAGCACACGGCGCTGCCGGCGTCGATCAACGAGGTCTGGCGTTCGGACATCGGCGAAGGCGCCGATGACGAGGAAAAGATCGTCGCGCGGCCTGTCGCGGCCGGCGGCACGATCTACACCATGGACAGCCGCGCGCTGGTTTCGGCCTTCGACCAGACAACGGGCGAACGCCGCTGGCGCGTCGGACTGGCGCGCCGGGGCGAGGAACTGGGCGAGATCGGCGGCGGTCTTGCGGTGGGCAGCGGCGTGCTGGTGGCCACCACGGCCTACGGCGAGGTCTATGCCATCGACCCCGCCAGCGGCCAGTATTTCTGGCGCGTCGATATCGACGGACCGATCCGGGGTGCGCCGCTGGTTGCCAACGACCGCGTCTATTTTCTCGCCTCCGAGAACCGGCTGAAGGCGCTGGACCTGCGCACGGGCGAAGAAATCTGGACCCATCAGGGTCTGCTCGAATCGGCGGAACTGATCGGCGCACCCAGCCCGACCTCCAGCGGGCCGTTCATTCTGGCACCTTATTCCTCCGGTGAGATCTATGCACTGCGTGCCGATACAGGCCAGTCGATCTGGTCCGATCAGCTCGTGCGTGCCCGCCGCATCACGCCGCTGGGCTCGATCAATGATGTCGACGGAATGCCGGTCATCGACGGCGAACGGGTCTATGTCATCAGCCAGGGCGGGTTTCTGGCCTCGATCGATCTGAGGCGCGGCAACCGGGTCTGGGATCAGGACATGGCGGGCCGGGAAACGCCCTGGATCGCGGGCGACTTCCTCTATCTGATGACATCGGAATCCGAACTGGTCTGCCTCTCGGCGCTGGACGGCGGCATCCGCTGGGTGACCCAGATGCCGAAATACACCAAGCCGAACGACGAGGGCGACCGGGTTACCTGGGTCGGTCCGGTACTGGCGGGCGACCGTCTGATCATCGGCGGCAGCGAAGGGTCGCTCTGGTCGATATCGCCCTATGACGGCACGACACTGGGTCAGGTGAAGCTTGATGCCGGCATCAGCGTCGCGCCGATTGTCGTGAACAACGGCCTCTATGTCCTGACCGATGACGGCGACCTGATCGCCTACCGCTGATAGATCGCAAACGCATGACCATGACCGTTGCCATTCTGGGCCGTCCCAACGTCGGCAAGTCGACGCTTTTCAATCGGCTTGTGGGCAAGCGACTGGCGCTGGTCGATGATCTGCCCGGTGTGACACGCGACCGCCGGGAGGGCGAGGGGCACATCGGCGACCTGACCTTCCGCGTGATCGATACGGCGGGGCTGGAGGAAGCCTTCGATGACAGTCTCGAAGCCCGCATGCGCCAGCAGACCGAGGCCGCGCTGGCCGAAGCGGACGTCGCCCTGATGCTGGTCGATGCCCGGGCCGGCGTCACCCCGCTGGACAAGCATTTCTCCGGCTGGCTGCGTGAACAGACGACGCCGGTGATCCTCTGTGCCAACAAGTGCGAAGGCAATGTCGGGGAGAACGGGCGCCTCGAAGCCTACGAACTCGGACTGGGCGAGCCGATCGGCATTTCCGCCGAACACGGCATGGGTCTGCTCGATCTCTGCGATGCGATCGAGGCGGCGGTACCGCCGGATTCAGATGCGTGGCGTGAGGAAGAGACCGAAAAGCCGCTGATGCTGGCCGTTGTCGGCCGTCCGAACGCGGGCAAGTCGACGCTGATCAACCGGCTGATCGGACAGGATCGCCTGCTGACCGGCCCCGAAGCCGGGATCACGCGCGACGCCATCTCGATCAACTGGACCTATCGCGACCGGGCGATCCGGCTGTTCGACACGGCAGGCATGCGCCGGCGCGCGAAGGTGGACAAGAAGCTGGAGAAACTGGCGGTGGCCGACGGACGTCGCGCGCTGCAGTTCGCCGAGGTCGTCGTTCTGCTGGTCGATGCGCTTCAGCCGCTGGAGAAGCAGGATCTGGCCATTGCGCGTCAGACCTTCGATGAAGGCCGCGCGCTGGTCATCGGTATCAACAAGTGGGATCTGGTCGAGAACGGCACCGAACTGCTGAAGGGCATTCGCTACCGCCTGGAGCATCAGCTCGCGCAGGCGCGGGGCGTACCCATCGTAACCCTGTCGGCAATCACGGGTCGGGGCATCGACAAGCTGATGCCCGCCGTCCTGAAAGCCGATCACGCCTGGAACCTGCGCGTGCCGACCGCCCGCATCAACGAGTGGCTGGAGGAGATGGTCGCAAAGCACCCGCCGCCGCTGGTGGCGGGCCGCCGCTTCAAGATCCGCTACATGACGCAAGCCAAGGCGCGCCCGCCGACCTTTGCGCTGTTCACATCCTCCGGCGGGGAACTGCCGGAAAGCTATGAACGCTATCTGATCAATGGCCTGCGGGATCATTTCGGGTTGAAGGGCGTGCCCGTGCGCATCAACCTGCGGAAGAGCAAGAACCCCTACGAGGGCAGGAGCAACAGGCGCAAATGAGCATTGCCGACGATCAGGAACCGCTGCATCCCCACCTCGGACCGGAACGGCGGATGGGCCTGATCGAGAGCTTTCGCACGATGCAGGACAACGTCGTCGCGCTGTATCCGCCGTACATCTTCGACAAGGACTATTCGATCCGGCGGTTCGCGTTCCAGACCTTCATCATCATCAACCGTCCCGACATGATCCGGGAGATGCTGGTCGATAAGACCGACATCTACAGCAAGGGGCGTCTGAACCGTCAGATCCTCGGTCCGGCGCTGGGCAACGGGCTGCTGACCTCGGAAGGGGCTTTCTGGCGCAGGCAGAGGCGCATCGCCGCCCCGGCCTTCCATTTCCGCAAGCTGCAGCTGCTGGCCGAGGCGATGACCGACTGCGCCTGCGAGCTGGCCGACCGCTGGGAATCGCACGCGGATACCGGACGCCATATCGATATCGCCCACGAGATGATGCGCCTGACGATGGAGATCGTGGCGCGGACGCTGTTTTCGTCCGATCTGCGCCAGCGGATCGACGAACTGGGGGATGCGGTCGGTATCCTGATCGAGCATCTGGGCCGCATGTCGGCGGTCGATCTGCTGGGTCTGCCCGAATGGATGCCGCGCTTCCGCGATCCGCGGGTGAAGCAGGCCTTGAAGACACTGGACGAGATGATCTTCGGCATCATCGAGCAGCGCCGGGGCGAGGGCGCGGGCGCGCGCGAGGACCTGCTGCAGATGCTGCTGGATGCCCGCGACCCGGAAACCGGGGAAGCCATGACCGACCGGCAGTTGCGCGACGAGGTGCTGACGCTTTTCGCGGCGGGACACGAGACGACGGCGCAGGCGCTGACGTGGGCGTTCTATCTGCTGTCCCAGCACCCGGACGAGGAAGCCCGGTTCCATGCGGAACTGGACACGGTTCTGGCCGGACGACGTCCCACGTTCGACGATATGCGGACGCTGGAGCGAACGCGGATGATCTTTGACGAGACGCTGCGCCTGTTTCCGCCGGCCTTTTCGATCAGCCGGACGGCGGAGAAGGCGGATCGGCTGTGTGACGAACTGGCGGTTCCGAAAGGGGCCATCGTCTCGGCCACGCCCTACATCACGCACCGCAATCCGAAGCTGTGGCCCGAGCCCGACCGGTTCGATCCCGAACGGTTCGCCGATCACGAAGTGCACGAGCGCCACAAGCACGCCTATTTCCCGTTCGGTGCCGGGCAGCGCATCTGCATCGGCTCGGGCTTTGCGCAGACCGAAGGCCGCATGGCCATGGCCGTGATCGGGCAGCGCTACCGCCTGCGTCTGAAGCAGGGCCACCCTGTGCAGCCGCAGGGAAGGGTGACGTTGCGTCCGCGCTTCGGTATGAAAATGCGTATAGAGAAAAGATGATCTGACGATTCCGGGGGAGGGAAGCATGTCGGGAGTATTGAGCGGCTATCGGGTTCTGGATTTCGGGCGTTATATCGCCGGGCCGTATTGCGCCACGTTGCTGGCCGAGTTCGGCGCGGATGTGATCCGCATCGAGAAGCTGGCCGGGTCGGAAGACCGCTGGACCACACCGGTGAACGACGACGGCATCGGCGCGCTGTTCCTGCAGATCAACCGCAACAAGCGCGGCATGACCCTGAACCCCATGAAGCCCGAAGGCCGGGAGATCGTGGCCAGGCTGGTCGAAACGGCTGATGTCGTGGTCGCCAACCTGCCGCCGCAGGGCCTGAAGGCGATGGGTCTGGACCTGGAGAGCCTGCGCAAGATCAAGAAAGACATCATTCTGACGACCGTTTCAGCCTACGGCCACGGCGGTCCCTACAGCGACCGTGTCGGCTTCGACGGGATCGGCCAGGTCATGTCGGGCAGCACCTACATGTCGGGCTCCGAGGATCAGCCGGTGAAGTTCGCCGCGCCGTGGGTGGATTTCACGACGGCGATGATGTCGGCCATCGGCACGCTGGTCGCGCTGATGCACCGCAAGGAAACGGGCGAGGGCCAGATGGTCGAAGGCGCGCTGGTGCGTTCGGCGCTGACCATCGGCAATGCTGCCCTGATCGAACAGGCGATGACCCAGATCAACCGCAAGCCGACCATGAACCGCGGGCAGACGGCCGGACCGTCCGACATCATCCCGACGAAGGACGGCTGGGTCATCGTGCAGGTGGTCGGACGGCCACTGTTCGAGCGCTGGTGCGACATGATGGGGCGGCCGGAACTGAAGGACGATCCGCGTTTCACATCCGATCTGGATCGCGGCGACAACAGCGAGATCCTGTCCGAAATCGCCCGCGAGCACGCGAAGGACAAGAGCACGGACGAGGTGCTGGCCGATTACGCCGCCGCGTCGGTCCCGTCGAGCGCGCTGCTCAGTCCGCAGCAGGCGCTGGACGACGAGCACATCAAGGCGATGGGCTTCCTGGAGCCGGTCGATTTCCCGAACCTGCCGCACCCCGCGCCGGTGGCGTCCGCGCCGATCAACCTGACCGGCACACCGGGCGGTATCCGCCACCGCGCGCCGGTTCTGGGCGAGCACACGGACGAAATCCTGAACGAACTCGGGATCGACAAGGCCCGCATCGCGGAACTGCGCGAGAAACGGATCGTCTGACCGATCACTCTTCGGCGTCGTCCGGACCGCATATCGTCCTGAGCGCATCCCATTCGGGATCGCTCAGGATCGTGCCGGTGCCCTTACCCTCGGCGCGGATCGTCGCGACCCGTTCGGCGGAATCCGGATGAGTGGACAGATACTTCAGCAGTGCCGCGACATCCGAATTCCCTTCGGCATCCGTTTCCCCGGCCTCATGCAGGCCGCCCGCGCGCTCGAAGAATTCCGCCATGCCCGCGCTGGTGACACCGATCCGGTTCAGATTGTCGATGGCATAATCGTCGGCTTCGCGTTCGGCGTCTCGGCTGTAGGACAGCGACAGCAGCAGCGCGCCCGCGTCCCGGCCGATACGGCCCAGGTCGCCGGGCGAGACGATATTGATCAGGATCGCCAGACCTTCGCTCCAGATCAGCCGCTGCATGCCGTGCCGGTACTGCGTGTGGCCGATCTCATGCGCCAGCACGCCTGCGACTTCTTCGGCGCTGCCGGCCTGTTTCAGCAGGCCTTCGAAGATCAGCACGAAACCCCCGGGCAGGGCGATGGCGTTGACCATGTCGACCGGGACCACGCGGACCTCGACGGGGACGCGCAACTCCCGATCGCCCGTCAGACGGGTTGTCATCCTGTCCAGTGCCGCCAGTCCCTCAGGCGTTTCGCATCGTTCCGAGACGCCATCCAGAAAGCCGTCCAGGGTTGTGAGTGTCTGCTCCCCCAGTTCCTTCTCGTAGGATAGGGGAACGAGTGTCGTGAGCAGACCGGCAATGGCGTTGAGGCTGAGGAAGACGACGACCGCCAGCGCCAGTGCCGTCCCCCCGAACATCGCAAACCGGCGCAGGTCCAGCGAGAGCCGATCCTGGCTCCTGCTCATGATGTCGGGCAGGTGCCGGTTCAGGACAGCCCCTGCCTGCGCATCGTCGAAGACGATCCGCGCTTCCCCGAAGCTTTCGTGGGCCACGCGCGGACGGTCTGCGGCACGCTCCAGCAGCAGAAGCCCTTCGGCGGGCCAGATGTGGTTCATGCCGGCTGCCGCGAAAGCCAGCCCGGTGTTCGACACGCGAACCTCGATCCGGTGTTCAAGTGCGGTCTGACCGTCGGAGAAGCGGGCGTTGAGGGTTTCCGTCAAGCGATCAGGCCTCGCCGAATCCGGCATCGAACGCCATGCCGAAGCCTTCGCCCTGGCGCATCCGCCGGACCTGGGCCTGTCGGATGATGCCGACGTTGACAGTGCCCTCGGTGCTGGTCGCCTCGACCCGCGCCTTCCAGAGCCCGTGCACGATGATGACGTTGCGCACGAAGCCCCAGACCACGAAGAACAGCAGGAAAATCAGCAGGAAGCTGAAGAAGCCGGCAAAGGGGCTTCCGCTGCCGACGGAAAAGGCCCCCAGCATTGTGGCGATCAGCATCCCGGGGACGGCGATGATGATGCCTGCCAGCAGGAACGCGCGGACGTAGGCGGATATGAAGGTCATGGTGCGAATCCGGCCAATGAAGCGCAGATTGCCGATCGAAATGCCGCTGACGGCGACGTTGAACAGCCGCGCGCGCCAGAAGCCGTATGCCGCAGCGGCGATGAGTATGGCCACGCCGAACCCCGTTGCGAACGCGATAGCGCCCGCTTTCCCCATGTCGGCGATCCAGGACGGGAAGATGTCGCTCGCGGCCTCCGCGTCACCGGACATCGCTGCCGTGAAGCTGAACAGGAAGAGCGCGGCGATCGGGCCCAGCACCAGCAGGAAATAGCTGGCCCAGAGCGGCAGCCAGCCCCGGAGCAGCGGGCCTGCTTTCGCGCCGAAGCTGAACTGCTGGTCGCCGACGTGGCTCTGGCTGTAGGCATAGCCCTCGGTCTTCAGGATCAGCCACGGATAGCACAGCCCGGCAGTGACCACCGTCAGCAGGGATCGGGGGAACGCCATGCGCAGCAAGGTGCCGCGTGTTCCGCCCTGCCACAGCCGGATGCCCCGCCAAGAGGTCACGGCCAGCCAGTAGCGACGCACCGAATAGGTGATGTAGGCGAAGAAGGTCAGATAGAAGACCATGAAGACAAAGGACGAGACCGCGAAGATGACGCCGATCACGGCAGGATCTCCGGCGCTGACGGCGGCGTTGACCAGGGCTGTCTGAACGAACTGGAAGATCGCGTTGATGATGCCGAAGATCACGGTGATGATGATGAAGCCGAGGAATATCTGCCCGCCGGTGCCGTGATATTCCAGCGGCGAACCGTTCGCCGAGGTGTGCGACCACAGATAGCGCCGGATCCGCGTGCGCCCCCAGAACGAATAGATGCCGAAGGTGATGAAACTGAGAAGCGCATTGGTCAGCGCCAGCGAGGCGACGTCCTGCCAGCGTCCCTGATAGGTGAGTTCGATGCCTTCGTCCGGGGTTTCCTCGACGGACTCGGGCGGCAGTGTTTCGGCCGGGGGCGCGGCAGCCGGATCGACCTGGATCATGCCGTTCGAGAAGTCGGCGGGTTTGTCGTCCTGCATCCCCTTGCCCCCAAAGATCGTGTATCGCAATTCTATCGCACCGGGTTACGGCATCACTACTGGCACAGGGTGGCGCTTTTCGTACAGTCTCAATCGACGTAGGGTTGCAGACCAGCTTGGGGAGGTCTCGATGAACGATCAGTCACCGCGTCACGGGCGCAACGAACCGTCATCCATGTTCTTCTGGCCGACCGAGGACAGACCGATGGCGGCGCGCGGTGAGGGCATCTTCATCTGGGACGACGAGGGGCGGCGCTATGTCGATGCCTCCTGCGGACCGCAGACCACCAATATCGGGCACAACAACCGCTATGTCGTCGCGGCCATGCGGGCGCAGATGGATGACATCTGCTTTGCCTTCCGCTCCCACTTCAAGAACGGTCCGGCGGAGCGGCTGGCCGACCGTCTGGCCGATCTGGGCGCAGACCTGGGTCTGACGCGTGCGTTCTTCTGTTCCGGCGGTTCGGAGGCCGTCGAGGGAGCCATCAAACTGGCCCGTCAGTACGCGATCGCGAAGGGTGAGGCGACGCGCTACAAGATCATCTCACGGCTGCCGTCCTATCACGGTTCGACCCTGGGGGCGCTGTCGCTGACGGGCGACCCTCAGATGTTCGGCCCGTTCGCGCCCATGATGCAGACCCATCCGAAGATTCCCGCGCCCTTCGTGATCGAACGGCCGGACGGCGAGAGCGAAGACGCGGCGGCGCTCCGCTACGCGCTCATGCTGGAAGATGCGATCATCGCGCAGGGTGCCGAGACAGTGCTGGCCTTCATCGTCGAGCCGGTGGGCGGTGCCGCGACCGGCGGACTGGTCGCGCCTGACATCTATTACGAGAAGGTGCGCGAGATCTGCGACCGCTACGGTCTGCTGCTGATCTATGACGAGGTGATGTGCGGGTCGGGGCGGACGGGTAAATATCTTGCCGCCGAACACTGGAATGCGAAACCGGACATCATTGCCATGGCCAAGGGGCTGGCGGCGGGCTACGTGCCGCTGGGGGCGGTGCTGGCGCGGGGTGACATCGTGCAGGCTGTCGATGACGCTGGCGGCTATGCTCACGGCCACACCTACTCGGCGGGACCGCTGGCCTGTGCTGCGGGGCTGGCCGTGATGGACGTGTTGTTCCAGAACGACCTGATCGCCAACGCTGCGGCGAAAGGCCAGATCCTGAAGGCGAAACTGGAACGCCTGATGGACGAATTTCCCTTCATCGGCGAGGTGCGGGGGCGTGGCCTGATGCTGGGCTTCGACGTCATGGCGGACCGGAAGAAGCGCATCCCGCTGCCGCCTGAACTGAATGCGGGCCATGCCATCGCGCAGGCCTGCTACGACCGGGGGCTGATCATCTATTCCAGGCGCATGCTCGGCGGTGCGCGGGGCGATCATTTTCTGGTCACGCCGCCGCTGAACGTCACGTCGGAGGAGATCGATCTGATCATCGACCTGCTGCGACAGGGGCTGTCGGATTTTGCGCCGACCGCGCGGACGGCAATGCCATGAGTGTGAAGGGGAAGGTCATCCTGATCACGGGGGCGGCGAGCGGCATTGGCCGCGCCCTGGCGGACGGTTTCCATCGCGACGGCGCGATCATTGTCGGCGCGGATGTATCCGGCCAGGGCAACGACTGGCCGTTCGAGATGCAGATGTGCGACGTATCGATAAAGACCGAGATCGCCGGCCTCGTCCGCAGTGTGGCGCAGACCTACGGACGCCTGGACATGCTGTTCAACAACGCGGGGCTGGGGATTTGTGCGGGCATCGAGGACTATGCGGAAGACCAGTTCGAGCACCTGATCCGGGTCAACCTGTTCGGTCCCTATTATGGCATCCGCGCGGCCCTGCCGATCATGCGCAACCAGGGCGGCGGGCATATCGTCAACACGCTGTCGCGGGCAGCCGAAGTGGGCGGCAAGGGCTTTGCGGCCTATGGTGCCTCGAAAGCTGCGCTGTACACGCTGACCCGCAGCGCCGCGCGCGAGGCCATGGATGCCGGCGTTCTGGTCAACGGGCTGATTCCGGGACCGACGAAATCGGGCATGAACCCGAAAGCGCCGCAGGATCCTGCGGATGTCTATCCGACCGCTCGGTGGATGGCCGGTTTCAAACCGGATGGCCCGACGGGGCGCGTGTTCTGGAACGAACAGGAATACCGGATTTTTGATGAAGAGAACGTCGCATTCGACCGTGAGGTAAGACCCCGATGACCGAGATCCTGACAGACGTCGACCGCATGCTGATCGAGCGCGCCTGCGACCGGCTGGTCCAGCAATATTGCCACTTCGTCGATCGCGGCGAGGCGGTCCGGATTGCCGACCTGTTCACCGAAGATGGTGTCTGGACGTCGCCCGACAACACCATGACCGGCATCGATGAGATCCGGGCAGGATTTCAGCGTCGTCAGAATGCCACGCATCGCAGATCGCGTCATGTCTGCACCAATCTTCTGATCGACGTGCAGGATGCCGGGACGGCGACGGGCGTGGTCTATCTCACGCTCTACCGTCATGACGACAAGGCTGACGCGTCGGTCCGGCCGTCCGAAGTGCCCGAAATCGTCGGTGAATACCGTGACACATTCGTCCGGACCGATGACGGATGGCGGTTCAGCCGCCGCGAGATCGGTGTGGACTTTTCACGCGGAGCCTGATTGCAGGCAATCTGGCCGGATGATACATTCTGACCGGTCAAAATGACTGGAATGATGATGAAGCACGTTAGCGCGACCGAAGCGAAGGCCAGATTCTCGGAACTTCTTTCCGATGTCGAACGCGGAGAGAAGGTGCAGATCACACGGCACGGAAAGGTGGTCGCCACCTTGGTGCCTCAGAACGGTGATGAATCGGCTTCCGGACGCCAGGCAGCTGTCGAAGCCGTGCGCGCCTTCATGCGCCACAAGCCATCCCAGCGTGTCTCCGTCGCCGATATTCTTGAGATGCGCGATGAGGGTCGCCGGGTTTGACGGGGCTGGTGATTGATACGTCCGTCGTTGGTCCCTGGATACTGAGCGATGAAGAGAACGATCTGTCGATCAGGGTTCTGGGCATGCTCGAAGACCTTGAGGCCACAGTGCCGGCGATCTGGTTCTACGAAGTTGGCAATCTCATCCGGTCATCGTTCAGGCGAGGGCGTTTGACGGATGAAGAAACGCCGCAGGCGGTCGCCATGCTGACGAATCTGCCCATCGTTGAGGGAAAGAACGGAAGCCTGAACGAAATCATCCGCATCTGCCGAACCTGCGACCTTTCATTCTATGATGCCGCATATGTTGATCTTGCCCTGCGCGAGAAACTGCCGCTGGCAACGCTGGACCGGCGGCTTGCCGATGCCGCATCGGGGGCAGGCGTGGCATTGTTCGCCTGAGCGGGCTTCCCCGGCGTCGCCAAACATGCTCAATTTCAGTGCAACGAAGAACGGTCAGGGGAGCCGCACCGCATGCCGGTACTGAAATCCGAACTCAACACGCGATCCGACGCGTTCAAGGGCAATGCCGAATTCTGGCGGGGCGAAGTCGCGCGGCTGAAGGACCGCGTGGCGGAGATCAAGCTGGGCGGCGGTGAACGGTCCCGGCAGCGGCATCTGGAACGCGGCAAGATGCTGCCCCGCGACCGCATCCGCGCGCTGGTCGATCCGGGTGCGCCGTTCCTGGAGTTCAGCCAGCTTGCGGCCTTCGGTCAGTACGACGGGGAGGTGCCTTCCGGCGGCGTCATCACCGGTATCGGGCGCGTCTCGGGACTGGAATGCGTCATCGTCTGCAACGACGCGACGGTGAAGGGCGGCACCTACTACCGCGAGACCGTGAAGAAGCACATCCGGGCGCAGGAAGTCGCCATGGAGAACGGTCTGCCGTGCGTCTATCTGGTCGATTCGGGCGGTGCGAACCTGCCGCAGTGGCCCGATGTCTTCCCCGACAAGGAGCATTTCGGGCGCATCTTCTACAATCAGGCGAACATGTCCGCCGCCGGCATCCCTCAGATCGCCGTGGTCATGGGCAGTTGCACTGCGGGTGGTGCCTATGTGCCCGCCATGTCCGACGACGCGATCATCGTTCGCCAGCAGGGCACGATCTTCCTGGGCGGGCCGCCGCTGGTGAAGGCCGCGACGGGTGAAGTCGTCTCGGCAGAGGATCTGGGTGGCGCGGATGTGCATTCGCGCACCTCCGGCGTGACCGACCACTACGCCATGAACGACGCCCATGCGCTGGCCATCGCCCGCAACATCGTCGCCAACCTGAACCGGGTGAAGCCGGCCTCGATCAAGTTGGAGGCACCTGTCGCGCCAGCCTACGATCCGACGGAACTCTACGGCGTGCTGCCGAAGGATGTGCGGCAGCCCTACGATGTGCGCGAACTGATCGCACGCATGGTCGACGGGTCCGAATTCGACGAGTTCAAGAAGCTGTTCGGTCAGACTCTGGTCTGCGGCTTTGCCCGCATTCTGGGCTATCCCGTGGGCATCGTCGCCAACAACGGCATCCTGTTCTCGGAATCGGCCCAGAAGGGCGCGCATTTCATCGAACTGTGCAGCCAGCGTCATATCCCGCTGATCTTCCTGCAGAACATCTCCGGCTTCATGGTCGGACGAAAGTATGAGGCCGGCGGGATCGCCAAGGACGGCGCCAAGCTGGTGACGGCCGTCTCCACCAC
Source organism: Minwuia sp. (assembly GCF_048263705.1). Lineage (GTDB taxonomy): Bacteria > Pseudomonadota > Alphaproteobacteria > Minwuiales > Minwuiaceae > Minwuia. The sequence continues at coordinate 236,592 of NZ_JBLXDV010000003.1, read as the reverse complement.
GAAGGTGCCCAAGTTCACCATGGTCGTCGGCGGCTCCTACGGGGCGGGCAACTATGGCATGTGCGGCCGTGCCTACGGACCGCGGTTCCTCTGGATGTGGCCCAGCGCGCGGCTGGCCCTGATGGGCCCCGAGCAGGCGGCGGGCGTGCTGGCGACGGTCACCCGCGCCAACTACGAACGCCAGGGCAAGGACTGGTCGGCGGCGGAAGAGGCCGAGTTCAAGCAGCCCATCATCGACCAGTTCGAGGAGCAGTCGGACCCGTATTTCGCGACCTCGCGGCTGTGGGACGACGGGCTGCTCGACCCGGTCGATGCGCGCATGACCCTCGGGCTTGCGATCTCGGCGGCGCTGAACCGGCCCGTCGAGGATACGAAATTCGGCGTGTTCAGGATGTGAGGCGGTACCATGGCTCTGTTTGAAAAAATCCTGATCGCGAACCGGGGCGAGATCGCCTGTCGCGTCATCCGTACGGCCCGCCGTATGGGCATCCGCACCGTCGCGGTCCACTCGGACGCCGACGCCAACGCCATGCACGTGCAGATGGCGGACGAAGCCTGCCGCATCGGCGAGGCTGAAGTGACGAAGAGCTATCTGCTGGGCGACGTCATCCTGGAGGCGGCAAGGCGCACCGGCGCGGAGGCCATCCATCCCGGTTATGGCTTCCTGTCGGAGAATGCGAAGTTCGCCGAGGCGGTGGAGAAGGCCGGGCTGACTTTCATCGGCCCGACGGCTGATTCCATCCGCCGGATGGGCCTGAAGGACGCCGCCAAGGCCATCATGGAAGAGGCCAATGTGCCCGTCGTGCCCGGCTATCACGGTGACGGGCAGGACCCCGCGGAACTGGCGAAGGAAGCCGAACGGATCGGCTATCCCGTGCTGATCAAGGCGGTCGCGGGCGGTGGCGGCAAGGGCATGCGCCGTGTCGATGCGGCCAAGGACTTCCAGAAGGCGCTGGAAGGCGCGCAGCGTGAGGCGAAGAACGCCTTCGGTGAGGAACGGGTGCTGATCGAGAAGTATCTGGTCAAGCCGCGCCATATCGAGGTGCAGGTCTTCGGCGACACCCACGGCAACGCGGTCTACGTGTTCGAGCGCGACTGTTCGATCCAGCGCCGCCACCAGAAGGTGATCGAGGAAGCCCCGGCACCCGGCATGACGGACGCGATGCGCAAGGCCATGGGTGAGGCGGCAGTCGCGGCCGCACGTGCCATCGATTATCGCGGCGCGGGCACCATCGAATTCATCGCTGACGTTTCCGAAGGGTTGAGAGAAGATCGCTTCTATTTCATGGAGATGAACACCCGTCTTCAAGTGGAACATCCGGTTTCCGAGATGATCTCGGGTCAGGATCTGGTGGAATGGCAGATCCGGGTCGCGGCGGGCGAGAAGCTGCCCCTGGCGCAGGAAGATCTCGCCATCAACGGTCATGCGGTCGAGGCACGTCTCTATGCGGAAAATCCGCAGCGCATGTTCCTGCCCGCCACCGGACGGCTGGATATGCTCCGCTTCCCCGATGAGGGCGAGGGCGTGCGCGTGGACACCGGCGTGCGGGAAGGCGACAGCGTCACGCCGTTCTACGACCCGATGATCGCCAAGCTGATCGCGCATGGCCGCGACCGCGCCGAGGCCAACCGCAAGCTGGCCGGGATGCTCGACCGGACCCGCGTGATCGGACTGACGACCAACGTGTTCTTCCTGAAGAAGGTCATCACCCATGCGGCCTTCGACAGGGCGGATCTGGATACCGGCTTCATCGAACGGTTCGAGGCGGACCTGATTCCGCCGAAGGCCGAACCCGATGCCCGTTCGATGGCGCTGGGGGTGCTGGCGATCCTCGCCGAGCGGCAGGCCGCGCATACGGCATCCCATGACGGCGATCCCTTCAGCCCGTGGGATGCCATCGACGGCTGGCGGCTGAACGACGAGGGCCGGGAGGTCGTCAAACTGCGCCATGGCGAGACGGAGACCGATGTCCTCGTGCACTATCAGGCGGGTGGCGGTCTGAAGGTCGATGCGGGCGGCGAGAGCTGGCAGGCGAGCTTCGCGCGTCAGCAGCGCGGTGAGCTGACGGCGACCTTGAACGGCGACCGCGCGGCACTGGCCTATCACCTGAATGCGCCGTCACTGACCCTGATCCACGACGGCGCGCTGCTGGCGTTCCATGTCGTTGATCCGATGGAAGCCGACATGGGCGACGAAGGGGTGGGTGGGGCGATCACGGCACCGCTGCCGGGCAAGATCATCAAGGTTTCGGTCAAGCCCGGCGACGACGTGAAGAAGGGCGATCCGCTGATGATCCTCGAAGCCATGAAGATGGAACACACCATCTCGGCCTCGACCGCGGGCAAGGTGGCGGAAGTCAACTTCGCCGAAGGCGATCAGGTGGAAGAGGGCACGACCCTCATCGCGCTGGAGACGGCGTAGTCCTCAGGGCTGATGCTCCGGCCCCAGCGGGCCAAGGCGGACCCCCGCGCGCAGGTTGCGGTAGGGGTTCTTGATCGGGCGATCGATGAAGGCACCGGGCGCTTCGGCGATGATGATCGTCTCGGCGATGTCCGTGAAATCGCCCCGGAAGTGCACCGATGACTTCAGGCCCAGGATCTTCACCTCCTCGGGTTCGATGCCGATGTGGCGAAACATTTCCTTGTCGGCGGCCTGCATCCGGTTCTCGCAGACCACCACGCGCACGCCGCCGGTTTCCAGAACGGCGGTCAGGCCCAGATTGGCGTTCGTGCCGCCGTAGAACGGTCCGGTGCACAGGAACTTGCCGTCGGACAGGGCGACGACCGTGTAATCGGCCTCGAAGGGCGGATCGCCTGCCGTGAACAGTTTGCCGCCCAGCGCCAGCCGCAGGGTGGCGCCGACGCCCGCCTCGTGCGCGGCCTGTGCGGCCTCGGGATCGGTCAGATGGCCGAGCACGGCACCGCGCGCCTCGCCCTCGACCAGGGCGCGCAGCAGGCCGGTCGTGTCCGAGGTGCCGCCCGCGCCCGAATTGTCCTGTGCATCGCACAGCACGATGGTTTTGGTCGCCGAGTTGGACAGCCGCCGTGCCTCGGCCACCGCCGCGCCGGGTTCCAGCATCGGTTCAGCGAATTCGCCCTCGCGCGACAGCACATAGTCGGCGATCTCGCGGGCGGCAGCGTCCGCGCTTTCCTGATCGTCGGCATAGGCCACGATGGCGGGCCCGCATTCATGGATGTCGGCGGGGTGAAAGCCGGGTGTGTAGCTGGTCGATGACACATTGCCGGTTTCGAGCTTCGCCACCAGTTCGTAGACGGACTTCGATGGCTCGACCATCGTGCACTGACCGGTGAGCGGCGGCAGGAAATCCAGCTTGATGAAGGCCTTCGCCTGCTTCGGCAGGCCGTTCAGCATGCGGTCGAGATGCTGCGCCGAGCGCCGCCCGGTCTCGGCCATGTCGATGTGCGGATAGGTGCGGTAGGCGATCAGCGCGTCCGAAAGTGCCACCATGCGTTCGGTGATGTTCACATGCAGGTCCAGGCTGACGACAACGGGGATGTCGCCGCCGATCCGGGCGCGCAGCCGCTCCAGCAGTTCGCCTTCGCCGTCCTCATGGTGCTCGGCGACCATCGCGCCGTGCAGGTCCAGATAGACCGCATCGATCCCGCTGTCGGCCGCAGCGCCGATGCCGTCGACGATCATCTTCGTGATCCGCTCGTAGGCGTCCTCGGTGACGTATCCAGCAGGCACCGCGGCAGACCAGCAGACCGGCACCAGGTCGTGGCCCTGCTTCTGCGCCTCGGTGATGAAGCCGCCCGTGCCGATGTTGATCGGCGGGAAGACCGTCAGCATCGCCTCACCGGCGGTCAGCCCGGGCCAGCCCTCGCTGCGGGCGAAATGTTCATAGGTGGTCAGGACCGGGGCGAACGTGTTGGTTTCATGCATGAAACCGGCGATGGCGATTCTGGCCATGGGGCAGGACTCCTCAGGCGGGTTCGGTGCGGCCTTCGATGACATCGAGGGCGGCGAGCAGGAAACTGTTCAGGTCTTCGGCGACGTGGTGGATGTGTTCCCCTTCGGACGCTTCGAAGCTCCACTCCGAAATGCCGGGAATCCAGACCGTGGTCATGCCGATCTCGTGGGCGGGTGCCAGGTTGCGGGCCATGTCCTCGAACATGGCGGCGCTCTTCGGCTGTATGTCGTGCTTCTCGACGAACTGGTGGTATGGCTCGACGTGCTTCTTGGGCATGTAATCGGAATGCACGATGTCGAAGATGCCTTCGAAGCATTTGTCGATGCCCAGATGGGTCATGATGTTCATGGCGTGATCGACCGAGCCGTTGGTGAAGATCAGGCGGCGGCCCGGCAGCCGTTCCAGTATCACGGGCAGTTCGGGATTGGGGGGGATCGGCGACAGGTCGATCTTGTGGACATAGTCGAGAAAGTCCTTCGGATCGATGCCGTGATGGTCGATCAGACCCTTCAGCGTCGTGCCGTGGGACATGAAATATCCCTTCTGCAGCCGGTGCGCCTCATCCTCCTCGACCTTCAGCAGATCGCAGATGAAATAGCGCATCCGGTCCGAAACCTGTGAGAACAGGTCCGAACTGGCCGGATAGAGCGTGTTGTCGAGATCGAAGACCCAGGTATCGATGTGGCGAAGATCGGGCGCGGTGCTGGTACGTTTCTGCATCTGGCCGTTATAGCCGAGGCGGGTGGGGCGAGGGCAACGATTAACCGTCGATTAGGCAATTTCTGCGACCGTTGCGATCTCTCTGTGGAAGCAACGGAGTCTGCCTGTGGCCGACGACAAGCGCACTGCCAACCCTGACTACAGCGCCGCTGCGCCCGTGCTGAGCAGCACCGATGCCGCCGCACGGCAGGCCCTGGCCACCAATCCGGATACGCAGCCGGAGGTGCTCTACTATCTGGTCGACGATGAAGACCAGCACGTCCGGCTGGCGGTCGCGGGCAATGAATCGACGCCCGGGCAGGCCAACCTCATCCTTGTCGAGGATGAGGACGACGAGGTTCGCGTGGAACTGGCGCGCAAGATCGGGCGGCTGATGCCCGGTCTGAAACAGACCCGGCAGACCAAACTGCGTGAAATGACCATTCAGGCGCTGGAGCGACTCGCCGAGGATCAACTGCCCGTGGTGCGCGCGGCCCTGTCCGAGACCATCAAGGCGATGCCCGATGTGCCGAAGGATGTGATCCTGCAACTCGCGCGCGACGTGGAGGAGATCGTCTCCGCGCCCGTGCTCGAATATTCGCCGCTGCTGAACGATGCCGATCTGGTGGAACTGATGGCCGCGGGTGTCACGCTGGGTGCGTTGCCTGCGATCGCGCGCCGGCACGGCATCGGCGAAGCGGTGAGCGACGCGGTCGTTGCCAGTGCCGACATGCCGTCCATCGCGGCGCTGCTGCGCAACAAGTCTGCGAAAATCCAGGAAGAGACCCTGGACGGCGTGGCCTTCGATGCGGAGAAGATCGAGGAACTGCATGAGCCGCTGACCGTGCGACCGGAACTGTCGCAACGGGCCATGCGCCGCATCTCCAGCTTCATTTCCCGCGCGCTGCTGAACCAGCTTTCCGACCGGGGCGGTCTGGACAACCGCACGCGGCGCGTGATCGCCGAGGCCGTCAGCGAACGGCTGGCCGAAGATCGCGATGCCGACACGAAACTGGACGCCGACTTCGCCGATCACCTGGCCTCGCAGGGCAAGCTGAACGATGAGGTGATCCAGGGGGCCATCGAGAAGAACCGGCGCAGCTTCGTGGTCCATGCGCTCGCTCTGATGTCCGAACGGTCGGACGCCGGGGTCGAGAAGATCCTGAAGATGCGCAACGGCAAGGCGACCACCGCGCTGGTCTATCAGGCCGGACTGTCGATGCGTACGGCGCTGCTGATGCAGCAGCGGATTGCCAAGGTCTCGCCCAGCCAGATCGTGCCTGCGCGCAATGGGGTCGATTTCCCGATGACGCCGGACGAGATGGATATCCAGATCGCGCACATCACCGACTGAAATCCGTTGATCGGCGGTCCGCGCTGCCTGAAACTCGGATGATGACGGATCGCAAAGCCTTCGTGACCGGTGGCACCGGATTTCTGGGACAGAACCTGATCGAGCAGCTCGCCGACGCGGGCTGGCAGATCACGGCCCTTCACCGTCCCGATGCGGACACAGCTTTCCTGGAAGCACACGACGTCGATCTGGTAGCGGGCGATGTGACCGACCGGGACTCGATCGTCGCGGCCATGCCCGACGGGTGCGATGCCGTGTTTCACGTCGCTGCCATGACATCCATGTGGAAGAAGCAGGCCGCCGAACAGAAGGCGGTCAATGTCGACGGGACAGCGAGTGTCGTGCACGCGGCGCTGAAACGCGGGGCGGGACGGCTGGTCCATACCTCGACCTGGAACGTCTATGACTGGTCGGATGAACGGATCTCGGAAGAGACGCCCAAGGCGGGGACATCATCCTGGATCAGCTACAACCGGACCAAGCATGAGGCCGAAGAGGTCGTTCTGGACGCGGTTGCAAACGACGGTCTTGATGCGGTGATCCTGAACCCGAGCCATATTCTGGGCCGCCACGACCGCCACAACTGGGCCCGGCTGGTGGCGATGGCGGCCATGGGACGGCTGCCCGGGGTGCCGCCGGGCGCGGGCGACTTCGCCCATGGCGAGGCCGTGGCGCGGGCGCACATCGCGGCCGTGGAAAAAGGCAGGTCCGGCGAGAATTACCTGCTGGGTGGACCGCATGCGACGTTCCTGGAACTGGTTCACCTGGTCGCCGGTCTGGCCGGGCAGCCGAAGGTGCCGCGCTCCCCGACACCCGCCTTCATGCTGCGCACGATGGGGCGCATCGAGGAGAGCGTCGCCGCCTTCACGGGGCGCCAGCCCCAGGTCACGCCTGAGGCCGTCGAGATGGTCTGCAGCCGCGTGACCATTGCCTCGAGCAGGGCGGAGGACGAACTCGACTACGCGCCGTCGTCCCTCAGAACCGCCGTCAACGATTGCTACAAATGGCTGATGAAGGTGAACCTGATCAGGTGACCGTTCTCATCCGGCGCGTTTCAGCGCGTCGTCGATCAGCGGCAGCCGGTCCTGACCGAAATACATGTCCGCGTCGTTGATGAACATGGTCGGGCTGCCGAATCCGCCCCGGTCGATCACTTCCTGCGTGTAGTTCTTCAGCCGCTGCTTGATGCCGGGATCGGCGCAACGTTCGACCACGGACGCGGCGTCCAGACCGACCGCCTCGGCGCATTGCGCCACCACGTCCTCCTGGCTGATATCCAGATCGCGGCCCCAGTAGGCATCGCAGATCTCGATTGCGAACGGTTCGACCTTGCCGTCGTCCAGCGCCGCGATGCAGGCACGCATGGCCTTCACCGAGTTGACCGGAAAGATCGACGGCCAGTTGATCGTCACTTCATGGTAGGCGGCCCAGTTCATCAGGTCCTTGCGCATGTAGCGGTATTTGGGATGGTCCGGATTGGCGCGGTTCTCATAAACCTGCTTGTTCACCTGATTGAACACGCCGCCGACCAGGATCGGACGCCAGACCAGCTCGGCGTCGTGCCTGCGTGCGACATCGCCGATCTTCGCGATCGCCAGATATGTCCACGGTGACGAACAGTCGAAAAACACCTCAAGCCTGGCCATCTGCAAACCTCCCCTTTTGCTGCAACGGATTCTCACTATTCTAGCGCGACGTTACAGGGGAGGAGACCAGAATATGCATCCAGGGATCAACGGTGCCGAGCGGCCCGACAAACCGGCCTACATCATGGCATCCACCGGTGAGGTGGTGACCCATGGCGATCTGGACAGGCGGTCGAACAAGGGCGCGCACTATTTCCGGTCTCTGGGTTTGCAGCACGGCGACGCCATCGCGATCTGCATGGAGAACAACCGGCACTTCCTTGAGATCTGCTGGGCGGCGCATCGCGCCGGGCTCTACTACGCGTGCACGTCGTCGTACCTGACCGCACCGGAAGTCGCCTATATCGTCAACGACTGCGCGGCACAGGTCTTCATCTCGTCGGTCGCAAAGGCGGATGTCGCGAAGGACGTGCCGGTCCAGACGCCGAATATCCATACCTGCCTGATGGTCGGTGACCCGATCGAGGGATTCGAGGACTGGGACGCCGCCATCGCCGACATGCCGGACACGCCCATCGCCGATGAATGGGAAGGGCACGACATGCTCTACTCATCCGGCACGACCGGACGACCGAAGGGCATCAAGATCGATCTGGAGAACCGGAAACTGGGCGAGGTGCGCCCGTCGATGCAGGCGATCATGGCGCTCTACGGCATCAGCGAGGAGACCATCTACCTCTCGCCCGCGCCGCTCTATCACGCGGCCCCGCTGCGCTACAACCTGCTGATGAACCGGGTGGGCGCGACGACGATCATCATGGAACGCTTCGACCCGGAACGGGCACTGCAACTGATCGAGGAGCACCGGGTCACCCACAGCCAGTGGGTGCCGACCATGTTCGTGCGCTTCATGAAACTGCCCGAGGAGGTCCGCGCAAAATACGATGTGTCGTCGATGAAGGTGGCCATCCACGCCGCCGCGCCGTGCCCTGTCGAGGTCAAGCAGGCGATGATGGACTGGTGGGGACCGGTGATCTACGAATATTACGCGGGCACGGAAGGTTCGGGCTTCGTCGCCGCCAATCCGCAGGAATGGCTCGCGCATCCGGGCACCGTCGGGCGCGCGATCGTCGGTGAGCTGAAGATCATGGATCAGGACAATCCCGAGATCGAGGTGCCGCAGGGCGAGATCGGTCAGATCTTCTTCGCCAACGGACCCGCCTTTGCCTACCACAATGACGCGCAGAAGACTGCCGAAAGCCGGAATTCCAAAGGCTGGACGACACTCGGTGACATCGGATATCTGACCGACGATGGCTTCCTGCACCTGACTGACCGCAAGGCGTTCATGATCATCTCCGGCGGCGTGAACATCTATCCCCAGGAGATCGAGGACCGGCTGATCACCCATCCTGACGTGATGGATGCGGCGGTCATCGGCGTTCCGGACAAGGATTTCGGCGAGGCCGTCAAGGGTGTGGTGCAACTGAAGAACACCACGCACGCGGGCGACGCAATGGCGGAGAAGCTGATCGCCTGGTGCCGCGCCGAACTCAGCGCCATCAAGACACCGAAAAGCATCGACTTCATGGACGAACTGCCGCGCCACGCCAACGGCAAGCTCTACAAGCGCCTGCTGAAGGACCGTTACTGGGGCAAGAAGGACAGCCGGATCATCTGATCCGGCTTCCTCCCGGCGTCAGACAGGCAGCGGACCCGATCCGGGCTGCGGGGCACCGGTCTTCGGGTTGGGGCCGAACCTGTTGTCGCCTTCCTCGCTGTCGAAGCAGGCGAAGACGATCAGGACGACCATACCAATCAGCGGGATCAGGCCGATCAGGATCCACCAGCCGGATTTTCCGATGTCGTGCAGACGCCGCACGGTCACGGCAATCGACGGGACCAGTATGGCAAGCGAATAGATCGAACTGAGGATCGGCTGTGTCGGGACACCGTTGGGGTCGATGGTGCCGAATCCCAGCATCCGGTCGATGAAGGTCAGGATGAAGCTGATGATCAAATTGATCAGCACGAACATCCAGTATTCCTTCCGACGCGAACGTCCGCTGAAGACCGCGAACTTCTTCCAAGCCATCAGATACCAGTTCATCGTGACCTCCTGAATCGAGACAGAGCGAAAATGCTACGCGCTTTCCGGGGTTTTGCAACCTGCGGTGCGCGTCAGCATTCCGGCACGGTTACCGGGATCTGCAGCGCAAGTCCGCCTTTCGAGGTCTCCTTGTAGGTCGCCATCATGTCGCGCCCGGTCTCGCGCATGGTGTCGATGACCTGATCCAGGCTGACGAAGTGTTCGCCGTCGCCCTTCAGCGCCAGCCGTGCGGCGTTGATCGCCTTTACCGCGCCCATGGTGTTGCGTTCGATGCAGGGCACCTGCACCAGGCCGCCGATGGGATCGCAGGTCAGGCCCAGATTGTGCTCCATGCCGATCTCAGCGGCGTTCTCCACCTGCTTGACGTTGCCGCCCAGGACTTCGGTCAGCGCGCCGGCGGCCATCGAACAGGCAACACCCACCTCGCCCTGGCATCCGACCTCGGCCGCCGAGATCGAGGCATTCATCTTGTAGAGCGCGCCGATGGCGGCGGCCGTCAGCAGGAACCGTGCGATGCCTTCGTCATTCGCGCCCGGCACGAAGCGGACGTAATAGGCGAGGACGGCGGGAATGACGCCCGCCGCGCCGTTCGTCGGTGCCGTCACGACGCGCCCGCCCGCAGCATTCTCCTCGTTCACGGCCAATGCGTAGAGGTTGATCCAGTCCATCACGGTCAGCGGATCGCGGAGTGAAGCTTCCGGCTTTTCGATCAGGCTCTCGCGGATCGCCTTGGCGCGGCGGCGCACTTTCAGGGCACCGGGCAGCAGACCGCCTTCGCGGCAGCCGCGCTCGATCGCGTCCTCCATGATGTTCCAGATGCCCACCAGCCGCTCGCGCACGGCACCATCGGGGTTGAGGGCGCGTTCGTTCAGCCGCATGGCTTCCGAGATGGGAATGTCGTCTGCCAGACAGTGCGCCAGCAGTTCCGCCGCGCTGGCGAACTCGTAGGGCACCTTGACGTTGTGTCCGGCCAGAGGCGGCGCGTCGCCCTGCATCTCGGCCTGATCCTGCACGAAGCCGCCCCCGACCGAGAACAGCGTCTCCTCCGCCAGCTTCGCGCCGTCGACATCGAAGGCGTGGAAGATCATGCCGTTGGGATGTTCCGGCAGCATCTCGTTGACCAGAAAGTCGAGATCGGTGCGGGGATCGAAATCGATCTCGCGACCGCCGTTCAGGAGCAGTTTTTTGTATTGGCGGACGTTGAAGACCAGCGTGTCCGCGGTTTCGGGCCTGACGGTGTCGGGGATCTCGCCGGCCAGTCCCAGAATCAATGCCTTGTCGGTCGCGTGGCCCAGACCCGTCAGCGCCAGCGATCCGTAAAGGTCAACGCGGATGCGTGCGACCAGGTCCAGAACGCCGTGATCCTGCAACCGGCTGAGAAACCGATGGGCCGCCCACATCGGCCCGACCGTATGGGAACTGGATGGCCCGATACCGACCTTGAACAGATCGAATACGCTGATCGCCATGTCTGTTTCCCTTTCATGTTCTCCGGACGTCGTGTCGCCACCGACTTGTAGCCGCTGGCGCATTTCCCTGACGCGAAATCTGCGTCGGAGAAGGCACGGGAAAACGACATGTTAACCACTTTCTGCGTGTGCTATTCAGGTTTTCCCGATCAAAGCGCACGACAGATCCTAATCAGGAGCCGCAGAAAAAACCGTGTCACAACAGCCGTCACTGATGGAACAGACGCGATCCGTCTTCGTGAAGAGCTTCGTGGTGATCGGCGTTTTCAGTGTCTGTACCAGCCTGCTGATGCTGGCCGGCCCGCTTTACATGCTGCAGATCTACGACCGGGTCATCAATACGGGCAATGTCGATACGCTGATTGCGATCTCGGCCATGCTGGTGCTGGCGCTGGGCGTCTTTGCCTTGCTGGAGGGACTGCGGACGCTGGTGGCGCAGCGGGTTGGCGTCTGGCTCGACCGGAAGCTTTTCGGACCGGCACTGGCCGGCGGCATCGCGAACGCGCTGAACGGCGAGGCCGCATCGGCGCAGGGCCTGCGCGATGTCACCGCCGTGCGCAGCTATCTGGCGTCTCCGGCGATTTTTCCGCTGTTCGATGCGCCGATCGCGCCCTTCTTCCTGCTGATCCTGTTCATCATGCATCCCTTGCTGGGCATCATCGCGACCGCCGGCGCGGTGATCCTGTTCCTGATTGCGCTGGCGAATGAACTGGTGACACGCAAGGCCCTGCAGCAGGCGTCGGGTGCTTCTTCGAAGACCTTCAACGCCGCCGACGCCGCGGTGCGCAATGCCGATGTCATTGCCGCAATGGCGATGATGCCGGCGCTGGCCCGCCGCATCGACGACTCGGCGGAACGCTGGCGGATGCTGCAACTGCGCGCGGGCGGGCGGTCGGGCATGCTGGGCGCGTCGGCGAAGGGGCTCAGGCTGCTGCTGCAGTCGGTCATTCTGGGGGCGGGGGCCTGGCTGGTGCTGCGTGGCGAACTGACCCCGGGCATGATGATTGCCGCCTCGATCATGATGTCGCGCGCGCTCGCCCCTGTCGAACAGGCGATCTCGGCCTGGCAGGGGCTGGTGAACGCACAGGCGGCCTGGCGTCGTCTGAAGGATCTGCTCGCGAACCGCCCGGCCCTGGGTGAGGGGACACACCTGCCCGAACCCAAGGGCGAACTGGTCGCCGATGGCGTGATCTATCAGCCCAAGGGGGCCGCCGAACCCATCCTGCGCGGTATCAGTTTCCGCATCCCTGCGGGGACGGCTGTCGGGATCATCGGGCCGACCGGTTCCGGCAAGACCACCCTCGCGCGGGCCATTGTCGGCACACGCATGCCGCAGCGTGGTGCGATACGGCTGGACAACGCGGATGTCTCGGTCTGGGACCCGCTGGATCGCGGGCGGCATGTCGGATATCTGCCGCAGGACATCGAACTGTTCGACGGCACCGTGAAAGAGAACATCGCGCGCCTGGGCGAAGCCGAGGATGCCGAGGTCATCGAGGCAGCCCAGCTGGCAGGCGTGCACGACATGATCCTGAAACTGCCGCAGGCCTATGAGACGCCGATCGGCGAACGCGGTGCCGCGCTCTCGGGCGGCCAGCGGCAGCGTATCGGGCTGGCCCGGGCCGTCTTCCGGCGACCGCGCCTGATCGTGCTCGACGAACCGAACGCCAATCTGGACGCCGAGGGCGAGGATGCGCTGGTCAAGGCGGTGACCGACCTGAAACAGGCGGGCCACACCATCCTGCTGATCTCTCACAAACCCAGCCTGCTGTCGGCCGTCGACATGATCATGGTGATGCAGAACGGCCAGGTCAGCGATTTCGGCGACGCCAAGGAGGTCATGGCCAAGTTCGGGACCGCCGCGCAGAAACCGGCGATCCGGCAGGTTCATCCGGCTGAGCCGAAGCCATGAGCATGGCGCTCGGGCAGATCGAACCGGCGAGGGGCGCAGCACCCGAACCCGGCCCGCTGGACCGCGATCCGAAACTGGGGATCGGGCGTCTGACCCTGATCGGCGGGCTGATCATCGCCGCATTCTTCCTGGGACTTGGCGGATGGGCCACCTTCGTGCCGCTGAAAAGCGCGGCGATCGCGCAGGGGACGGTGACGGTCGACGGCCGTCGCAAGACCATCCAGCATCTGGAAGGCGGAATCGTGCGCGAGATCCCGGTGAAGGAAGGACAGGTCGTCGAGCAGGGTGAGGTGCTGATCGTTCTGGACGACATCCGCGCGCGCTCGGACGTGAATCTGCTGCGCGGCCGGATGGGGGCTGCGCTGGTGACGCGCGCACGACTGGCCGCAGAACGTGACGGGGCTGACGGCGTGGCGTTTCCGGCGGAGATCGACCGCATGATCCCCGACGAGGAAGAACGTCTGTCACTGCTGGAAGGCGAGATGACGGTGTTCGAGGAACGCCGCAATTTCCTGGACAGCCAGACCAGCATCAACCGTCAGCGCATTGCCCAGTTGCGTTCCGAGATCACCGGGCTGCGCGAGGAGGTTGTCGCCCTGAACCGCCAACTCGACCTGATCGGTGAGGAGGAGAGGGGGCTTTCCAGCCTGGTGGAGAAGGGGCTGGCCCGGAAGCCGCAGCTTCTGGAACTGCAGCGCCAGCAGGCGAACCTGAATGGCGATCTGGCGCGCAACAAGGCGGCCATCGCCCGGGCGCAGCAGCAGATCGGCGAGACCGAGCTGACCATCCTGGACGTGCGCACCCGCTTCCTGAACGAGGTCGTCGGCCAGTTGCAGCAGGTGCAGGGTGAAATCGCCGATCTGCGGGACCGGCTGTCCGCCGCCGATGACGTCATCCGGCGGACCGCGGTGGTCTCTCCGGTACGCGGCATTGTCGTCAACATTCAGGTGAACACGACCGGCGGCGTGATCTCGCCCGGCCAGCCGCTGCTGGATATTGTCCCGGCGGCGGGTGGGCTGACCGTGGAGGCGCGCGTCCTGCCGGGAGACATCGATGTCGTGCACGCGGGGCTGCCCGCGCAGGTACGGATCTCGGCCTTCAAGATCGCGGAGAACCCCATTCTGGACGGTGTCGTCCGGACCGTATCGGCGGATGCGCTGACCGACGAGCGCACCGGCGAGTCCTTCTACGTCGCGCGGATCGAGCTGTCGGACCTGTCGCCGCTGCCTGAGGGCGCGGAGCTTCAGCCCGGCATGGCCGCCGAGGTCATGATCGTCACCGGCGAACAGACGCCGCTTCAATATCTGCTGGAACCCATCCGCATTTCGCTGCGCCGCGCCATGCGGGAGAGTTGAGCGTGAAGTGAGCCGGATGTCCGCCTCACACCGGGAACGCTGTCGGAAAATCGGGCGCCGCGACGTCTGAACCGCTGAAACCGGGTGTGTTGTCCTTTTCGTCGTCAAGGGCGCGCGCCGTTTCGCCGATCAGCGGCTGGCTGCCGAACCTGGCAAGCGTATCGCGGGCGCGCTTCTGCGTCCTGGGTCCGAAGTCGCCGTCGACCCGCAAGGTCACCGATCAGGAACGCGCCATGCAGACCCTCAAGGGCATCGGCGGCAAGCGCCTGACCTATCGGCGGACTGACGAAGCCCAAGCTGCCTAGGCAGAAAGCGCGCCGCTTCTTACGATGGCGTCGGAGGAAGCAATGAGCGATCCGGAAATCTGGTTAAAGTTCGATGAACTAGGCGAGGAAGCTGTGCGCAAGCGCATAGTGATGAAGGCATATGCGGGCAGAAACCTCGTAGCCGCTCAAGAATGGCTCCGCAGTCAAGAAGCATCCCGCAATGATGCGGACAGCTTTGAACAAAGGCGCATCGCACGAAGCGCGAAAAACGCCGCATGGACGGCGGCGATCGCGGCGATGATTGCTGCTATTGCGGCTGTGGTTGCCATAGTTCTCAGTCTTCCTTAGACGGCGGTTTGTCCCGGCCATCCGGGTTGATAGGCTTGTGCGGCTTCGGCGGCGTCTCAAGCATCCGCCTCAACACTTCGTCTCGTTTCTCATCATCGGATTTGTCAGACATGACTCTCAGCTATGAAATGCAGCATCTGCCCGAAGCCTGCCGCCAAGTGGGCACGTATTTCTATCACTGGGCTGGCATGGAACTCCAACTCAACTCCCTGATCGGCAAAGCCCTCAAACTTGAACAGATGGCCGAAGCAATCATCTGCGCAAACCTGAAATTTGCCGACAAGATCTATATCGCAAAGACCACGGTATCAGTCGCTCCGTTCCTGGATAATGATCAACGCACCCACTTCCAGAAACGATTGAACAAGATCAAAGATCAAGCGGTCTGGCGCAATATGCTCGCACACAATGCGTTTGGGCCGCTGGATCAGGAAGACCTGATTGTTGAATTTCTTGTAACCAAAGCGAAAGGCGACCTCAAATTCCCCGAAACACGATGGGACACATCTGAGTTCCATACAAAATATCGCGAGATCGTGGACGCAACCGACCTCTTGATCGAGATGGGCGAAAAGGTCGCCATCATTCCCCGGAATTCTCTTGCTGGGGCGTTGCTGCGGTTCGCGCCCAATCCAGACACGCACCCGCTAGGGCTGGCAGGTCTCCTGTCCCCATCTCAAGAAGATCACACGTCGGAAACGAACTTGCCCACCGATCGAACAGAGCCTCAAACTCCGCCATCATCTGAGGGCTAACCTCATCCGGCACCTGAGTTTTTTCATTCGCGCTCATGTATCCTTTCTCAGGTATATGATCGCGGATTCGCGTGATATATTTCCGGATAAATTCCGGGTTGATATTCATTTTGTTCCAAAGTAGTCATGTTTTTATCCTCGTTGACGGTTCATGACATTGCGTGGATGGGCAAGTTGGTTGCGACGCTGCGGTTCCTGATCTTCCTGTTCTTCGCATTCGCGGCGTCGATGCTTGTGCACTACCTTTCTGACCTGCCGGAGTTGGAGAAACCTTTTCCACCCAGGCCATATGTTGAATGGCCCGGGCTCTGGTATCTGATCCCTCTGGCCTGGGCGGTCCTGACGACCTCATTCGTTTTCGCGGTCATTCTCGACTATCCAAAATTCCGACCCTGGCATCGCTTCGACAAAGCGCTGCTGGCCGGGTTCATCATCGTCATGGGCCCGCTCGTTCTGGTGGGGTTATACGACTGGAGCCTGCCGGGTGAACCGGTCGTGTCCTTCTTTCGCGCACGGGTGCGATTTTTTGAATCTGCCAGCCTCAATCACGCGCTTGCGATCGGTTTTCATGTGGTGACGGCTCTTCTGCTCTGTTCGTTCAGATGGTTCATGCCCAATGGTCCCAGGCTCTGGCCCTACGGCTTTCTGTATCGATACGTGCTGGTGGCCGTGCTGGTTGTACTTCTCTATAGCTATCTTTACCTGACCATCATTTTCGTCATGGGTCGATAACCGGTAAATATATATTTTTACCGGTATTGTCAGGTTTGCTGTTCATGCCACGCCGGGTTGATCATGGCTGTTGGCAGCATCGGGAGGCCGATTGATGTCGTTCTGGCTGCGGGTTCTTTTCGCTGTGCTGCGCTTTGCGGCTGGGCTCGCATCAGTGCTGCTCTTGTCCTTTGCACTCCATGCGGTGTTAAGCAGCGCATTTCCACATGAAAGATTTCCTACGCCATTTCACGAGCGTCCGGGGTTCTGGTATCTGATTCCGCTGGCCTGGGCGGTCCTGACGACCGCCGGGATCTTCGCCGTTCTTCTCGACTATCCAAAATTCCGACCCTGGCATCGCTTCGACAAGGCGCTGCTGGCCGGGTTCATCATCGTCATGGGCCCGCTCGTTCTGGTGGGGTTATACGACTGGAGCCTGCCGGGTGAACCGGTCGTCGAGTTCTTCTATGCGCGAGCGCGGCCTTTTGAGTCCCCGAACTTGAATGAAGCGCTTGCGATCGGTTTTCATGTGGTGACGGCTCTTCTGCTCTGTTCGTTCAGATGGTTCATGCCCAACGGCCCCAGGCTATGGCCTTACGGCTTTCTGTATCGATATGTGCTGGTGGCCGTGCTGATCGTGCCACTCTACTATTATCTGTTCCTGATCATCATATTCGTTATGGGGTGATGATTGATCGTTTGGCAGTCCGTGCGGTGGGATCGGTCGGGCTGTCCATTCGGCAACCGAACCGGAACACTTTCCCCGCGTGCGCAATGAGGCTAGGTCTCTTGCAGGATCCGTTTGAGGGAAGAACCCCGGAATGACTGCGCCGAAGACACGCCGTGTATTGTTCATCGTCGAGAACCTGCCGAGTCCGTTCGACCGGCGCGTCTGGCAGGAAGCGACGACGTTGCAGCAGCATGGCTATGAGGTCTCGATCATCTGCCCGACCGGCAAGGGCTACGAGCAGAAATACGAACTGATCGACGGCATCCATATCTATCGCCACAACCTGCCGCTGGATGCCAAGGGAGCGAAGGGCTATGCGGTCGAATATTCGGCGGCGCTGTTCTGGGAGTTCGTGCTGGCGTGGCGGGTCTTCCTGACGCGGGGCTTCGATGCGATCCACGCCTGCAACCCGCCCGACAACATCTTTCTGATCGGCGGGTTCTTCAAACTGCTGTTCCGCCGGAAGTTCCTGTTCGATCACCACGACATCAATCCGGAACTCTATGAAGCCAAGTTCGGACGGCGCGACTTCTTCTACAGGGTGATGCTGGCGTGGGAGCGCTGGACCTTCCGCACCGCCGACGTCTCGATCGCCACGAACGAGAGCTACAGGAAGATCGCCATCGAGCGCGGCGGCATGGACCCGGACCGTGTCCATGTCGTGCGGTCCGGTCCGTCGCTGGAGCGCATGCGGATCATCGACCCCGTGCCGGAACTGAAGAAGGGCCGGGCGTATCTGGTCGGCTATGTCGGCGTGATGGGCGCGCAGGAGGGGCTGGACCTGTTGCTGGAAGCCGTCCGCCACATCGTTCACGATCTGGGCCGCACGGACATTCAGTTCGGGCTGGTCGGCGGCGGGCCCGAGCTGGACGAGCTGAAACGGATGGCCATCGATCTCGATATCGCCGACTTCGTGACCTTCACCGGTCGCGCGCCGGATCAGGAACTGCTGGAGATGCTGAACACGGCGGAGGTCTGCGTAAATCCCGACACCTGGAACGAGATGAACGACAAGTCCACGATGAACAAGATCGTGGAATATATGGCGCTGGGCAAACCCATCGTGCAGTTCGACCTGACCGAGGGACGCTTCTCGGCGCAGGACGCCTCGCTCTATGCGGCGAAGAACGATCCGAAGGACCTGGCGGCCAAGATCCTGGAACTGCTCGCCGATCCGGAGAAGCGGGCGGAAATGGGCCGCGTCGGGCGTCAGCGCGTGGTCGACGTCCTGAGCTGGGATCACGAGGTGCCGAGGCTGCTGGCCGCCTACGACCAGCTTTTCGAAGGAAGGTAGCGCCTTGGCGCGGGCGGTCGCGGCACGGCAGCCGGACATCCTTGGCCCGGTCCTGATCGCAGCGGCGGTGCTGTTGACCTTGCTGACAGTCCTGAATTTCTTCGTGCTGGACCGGTACGCCGTCGCAGGCGGCACGGTGTCGGTGCTGCCGGCCGGGGGCGTGGTTCTGACCAATGACGCGCCGGATGGAATCGCGCGGCGTGAGTTTCCGGTGCCGCTGGATCCCGATATGCAGTTCATTCGTCTGACAGCCGTCGCCGAGGGTTTCGACATCGTACCCGGCGGTCGCGCCTGGCACCGGGGGCGGATCGTCTTTCTGCGCAGCGACCCGCAGGGCCGCCACATCTGGGACCTGCCGCATGTCGTCGCCCTGTTGAAGGGCAATCCCGTCAGGTGGACGTTCACCGAGATCTTCCGCAGCGACCGCGAGGCCTCGGCGCTCACCGCGCGTCTCGAACTGCTGAAGGCGACCGGAACGCTGAAGGTCTACAGCCTGACGGCTACCCCGATGCGGGAGGCGCATGGTTTCCGCGCGGCGCTGAACGCGCTTCTGGCCGGATGGATCGCGCTCGGACTTGGCGCAAGCTGGTGGGTCTGGCGGCGCGTTCGCCGGGGGCGATGGCTGACCGGACTGGCGTGGCTGGTCTGTGCGCCCGTCCTGATCCTCAGCGTGCTGCCTGCGGACACCACTGCTGCGGCCGGGGCGGTCGCGGTCAAGGCTGTGGATCTGGTGGCCAGTGAAACCGCGACGGTGCAGGAGAAGACCGCCGCCGTATCCAGCAACATGTTCTCCATCGCCAAGCTGGGTCATGTGATCATGTTCCTCGGCGTCGGCTTCGCGATCGGACTGGCGCGCGGACGGTCTTCCACGGTCGGGATATGGCTGCTTGCGGTCGGCTACGCATGTCTGTGCGAGATGCTGCAGCTCTACAGCCCCAACCGGGCCCCCGCCGGGTTCGACCTGATGCTGAACAGCGTCAGCGCGACGGCCGGTTTCGGCCTGTCCTGGGTGCTGCTTCGGATACCTGTTCTCAGGCCGCGATTTCGTCCCTGACCTGACAGCGCCACATCACCCGGCGCGCGGAGGCGTCGAAGGACTCGCGGCGGTGAATGGTGGAGCGATTGTCCCACACCAGCAGATCGTCCGGTGACCAGGTGTGCGCGTAGGTGAACCGGTCCTGTGTGCACCAGGCCCACAGATCGTCCAGCAGCCGGTCGCTTGCCTCGACATCCAGGCCGACCACCCAGCCGTTGGTCCGGCGCCCCAGATAAAGGGCGTCGCGACCGGTGACGGGATGCTTGCGGATGATCTGGTGGCGGGCGCCGGGGGCCCTGGTCACATCGACCACCTCAGACATGCCCTTGCGCAGATCGCCTGCCGACGTGTAGGTGGAATCATGGTTGACCTGACGCCCCGCAATCGCATCGCGCAGGTCAGCCGGCAATTCTTCCAGCGCGACGTACATGTTGCCGAACCATGTGTTGCCGCCATCGGTCACGACCTCGCGGCCATACAGCACCGAGGCCGAGGGCGGGGCAGGGATGTAGGACATGTCCGTGTGCCATTCGGCCTCACCGCTGCCGAGCGCGCCGATGGGCTTGCCGTTCTCGACCACGTTGGAGATCACCCACATCTCGGCGGCTTCTTCGTCGCGCTTGCGGGCCTCGCTCGCGGGCGGCGGTTCCAGTTCGCCGAAGCGGCGGCTGAAATCGCAGAGCTGTTCGGGTGTCAGGTGCTGGTCCCGGATAACGATCAGACAGCGGTCCAGCCAGGCCTGCCGGATCCGGGCGAAGTCGGCATCTTCGAGGGCGCTCACGTCGATGCCCGAGATCTCCGTGCCGATGACCGGGGTCAGGTCGCGAGTCTGCATGGGGTCTCTCCCGCGTTCTTCTGTGCCTCTCTGGCATATTCGCTT
Source organism: Minwuia sp. (assembly GCF_048263705.1). Taxonomy (GTDB): domain Bacteria; phylum Pseudomonadota; class Alphaproteobacteria; order Minwuiales; family Minwuiaceae; genus Minwuia. The sequence goes on along the minus strand of NZ_JBLXDV010000003.1, from coordinate 216,155 downwards.
CGCGCCGAGGCGGCAACACCAGCCCTGGCAGTGCTTCTGCGCCTGCGCCGTTTCGGTTCGGCAATGGGCGTGGCCGCGTAGATCTGTTTCTGTGCCTCGATCATGGTCACGCCGGCAAACCCGGGCCAGAGCCGGGTGCCGACCCGTTCCATCACCCGGCTGGCCCGCAGGATCGGGCGCCAGCCGACCGGCGGAAAATGCAATCCGCTTTCCACGCGATCGGACTGAAACATGCTCGACCGCAGCAGACGGATCATCTGCCCCTGCGAATAGGGATGGCCGTGTCCGAAGGGTGTTGCCTCCGCCCGGCTCCACAGGCCGCGCCGGTTGGGCACGATGAACAGGGCGCTGCCGCCGGCGTTCAGCACTCGCCAGATCTCGCGCAGGAACGGGCGCACGGTCTCGCTGGTCTCAAGGGCGTGCACGACCAGGATGCGTTCGAAACTCTGGTCGGTCAGCGGCAGTTCCAGTTCGTCGGCCAGCAGCACGCGGTTCGGCCCCTCGCGTGGCCAGAACCGGACACCCTGATTGGCGGGCATCAGCGCGACCACGCGTTCGGCCTCGTCCAGATAAGGGCGCAGGAACGGTGTGGCATAGCCGATGCCCAGCACGCGCTGTCCGGACACGTTCGGCCAGAACGCCCGGATGTCCGTTGTCAGATGACGGCTTGTCACCTGCCCCAGATGGCTTTGATAGAACTGGCCAAGATCGACGATGTCAGGACGCCACATGACGCTTTTTTATCATGTTTTCAGACGGGGCCGCAGCATTTCCTTGGCCGCCAGCAGCGCGCCGCCGGTGATCAGCAGACAGGCGATTGCGATGATCCATGTCAGCATCGCCTTGCCCGCCAGAACCAGCACGATGGTCGACAGCAGCGGTGCCAGATAGGCGGCGGCGCCCAGCACCCGGATGTCGCCGTGCTTGGTGCCGTGATCCCAGAGGAAGAACGCACCGCCGACCGGGCCGAGGCCCAGCGCGAGCACGGACAGCCATTCCAGGATGCCGTCCGGCCAGACCGTCTGCTCCAGCATGAGGTGCAGAACGAAGGCGAGGATGGCCGTCACACCGCAGAATCCGCCGACCGCGTCCGTCGGGACATTCTTGTAGCGCCGGTTCAGGACCGAATACCCCGACCAGATCAGGGCGCAGGCCATGGCGGCGAAATAGCCCGATGACAGGCTGGCAAAGCTGACCCCCTTGGCTGCAACGATCAGGACAGCCCCGGCAAACCCCGACAGCGCGCCGAGGACATGAAACCAGCGCAACCGCTCGCCCGGAAGCAGTGCCGAAAACAGCACGATCAGCAGGGGCCAGAGATAGGCAATCAGGCTGGCATCCACGACCGGCGCGTTGCGCAGCGCCACGAAGTACATGGCGTGATAGCCGAACAGCCCGGCGACACCCAGAATCCAGGCACCCGCCGGATGCCGGAGTCTGCGCAGCGGGTTCTCGCCACGCGCGATCCAGATGCCCAGCGCAATGACGAAGGCGACGAGGAAACTCATCGCTGTCAGCTGCAGGGGCGGGACGTCGCCCGTCGCGGCGGTGAACAGCGCCAGTAATGCCCAGAGCAGGATGGCACCGATGCCGATCAGGGTTGCGCGGGAGCGGTTCGCCGTCATTCTGTCGCCCGAGCCTTCTGGAGAGAGATCGAATGACACTTGTCCTATTTCATACCGCCGAAAGCAATGTCGCGGTGTTCGATGCGGCGGCGCAGGCGGCGGGATTTGGTCGGTCGATGCGTCATGTCGTGCGGGCGGACCTGCTGAGGGCCGCTGAAGATGCCGGTGGCCTGACGGATGAAATCCGGCAGCGTTCCGCAGATGCGATGCGTCGGGAACTGACCGGTGCGCTGGTGTGCACATGTTCGACCATCGGGCCCGGCGCAGACGATCTGAGCGCCGAGGGGATGGACGTGGTCCGTGTCGACAGGGCGCTGGCAGAGGCGGCGGTGAAAGGGGCATCCCGTGTCGCGGTGCTGTTCGCGGTCGAAACGACAGAGGGGCCGACCCGCGATCTGTTCGAGCGCGTCGCAGAGCAGATGAACCCGCGAGCCTCCATCGAGATGGTGCACGTTGCAGGTGCCTGGGAAAAGTTCAGGGCGGGCGATGCCGACGGTTATTTTCAGGCGATTGCCGATCGGGCGGCCGCGCTCGATTCCGGCTTCGATGCGATCGCATTGGCACAGGCGTCGATGGCACCCGCCGCCCGGCTCTGCCAGCGCAAGGTGCTGACGTCGCCGGGCGCGGTCTTCGCGCGGATGAAGGGCTAACCCGCGCGTTTCATCTCAGCTGAGTCCTGCAGGCGATAGGCCACCAGATCCTCGATCGACAGCACGGGATAGCCATTGGCCCTTCCGAAGGCGCAGATCTCCGGCAGGCGCGCCATGGTGCCATCCGGGTTTGTGACTTCGCACAGCACCGCGGCGGGCTTGAACCCGGCCATCGTGGCCAGGTCGACGCTGGCTTCCGTGTGGCCGCGCCGGGCCAGCACGCCGCCTTCCGACGCTCGCAACGGGAAGATGTGCCCCGGACGTGCCAGATCGGCAGCGCGGGCCTGTGGCGCGATGGCTGCCCGGACCGTCGTCACCCGATCCGTGGCCGAAACGCCGGTCGTCACGCCTTCGCGGGCCTCGATGGAGACCGTGAAGGCGGTGCCCATCGACGAGGTGTTGTCGGCGACCATCGGCGGCAGGTCGAGGCGGTCGAGCAGGTCGCCCCGCATCGGCAGGCAGACGATGCCGCTGCATTCCCGGATCAGCGTCGCCATCTGCCGCTCGCTGACGGTTTCGGCGGCGAAGATCAGATCGCCTTCGTTCTCCCGGTCCTCGTCATCGACCACCAGCACGCCGTTGCCCAGCCGGAAGGCTTCAAGCGCCTTCTCGACGCGCTCGACGGGTGTGCCGAACTGCGCCAGCAGGGACTCGTGGCCTATGGAATTTCTCATTGAAGTCTCGGTCTGCATGTTGTCCTCCCGCAGATGTCATTGCGGAGACTCATGCTCAGGGCGTACAGCCGACAGACGGCTGCATTCAACGCGCACCACGCCTTGCGGTGTGGCTTGCATCGCTCTCTCTCCCATCCGGACTTTAACCGTCGGCTCTGGAATTTCACCAGATCTGCTTGACCCAAGGCGGTTCCGAAGAACCGCCGAGGCGCTCGCGGGCTTCGGGGCGAACCCCGTTACCGCCGGTCAGGAATTTCACCCTGCCCTGAGAAAGCGTCACCTATTCGAATTTCGCGACTCGAAAGCCGCGCCCCAGAAATGATGCGACAGAGCGTTTTCGTCAACTGCGCTTTCGACATCACGACATTGCATGCCGGTGAAAGTGTCATCCCCGTTTTGCGCAGCAAACACGGGGATCGGTTTCAGGAAGTGGCTGGTTCAGCCCGATCCCCGCGCAGCGCGATGCGCTGACGGGGATGACGTTTCTCTACGTCGCCGCGATTTCCTTCAGCACCCTGATCGTTTCCTGCGGGCGGTCGAGCAGCAGGTGGTGATAGGCGTCTTCCATCTCGACGAACGTCACGTGCGACGGCGCGATCTCCTGCATGAAGGCCATCGTCTCGGGCGTGCACAGTGCGCTGAGACTGCCCCAGAGCTTGGTCGCCGGAATCTCGATACGCGGGAAGTAACCTGCTTGCTCCTCCCAGAAATGCTTGGCGAACGCGGGGTGGCCAAAGATGTTGGTGCGCGCCTTCCAGGTCCAGCCCTTGCGGGTTTCCATGACGCCGGTCTCGGCGATGTAGGCGACCGCGTAGGGCGTGACGACCGGCTGTTCCGGGATTAGCCGGAACCGCTCCAGCGCGATCTCCATCGACGGGTAGGCGCGCTTGGCGACGCGGGGCGGGCCGGGGCGGTCGGTGTCGGGGCGGTAGACCGGCGAATCCACCATCACGAGGCCCCGGATCAGGTCGGGATGATCGACGGCGACACGCATCGACATGCCGCCCCCGAAACTGTGCCCGATCAGCAGCGGCGGGCTGTCGAAACCCATGTCCCTGATGACGGCGACGATGTCGTTGGCGAACCCGTCAGGTGTCACCAGCTGCCGTTCTTCCGAATCGCCCATGCCCGCGAAGTCCAGCGCCGCGACGCGGTAGTCTTCGGCCAGCGCAGGCGCGATGAAATCCCACCAGCCGCTGTGCGCCGCATTGCCGTGACAGAGCACGATGCCGGGCGCGCCTTCCTCGCCGCGCACCCGATAGTGAATCTTCGCGCCGCCGCTTTCCGCAAAGCGTTGCTCCCACGGGCTGTCGACCGCCTGGATAAACCAGTCGGGCGCGCTCTCACGCCAGTTGCTCATGTTTGTCTCCCCAAAGCGTCTCGACTTCCTTCATACTGCAGGCAGCCGAGATCGCGAAGGGGAGGATAGACGATGACCGAACAGTGGAAAGCCTCGAAGTTCGAGCTGGCGGACAATGGCGTGGCGATCTGGACCATGACTTGTCCGGAGATCATGAACCCGCTGACAGACGACCTGAACAGCGACTTCAACACGCTGGTGGACCGCGTACAGGGCAATCCGGACGTGCGGGCGCTGATCATGGCCGGCGAAGGCAGGGCGTTCTCGGCCGGCGGCAACGTGAAGGGCATGGTGAACCGCACGTTCGATGCGCATGCGTCGCGGAACCGGCTGGTGTCTGCGCATGAGTGGGTCGAGCGGCTCTACAACATGGACTGCCCGGTGATCGCCGCGGTCGATGGTCTGGCCTTCGGCGGCGGCCTGTCCTTCTGTCTGCTGGCGGATTTCGTGATGGCCAGCCCGAAGGCGCGGTTCTGTTGTGTGTTCGGTCGGATCGGCCTGATGCCTGACCTGGGCGTGCTGTACACGCTGCCGCGCATTGTCGGCATGGCGACCGCGAAAGAGCTGATGTACACGGCCCGCAGCTTCGATGCGGACGAGGCGAAGGACATGGGGATCGTGCATTCGATCTATGCCTCGGCGGACCTGATGGGCGCGGCCGAGAGTTTCGCCGCACGCCTGGCGAAGGGATCGAAGGCCGCCATGGCGATCACCAAGCGCACGGTCAACGGATCCTACGAGATGAGCTATCGCGATCTGGTCGATGCCGAAGCCAACGGTCAGGCGCTGATGTTCACGACCGATTTCCACAAGGAGGCCGTGCGCCGGTTCGTGGAGAAGGAACCGCGCCTGTACGACTGGGATGCCATGAAATAAGAATATGAATTCAGAATTGTGCGCGTTTGAGGTATGCTGCGCGCGTGACAGGGGAGAGATCGCATGAAAATTCGGGTTAATCCTGACAAGTGCCAGGGACACAATCGCTGCTACGCCGTGGCACCGGACCTGTTCGAGGTTGACGACGTTGGCAATGCATCGGCGGCAAACGGAGGCGTGGTGCCTGACGACATGAAGGACGATGCGAAGCTCGCCATCGACAACTGCCCTGAATTCGCCATCGAAATCGTGGAGGAATAGGTCATGCAGGAACGCAAGCCCGTCACCGACTGGGCCACCGACTACGACATCTTCGACAAGCATTATGTCGAGAATCCGACCGAGGTCTGGGCCGAGCTTCGCGACAAGTGTCCCATCGCCCATACCGAGCGGATGGAGGGATCCTGGTTGCCGACGAAGTTCGAGGATCTGCAGGCGTTCGTCGGCATGGTGCCGGCGCTGTCGTCCAAGGACCCCATCGTCGTGCCGCCCATGGATATTTCCGACGAGGAACGCGGTGCCGATGGCGGCGCGCCGCCCATCACTGCAGACCCGCCGCAGCAGAACGCCTATCGCCGTGCGATCCTGCCCTTCTTCACGGTCAAGGCGGTTGCCAAGCACCGCCAGTTCACCGAAGACCTGTGCCATGACCTGATCAACCGCTTCCACAACACCGGCAAGGCCGATGCTGCCGCCGACTACGCGCAACAGATCCCGCCGCGCGTGATCGGGCACATGCTGGGGATCGATCCGAACCGTACCGACGAGTTCACCCAGTGGGTGCGCAATGTGCTGGAGTTCGGCCTGACAGATATCGACCTGCGCATGAAATATCGCGTGGTGATCCGTGACTTCTTCTTCGAGACCGTGGCCGATCGCCGGAAGAACATGGGCGACGAGGATCTGATCTCGAAGCTGATCCTGTCCGAGGTCGATGGCCGGAAGCTGGACGACAACCAGATCGTGTCCATGTGCAACCTGCTGCTGGTCGCCGGGATCGACACGACCTGGAGTTCCATCGGCGCCGCGCTCTGGCACTTTGCGGCCCATGAAGACGACCGCAAGCGTCTTTCCGCAGACCACAGCCTGTTCCCGACAGCCATCGAGGAAATGCTGCGCTATTACGCGCCGGTCACCATGGCGCGCGTCGCGACCGAGGACATCGAATACAAGGGCGTCACCATCAAGGAAGGCGACAAGGTTCTGATGAACTTTCCCGGTGCCTGCCACGATCCGGACATGTTCGAGGATGCGGACAAGGTGGTCATCGACCGCCAGAAGAACCGCCATATCGCCTTCGGTGCGGGCATTCACCGCTGCGCTGGCTCAAACCTGGCCCGTATGGAAATGGACGTCGCGCTGCGGGTCTGGTTCGAGCGGATGCCGGAATTCGAACTGTCCGATCCGGAGAAGGTCACATGGGCCGGCGGCCAGGTCCGCGGCCCGCGCACGGTGCCGGTGCGGTTCTAGGGTTTGCCAGCTTTGGATTGAAACGGCCAAATGTATGGGGCGTCATCCCCGCCGCCGTGCGAGGGCAACGGAGGTCCCAGCGAACGCCGCCATTCAGGAAGGTCCCCCGGACAAACCGGGGGTGACAGTGCGGGAATCGGCGACTCAGCCAAAGACGGAACGGGGCGAACCTTTTCAGCCGGTCTGGCCGGAGAGTTCCTTTCGGGCCAGATCGGCGAGCAGCGCCGAACGGGTGAGGTTTCGCTGTTCGGCCAGCATGTCCATCGCATCCACCAGTGCCGCGTCCATGCTGATGTTGAGGCGACGCGTGCGGCCTTCGTGACCCGCAAACGGCACGGCGATCAGGAACGCGCCTTCTGACAGATCACGCGCCACGTCAGGATCGCTGCGAAGTTCTTTCAAGGCTCGGGATTCAGGCCATTCGTCCGTGTCTTCCAGACGCAGCGCAATCGCCTCATGACACTCGGCGATCAGGTTTTCCTGTTCGTCGGCAGCTGAGAAGCAACCGGGCAGGTCGGGGAAATGCACCCCGTAGGCGTCTCCATCATGGTGTACAACGCCAATATAAAGTCTCGCGCGCCTGGTCATTTGATCCACCCCGCCTGACGATAGATGCTTCGAACGGTGCCGTGCGGAAGATCCTTCTTCGGGTGCGGAAGGACAACGGTTCTGCCGTCCTTCCGAAACTTCTGATGGGATCCGCGACTGCCGACCAACTCAAACCCGTCTTTGATAAGAAGCGATCTGATCTTCCGGCTGTCTTTTTCGAAATGCGGCACTGGTAAGCATAATAATACACACTTCACCGTCTTTCAAGTTGGCGTCGATCAGGCACTCTCGAACGCTGGCGCGTATTTCAGCGCGCCACGCGCCCGGTGCGTGCCGAAGGCCATCCACTGCACATATTCGGCTGGCACATCGGCATACGTCAGATCGCCATCGCTGCGGAATCCGAAGCGGCTGTAGTAGGCCGGGTCTCCGACCAGCACACAGCCCTTCGCGCCCATCTTGCGGATCCGGTCCAGACCTTCCGTTACAAGATGACTGCCGATGCCGCGCCGTTGCAGATCGGGGCGCACGGAGACGGGGCCGAGCCCGTACCAGCCAGCGTCGCTCTCGCCGACGGTCACGGGCGAAAAGGCGATATGTCCGACAATCGCGTCGCCATCCACCGCGACCAGCGACAGGACAAGATCGCCATCTTCTCTCAGTCGATCAATGATCGGCGCTTCCGAGCCGTTGCTGAACGGCATGGTCGCGAAAGCCTCTCGTGTCAGCCGGTGAATGGCGGCTGCTTCGCCGGGCTGTTCCGTCCTGATCTCCATGCATGAAGGATAGGTCTGAAAGGTGCATTGCGGAACACCTGTCGGTTCGGCAGGGTTTGTCAGCTTGTCGGGGCTGACTATACTCGGCCTGTCATCCGGGGAGGGATCAGCGCTGTGACCGAAATTGTATCCGACGTCGAAATTGGCGACGTGCGTCCGCATCATCGTTTCGACGAGAAGGCACTGGAAGCCTATCTGACCGCGAACGTGGACGGTTTCAGGGGACCGTTGACCATCCGCCAGTTCCAGGGCGGCATGTCCAATCCGACGTTCTTTCTGGATACGCCTTCCCGACGCTACGTCATGCGCAAGAAGCCGCCGGGCGAACTGCTCAAATCCGCGCATCAGGTCGATCGCGAACACCGTGTGATGCAGGCGCTGGCTGATACGCCGGTGCCGGTGCCCGAGATGCTGTGCCTGTGCATGGACGACGAGGTGATCGGACAGGCGTTCTACGTGATGGAGCATGTCGACGGGCGCGTGCTGATCGACCCGGCGGTGCCGTCGATGTCGAATGACGAGCGCACGAAACTCTACGACCATTTCACCGAGGTGCTGGCGCATCTGCATATGGTCGATCACGAGGCCGTCGGGCTCGGCGATTTCGGACGGCCCGGTAACTATTACGCCCGGCAGATATCGCGCTGGTCGAAGCAGTATGTCGCGTCGGTCACCGAAGAGATCCCGGACATGGATTTCCTGATGGAATGGCTGCCGGCCAACACGCCGGACGCCGAAGAGGTCAGCATCGTGCATGGCGACTATCGGATCGGGAACTGCGTGCTGCACCCGACGGAACCGAAGATCGTGGCCGTGCTGGACTGGGAACTGTCGACGCTGGGCCATCCGCTGGCCGACGTCGCCTATGTCGCACAGGAATATTACGGACATGCGGCGGAAGGCGGATTTGCCGATATCGACCCCACCACCATCGGCATTCCCAACGAGCAGCAGTTCCTGAAGCGCTATGCCGAGATCACGGGGCAGGGCGCCATCGAGAACTGGCCCTTCTACATCGCCTACACGATGTTCCGGTCGGCTGCCATCGTGCAGGGCGTCTACAAGCGCGGCCTGGATGGCAACGCCAGTTCGGACGCGGCGAAGAACTTCGCGGGCTTTGCCGCCCAGCGCGCCAGATGGGGCATGGACGTGTTGCGCAGGGCGGGTGTGGTCTGACCGGCCACTGGCCCCCGTACCCGGCAATAAGTGACCTGTTAACCATGCGTCGGCGCGCACCGGGCCGGTAAAAGCTGCCGGTCCCCGATGGGTCTTCCTGGAAGGCTTTTCGTAAAATACTTTATTTTCAACAAGTTAATCCTGTTTCGGGAAACTGGCACAGCCATTGAGTTGTTCTGGCTGCGCCCCAGCGGCGTTTGTGGGTGAACCGCAGGGCTCATGAAGGCAGCCCGTCTGAACAGGAGAAAGAAATGCTTTCGGTAAACACCAATACAGGCGCGATGATTGCCTTGCAGCAGCTCAACGCCACCAATCGGGACCTGACCGAGGTCCAGACACGCATCAGCACCGGCCTGAAGGTCGCCGGTCCCAAGGACAATGGCGCGGTCTATGCCATTGCGCAGAACATGCGCGGCGAGATCGCGGGCTTCGAGGCGGTGAAGACCGCCCTGGACAATGCCGTCAGCGTCGTCGATGTCGGCCTGGCCGCCGGTCAGTCGATCTCGGATCTGCTGATCGAGATGAAGGAGAAGGCGGTTGCCGCGCTCGACCAGAGCCTGGAAACCTCCAGCCGAAACGCACTGCAGAACGATTTCCTCGCTCTGCGTGATCAGATTTCGACGATCGTCTCCAATACGGAATTCAACGGCTTCAATATTCTGGACGGTTCCTCGTCATCGCTGGCCGTGCTCTCCAACCCCGATGGCGACACCATCACCGTCAGCAGCCAGAACATGGCGACCGGTACGGCGGGTCTGGATATCAGCGCGCTGTCGCTGGCCACGGCCACCAACGCGGCGGCTGCCCGGTCGGGCATCGATGCCGCGATTGACACCGCCAATCAGCAGCTCGCAGTGCTGGGTACCCGTGCCAAGACACTGGAAATCCACAACGGGTTCGTCGACAAGCTGATCGACAGTCTGACGACCGGCGTGGGCAACCTGGTGGATGCCGATCTGGCCAAGGAAAGCGCCAGATTGCAGGCCCTTCAGATCAAGCAGCAGCTCGGTACGCAGGCCCTGTCGATTGCCAACCAGGCACCGCAGACCATCCTGTCACTGTTCGGCTAACGCCTTCCAGCAAGTCCAAGGTTCACCTGAGCCCCCGGAGAAATCCGGGGGCTTTTGTGATTCAGCGACCGTCTACTCGGAGGGTGCCAGATCCATTTCAGGGGTTGCGGAGCTTTCCTTCTTGCGCTTCTCGCCGGTACCGAAGACCTTCTGGCCGACCGCCGCGCCGAGCGCCAGAAGGCACGGCGTCACGATCAGCGTCAGGAGGGTCGCGAAACTGAGACCGAAGGCCACCGCGCTGGCAAGCTGGACCCACCATTGCGTCGACGGCGCGCCGACCGAGATCGTGCGGCTGAAGAAGTCGATGTTCGCCTGGAACACCATCGGCATCAGCCCGCAGATCGTCGTCACGGTGGTCAGCAGAACGGGACGCAGACGCTGCGCGCCGGTGCGGACGATCGCTTCGTAGCGGTCCATGCCCTGTTTTTCCAGATGTGCGTAGGTATCGATCAGCACGATGTTGTTGTTCACGACGATGCCGGCGAGAGAAATCACGCCGACTCCCGTCATGACCACGCCGAACGGCTGTCCCATGATCAGCAGCCCCAGCATGACGCCGATGGTCGACATGATCACCGCCGTCAGGATCAGGAACGCCCGGTAGAAGCTGTTGAACTGGGTGACCAGAATGATACCCATGACGAACAGCGCGATGACGAAAGCCTGCACCAGGAATGCCATCGACTTGGCCTGTTCCTCGTCCGCGCCCCGGAAGGTGATCTCGACGTTCGGATCGAATGTCTGGTCATCCAGCCAGCCCTTGATTTCCTGGACCTTGTCATCGACCAGCAGACCTTCGGCGACGTTCGCCTTCACCATCAGCCTGAACTTGCCGTCGACACGTTCGATCGATCCGACTTTCGGCTCGGCCTTCCGGGTGACGAAGTTCGAGAGCGGCACCATGCCGTTCGGCGTGTTGATCGTCAGATCGTCAAGCTGGTCGAGGTTGCGGTACTCCAGCGGGAAACGGACACGGATATCGACGTCTTCCTCGGCATCGTCGGGCAGGTAGTCATCGACCAGCACGCCGTTGGTCACGAACTGGATCATGGCACCGATGGAGGCGACATCGGTGCCGAAGCGGCCGGCCTGCGCACGATCGACGATATATTCCCACTGGATGCCGGGCAGGGGCCGCGAGTCCTCGATATCCTGCAGACCGTCCACGGTTTCCAGATGTTCGCGGATTGCGGCAGCGACGGGTTCGAGCTTCTCGCGATAGACCGAGGTCACCTGAACCTGAATCGCCTTGCCCGTCGGCGGGCCGGCTTCCGGCTTGCGCGGTTCCACGATGATGCCGGCGATATCGGCCGTTGCCGCGCGGATGTTCGGGAAGATCTCGTCCACCGGACGGCGGTCTTCCCAGTCCTTCAGCTCAAGCTGAATGATGCCGATGACATCTTCCGAGATATCCGACCCGTCATTGTTGCGTTTTCCTGATCGGGTGTAGACGGATTCGAAATCGTCGAATGCGAGGATGCGCTTCTCGACCCGCTTCACCAGTGCGTCCTGTTCGACGACCGACAGGTTGCCGCGCGCGTGGACGTAGACGAGCGCCTGTTCCGGCTCGACATCGGGGAAGAACTCGACACCCTTGCCGAAGGTGCCGTACGCCATGTTCGCACCGATCAGCGACGTCACCGCGATCAGCACCACGACGGACGGCCAGAGGATCGGACGCTTGAGCAGCCGGGCAAGGAAGCGGGCGTACACGCCGGTCAGGCCGGGGATTTCCTTGATCGAGCCGGTCTCGGCAGCGGCCACCGCGCTGTTCGCGCCAGCCGTACTCTTGCCGAACAGAGATCCCAGCGTCGGCACGAAAATCAGCGCCATCAGCAGCGACCCCGACAGCGTCGTGATCAGGGTCAGGGGCAGGAACTGCATGAACTCGCCGACGACGCCGGGCCAGAACAGCAGCGGCATGAAGGCTGCCAGGGTCGTTGCGGTGGAGGCGATGATCGGCCAGGCCATGCGCTTCGCGGCCAGGGCGTAGGCCTTTCGGCGGTGCTCGCCCTCGGCCATCTTCCGGTCGGCGAACTCGGTGACGACGATGGCACCGTCGACCAGCATTCCGACGGCAAGGATCAGGGCGAACAGGACCACGATGTTGATCGTGAACCCGAACAGGTACAGGTACAGGATCCCGATCAGGAAAGAGCCGGGGATGGCGACGCCCACGAGCAGGGCGGAGCGCAGACCCAGCGCGGCAACGACGACGATCATCACCAGAAGAACGGCGGAGATCACGTTGTTCTGCAGGTCGGTCAGCATGGTCCGGATCTGTTCCGAGCGGTCCTGGCTGAACGAGACCTCGACACCGGCGGGCCACTGCGTCGATGTGGCGTCCACCAGGGTCCGGACCTGATCGATCGTGTCGATGATGTTGGCACCCAGCCGCTTCTTGACCTCCAGCGCGACGGCGGGCTTGCCATCCAGGCGGGCGAAGTTCTCGACATCCTTGAATGTGCGCCTGATCGTCGAGACGTCGGCCAGCGTGACCACCGCGTCGCCGTCGGTCTTGATCGGCAGCGTCAGCACGTCCTTGGCGGTCTTGAACAGGGCGGGGATCTTGATCGGGTTGCGGCCCTTGCCGGTGTCCAGCGCGCCGACGGCCGCGACCCGGTTGTTCAGCGTCATGGTCTGGATCAGCTGCTGCTGGTCGATCTGATAGCTTTCCAGCTTCGACGGATCGATCTGGATTTCCAGCATCTCGTCGCGGTCGCCGGCCATATCGACGCCCAGCACGTTGGGCAGGCCTTCGATCCTGTCCTGCAGATCGCGCGACAGCTTGAACAGGGCGCGTTCGGGGATATCACCCGACAGGGTCACGACAAGCACCGGGAACAGGCTGAAGTTCACTTCATTGACCTGCGGTTCGTCGGTATCTTCCGGCAGTTCGGTCTTGCCCAGGTCAACCTTCTCGCGCACGTCGTCCAGGGCCTCGTCGGCATCGAAGCCGGCATCGAATTCAAGAACGACCGAGCCGAACCCGTCCGCCGCGATCGAGCGCATCTCCTTCAGCCCCTCGATGCCCTGCAGTTCCTGCTCCATGGGCCGGATCAGCAGCCGGGAGGCATCCTCGGGGCTGATGCCCTCGTGGGTCATCGACACATAGATGATCGGAATGTTGATATCCGGGTCGGACTCCTTGGGGATCGCCACATAGGCGGCCGCGCCTGCCAGCAGGATCAGCAGCAGGGTTGCAATGACCGTTCTGGCACGGCTGATGGCAGCATCAATCAGGGCGTTCATGATGGCGGTCCGTTTCTGTTGCTGGTCCGACTCACTGGTCTGTATCCGGAGCCCGGGCGACCTCGACGGGTTCGCCTTCGCGCACGAACTCCTGGCCGACCGTGATCACCTCGATTTCTGAGGGCAGGCCGGTCACCCAGACACCATCCGAGCCGTCCGCCAGAATGTTCACCGGCATGAACTGGACGATGCCACGATGGTCGATGACGCGGACACCGACTTCACCGGCGCTGTTCAGGGTCAGTATGGCGGGCGACAGCAGATGTGCCGGCGCTTCGCCCGCGCGCAGCATGATCTCTGCGGTGATGCCGTCGCGGATCGCACCGTCCGGATTGTCGACCTCGACCTCCACGCGGAAGGTGCGTGTCGCTGCTTCGGCGGTCGGCGCGATGAAGCGGACCGTGCCGGTCACCTCGGTGCCGCCGACCAGGACCGCGCGGGCCGGGGCGCCGACGGCGATCTGGCCGATCTCCCGCTCGGAGACGTTGCCGACGACCAGGATCGGGTCAAGATCGACGATGGTGGCCACGGGATCGCCGATCCCGACGAATGTACCCAACTGAACATGGCGTTTTGCGATGGTTCCGTCGAACGGTGCGCGCAGGGTCAACTGGGCGATCTCCACCTCGACCCGCTTCCGCGCGGCGCGCGCGGCATCGAGCAGCGCGGCGGCCGCGGCAACCGCGGTTTCGGACTTGAAACCCTTGGCCGCGAGCTTCACGGCCCCTTCATGCTCGATCTCCCGCTGCTTCACCAGGGCGACGGCTTCCAGGCGGCGCGCCTCGCGGTCCTGCACGCTGAGGCGTGCGATCCGGTCACCGCGTTTCACGGTCTCGCCCTTCTTCTTGTAGAGGTCGACCACCGTCCCGCTGGTCTCGGCCATCAGTTCGACCGTACGCACGGAATCCGTCCGGCCGCGCAGCACGATATCCACCGAGCGCGGCTGGGCACGGAAGACCTCGGTCTGCACCTTCATCGTGTCGCGATGCTCGGTCGCTTCGGACGAAGGTTTGCGTGCCGGCTCCGCTGCGGGCTCACTGACGGTGCTGACGGTCTCGGCCTCGCTTTCGGCAGCGTTGCCCTGGGATCCGCCGATGATCTGTGCGATTTCTTCCTTGAAGACACCTGACGCGAGCCAGCCCACCGCCAGAACGGCAATGACGATGGCAATGATGATCGAACGGTTCACGGCGTGTCTCCTTCGGTCCGGCTTCAGTGAGCCGCAGCACGGGCCAGAAGCGCCTCGGCTTCCAGCAGATGGCGGTTCTCGGTCAGATATTCCTGCTCGGCGCGATAGATCGCGATCCCGAAACCGCGCATGAACTTCTGGGCGTTGGATGTTTCGGACTCGCTGCAGTTCTGCAGGTTGTCGATCTCGTCATCCAGTTCCTTCATACGGTCGTCGATCAGCTGTGCGACCCGCGCCGGCGAAAGCAGGTCGGAGAACATCAGCATCGCCAGGAACTCCGACCGTATCCGGTCCTTCCGCGGCTTGGCCGAAAGCGCATCCATGAAGGCGATCCGGCCCGCAGCGGTGATCGAATAGATTTTCTTGTCGGGGCGGCCTTCCTGCGACTGCTCGGTGCAGGTCATCAGCCCCTCGTCGGTCATTTTCGTGAGCGCGGGATAGATCGAACCGAAACTGGCGTCGTAGAAATGGCTGAGATCCTGTTCGAAGGTCTTCTTGATCTCATAGCCCGTGGCATCCGACATGGTCAGAATGCCCAGGCAAAGCGTGCGGATATCCATACTCGTCTCGTCTCATCGAAAATTCCAAACCGATATATATAGATCTGATATAATCTCGCAAGTGCGAAGGCTTGCATTGCCATAGTGTTAAAGAAATATCAATGAAAGCGGGTTATGGTCTACCCGTGATGCAACCCAGAGCCGAAAAGTCGTGAGTCTGGAAGTCTTTCATCATCCGTCTGAAGCGGAACTGGGCGATGCCCGCATGGTCGCCCTGTGGAGCTACTGGCGCGGGCTGTGTGACGGACACGCACTGCCGTCGCGCATGATGATTGAGCCGGAGGAGCTCAAGCCGGTGCTGCCCTGGGTGTTCCTGATCGACGTGCACGGTGAAGGCGGGTTCCGTTATCGGCTCGTCGGCACTGCGATCGTCGAGGAGATGGGCTACGACATGACCGGTCAACTGGTCTCGAATGCCTATGCCGGCCGTGACTGGGATGACGTTCTGAAAGACTACCGCTATGTGATCGACAGGAAGCGCCCATGTCTCACCGTGAACAGCGTTCTGCTGGAACCCAGCGGACAGAGGTACTCCTACAGCCGTCTTCTGCTGCCGCTCGCCGCCGACGGTACCTCGGTCGACATGCTGCTTGGGGCGGCCATCGCGCGTGACTGACGTGACCGAGTTGCCTCAGAGCGACTGGGACCGCACCTCCGCATCCGCGCGATCGAACACGCCGTGCTTCAGCCGGGTGCCGAGACCATGTCCGGAAGGGGGCGACACAGTCCCGTTGACGACTTCGGGCAGGTTTTCGGCGATCTCGTTGTACCAGCCGAAATAGAACGCCCGCACGAACTCCTGGATCAGCGCGTTCGGCGTGGCCAACACGAACTGGACCGAAGCCGCGAACTGCAGCGGTCCCGTGCAGTCGTGCGGTGCCATCGGAATGCCGTGTGCTTCGGCGACGGCCGCGATCTTGCACGCTTCCGTCAGGCCGCCGCACCATCCCAGGTCTGGCATCGCGATATCGACCAGTCCGCTGTTCAGCAGCCGCGTCCAGTCACGCAGGCCGCCGACCGTCTCCGATGCGGTGATCTGGGCATTGGTGGCATGGCGCAGGCGTGCAAGGCCCTCGAAATTGTCGGCCCGCACCGAGTCCTCGATCCAGAACGGACTGTAGGGTTTGAGCGCTTCGGCGATGCGTGCGGCGACGGGCGGGGACCAGAGGCCGTGCAATTCGCACATGATATCGATGCGATCGCCGACAGCGTCCCGGATCTTCGCGAAGGGTTCGATGGCGCGCTGCATCTCGTCCGGTGAAATGTCGAAACCGTTCGTCCGTTCGGCGGCAAAGTCGAAGGGCCAGATCTTCATCCCGGTGACACCCATGTCCACCAGGCTCTCGGCCAGTTCGCCGGCATTGTTCAGGAAGGCATCAAGGTCCTCATACGGCCCCTCGTCGTCGCCTTTCAGGCCCCAGTTCGCGGTCTCCTGCATCGGCGACTCGCGGACGTAGCGGTATCCGGCGCAGGTGTTGTAGACCCGTATCGACGGTCGCGAGAGGCCACCCAGCAGATCGTGCATGGGCTGGCCGGTAGCCCGGCCGACAAGATCGTAGAGTGCCATGTCGATGGCGGATCGTCCGCGCGTCTCCGCGCCCGATCCCGAATAGCCGACATAGGGTGTGATATCGCGGTTGATGGCGTTGATCCGGCGCGGGTCGCGTCCGAGAATGATGTCGGCTGCGGTCTCGTGGATGTAGGCGACTGCCGCGCGAGATCCGTAGAAGGCTTCGCCGACGCCTTCGGTGCCATCATCTGCGGTGAGACGGACCCAGAACAGGTTGGGAAATTCCTCCAGCCGGAGCGTCTCGATCCGTGCGATCCTCATTGCATTCCCCCTCGCAATCGATGGTGCACGTCAAATTTCGGCCACGCGTTCGAACGATGCACATGCTTCCCCAACGATGTCGGCTGACGGCCTCGGAGACAAGCTATCTTCTCGCCATGCGCCTTCGCGCAGGACCTGTTGATCGACACCCGGCGGGGCTCCCGTGACGCACCGGTTTCGAGGTGCTGCCTTTCTCGTCGAACGGGGATCTGATGGCGTTCAGGCGTTGACCGGTTGAGCGCTCAGTCGACGGGATCGGCGCGCGTCATCGCGATCGGATTCACCCATCGCTCGAACTCTTCCTCTGTCACCTTGCCGCTCTCGATTGCGGCTTCCCGCAGCGTGGAGCCGCTTTCGTGCGCCCGTTTCGCGATCTTCGCGGCCGCGTCGTAGCCGATATGCGGTGCCAGGGCAGTCACCAGCATCAGCGACTGCTCCATCAACTGGCTGATGCGTTCCCGGTCGGGTTCGATCCCGACGACGCAATGGTCGGTGAACGAACGGGCGGCGTCCGTCAGCAGCCGGATCGACTGCAGCACATTGTGGGCGATGACCGGCTTGAAGACATTCAGTTCGAAGTTGCCCTGAGAGCCCGCGACCGTGACGGCGGTGTGGTTGCCCATCACCTGTGTGCAGACCATGGTCAGCGCTTCGCACTGGGTCGGGTTGACCTTCCCCGGCATGATCGATGAGCCCGGCTCGTTCTGCGGCAGCAGCAACTCGCCGAGACCCGAGCGGGGTCCGGAGCCGAGGAAGCGGATGTCCTGGGCGATCTTGAACAGACCGACGGCAATCGTGTTCAGCACGCCGGAGAATTCCACCAGCGCGTCGTGGGTGGCCAGCGCCTCGAACTTGTTGCGCGCGGTGTCGAACGGCAGATAGGTGATCTCGGCCATGCGCGCCGAGAAGTTCTCGCCAAAGCCCTGCGGACTGTTGAGGCCGGTGCCGACCGCCGTGCCGCCCTGTGCCAGCGGGTACAGGCGGGGCAGGGCGGCACGGACGCGGTCCAGGCCTAGTTCCACCTGTGCGGCATAGCCCGAAAATTCCTGCCCCAGCGTCATCGGTGTGGCGTCCTGGACATGGGTCCGGCCGATCTTCACGATCTCCCTGAATTCCTTCGCCTTGTCCGCCAGTGCCTGTTGCAGCACACCCAGCGCCGGGATCAGGGCGCGCCGCGCCTGCTCGACGGCCGCGACGTGCATGGCGGTCGGGATCGTGTCGTTCGAAGACTGGGAGCGGTTGACGTGGTCGTTGGGGTGCACCGGATCCTTGGAGCCGATGGTCCCGCCCAGCAACTCGATCGCGCGGTTCGCGATCACCTCGTTGGCGTTCATGTTGGTCTGCGTGCCCGACCCCGTCTGCCAGACGACCAGCGGAAAATGATCGTCCCACCTGTTTTCGGCGACTTCCTGCGCCGCCGTGATGATCGCACTGCCGACATCGGGTTCCAGCAGGTCGAAATCCATGTTGGTCTGTGCGGCGGCCCATTTCACCAGGCCCAGCGCCCGGATGAACGGCGCGGGAAACCGTTCGTCTCCAATCGCGAAATTCTGCAGGCTGCGCTGCGTCTGGGCGCCCCAGTATCGATCCGAAGGAACTTCGATATCCCCGAAGGAGTCGGATTCCGTGCGTCTGGTACCGGTCATTTTCCATGTCCTCTCTCACGCGCCCGATTGACTTAAGTTCGGGCTTTGCATGCCGGATACAAGGTTTGCATGCGGTGGCAGCCCAGCAGAATCTGTCATCTGCGTCGGTTCCTCGCATTCAAAATCGTGGCGCGGGACCTCAGTTGGGGGCGATGATCGCGTGCCTGATCCCGAAGCGTGGGTGAGACGAATGAACAAGAACGACAAGCCGGTCATCCTGATTACCGGGGCAGCGGGCGGCATCGGATCCGCCCTGTCCGACGCCATGTCCGACGCATACCATGTCGTCGGCATGGATCTGCCCGATCTGGTCCGGGGCACGTCGCTGATCGGTATCGATCTGACCGATGACGTGTCGGTTTCGGATGCTTTCGATAGATTTCGTGAAAGGCATGGCGATCGCATCGCATCCGTCATCCATCTGGCGGCCTATTTCGATTTTACGGGGGAGAAAAACCCGCTCTACGACGCGGTGAACGTTGATGGGACGCGGCGCGTGCTCAAGGCGCTTCGGGACTTCGAGGTCGATCAGTTCGTCTATTTCAGCACGATGCTGGTGCATGCGCCCTGCGAGCTGGGTGCGATGATCGACGAGCAGTCACCGATCGAGCCCGGCTGGGCGTATCCGATCTCGAAGGCCGAAGCCGAGGAAGCCATCGCCGAAACCCGTGGCGACATTCCTGTCGTGCTGTTGAGGTTGGCCGGCCTTTACGGGCCGGAGTCGGCCATACCGACCCTGTCGCATCAGATCGCGCGGATCTATGAGCGCGATCCCAAGAGCCACCTGTACGCCGGCGATCAGCGCGCCGGACAGGCCCTGATCCACGAGGAAGACCTGATCGAACTGACCCGCCTGACGGTGGCACACCGCGGCGACCTGCCCGCATGGTGCCCGATACTGGCCGGCGAAACCGAAGTCATGAGCTATGCCGACCTGCAGAAGGAGATCGGTGAACAGATCCACGGCGAGGCCGACTGGGCGACCCTGACCGTACCCGGTGCGGTGGCGAAGGCCGGTGCCTGGGTCGAGGTGAAATCGGAACCCATCGTGCCCGACGATTTCGATCAGGGCGAACCGCCCTTCATCCGCCCGTTCATGGTGGAGATGGCCAGCGATCATTTCATGTTGAATACCGAGAAGGCATTCGACCTGCTGGGCTGGCGCGCGAAACGACGGATACGCGACGAACTGCCGAAGCTGATCGACAGTCTGAAGGACGATCCTGCCGGCTGGTACGATCGCAACGGCATCCTCAAGCCCCACTGGCTGGAAGAGGCGGATCGCAAGTCCGACGATGCCGACAGCATCAGGGCGGATCATGAAGCCGAGTACCGGAGGGCCCACCGCAGGGGTCTGTGGAGCCACTGGGCCAACATGGGCCTCGCGCTGTGGCTGATGACGTCGCCACCACTGCTGGGATACGCCGATCCGCTGATGATGTGGAGCGACGTGATTTCCGGCGGCCTGCTGCTGATGCTTTCGTTTCTCTGCCTTTCGTGGCGAATCGGCGTGGTCCGCTGGCTGACAGCCGGACTGGGCGTCTGGGTCATGTTCGCGCCGCTGGTCTTCTGGGCGCCGACCGGAACGGCCTATCTGAACGGTACGCTGGTCGGCCTGCTGATCGCCGGGTTTGCCGTCGCCCTGCCGCCGGCGCCGGGCGTTTCGCCCGTTGCCGCACGCACCGGCCCGGACATTCCGAAGGGATGGGCCTTCAGTCCGTCAAGCTGGTTCCAGAGAATTCCGATCATCGTGCTTGCCGTGGTCGGCCTGCTGGTGTCGCGCTATCTGACGGCCTATCAGCTGGAGAGCATTCCCGGCGTCTGGGATCCGTTCTTTCCCGGAACGGAGCCCGGCAAGAACGGTACGGAATCGATCATCACCTCCCGCGTCTCCGAGGCCTGGCCGGTCCCGGACGCGGGGCTGGGTGCGCTGACCTATGCCCTGGAGATTCTGGTCGGCCTGATCGGCTCCACGCGGCGCTGGCGCACGATGCCCTGGCTGGTGGTGGTCTTCGGCGTGATGATCGTGCCGCTGGGTGCCGTGTCGATCTTCTTCATCATCATCCAGCCGATCATGCTGGGCACCTACTGCGCGCTCTGCCTGCTGGCCGCGGCGGCGATGCTGATCCAGATTCCCTATTCGCTGGACGAACTGGTGGCGACCGGTCAGTTCCTCGCCCGCCGCAAGCGGGCCGGCGCGCCGGTTCTGCGCATCTTCTTCACCGGTGATACCGACGACGGCGACAACCGGAAGGATACGGACGATTTCGAACAGCCCCCACGCGCCATTGTCGCGGACATGCTGGGCGGCGGCGTGTCCATTCCGTGGAATCTCGCGCTCTGCCTGCTGACCGGCGTGTGGCTGATGGCGACTCCGCTGACACTGGGGCTTGAAGGCGTAATGGCGGATGTCAGCCATCTCATCGGCGCGCTTGTCCTCACCGTCACCGTCACGGCCTTCGCCGTCGTTGCCCGCCTTGCTCGTTTCCTGAACTGGATATTCGCGGTCTGCCTGCTGGCCGCGCCCTTCATGGCGGATGCAGGCCTGGCAGGGACGCTGTCGAGCGTTGGCAGCGCGCTGGTGCTGATGATCTTCTCGGTGCGCAGGGGGCATGTGGACCAGTCCTACGGCTCGTGGGACCGGTTCATCCGATAGCCGTCAACTGGCCCTTTCCGCGACCGCAATGATCCGGTGCATGTCGCGCAGCACGGGTTTCTCGATCAGCTTGCCGTCGATCACGACCAGCCCGGTGTCGGCTTCGGCGAAGGCATCGACGATGCGGCGGGCGCGCGCGACGGCTTCTTCCGACGGCGTGAAGACGGCGTTGATGACCGGAATCTGCTTCGGGTGGATCGAGCCCTTGCCCGAGAAGCCCAGATCGCGGGCCTGCTCGGCAGCGCGTTTCAGACCGTCCATATCCTCCAGATCCAGCCAGGGCACGTCGATGGCGTCGATACCGGCTGCGGCGGCGGCGTGGACCACCCGGCTGCGCGCGTAGAGCATGTTCTCCCAGGTGTTCACGCAGCGAAGCTCGGCGGCCATATCGACACCGCCGAAGAACAGCGCGTCGATGCGCGGGCTGCATTGCGCGATCTCGTAGGCGGCTTCCAGGGCCGGATTGGTCTCGATGATGATGTGCAGGCGCGTGTCGTGCCCGCGCTCGGTCAACAGGTCGTCCAGCCAGATCACTTCCTCCGGCGTGCGGACCTTGGGCAGCATCAGGGCAGGCGGTGGCGTGCCTGTCGCAAGCACGGCCTGCACGTCCGCCAGCCCGAACGCCTCGCGCAGGCAGTTGATGCGGACTATGCGTTCCACGCCATCGTCGGCCTGCGGTTTGGCAAACAGCGCAAGACCTTTCTGCCGGGCCTCGTCCTTGTCCTTCGGCGCAATGCCGTCTTCCAGTTCCACGCAGACGATGTCCGTGCCGGATTTCAGCGCCTTCGGATACATGTCGGGCCTGAGCCCCGGCGAGAAGATAAAGCTGCGACGCGGGCGGATTACACGTTCACTCACGCTGCCTTCCCCTCGTTCTCACCGGCCTGGGCCGCGAAGATCGAGGTATAGCCACCCGACCAGTCCGGCGGAATCTGGCAGGGTCGGGGGTCGTGGGCGGCCCATCGCGATGTCTGGCCGCGCACGACCTCGTAGGCGTGTGAGGACGGGTCCGGGTGCGGCGTGTAGGCCTTCGCATCCGCCGAGGAATAGCTGTTGAGCAGCAGGGGGCGGGGGTTCGGCGATTTGCTGGCGACCGAATAATGCACGGTCCGGCAGTTGTGGATGGTGATCGAGCCGGCGGGGCCCGTCATGTAGCGGGCCTTGGACATGTCGATGGCGGCGTTGTCGGCATCGTTCAGCATGCCGGTCCAGTTGCCGTTCGCATCATACTGGTCGTACAGCGGCCCGTTGTGGCTGCCGGGCAGGACGCCGACGGCACCGTTGCTCATGTCCGTATCCGCGAGATAACAGCCGATCGCGAGCACATTGTAGTTGGTGTGCGGGTAGAACTGGATGTCCTGGTGCCACTTCACCTCGCTGGTCGCGTCCGGCCATTTGAAGTTCAGCTTCGAATGATGGAACAGCACGTCCGGTCCCAGCAGGTCCGCGGCGACGTCGGCGATCAGGCCCTTCGCGAAATCCCAGTAGCCTTCGTGCTGGTCGTCGGGTCGCTTGATGCGCCGCACGACCGGATGTTCAGCGGTGTGGTTCGGCGCGATGTCGAAGGTGCTGCCGGGTTCTGTTTCCCTGCGACTGGCCTCGACGAAGGCATCGGTGATCGCAACCATCTCGGCTACGGTTTCCCTGGGCACGAAGCTTTCGATGCACAGGTAGCCCTGCTCGAAATAGAATTCCCGCTGGGACTGGGTCAGCGCCCGGGCGGGTTCCTTGAGGATGTCTTCGGGTGTCATGGTTTTCCTCCCTGAAGATTTCGACGTTCAGTCTCTCAATTGCTGCTTGTCGGTGCCACTCAGCAGGGCTTTCACCAGCCGCTCGTTCGCGTCCTTGTGGGTGGCGAGCGCGGTTTCGCTCATGTCCGCGTCGGGGCCGTCCAGCAGGTCGAAATGGCCGTATTCGTCCACGCCACGCACCAGCACCGCCGTATCCCGCACCTTGGTCTGGCGCACGGTCGTCGGGATGTAGCGGATGGCGAGGCCGATCCGGCGGTCGTCGGTCGTGTTCGGATGCGAGCCGTGGGCCGTCAGTACATGATGCAAGGAGAACTCACCTGCCTTCAGCGGGATGTCGGTTGCGTCGGCCTCGTTGACCTCGACCTGGATCTCCTGGCCCCGGCTCAGCAGGTTCGACTTGTGGAATGTGTCGGCGTGGTCGTGCAGGCCTCCGCGATGGCTGCCCGCGAGGAACTTCATGGCACCGCTTTCGACGGGTGCGTCGGAGAGCGCGAGCCAGGCCGTCAGCACCTGATCGTGCGGCTCCAGACCCCAGTAGGTCGCGTCCTGATGCCAGCTCACGAAGTTGCCGTCCTTCGGTTCCTTGATAAAGAAGTTGGTGATCCAGCAGAGGATATTCGGACCGATCACGGCCTCGACCGCATCCAGTATCTTCTCGTTGCGGATCAGTTCGTCGGCCCAGGTGAACAGCAGATGCACGTCCGTGCGCATGGCCGACTTCAGCGGTCCGCCGTTGGCCCTCTCGAAAGTTTCCAGTTTCGCGCGATAGACTGCGGCATCCTCGGCGCTCATGGCCCGGACGGGGAAGTAGAACCCGTCGCGTTGATAGGCGTCGTTGATCGGGTTCGATGCCTGTACATTCATTGTCCGGCCTCCAGTGCTTCTCTCAGCTTGCGCGCTTCCTCGGCATTCATCTTGTAGGTGTGGTCGTCGTCTGGGAAGGCCCCGGCACGCACGTCCGCCGCGTAGTCGGTGAACGCCTTGACCGCGACCTCGTTCACATTGCCATAGCGTTTGGCGAATTTCGGCTTGAAGGTGTCGAATCCGCCGATCAGGTCGTAGCCATTGAGCAACTGGCACGTGCCTGCCGCGCCCGCGCCGATGGAGAAGGTGAAGATGCTCACGGCCTCCTCCACCGCCTTGCCGACCAGATAGGGCAGGGCCTCGATCTCCAGACCGATGGCACCGGCTTCCTCGATGGCTTTCGCATTGTCGATGATCTTCAGGGCTTCGTCCGCCGTGCGGCCCTGCATCCTGAAGCCGCCGAGCTTGTGCACGAAGTGCGGCGTCAGGCCGACGTGGCTCATGATCGGCACGCCCGCATCGGCAACGGCCCTGATGATATCGAACATCTCGCGCCCGCCCTGCATCTTCAGGGCATCGGCACCGGACTCCTTCATCATCTTCACCGCGTTGGTGACCGCGATGTCCTTCGTCGCATAGGATCCATACGGCATGGATACGAGGCAGAAGGTGTTCGGCGCGCCACGGCGCACGGCCTTCGTATGCTCGATCATCTGCTCGACGGTCATCGGAAGCGTGGTCTCGTGGCCATACAGCGTCATGCCCAGACTGTCGCCGACGCCGACGATATCGACGCCGCCGCGTTCCGCCCATTGCGCCGACAGATATTCGCCGACGGCGACCATCACCAGCCGCTCACCCGCCGCTTTCTTCCGCGCCAGATCGGGGATCGTCAGTTTCTGTCGCGGGGCCTGGTCAGCCATGTCCATCCCGATTGCATTATTGTTCCATTTGGAACAAAATACCTGAACGAAATGGCCCACGCAACAGGATTTCAGGGACGGTATGGCTGACGATCAGAGGACCAGCGATCTGGGCGCGATCTACACCCAGCGGCCCATTGGCGACACGTTCCGCATTTCCTTCATGGCCAACTCTCTGGTCCTGCCGGTCTATGAGCAGATCAAGCGCCGCCATGGTTTGAACCGCGGTGAGTATCTGCTGATCCATTCGCTGTCGATCGTGCCGGAAATGACGGCGCAGGAAGTGGCGCGGATGAGCGGGCGGCCCCGCAATTCCATCTCGCGCGCGGTTCACCGGATGGTGGAAGGCGGGTATGTCCGGCGTGTCCCCGATCCGGATGACGGACGGCAGGCCACCCTGACGATCACCGACTCAGGGCGGAATCTGGTCCGGGAAATCCTGCCACTGTTCGAGGCACGTCAGGAACAGCTTCTCGGCGTCCTGAATGTGGGTGAAAGGCGTCAGCTCGACGCCCTTCTGGACAAGCTCTACAGCGCCACCCTGGCGTCAGCTCATGCACCGTAGATCGGGTTCCGGGCGAAACGCACAGCCGCTTCCAGGATTTCCGGAACGCTGCGCATCTGCACGCCCAGACTGTCGCGGCGGGTGAAATCGAAGGTGGTAGCCGGTTTCGCAGGTTCGTTCAGCGGTTCCGGCATCACCATGTCGGGGATCAGTTTCTGAAGCTCGGCATAGATGTCCTGCCAGGGCCAGCTTTCCTTCATGGCGAAATAGCGGCCCTGCGCCTCGGGGTTCTCATAGGCCGCGAGAAACAGCGCTGCGACGTCGTCGATGTGCGCCATGGAGGTGGAATCGTTCGGTACCCTGTCATGGCGGCCCTTCTCGCCGCGGGTGAGGCGGCGCAGCACTGCCATGAAGCCTTCGTCCATGTGCGTGGGCAGGACCATCGGACCCAGCATCAGGGTCGGCAGGAAGATGCACAGCCGCATGCCGTTCTCGGCGGCGCAGGCCATCGCCGCCTTCTCCATCACAGCCTTGGTGGCCGAGGTATATTTCTTCTGCGCGCATTGCTGATCGGGATCGGACCAGTGATCGACCTCATTCTTGTTCTCGACCGGCGGAACCGGGTTCGTGCTGCTGGTACTGGAACAGATCAGCACGTTCGGCACCTCGGCCTTCGCCGCCGACCGCATGATGTTCAGGCAGCCGTTGACGGTGGGCATGATGATCTCGGCATAACCCTGTGCGTCGTCCATCTCGGTCGCCCGGACGCCGGACGGGCCGACATAGGTCGGGATCAGGCAGGCGATGAAGACCGCATCGCAGCCATGCACCGCCGTGTCGAAGCTTCCGTCATCCGCCATGTCGGCGCTGAACAGGGTCAGCCGCTCCGCCGCGCCGGGCAGGGCGCGCAGGAAGGGGGCTTTCCGGGGATCGTCCGCGTCGCGCATCACGCCGTTGACGCGATAGCCCCCGGCCAGAAGCGCTTTGGTGATGTTCGCGCCGACCAGCCCGCTGACCCCGGCGACGCAGACCGTTCTTGCCAAGACCTACAGCCCTTCGACAATCAGGAACTGACCTTCCGCTGCGCCTTCACGCTCCTTCTTTGCAGCCTGATATTCGGGCGAGTTGTAGAAGCCGCGCGCGGCGTCCATGTCGGGGAAACTCAATATCACCACGCGGCGCGTCTCGTCGGGACCTTCCAGCAGTTCCACAGCGCCACCACGTGCCAGATACTCGCCGCCGTATTTCTTGATCGCGGCGGGCGCCAGTGCCTTGTAGTTCTCGTACTTGTCCGGATCGGTGACGTTCACGCGGGCGATCACATAGGCGGTCATGGCTTCTATCCTCCCCAATAAGCTCTAGTCTGTGGCCACGTTAACGAAAGATTCCGGGGAGGACATCATGGATTGGGAATTCTGCACCGTCGAAAAGCAGGGCCGCATCGTCACCGTCAGCTTCGATCGGGGGATGCCGGCCAACCCAATGTCGGACGCGCTGATGAAGGAACTGACCGACGTCGCGCGCTGGCTGGACGAGGATCTGGAGACGTCGGTGATCGTGCTGACGGGCCGTGCCGACAATTTCTCCATGGGTTTCGACCTGAAGGAGGGCCGCGACCCGGACGCGGGCCTGATGCAGAAACGCCGCGCCATCCAGCGCGGGCCCCGGTTGTGCAAGGCGTGGGAAGAACTGGAACAGATGACCATCTGCGCCATCGAGGGCTGGTGCGTCGGCGGCGGCGTAGCCCTGGCCACGGCGCTGGACCTGCGCGTGATGGGCGAAGGCGCGACACTGTATGTCTCAGAGATCGAGCGCGGCATGAACATGTCGTGGAACTCGGTACCGCGCTTCGTCAATCTGTGCGGTCCGGCGCGGACCAAGCGCGTGGTCGTAATGGCCGAGAAGGTCGACGCGGCACTGGCGAAGGAATGGGGCCTGGCCGACGAGATCGCGCCGAAGGGTGGGGCGGTCGCGAAGGCCATGGAACTGGCCGAGCGGATCGCCGCGATGCCGCCCGTTCAGGTGCGCATGTGCAAGAAGGATGTAGACATGGCCGCCAAGGCGCTGAACCACGCCACCAGTTTCATGGATACCGATCAGTTCCTGCTGTCGCAGACCTCGGAGGATTACCGGGAAGGTGTGCAGTCCTTCCTTGAGAAACGCCCGGCCGTCTACAAGGGACGCTGACCGCAGTACTTATTCGGCAGCCTCGGCGAGCGGTGCTTCCGGACGGCGCAGGGGCTTCTGCGCACCCATGGCGATATCGATCTCGGCGTGGAAATCCTGCAGCGCCGGTTCGTTCCGGCCGAAGATGACCGGCGCATCCGGGCCTTCGTCGTCCAGATTCTTCTGGATCTGCGCCATCATCACCAGATCCTCCCGCTCGACCACTCCAGCGGCGAGATCGAGGATCTGGTCCCAGTCCGGTTCCTGCGATTGTCCCAGGGGAGAAGCTGCCACCACCAGGCTCCAGCGCATGCGGTTCGGCTTGCCAGGCACCGGATCGAAGCGGTGGATTTCGACATGGGTCTCCATCGACACGAAGACCGTGTTGGGGAACAGCCGGTATACGATGATCGCATGGCGGTGCAGCGGATCGGCGGCGATCTGCGCATCGGTCAGCTTCATGATCGGACGCCGGGGCGCCACCAGCCGGGCGTGCGGGCGCAACGGTTCGTACAGGGCAAAACCGCCAATCAGCGTCCGCCCGATGGTGGCCGAATGCAGCACCGGCACATGGTAGGCTTCAAGGAACGTGTCGACGCCCATCTTCCAGTTGGTCGGCTTCTCGCATTCGAAGGTGCGGCGGACGCGATAGTCGGCAAACGCGAACCCCTCAAGCTCTTCCATGATGGGCCGCAGCATGTCGCGGGCCTGCGCCGCGCTGACATCGGTCGGTTGCACGAACAGAAGCCCGCCCCATTCGATCAGGGGAACCGGACACAGGCCGTCGCGGCCCACCTCGACATCCGGGAATGCGTCTGCTTCCGCAACGGCGGAGAGAACGCCGTCCGTGCCATATGTCCACGCGTGATAGGGGCAGACGAAGTGCCGGGCATTACCCGCGCCCTCGGCGACACGCGTGCCACGGTGGCGGCAGCGGTTGCGGAAGGCCCGTACCGTTTGGTCCTGCCCGCGGACGATCAGCAGCGACAGGCCGGGCAACTCGCGGGTGAGATAGTCGCCCGGCTCCGGCACTTCGCCGGTCAGGCCGCAATAGACCGGATTCTGCCGGAAGATCGTTGCAAGTTCGCGGTCAAGGAAATCCGGGCTGACGTAGCGTTCGGCGCTGACCTGCGCCGACGATTGCGCCAGCGGTGGCGACCGGGTCTCGATCCGCTTGATGGCCTCGCGAAACAGGCGTTCCTGAAGGTCTCGCGGCTGTTTCATGGTGCCTCTCCCGAACGGATATTTGAGATTGAGACAGTACACTAGCGTACTAGTTCCCGAAAGCCATTGCGGGTCGATGCCGACGATCCGGGCTGGCGAAAGTGGCGTATTGTGCTTGACCGGACGCGACACGACACTCTCTTTAGACGTCTGAACGCCAAAGACAGACAGCCTGCGAGGATCGCATTACTTGAGAAGTTTCACATCCAGCGAACCCGCCGGACCCGCCGACTGGGCGGTGCTCCGTCGCCTGTGGCCCTACATGTGGCCGAAGGACAACTGGGCACCGAAGATCAGGATCTTCATAGCCGCTGGATGTCTGGCGGCTTCCATCGCGGCGGGTGCCGCGGTGCCGTTCCTGCTGAAGTATGCGGTCGACGCGCTGGACGGTGCCGAGACCATCGCCATCGGTGTGGCCATCGCCTTCGTGCTGGCCTATGGCGCGGGCCGGGTGCTGCAGCAGGGACTGGCACAGGCGCGGGACGCGGTGTTTTCCGCCGTCGGACAGCGGGCGGCCCGGCTGGTCGCGCGCCGCGTGTTCGAACGGCTGCACGAGCTTTCCTACCGCTTCCATACCGAACGCCGCACGGGCGCGCTGCATCAGGTCATCGACCGCGGCGCGAAGGCCATCGACTTCCTGCTCAGGATGGCGCTTTTCAACGTCATACCCGTGGTCGCTCAGGCCTTGATCTTCTGCGTGATCCTGCTGCTGGAATACGATCCCTGGTTTGCCGTGGCCACGCTGGGCACGGTCGTCGGCTACATCGCCTTCACCTTCATCGTCACCGAATGGCGCATCGGCATCCGCCGCGAGATGAACAAGCGCGACGAGCAGGCGAATGCGTCGTCCATCGACAGCCTGCTGAACTTCGAGACGGTCCGTTATTTCGGCAATGAACCCTATGAGACAGACCGTTTCGACCAGCGTCTCGCGCGCTACGAGAAGGCCGCCGTGAAGTCGCAGGTCAGCCTCGCATTCCTGAACACCGGGCAAGGCGTGATCGTGTCCGCCGGACTGGTCATCGTCATGGCCATGGCGGCCTATGGCGTTGCGGACGGCACCATGACCATCGGCGACTTCGTGCTGGTGAATGCCTTCCTGATCCAGCTCTATCAGCCGCTGAACCTGCTCGGCATGGTCTATCGCGAGGTCAAGCAGAGCCTTGCCGACATGCAGAAGATGTTCGCGCTGCTGGACCGGGAGGTCGAGGTCGAGGACAAGCCAGACGCCAAGGCGCTGGCGTTCGATGGCGGGGAAATCGTCTTCGACGATGTGCGCTTCGGCTATGACCCGCGCCGGGAGGTCATTCAGGGCATCAGTTTCACCGTGCCGCGGGGCAAGACGATAGCGGTCGTCGGCGGATCCGGCGGCGGCAAGTCCACCATCACGCGCCTGCTGTTCCGCTTCTTCGATGTGACCGGCGGTGCGATCCGCATCGACGGGCAGGACATCCGCGACGTCACGCAGGCATCGCTGAAGGCGACGCTGGGTGTCGTGCCCCAGGACGTCGTGCTGTTCAACGACACGCTGGAGCACAACATCCGCTATGGCGATCTGGAGACGAGCGATGAACAGCTCAACGCCGCCATCGACAGCGCGCAGCTTCGCCCCCTGATCGGCAATCTGCCGGACGGCCTGAAGTCGATGGTGGGCGAGCGCGGGCTGAAGCTTTCCGGCGGCGAGAAACAGCGTGTCGCCATCGCGCGCATGATGCTGAAGAACCCCGGCATCATGATCTTCGACGAGGCGACGTCGGCGCTGGATACCGCCACCGAGCGCGAGATCCAGAAGGCGCTGAACGCCGTTTCCGAAGGCCGCACCACCCTGATCATCGCGCATCGGCTGTCGACCGTCGTCGATGCCGACGAGATCGTCGTGCTGTCGGAGGGGCGCATCGTCGAGCGCGGACGCCATGCCGACCTTGTCGCGGCGAACGGCGTCTATGCGCAGATGTGGCAGCGCCAGCAGGCCGAGAAAGAGAAAGCCGAAGCGCCGGTGATCGAAGCGGCGGAGTAGACGGTTCCCGGACGTGGGTCGAGCCGGAATGACCTGTGTCGCTGCTGCGTTCCGGGATCAAGTCCCGGAACGGTCCGTGGATTTGTCGCTACCCGTGTTCACCTGACCAAGGCAATGCGAAGACTGGTCCCGTCAGTGAGTTGTGGACGGGTGCACAGTCCTGACCTGACAGCAGCGGGACAAAACCGGGGGGTGACAGCCGGTCCACATGGCCGGATCGATGGAACCTCGCGTCGAGTCAAAAATACGGCTCGACGGGTGCCATGCTGGCGTAGATCGTCTTGGACTGGGTGAACTGGTTGATGGTTTCCAGCCCGTTCTCGCGCCCGATGCCCGACTGCTTCTGACCGCCGAACGGCACCTCGGGCGGCGTGATGTTGTATTCGTTGATCCAGACCGATCCGGCCTGGATGGCGTTGGCCACGCGGTGCGCACGGGCGAAGTCCTGCGTGAAAACCGCGCCCGAGAGTCCGTAGATCGTATCGTTGGCGCGTTTCAGGACTTCTTCCTCACTCTCGAAAGGCAGCACGGCCATCATCGCACCGAAGATTTCCTCGCGCACGAACGGCATGTCGTCGGTGCAGTCGGCAAAGACCGCCGGATGCAGGAAGTTGCCGTCCTGAAGGGCAGGATCGGTCGGAATGGTACCGCCGACCACATGCAGCGCGTTCGATTCCAGCGCCAGATCGATATAGCCCAGGACCTTTTTCATGTGCGCGGTGTTGATCAGGGCGCCGATCCGGGTTTCGGGGTCGAACGGGTCGCCGACGCGGATGGCGGGCACGCGCGCCTCCATCTGCTTCAGGAACTTGTTGTAGATCGGACGTTCGACGAAGACCCGCGTGCCGTTGGAGCAGATCTCGCCGCCGGAATAGAAGTTCGCGTTCAGTGCCGCGTTCACGGCGCTGTCGAAATCCGCATCGGCGAAGATGATCAGCGGTGACTTGCCGCCCAGTTCGAACGTTACGTGCTTCAAGGTCTCGGCGGCGTCGGCCATGATCTTCCTGCCGGTGCCCACTTCACCTGTGAGGCTGACCTTGGCGATGCCGAGGTGTTTCACCAGCATCTGGCCGGTCCTGCCGTCGCCCTGCACGACGTTGAAGACGCCGTCGGGCAGTCCGGCTTCGGTGTAGATCTCGGCCAGTTTCAGCGCCGTGAGCGGGGTCAGTTCCGCGGGCTTGAAGATCATCGTGTTGCCGCAGGCAATGGCCGGCGCGGATTTCCAGAGGGCGATCTGGATCGGGTAGTTCCACGCGCCGATACCGGCGCAGACACCAAGGGGTTCGCGGCGTACGATGGCGAAGGCATCCGGCGGCAGGTCGAAGTGTTCGCCATGCAGGGACGGCGCGAGGCCGGCGTAATATTCGAGGACTTCCGCGCCGGAAATGACATCCACCGTCGAGGTCTCGGCGATGGGCTTGCCGGTGTCGAGGGTCTCCAGCGCCGCCAGTTCGTCGTTGCGCTCGCGCAGGATCGCCGCTGCCCGCAGCATGATCCGGGCCCGCTCTCGCGCCGGGGTGCGTGACCATGTCTGAAAGGCCTTGGTCGCCGCAGCGACGGCGACATCGATGTCGGCCTCGTTGGCCACTTGAACATCGCAGATCGCATTGTTCGTGGCCGGATTGATGTTCTGGAATGTCTCTTCCGACGACGCATTGTAATGGGAGCCGTCGATATGAAGGCGCTGCACAGGCAGCACGCTGTCACGGTTGTAGGTCTCGGCCATGCCGGATTCCGATTCTGTTGTCTGTTCCGCGCTCCAGCCGTCGATAGCACCTAATTTCCCGACGCTCCACGGCATTCCATCGCATGACTGAAGCGCACCGATCTTCCGCAGCGCAACCCGCTTCGGCCGCGCCTGTCCTGAAACAGTGCTTGTCGATTCCAAAGGACGCCTTTCCGCACTAGGATCGGGAAGTCGGACAGCAACCGGAAGCCAGTATTGTGAACGAGAACGCTCCAGACCCGCGCCTGCCCAACGTCACCGGAACCGGCCCCTTCACCGTGGGGCGTCTGGTGCGCTGGGGCGATTCCGATCCCGCAGGCATCATCTATACCGGCGCGTATCTGGACTACATGGTTGAAACAGCGGAGGATTTCTTCGTTCATCTGACCGGAATCCACTGGCGTGACATGCAGACCACGCGCGGCACCGGTACGCCGATGGTGCACGCCTCGATGGATTTCCAGAAACCGGTGGAGGCGGGCCGGCCGATCAGCATCCAGCTTTTCGTGCCGGAGGTCGGCAGATCGTCCTTTACGCTGCAGTTCCGTTCCCTGGATGAGCACGGTGACGTCTGCTTTACCGGCAAGCTGATCGGTGTCTTCATCAACCACGACGGGCCCGGCAGGATCAGCGCCGCCGGCATCCCCGACGACTGGCGACCCCTGCTGGAGGACTATTCTTCCAGTTTTCCGCCCATCGGCTGAGGAAATGCCATCTGGAACTTCACGATCCGGTTGTTTCCGGAGTCGGCCAGCCAGAGCAGTTCGCCCCAGCTTTCGACGCCTTCGGGGGTCCTGAATCGCCCGTTCTCGCTGCCCGCGGTGCCGTCGCCGAGAACCTTCAGAAGACTGCCGTCAGGGGCGATGAACTTGACGCTGTGGGTATATTTGTCGGCGGCGATGATCGTGCCATTGGGCAGGATATCCAGGTAACGTACACCATTGAAATCATAGGGCGATCCCGACAGTTCGTTCATGATTTCCAGGTCGGTCGAAAGCTGCAGCAGGCGATCGTTGCCCGCGTCCGCCAGCCAGATCGTACCGTCCGGCGCGAGTTCCAGATCGTGCGGTGAATTGAGGCCTTTCAGTTCGGCAATGGCCTCGCCATCCCGGAACGCCACGACATTGTCGGATCCGGCACCCGCGACGAACACGATACCGTCGGGATGCACCAGAACGCCCTCGGGCTTGGTGAACAGCCCGGCAATCTCGCCCTCGAACCGGGCCTCGACACCGTTCATCTCGTAGATCGCGATGCGGTGATTGTGGGTGTCGGCGACATACATGCGGCCCTCGGCATCGAAGTCGATGTCGTGCGTGCCGGACTGCTCGTCGGTTCCGAAACTGCCGAGCAGCTCTAGCGTGACCGGATCAAGCAGCACCACGCGATTGTTGCCCACGTCCGAAACGGCCAGATAGCTGGCGTCGGGCGACAGCTTCAGATCGTGCGGGTTGGAAAGCTCGACCGTGCTCGTGGCGGTGCGTTCCAGATCGGGCAGGGATTGCGCCAGCGCGGGCGATGCGCCCAGCACAAGGCCGGCAAGAACGAGGGATCTGATCATCAAACTACTCCAATTGCCGAAATGGCATTGGCGTTAGATAGGTGACCGGAAGCCGAGCGGAAGGGCAGATCTGACCGTCGGGTGCGTTCGGTACGTTTTCCGGGGGACTATCGTGCCCGCAGCAGGACGTGCTTCTTCTTGCCGGACGAGAGTTTCGCCGCGCCGTCCTGAACCAGATCCGCTGATGTCAGCATCGCCCTGGGATCGCTGACCTTTTCGTCGTTCAACCGCGCCCCGCCGTTCTGGATCAGCTTGCGCGCCTCGGAATTGGACTTCGCAAGCCCGGAACGCACGAAGGCGTCGAGGATACCGATACCACCGGACAGCTCAGCCGCGTCGATCCGGACGACGGGCAGACCTTCGGCGGCGGCACCCTCTTCGAAGGCCTTCCGGGAGGTCTCTGCCGCCACCCGCGCGGCTTCCGCGCCATGTGCCATCGCGGTGGCCGCGTCGGCCAGCACCTTCTTGGCCTCGTTGATCTCCTGACCGTCCAGCGCTTCCAGACGTTCGATCTCGTCCAGCGGCAGTTCGGTGAACAGCCGCAGGAACCGGCCCACGTCGGCGTCGGCGGTGTTGCGCCAGAACTGCCAATAGTCATAGGCGCTCAGCCGATCAGCGTTCAGCCAGACCGCGCCGTCATGGGTCTTGCCCATCTTCTGGCCGCTGGCGGTCGTCAGCAACGGGGACGTCAGGCCGAACAGCTCGGTCCCGTCCACCCGGCGTCCCAGTTCGACACCGTTGACGATATTGCCCCACTGGTCCGAACCGCCCATCTGCAGCCTGCAATCCATCCGGCGTGAAAGTTCAAGGAAATCATACGCCTGCAGGATCATGTAGTTGAATTCGAGGAACGACAGGTTCTGTTCCCGGTCAAGGCGCAGCTTCACGGAATCGAAGCTGAGCATGCGGTTGACCGAGAAATGCCGCCCCATGTCACGCAGGAACGGGATATAGGCCAGTTCGTCCAGCCAGTCGGCATTGTTAACCATGATGGCGTCGGTCGGTCCGTCGCCGAAGGTCAGGAACTTCTCGAAGACGGTGCGGATGCCGGCCATGTTCTGTTCGATGATCTCGTCGGTCAGCAGCTGCCGTGCGGCGTCCTTGCCCGACGGATCGCCGACCTTGGTGGTGCCGCCGCCCATCAGGACGACCGGCTTGTGGCCGGTCTTCTGCAGCCAGCGCAGGATCATGATCGGCAGCAGGCTGCCAACATGCAGGCTGTCCGCCGTGCAGTCGAACCCGATATAGGCCGTGACCACACCCTTGCCGAGCGTGTCGTCCAGCGCGGCGACATCTGTGCACTGGTGCACGAACCCGCGTTCGTAGAGAGTTGTGAGGAATTCTGAGCGTGTGTCGGTCATGGGACAGGCTTCTGGAAAGCGATTGGGATCAGCGCGCGGCGTGTAGCACACTGGTCAGGAAGGGCAAGGTTTGGCAGGCATGATCAGGAACGTGATCGGGTTGATGAGCGGCACTTCGATGGATGCCGTCGATGTGGCCTGGCTGCGGACGGATGGCCGTTCCCGTATCGAGGCGGGCCCTGCGGGCGGGTATCCCTATCAACCGGACGAACGTGAGGCGGTGCGCGCGGTGCTGGGACAGCGGCAGGCGGACGATACGGCGGTGAGTGCCGTGACGGCGGCGCATGCGCGCGCGATTGACCGGTTCCTCGCGTCGCACGAGGGCCTGCGCGAGAACCTCGACCTGATCGGTTTTCACGGGCAGACCATTTTTCACGACCCGGCGAACCGGATCACGGTGCAGATCGGCGATGCCGCGTATCTGGCCGATCGCTTTTCGATCCCGGTGGTGCATGACTTCCGCTCGGCGGACGTCGCGGCGGGTGGAGAGGGCGCACCGTTCGCGTCGCTCTACCACGTCGCGCTGGCGGCCGATCTGCCGAAACCGCTCTGCGTGCTGAATCTGGGCGGGGTCGGCAATGTCACCTGGATCGGGGATGATGACGCGGTTCTTGCGTTCGACACGGGACCGGCCAGTGCCCTGATGGACGACTGGATGCTTGCCCGGACCGGCGAGCCCTTTGACCGCGATGGCGCGACGGCGGCGTCGGGCACGGCGGACCGGACGCGCGTTTCCGAATGGCTCGAACAGGATTACTTCTCGAAGGAGCCGCCCAAGTCTCTGGACCGGAACGATTTTGTTGTTTCGGTCGAGGGCATGAATGTGGCGGACGGTGCGGCGACCCTGGCGGAATTCACGATCCTGTCGGTGGTGCGCGCGCTGGAACACATGCCGGCAAGGCCCGCACGCTGGCTGGTTACCGGCGGTGGGCGGCACAATGCGCACCTGATGCGCAGGCTGGGTCAGGAACTGCGTGCAACGGTCGAGCCGGTCGAGGCCGCCGGATGGCAGGGCGATGCACTGGAGGCTCAGGCTTTCGCCTGGCTTGCCGTGCGGTCGCTGGACGGGCTGCCGCTCAGCCTGCCATCGACGACGAACGTGCCTGAACCGATGACGGGCGGCGTGCTGGTTCAGCCGGCGAGTATTTCGGCGCGGCGGCGGTCCACATAGTCGCCCGTGATCTGGTGCACCTCGTCCATTTCCTTCTCGTAGAAATGGCTGGCACCTTCGATCTGCTGATAGTCGATGACGATACCCTTCTGCGACTTCAGCTTGTCGACCAGCTTCTGCACGTCGGCTTCCGGGACCACATCGTCGTCGGTACCATGCACGATGATGCCCGATGACGGGCAGGGCGCCAGGAAGGTAAAATCGAACATGTTGGCGGGCGGTGAGACGGAGATGAAGCCCTCGACTTCCGGGCGGCGCATCAGAAGCTGCATCCCGATCCAGGCACCGAACGAATAGCCGGCAATCCAGCATGCCTGCGCATCCGGCTTGATCTGCTGCATCCAGTCCAGTGCCGAAGCCGCATCGGAAAGTTCACCGACGCCCTGGTCGAACTCGCCCTGGCTGCGGCCCACGCCACGGAAGTTGAACCGCAGCACCGCAAAACCGCGGTCCTTGAAGAGCTGGAACAGATTATAGACCAGCTTGTGGTTCATGTTCCCGCCGAACTGCGGATGCGGATGCAGGATCAGCGCGATCGGAGCATTCTCGTCCTCGACATGGTGGTAGCGGCCTTCCAGCCGCCCATCGGGTCCGTTGAAGATGACTTCGGGCATGATTTCTCGACTGAATGTTTGAAGCTGAGGCGGGCACCGGCGACCGGTTCCGGCGTGTACATATAGTTATATTGCCTCTCGCGCCAGTATTTGTAGGGCGTGGCCTTATTGACGCTTTTTCCATGTGAAATATATTCACTAGCAACATCAGCCACCGGACTCAGGGAGAAACCGGCATGTGGCAGGCACTGAAAGACGATATCGAAGCGGTCAAGGAACGCGACCCGGCAGCAAAGTCCACGCTGGAAATCGTGCTCTGCTATCCCAGCTTCCATGCCGTGCTGTTCTATCGCCTGTCGAACGCGCTGTGGCGGCGGAAGTTCTTCCTGGCCGGACGTTATATCTCGCAGATTGGCCGCTTCATGACCGGGATCGAGATTCATCCCGGCGCGAAGATCGGCAAGCGCTTTTTCATCGATCACGGCATGGGTGTGGTGATCGGCGAGACCGCCGAGATCGGCAACAATGTAACGCTGTATCACGACGTCACGCTTGGTGGCGTCGCGCCCTCGGTGGATTCCGCTTCCCAGGTCGGGCAGAAGCGGCACCCGACACTGGAGGATGACGTGATCGTCGGTTCGGGCGCTCAGGTACTTGGTCCCATCACCGTGCGTGCCGGCGGGCGGGTCGGCGCGAACGCGGTGGTCGTGAAGGAAGTTCCGCCGGGCGCGACGGTGGTCGGCATTCCCGCCGAGGTGGTTGGCAAGTCCAGACCGCGCCTGGTCGACAGCGCCGAGAACATCGGGCGCGCCTTTGCCGCCTACGGCATGCCGCAGGACGGTGTGTCCAATCCGCTGCACGTCCGGATGAGCGAGATGCTCCACGACATGGAGCAGATGCAGGGCCGGATCGCGGAACTGGAACAGAAGCTTGCCGACAGGGAACCCAAAGTCAGGGTCGTCTCCGGCGGCGAGGACTGATACACCGGCCCCATGCAGGCCAAGACACCGCCGATCCGTCATTATCTAGACTGCAACGCGACGGCACCGCTGCGTCCCGAAGCGAAGGCCGCGATGCGGGATGCGATGGACATCACCGGAAACGCGTCGAGCGTGCATGCGGAGGGCCGTACCGCCCGTGCCCTGGTGGACGCATCACGGCGTCAGGTTGCCGATCTGATGAAGGTCCGACCGTCGACCGTGCATTTCACCGCCAGCGGCACGGAGGCCAACAACTGGGCGCTTTCGGCCGTTGCGGGCGGCAAACTCGTGGCGGCCACATCGCACGATTCAACCCTGAATGCCGACAATGAGATCATCGGTCTTCCCGTCGATGGCAACGGGCTGGTCGACATGCATGAACTGTCCCGCCTGATCACGAATCGCAATGCCACGCTGGTTTCGGTGATGGCCGTGAACAATGAAACCGGCGTGATCCAGCCGCTTGAGGAAATCTCCGCGATATGCCGCAGGCACGATGTGCTGCTGCACGTCGATGCGGTGCAGGCACCGGGCAAGATCGATCCCGAATCCATCGCGGCGTTGGCCGATCTGATCAGCCTCTCCGCCCATAAGCTGGGCGGACCGGCGGGATGCGGTGCCCTGCTGGTCATGGGGGCGCTGGACCCGGACCCCCTGATCCGTGGCGGCGGACAGGAACAGCGCAGGCGCGCGGGAACGGAGAACCTGATCGGCATCGCCGGCTTCGGTGCCGCGGCGGAGGCGGTCTCGCAGGAAGGCCGCTCGGAGCGCAGCCGCCTGTCGGAACTGCGCGATCGCCTGGAAAGCGCTTTGTGCGCTCGTGACAAAGATGCGGAAGTGTTCGGGCAGGATGTCTCTCGCGCACCGAACACCACGTGCATCCGGATGCCGGGTGTCGCCGCCGAGACCCAGGTCATGGCGCTCGATCTCGCGGGTGTTTCGGTCAGCGCCGGGTCTGCGTGCAGTTCGGGCAAGGTCACCGCGTCTCACGTCCTGCTGGCCATGGGGGTCGGCAGGAGGGCAGCGGGGGAGGCGATCCGCATCTCGCTCGGCTGGAACACCACGGATGCCGATGTCGACGCCTGCATCGATGCCTGGACCGCCCTGTGGCGGCGGAAACGGGCCGCATGATCCGCAACTCGATCTATCTGGACAATCACGCCACAACGCCAGTCGATCCGGACGTGCTGGCCGAGATGTTGCCCTGGTTCACCGAGCAGCCGGGCAATCCGCATTCGCGCCACCATGAACATGGCTGGTCCGCGGAAGCCGCCGTCGATCTGGCGCGGTCCGAGATCGCAGCCCTGATCGATGCGTCCGAAGACGATGTCTTTTTCACCAGCGGTGCAACGGAATCCAACAACTGGGCCATCAAGGGTATCGCCAGTGTGCTGGATGCCCGCCGGTCCCGCATCGTGGTGTCGGCCATCGAACACCCTTGTGTGCTGGAAAGTGCGGCGGCGACCGGTCGTCCGGTGACGATCCTGCCGGTCGATGCCGGCGGCGGGGTCGGTCCCGATGCCGTACGCGCCGAACTGGAAAAAGGTGATGTCGGCCTGGTGTCGGTCATGCTGGCGAACAACGAGATCGGCACCATCGAACCCGTTGCCGCCATCGGGCGGATGGTGCGGGAGACGGATGCATTGTTGCACTGCGACGCCGCACAGGCGGTCGGTCGCATACCGGTCAGTTTCGCGCGGCTGGGCGCCGACCTCATGAGCCTGACGGCGCACAAGTTCCACGGCCCGAAAGGAATCGGCGCACTTGTCGTAGGTGAACGCGCGCGGGCCATCCTGCCGCCCCTGATCCATGGCGGCGGACAGCAGGAGGGTCTGCGATCGGGTACGGTTCCCACGCCGCTGGCCGTCGGGTTCGGCGCGGCGGCCCGCAAGGCGGGTGCGATTCTGGTGGACGAGCGCCGCCATCTGGCGACACTGCGCGACCTTTTCTGGACCGGCCTGCGGGTCCGCGTGGACGGTGTGCATCTGAACGGATCGGAGATCATGCGCCTGCCGGGCAACATCAATTTCCGTATCGACGGTGTGGATGCGGACGATGTGATACGCGAGGCGTCGGAAATTGCCGTCTCGACGGGTTCGGCCTGTTCATCGGTATCTTCGTCACCATCTCATGTGCTTCAGGCCATCGGCTTGAGCGAACCGGAGATACGATCGTCGATACGCATCGGCATCGGGCGCATGAACAACGAGGAAGACATCGCGACGGCGGTCGAGGCCATCGCGCGGGCGATCGGAAAGGCGAGGGCATGATCACGGTCCATTTCATCAGTCCTAAGGGCGAGCGTCAGACGGTGGATGCCAAACCGGGCGATTCCGTGCTGGACGTCGCCAACCGGCACGACATCGACATCGAGGGGGCTTGCGAAGGATCCATGGCCTGTTCAACCTGCCATGTGATCGTGCTTGATCCCTGGTTCGACAAGCTGCCGGACTCGCGTGAGGAAGAGGACGACATGCTGGACCTCGCCTTCGACCTGCAGGAGACGTCGCGGCTGGGCTGCCAGATCAATCTGACCGAGGAACTCGACGGGATCGAGTTCCAGTTGCCGCGCAACACACGGAACCTGCTGATCGGATGAAGCTGTTCAATCGCCTGAAAGAAGCCGCCGGCACCGACTGGCAGGACTATGTCGGCCATCGCTTCGTTGCCGGGTTGGCGGACGGAAGCCTGCCGGAACCGGCCTTCCGCCATTATCTGGTCCAGGACTACCTGTTCCTGATCCACTTCGCGCGGGCCTGGGCGCTGGCCGTCTACAAGGCTGACAATCTGGTCGATATGCGTGCCGCATCCGAGGTCGTGAACGGCATCCTGAACGTCGAGATGAAGCTGCACATCGACTATTGCGCGGGATTCGGCATCGGACCGGCGGAAATGGAAGCCGCCCCCGAAGACGTCGCCACCATGGCCTACACGCGCTATGTGCTGGAAACCGGGCTGGCGGGCGATGTGCTGGACCTGCATGTGGCGCTCGCACCGTGCGTGATCGGCTATGGCGAGATTGGTGCGCGGCTGGCGGCGGACGCCGCAACGAAGCGGGATGGCAACCCCTACCTTTCATGGATCGAGATGTATGCGGGCGACGAGTATGCTGATGTGATGCAGGGTGCGCTGTCGCATCTGGACGTGCTGGCCGAAGGCCGGTTGACCGACGCGCGGTTTGAAAGGCTGACACGGATATTTTCGCAGGCCACACGGCTGGAAACGGCGTTCTGGCAGATGGGGCTGGACGCGGCATAGGACGGTTCGGGGAGGAACACATGCCAACACTCAAAATCCGGGATCTGGATCAGGTCTACTACGATCAGAAGGGCGAAGGGCCGGATGTTCTGGTCATCACCGGCACGGGCAGCGATCTGCGCCGTCCGCCGACTCCGCTGGACAGCCCGCTGACGAAACATTTCCGGGTCACGACCTACGACCAGCGCGGCCTGGGGCAGACCAGCAAGCCCGACGACGGCTACACCATGGAAGCCTACGCCGATGACGCGGCTGCGATCATGGATGCGCTGGAACTTGCACCCTGCCCGGTGCTGGGTATCTCGTTCGGCGGCATGGTGCTGCAGAACCTGATGGCCCGGCATCCCGGCAAGGTCAGCCGCGCGGCGCTGTGGTGCACGTCGCCTGGCGGGGCGGGCGGGGCGTCCTATCCGCTGGATACGCTCTCGCCGGATCTGACGCAGGAAGAGAAGTTCCGCACCATGATCAAGCTGTCGGACAACCGGGTCACCGACGACTGGTTCGAGAAGGATGTCGAGAAGGTCGAAGTGCTGAGGAAGCGCGCCGACAAGACCGAGTTCTATGGCGAGCACAACTACCAGCACGGCATGGCGATGCAGATCCAGGCGCGGAAGCACCATGACTGCTGGGAGGCACTGGCCGGGATAGACACGCCCGCACTGTGCGGTGGCGGGACGAACGACGACATCGCGACGCCGGAGGCCATGCGGAACCTGGCCGAACGCATGCCGAATGCGGAACTCAGGCTCTACGACGGCGGGCACATGTTCTTCATTCAGGTGCCGGAGGCCTATGACGACCTGATCGCGTTCTTCAAGGCGAGCTGATCCCGGCGACGCAAGCGTCGGGGCCGGACAGCCCCCCTCGACT
The DNA here is from genome assembly GCF_048263705.1 of Minwuia sp. Taxonomy (GTDB): domain Bacteria; phylum Pseudomonadota; class Alphaproteobacteria; order Minwuiales; family Minwuiaceae; genus Minwuia. The sequence goes on along the minus strand of NZ_JBLXDV010000003.1, from coordinate 173,924 downwards.
GCCCGGCCCCGGCCACGCTACGAATCCGTATTCTAGAACGCTCCGGCATTTGATTGAAGCGGCCAAACGCACGGGACGGGGGCGACCGTCCGGGAGCCGGTGATTCAGCGAAAGACGGGACGGCTCTATCCGATCACGCCGCCGTCTTCACGGTCGATCGCGATCACGGCGGAGCGGGGCAGGGAATCGCCGCCGCCGGGCCAGTGGCTGTTGCCCTTTTCGCCGGGGTGCTGGATGCCGACGAACATCGTACGGCGGTCGGGCGAAAAGGTGAGCCCCGTGACTTCGCATTCGTTCGGCCCGACCATGAAGCGGCGGATCTCGCCGGTCGCAGGATTGCCGATCAGCATCTGGTTGTTGCCCATGCCGGCGAAATCGCCCTCGTTCGAGTATTTGCCGTCGGTCTGGATCCAAAGCAGGCCGGTACTGTCGAAGGCAAGCCCGTCGGGTGAATTGAACATGTTGTCGGGCGTGATGTTGTCCGAACCGGCATAGGCGTCATCGTGCACGGTCGGGTTTCCTGCGACGACATACAGATCCCAGGCGAAGCCTTCGGCGGTATGGTCATCGTCGTCCGCGGCCCAGCGCACGATCTGACCATAATTGTTCGCCTCGCGCGGGTTGGGACCGTTTACAGGTGTCGCGTCGCCGCCGGCGTTTGGTTTCTTGCCCCGGTTCTTGTTGTTGGTCAGACAGCAGTAGGCCTCGACCCTGTTCGGGTTGGCCGCGACCCATTCCGGGCGGTCCATCGTCGTCGCGCCGACCTTCGAGGCGGCCATCCGCGTATGGATGCGGACTTCGGCGTCGGTCATGCCCGTGGTGTCGGGATCGAGGTCGATCCAGGTGCCCCGGCCATCGTCGTTGAACTTTGCGACGGACAGTCTGCCGTTCTCCAGCAGGTCAGCATTGTCGCCGCCGACCGAATATTTTCCTTCCGAAATGAAGCGATAGAGAAACTCGCCGCGCTCGTCATCGCCCAGGTAGACGACGACATGACCGTTGTTCGCAATTACCAGCTCGGCGTTCTCGTGCTTGAAGCGGCCCAGCGCGGTACGCTTCTTAGGTGTTGAGGCCGGATCGAAGGGATCGATCTCGACGATGTAGCCGGCGCGGTTCGCCTCGTTCGGGTGCTTCGCGACATCGAAGCGTTCATCGGCCATGGCCCAGCCGTAGCCCCAGTCCCTGGCACCGATGCCATATCGTTTCATGGCGGCAGTGGGTTCGAAGCCTTCGTCGGCGGTGGAGAAGTAGCCGTTGAAGTTTTCCTCGCAGGTCAGATAGGTGCCCCAGGGTGTGCGCCCGTTGCCGCAGTTGTTCCAGGTGCCGAACGATTTCGTGCCCGTCGGGTCTGCTTCGGTCTTCAGCAGATCGTGGCCTGCCGCGGGACCGGTGATCTGCATTTCGGTCATCGGCGTGATGCGACGGTTGACGTCGGCATCCTTCACCATCGCCCACCGGCCGTCGCGGCGGGCAACCTCGATGATCGACACGCCGTGCGCCATCATGCCCTTCTTCGCGTCGTCCACGGTCTCCGGCTTGCCGCTCGCGTTGTTGCCGAACATGATCCCGCGGTTGGTATATTCGTTGTTCACCGCCAGCACCGTGCGACCGTCCTTCACGAACATGGCCATGCCGTCGTTGTTGTCGCCGAAGGAGTGCGCCTGACTGTCCGGTGTGCTGCGGGTCTGTGGGTCGAACTCGGCCACGTCCGAAAACATCGGATCGCCCCAGCGGACCACTGTGTGCCAGCGATAGCCGTCCGGCAAGGTGACCGTGTCGCGGCTGTTGGCCGCCACAGGTTCGAACCCCAGACGCGCTGCCGAATGCGCCGGGCGTGTCAGGGAAGTCGACCCCATGACAAACGCCGTCGCGCCGAACGTTACCGCACCGCCCAGAAATCCGCGCCGGCTCATGCGGCGCTCAACGACGCGGTCGAAGTCTGTGGTTTCGGCAGGCGGGCGGGTGATCTCGTCGAATTCGTCGAACGACAACTCGCTGCTGGCAACATCCGACATGGTGGTCTCCTGAAGATGCTTCTGTATGTGACGCCGCGGCGGATCCCCATCCTCGCAGGCATGACGCGCGTCCTACAACGCCATTGCTTCAGTTGAATGACAGCATGTCCCCTTGCTGGCTCTCACCGCTGTGGCTAAAGAGACCGCATGACTGACACGCTTCGCATAGTGCTGGCACAGGCCAACCCGACGGTTGGGGATGTGGTCGGCAACATGGCTCTGGCCCGGCAGCTCCGCGCTGAAGCCCAGACGATGGGCGCCGACCTCGTCGTGTTCCCGGAACTGTTCCTGATCGGCTATCCGCCCGAGGACCTGGTCCTGAAACAGGCGTTTCAGAACGACGCCATCAAGGCGGCGCAGACGCTGGCGACGGAAACCGCCGACAACGGGCCGGCGATGCTGATCTCCACCTGCTGGCGGGAGGGCGGGAAGCTGTACAATTCGGCGCTGCTGCTGGATCAGGGCAAGGTCCAGGCGGCCCGCCACAAGCACGACCTGCCGAACTATGGCGTCTTCGACGAGAAGCGGCTGTTCGCGCAGGGACCGCTGCCGGGACCGATCAATTTCCGGGGCGTGCGGCTTGGTGTGCCGATTTGCGAGGACATCTGGAAGCCGGATGTCGTCGAGTGTCTGGAAGAGACCGGCGCGGAGATCATCATCGTGCCGAACGCCTCGCCCTATGAGGTCGACAAGTCCGACGTGCGCCTGAACCATGTGGTCTCGCGGGTTTCCGAATGCGGCCTGCCGATGATCTATCTCAATCAGGTCGGAGCCCAGGACGAACTGGTGTTCGACGGCGGCTCGTTCGTGCTGAATGCTGACCGGACCGTTGCCATCCATATGCCGGAGTTCGAAAGCGCGCTGACCATGACCGAGTGGCAGCGCGGCGACGACGGCTGGGTCTGCGCGAAGGGGCAGGACGTGCCACCGCGCAGCCGGCTGGAAGGTATCTACCGCGCCTGCATGCTGGGCCTAAGGGATTACGTGAACAAGAACGGCTTTCCCGGCGTGGTGCTGGGCATGTCGGGTGGCATCGACAGCGCCCTGAGCGCGGCGATGGCTGTGGATGCGCTGGGGCCGGACCGGGTCTGGTGCGTGATGCTGCCGTCGAAATACACCGGTCAGGAAAGCCTGGACGATGCTGCCGAGGCCTCGCGCATGATGGGGGCGAAGCTGGATACGGTATCGATCGCCGAAAGCGTCGATGCGCTGGAGGGCGCGCTGGGCGACGTGTTTGCCGAGAAACAGCCCGACATCACGGAAGAGAACATCCAGTCCCGTGCGCGCGGCCTGCTGCTGATGGCGATCTCCAACAAGTTCGGTCACATGCTGCTGACGACCGGTAACAAGTCCGAGATGTCGGTCGGCTACGCCACGATCTACGGCGACATGGCGGGCGGTTATTCGGTGCTGAAGGACCTCTACAAGATGACGGTGTTTGCGCTGTCGGACTGGCGGAACAAGCACAGGCCGTCGGACGGGCTGGGTCCGGACGGGCCGGTGATGCCGCAGAATATCATCACGAAGCCGCCGAGCGCCGAACTGCGCCCCGATCAGAAGGACGAGGACAGCCTGCCGCCCTACGAGGTGCTGGACGACATTCTGGAATCCCTGATCGAGAAGGAAATGGCGTTCGAGGACATTCTGGCCCGCGGGCACGATCCGGCGACCGTGAAGCGGATCGAGCATCTGCTCTATATCGCCGAGTACAAGCGTCGTCAGGCGCCCCCGGGGGTGAAGATCACGTCCCGGAGTTTCGGCCGCGACCGCCGCTACCCGATCACGAACCGCTTCCGGGACGCGGTGTGACCGGTCTCGTCCGCTTTGCGCCCAGCCCGACCGGGCTGTTGCATCTGGGGAACATCAAGGCGGCGGTGATCAACTGGCTGTATGCCCGCAAGACCGGCGCGGCGTTCCTGCTGCGGATCGACGACACGGACGCGGACCGTTCGACGAAGGCCTTCGAGGACGCGATCCTGCGCGATCTGACCTGGCTGGGACTGGACTGGGACCGGTTTGCGCGCCAGTCGGATCGCAACGACCGCTATGAAGCAGCCATCGAAAAGCTGAAATCTGACGGGCACCTCTATGCCTGTTACGAGACCCCGGAAGAACTTGAGCGGAAACGCGGCCTGCAGCGCGCAGCCGGGCGTCCCCCGGTTTATGATCGGGCCGGGCTGAACCTGTCCGATGAACAGCGTACCGCCTACGAGGCCGAGGGCCGAAAACCCCACTGGCGGTTCAGGCTGAGGGCGGAGCGGGTGGTCTGGGACGACCTGATCCGGGGGCATCAGGAGATCGATGCAGCTTCGCTTTCCGATCCGGTTCTGATTCGCGCCGATGGACGGCCGCTCTACACGCTGACTTCGGTGGTCGATGACGGCGAACTCGGCGTCAGTCACATCATCCGCGGTGAGGATCACGTCGCCAACACGGCCGCCCAGGTGCACCTGTTTCAGGCGCTCGGCCATCCCGTGCCAGTCTTCGGGCACTTTCCGCTGATCGTCGATGCCGACGGCGCACCGCTGTCGAAGCGGGCCGGCAGTCTGACCGTCGAACACTTCCGCGACCGGGAGATCGAGCCTCAGGCGATCGTCAGCCTGCTCGCACGGCTGGGCACGTCGCAGCCGGTCGAACTGTTCGAAAGCAATCGCGATGCGGCCTCGGCGTTCGATCTGAGCAGCTTCGGACGCGCGGCGGCACGGTTCGACGAGCGCGAGCTGGAAAAACTGTCGGCCCAGCGGCTGCACGGCCTGTCGGCCAGCGAGGCGGTCGCCCGTCTGGGTGACGACCGGCCTGAAACCCGCGCCATCTGGGATGCGGTTTCCCAGAACATCGAGAAGTTCTCGGATTTCCCGGCCTGGATCGACATCGTCGAAAGGCCCGTGGCACCCGTGATCGAGGATGCCGCTTTCGGCAACGCGGCGGCAGACCTGTTGCCCGATGACCCGCTGACCGAGGAAAGCTGGCCCGCCTGGACCGGCGCGATCAAGGACGCAACGGGGCGCAAGGGCAGGCAATTGTTCATGCCGCTGCGGCAGGCCCTGACCGGGCTGGATCATGGACCGGAAATGAAAAAGCTGTTACCCCTCATCGGCGCGGCGCGGGCCAGAGCAAGGTTGCGCGGCGAAATCGCCTGAATTTCAACAGCTTGAACGCGAAACTGAATCCAATGACACAGGATGCAACGGCCAGAGAACGGCTGTATCTGTTCGATACGACGCTGCGCGACGGTGCGCAGACCAAGGGTGTGGACTTCTCCGTCGAGGACAAGCGCACCATTGCGATCGCGCTGGATCAGTTGGGTATCGACTATATCGAGGGTGGCTGGCCGGGTGCCAATCCGACCGATACGGCCTTCTTCCGCGACCCGCCGAAACTGAACGGTGCCAAGCTGGTCGCGTTCGGCATGACCAAGCGCGCCGGGCGCTCGGTCTCCAACGATCCGGGGCTGTCCGAGGTGCTGAACGCGGACACGGACGCTGTCTGCCTGGTCGGCAAGGCCTGGGATTTCCATGTCGATCTGGCGCTGGGCATCACCAATGAGGAAAACCTGATCTCGATCCGCGAGAGCATCGCGGGCGGGGTCGAGCGCGGGCGTGAAGCCATGTTCGATGCCGAACATTTCTTCGACGGCTATCGCGACAATCCCGACTACGCGCTGGCCTGTCTGCAGGCGGCGCTGGAAGGCGGGGCGCGCTGGGTCGTGCTGTGCGATACCAACGGCGGCACCCTGCCGGTCGATGTGGCACGCATCGTCGAGGAAGTTGCCAGAAAGGTTCCGCGCGAGAAGATCGGCATCCATGCGCACAACGACACCGAGAATGCCGTCGCCAACAGTCTGGCCGCCATCACCTCGGGTGCCCGTCAGGTGCAGGGCACGCTGAACGGTCTGGGCGAGCGCTGCGGCAATGCCAACATGATGTCAGTGATCCCTTCGGTCTGCCTGAAGCCGGCCTATGCGGATCATCTGACGACCGGCATCAGCGCGGCCAACCTGAAACAGCTCACATCGACATCGCGTCTGCTGGACGAACTGCTGAACCGCGCGCCGAACCGCCATCAGGCCTATGTCGGCGACTCGGCCTTTGCCCACAAGGGCGGCCTGCATGTCTCGGCGGTGCAGAAGGATCCGAAGACCTACGAACACATCGAGCCGCAGATCGTCGGCAATCGCCGACATGTGCTGGTCTCGGACCAGGCCGGTCGGTCGAACATCCTGGCGCGGATGGAAGAGGTCGGAATCGACGTTGCCCAGGACGATCCCCGGATCGGACGCCTGTTGGAAACCGTGAAGCAGCGCGAGTTCGAAGGCTATTCCTACGACGGCGCAGAGGCGAGCTTTGAGCTGATGGCGCGCCGGGCCCTGGGCGAAGTGCCTGATTACTTCAAGGTGGACCGATTCCGGGTCATGGTCGAGCGTCGCTACAATGCGCGGGGGCAACTGATCACGATCTCCGAAGCCACGGTCAAGATGATCGCCGGCGGTCGCGAGAAGCTGACGGTGGGCGAGGGGAATGGTCCGGTCAACGCGCTGGACATGGCGATCCGTCAGGGTCTCGTCGGCCTGTATGACGAACTGAGCGACCTGCGGCTGGTGGACTACAAGGTCCGGATCCTGAACGGCGGCACCGAAGCCGTGACACGCGTCCTGATCGAGAGCGCGGACGCATCGGGTGAACGCTGGTTCACCGTCGGCGTGTCCCCCAACATCGTGGAGGCCAGCTTCGATGCGCTGCACGATTCCATCACCTACAAGCTGTACCGCGACGGGGCACGCGTGGCACCGCGCATCGCAGCCGAGTAATCGGGACGATGGCAGGCACCGACCGGAGCATGAGGGATCAGGCCATCCCGCAGCCCGCGATCATCCTCGTGAAGCCGCAGCTGGGGGAGAACATCGGCGCGGCGGCGCGGGCGATGCTGAATTTCGGGCTGGGCGAGATGCGCATCGTGGCCCCGCGCGACGGCTGGCCGAACGATGCGGCACGCGCCATGGCCTCCCGCGCGGACGAGGTGCTCGACAATGCGCAACTGTTCGACACGACCGAAGCGGCCATCGCGGACCTGCAGCACGTCTTCGCGACGACGGCACGCGGGCGGGAGCTCTCCAAACCTGTGATCACGCCGCGTCAGACGGCGGAACGCGGCGTGCGTGCGCTGGGGCAGGGGCAGAAGGTCGGCATCCTCTTCGGCGGGGAACGCGCGGGCCTGGACAATGATGACGTGGCGCTGGCCCGTGCCGTTGTGCAGATCCCGACCAATCCGGCGTTCTCGTCGCTCAATCTGGCCCAGGCCGTGTTGCTGTGTGCCTATGAATGGCGGCTCGCCGCACTGGAAGGCGAGACCCATGTGCCGGACTTCGATGAGATGGACAGGCCGGTCGCCGCCGCCCAGATGACCGCATTTCTGGAGTTCATGACCGATGAACTGGACCGCGCGGGGATGTTCCGCCTGATCGAGGACAAGCGCCCGGTCATGCTGCGGAACATGCGCGCCATGTTCCACCGTGCCGAGATGCGGGACCATGAGGTCCGCACCCTGTTCGGCATGGTGCGCGCACTGTCCGGCCATCGGCAGGGCGTCCGCAAACCCGCGCCGAACGATACCGAACAGGGTGGTTGACAGCCCGGTTTCGCAGCCCTATAGCACGCCTTCCGCTGTCAGCACGCACTGGCCGCGTTCATATGTTTCACCAGTCGGATCGGTAGATTTTACCCATGACGAAGCGCATTACTGCGAAATACAAACTCGATCGCCGCATGGGCGAGAACATCTGGGGTCGCCCGAAAAGCCCGGTGAACAAGCGTGACTACGGTCCCGGCCAGCATGGCCAGGCCGGCAAGCGCAAGAAGATTTCCGATTTTGGCCTGCACCTGCGCGCGAAGCAGAAGCTGAAGGGCTATTACGGTTCCATCACCGAAAAACAGTTCCGCCGCATCTACAACGAGGCCACCCGCCGCAAGGGCGATACCTCGGAAAACCTGATCGGTCTGCTGGAAAGCCGTCTGGACGCGCTGGTCTATCGCATGAAGTTCGTGCCGACCGTCTTTGCCGCGCGCCAGTTCGTGAACCACGGGCACGTCAAGGTGAACGGCAAGAAGGTCAACATCGGCTCCTACCGCTGCAAGCCGGGCGACGTCATCGAGGTCCGCGAGAAATCCCGCCAGATGAACCTGGTGCTGGACGCCATCGATTCGCCGGAGCGCGAACTGCCCGATTACGTGAATGTCGATCATGACAAGCTGAAGGGTGAGTTCACCCGCATCCCGAACCTGGGCGACGTGCCCTACGCGGTGCAGATGGAACCGAACCTGGTGGTCGAGTATTACTCGCGCTGATCGGCGACACATTGTGAAGTTTGGAAGCGGCGTCAGGGAAACCTGGCGCCGTTTTCCTTGCTGGGCAGGGATGCTGGTTTCGCCCCGCACCGGGGCTTGATCCCGGTGTCCAGCCGACCGTCATGCTGCCCTGTGCGGTGCTGCACCGCAGCCAGGGCAGTCTCGCCGTTTGCTGCTCCCCGAGTCCCGGACTGTCACCCCCGGTTTATCCGGGGGCCTTCCCGAATACCCGACATGCAAGGGGTTCGCCGGGTCGTCCGCCGCCCCCGCACGCAGGGGGCGACACGCTGTGCGTCCGACCGGTTCAGTCGAGCTCAGAAATGCTCTGGTCTCGCCTGCCGTGCTCAACCCATCCGCATCCCGCCGGAGATCGTCATCGCCTGTCCGGTCATGCCATCGGATTCCGAACAGCCCAGATAGACCGCCAGGTGCGCGATCTCGACCGGTTGCAGCATCCGGCCCATGGGCACGCGGCCCAGCAGCATCTCCTTCAGCTTGTCGACGGAGATCCCGGCCAGCGCGGCATGGTCGTCGAACTGGTCGATCATGTCGGTCTCGACGAAGCCGGGGCAGATCGCGTTGATCGTGATGCCGTCCTTGGCATGTTCCAGCGCCGCACAGCGGGTCATGCCGATCACCGCGTGCTTGGAGGTGTTGTAGGCGCTCTGGTTCATGCTTTCCCACTTGCCGGCGGTCGAGGCGATGTTGACGATCTTGCCGCCTCCGGCGTCCTTCATGTGCCGCAGCGCGAACTGCATCGCGTGGAAGGTGCCGTAGGTATTGACCTGCATGACGCGGTCGAAGTCTTCGGGCCTATGGTCGATGAACCGTCCGGCCTTGTAGACGCCGGCATTGTTCACCAGCACATCCAGACCGCCGAAAAGACTGATGGCGTTGGCGATCATCTTCTCGACCTGCCCGCGGTCGGAGACATCGACGGCCATGGTCTCGACCCGTGCGCCGCTTTCCCGTGCCGCCGCCACCGTCTCCGCCAGTTGCGGTACGCCGGTCGCGACCAGCAGCAGATCCGCCCCTTCCGCAGCATAGCGTGTTGCGATGGCCGCGCCGATGCCCCGGCTGGCACCGGTTACGATGGCGCGTCTGCCCGCCAGCCTGCCTGTTCTCTCTGTCATGGTTCCCCCGCCTGTCCTGCACGTCTGTCTGACTGGAATGTCATGGCCCTTCGGTTGACGCAAGGCCCGCTTGGCCTTAACCCGAATGGAAGCAACAGGGGAGGCTGCACTCATGAAACTTTACAATTCCGTTGGACCGAATCCGCACATGGTCCGCATGTTCATGGCCGAGAAGGGCATCGAGATGGACATGGTCGATGTCGATATCCGCGGTGGCGAGAACCGTCAGCCCGAATATGTGAACAATGTGAATGCCAGCGGGCAGTGCCCGGCGCTGGTGATGGAGAACGGTGACATTCTCGCTGAGATCACGGCGATCTGTGAGTATCTGGACGAAAAGGGCGACGGTCCGAGCCTGATCGGCGACACGCCGGAAGAGCGCGCGGAGACCCGCATGTGGACGCGCCGCATTGACCTGGGCATCTGCGAACCGCTCGGGGCGGCGTTCCGCTTCGGGCCGGGCCTCAAGATGTTCCAGAGCCGCATGCATACCATTCCGTCGGCGGCCGGCGATTTTGCCGAGATCGCCCAGAAGAAGATGACCTGGCTGGACGAACAGATGGCGGGCAGGGACTTCGTCTGCGGTGACCGCCTGACCATGGCAGATATTCTGTTGTTCGCATTTCTGTCGTTCGGCGCGTCCTTCAAGCAGGGCCCGACGGAGGAGCACAAGAATCTGACCGCCTGGATGGAGCGCATGAAGGCGCGGCCCAGCGCCGACGCCTGACCGGTTCGGTCGAATGGCGGGCACCCGCAAGGCGCATATTGTCGGGATCGGGGAGAGCGAGTTCACCCGATGGGGCGGCATCATGGACCGCAGCCAGTTTCAGGTGACCGCCGAGGCGATCCTTGCAGCCGTCGGCGATGCCGGCCTGTCCACCGACGATGTGGACGGGCTGGCGTCCTTTTCCAACGACGGCAACGAAGGGCCGCTGATGCAGGCGGCGCTCGGGATCCCCGATCTGCGCTGGTCGTCCATGGTCTGGGGCGGCGGCGGTGGCGGTTCCTGCGGGGCCGTCGCGCAGGCCTGTGCCGCAGTCGAATCCGGGCAGGCCGAAACGGTCGTCGTCTATCGCGGCCTGTGTCAGGGGCAGGGACGTCGTTTCGGGCAGGCAGGTCTCAGCCGGACGCATGCCAGTTTCATCTATCCTTTCGGCCTGTTCGCACCGTCACAGATGCTGGCGCTGATGGTGCAGCGGTTCTTCCATGAAACCGGGATCGATCCGGCGGCGATGGCGGAGGTGGCGCTCTCTTTCCGGGCCAACGCCAACCGGAACCCGCGCGCAATCATGCACGGGCGCACGCTCAGCCGGGAGCAATATTTCGCCGGCCGCTGGATCGCCGAGCCCTTCCGCCTGTTCGACTGCTGCCTGGAAAGCGACGGCGCGGCGGCAGTGGTGATCACGACGGCGGAGCGGGCGCGCGATGTCAAATCGCAACCGGTCGAAATACTGGCAGCGGCGCACGGCAGCGGACCGGGCTGGAGCACAGGGCCGCTGGGGGCGCAGAACATGCCCGACAGCGACTATGCCTCCACCAACAACCGCCGCATCGCGCAGGAACTCTATGCGAAGGCGGGCGTGTCGCCCGATGATATCGATGTGGCGCAGATCTACGATCATTTCTCCGGCCTGATCCTGATGGCGCTGGAGGATTTCGGGTTCTGCGGTCGGGGCGAGAGCGGCGACTTCGTCAGCGACGGCCACATCCGCTGGGACGGTGGACGCCTGCCCCTGAATACGTCCGGGGGGCAACTCTCCGAAGCCTATGTGCATGGCGTCAATCTGATCAACGAGGGTGTCCGGCAACTGCGCGGACAGTCCACCTCACAGGTAAAGGACGCACAGACCTGCCTGGTGACCGGCGGACTGGGTGTCGCGCCGACCAGTGCAATCATTCTGGGGACGGTCTGATGGCATATTTTCCCGAGAGCATGCCCGGGATCGACCCGACGATGGACGAGGCGGCGTTCTTCGCGCATTGCCGGAACCGGGAGCTGAAGTTTCAGGCCTGCGGCACATGCGGACAGGTACGCCATCCGCCGACCCCGGTCTGCTTTGCCTGCCATTCGACAAGGGTCGCCTGGATCGCGGCACCGCCCGACGCGGAGGTGTTCAGTTTCACGGTGGTTCATTATGCCAGCCATCCTGCGGTGTCTGAAAGCCTGCCCTATGTGGTCGGTCTGGTTACCTTTCCCGATATGCCCGGCGTGAAGCTGGTCACCAACATCACCGATGTTCCGACCGATCAGGTCCATGTCGGCATGCGGGTCAGCCTGTGGTGGGACGATGTGGGCGAGGGTCTGTTTCTGCCGCGCTACCGGCCTGCACAACAACAGTAGGGGACGACCATGGATCAGAAACTGTTCGAGAAGGGCCTGGAACGTCGCAAGGCGGTGCTGGGCGCGGAATATGTCGAGAAGAACCTGGCGGCGGCGGATGATTTCACCCGCGAGTTCCAGGAGGTCATGACCGCCTGGGCCTGGGGATTCGGCTGGGGCGACGACACCATTGACGCAAAGACGCGGTCGATGATGAACCTCGCCATGCTGGCTGCGCTCGGCAAGATGAACGAGTGGAAGATCCATTGCCGCGGCGCGCTGACCAATGGTGTCAGCAAGGATGAGATCCGGTCCATCATCCATGTCGTTGCGATCTATTGCGGCGTCCCGCAGAGTCTCGAATGTTTCCGCGCCGCCAAAGAGGTCTTTGCCGAACGCGGGATCTGAGGGAGAAGCCTGTCATGCCGGAGAACAGCTACCGCTTCGCAGGCTTCATCAGCTACAGCCAGAAGGACAAGCGCTGGGCGCAGCGCATCCACAAGGCACTGGAAACCTACCGTCTTCCGGTCGGCCTGCCTGCGTCCGCCGAAATTGAGGGCCGAAAGCTTGGCCGGTTCTTCCGGGACGACGATGAACTGGCCGGCGCGCCCAGTCTGGGCGCCGCGCTGACCGGTGCGCTGGACGATTCCCGGACGTTGATCGTCATCTGCAGTCCCAATGCGGCGCAATCGAAATGGGTCGATGCCGAGATAAGACACTTCAAGGCGCGGGGACCCGACGCGCGTGTGCTTGCCGTGATCGTCGACGGCCAGCCGGACAGCACCGATCCGGATGTCATGTGCTTTCCGCCTTCGCTGCTTCGGAAAGTGGATTCGGACGGCAATCTGACAGACGAACCGGACGAGCCACTGGCACCGGACGCCAGCAAGGAAGCCTTCGACCGGCTGATTGCACGTCTGGTCGCCGGACTGGTCGGTGTCGCGTTCGACGCCCTGTGGCAACGGGAGAAGCGACGGAAACGCCGCCGTCAGCTCGTGACCGGCCTCGTGGGGCTCGTATTGCTTGCTGCAGCCGCGATCGGCTACGCCTTCTATGACGATGCCGTCGATCAACAGTTGGTCGAAGAATCCGTCAACCTAGCGGCTCAGGCACAGAAGGCCATGGATGACGGACGGCTGGGCGATGCTGCGGACCTTGTGACGCGCGCGCTGCCGTCAGACGTTGGCTCCCCTGATCGTCCTCTGGTACAGGAAGCTGCCGCAGCGCTGCGCCGGCTGATGAGTGCCAACCTGTCCGAAGGTGTCATCCGTCGTTTCGAGACAGCCATCATGGATGTGCGGCTGCTTCCCGACAGCACCCTGATGGTTGCGCTGGACGGCGGTGAGGTAGTGGTCATCGACCGGAACGGCAGCGAGTTGCGGCGCTTTCCGGCGGACGAGCGTTTGCGCTGGGCAGGAAGCGGTGCGCTGGCCTACACGACATTCAGCGATGAAAGAGCGGATGCGGATGGCAACCTGATTGTGACCCACCGCGCCAAAGTACGCGATCTGGCGTCAGGCAAGCTGTTGCGATCCCTGGATCACCGTCAGGACGGTTGGTGGCTGGGTCCGTTTGCGCCGCTCTCGCCGGATGGAAGCCGCGTCGTGGCCGTGGCCTGGGACGAAAACGAGGGCTTCAACGGGCACAGGTTTGCGGTCTGGCAACTGCCTGAGGTCGCGGGCGGGTCACCGCGAACCGTTGCAGAGGTCACCATACCCCGGATCGATCAGGACGGGTTGATCACGACCGAGTTTGCCGCCGACGATATCGTCGTCATCACGTGGGGTTCGGCACGCAAAGGCGCTTTGATCTGGACCCTGACCGACAACACGTACCGTCTGTTATCGGCGCCCGACGAAGGGACACGCTGCGGGCATGACCGGGACGGCTCGGAAAAGATCCGTGACAGTATCGCTCTCTCGGCGGATCGTACCCTGCTGACGCTCGCGCGGCCGGTGACTGAAGAAGAATGGTGCATTTCTGTCTGGAACGTTCGCACCGGTGAAGCGCTGGAGCCTGTCCTCTATGCCGATGGCCGGATCGCCGGTGCCGACGCGCTGGATGCCCACACACTCGCAATTCAGGGCAGTCCGACCGGCTGGCAGCAGCAGTCCGGGCTTCTGGTGCGCGGCTCTGAACGCGTGCGTCCGATCGACTGCCTGATGCCGCGCAAGGACATGTTCGGGCTGCGCGCGGACAGCGGCCGCTGGATCATCGACGACAGCATCCGGCGCTCCATTTGCGCAAACGATACGGTCATCGATGTGGAGTCCGGCCAGCACATGGAGATGGGGCAGAGGCTGCGGGGGCATTCCCAGACGATATCCGCCGTCGCTTACGATCCGGCATCGGCCATGCTGTTCTCGGGCGGCGGCGATGGTGAACTGCGGGCGTGGAACCTGAACCGGGGCGCACGTGACGCCGGGCTGTCCGGACCTGCCGTGGCCGTATCCGGCTGGGGCGGCTTGGTGGCGGCGATTCATGATCCCGACGATGCCCCCTTGTTGGTGCAGATGTTTCATGCGGGCGGTGAGAAGGCCGGGTCGCCGTTTCCATTCCCGGTTGCAGGCATGAAGATGGATCCGGTGCCCGGTCGCAGGGTTCAGTTGTCCGCGTGGCCGCTGGCGGAGCCTCATGCCCTGCTCGTCGAAAGCCATGACTGCGGGTTTCTGGGGTGCCCGCCCGGTACACCGCGGCGCGGGACGCTGGTCAACTGGCAGGACGGCTCTCGCGTGCCGCTGCCCGCAGAACTGGGATACGGCGGATTTCTGGCAAACATGACGGTCTCGGTGGCTTTTGATGGAACCCGGGAGCGTCTGGCCCTGACGACAACGGATGGCAGGGCCTTCGTGGTGCAGGTTCGCGACGGAACTACCACGGAATTGGGGGTTCCCGAGGGATGGCATGCGCGGCAGGCGCTGTTCGTTGGCCGCAGCATCTGGATGCTGGCCGATGACAGGGCGGACGAACCCGTCGATCGTGAGATTGTTCTGCTCCGATTCGATGAGAACGGAACTTCATCCGAGATGTCGAGAGTGCGTGCACAGGGCGCGCGGCTGTTTCCTTCCGAGAGCGGCAACGCCGCTGTGATCAGCTTTGACGTCATTCACGAAGCGCAGTCGCGGCCGCAGTATCAGGTGATCCGGGGCGACAGCATCTCTCACGCTTTCGAGATGCCGTTCCCAAGGATGTCCGGCGAGAGCCTGCAGGCGGTATCCTTCTTCGACGCGGATGCACAGGTCGCCCTGTTCTTTCCGGATCAGTCGGCACCGCCACAACTGGTGCGCATCGCGGAGGACGGGAAAGTCGACACGAACGCCATCTCCACCCTGATCGCCGCGCTGCCGGCCAGCATGCTGCAGGCGTGGCGGACCGACGACCCTGAAGGCCGCGCCGTCATCAGCGTTCATGACTCGCGTTTCTTCATGCAGCCGCTCGGAGACCCGGATGGGGTGTGCCCTGAACTGATCGGACAGGACGCGGACGCGGCGGCATTCTCGCCGGACGGCGCGCTGCTTGCCGTCAGCGATGACCGGGCAGAGGTCACGCGTCTGTACGACACACGAACCTGCAACCTTGTTCAGGAAGTCGGCAGCGGCGCAGCCCATAACCGGGCGCGTCTGGTCTTCGGGGATCACAGGACGCTCTGGCTGCTGACAGATCGCGGCGACCTGTTCTTCAGCAATGTAGAGACCGATCTGGGGAAGCTGCAGCAGCGCGCGAGGCAGCTGCTCGGGGACCGGTCAGTCAGGGAAGAATGATGTGGGGAACGAAACGGGCGTCGTCGGTCGTGATCAGCCCGTTGTCCTCGCGGATGCCCAGACCGGCGGGCTGACTGGCAACGACCCAGCAGCCGAACACGGGATGACGTCCGCCATAGTCGGGCAGGGGCGCGTACTGCTGCACGACATAACCTTCCTTGCCATAGTCGCCGCCGCTGCTGACCGAGGTGCCGGGGGCCTCGATGGAGATGTTCGCGCCTTCGCGACCGAGGATCGGCTTGATCACGCGTGATTCGAGTGCATCGGCTTTCGGGTCGTCGGCGAAATAGGCGGGCAGCAGGTTCGGGTGACCCTCGAACATTTCCCACAGCACCGGCAGCAACCCCTTGTTCGACAGGATCGTCTTCCAGGCCGGTTCGATGAAATGGCACCCGGAGGCCGGGACGTTCGCCCCGAAGTCGTCCCGCATCAGCCATTCCCAGGGGTAGAGCTTGAACAGCCAGTCGATGGGCTGGTCCCACAGGTCGACGAAGGCGCCCTTCGGCCCCAGGCCGATTTCTTCCATGGTCAGCTGTTCGACGTCCAGGCCGGCCTGGCCCGCGCAATCGGCCAGATACTCGACGGTGCCGCGATCCTCGTCGCTGTCGGATACGGCGGCGAGATGCAGTTTGCCCGTGACGCCGATATTGCCGAAGGCGTCGATAAGCTGTTCATGCAGCGAATTGAACTGGTCGGTCCCTTCGGCGATGTGCCCGCGCTCGATCTGCTGTTCCAGCCACACCCACTGGAAGATCGATGCCTCGTACAGCGCGGTGGGGGTGTCGGCATTGTATTCGTAGAGCTTCGGTGACCCGGACCCGTCGTAGGCGAAATCCATGCGCCCGTAGAGATTGCGTTCCCTGTAGCGCCAGCTGTCCGCGACGTACTGATGAAAGGACGCAGGAATGCCGAGACGTGACATCAACATTTCGTCGGCAGCGACGCGCTCGACCACCTCGAAACACATCTCTTCCACCGCCTCGACGGCAGGTTCCAGATCGCCTTCGACCTGATCGAGGGTCAGCGCATAACAGGCGCTTTCGTCCCAGTAGGCGTCATCCTCGGGTGAGTGAAAGGTGAACCCGTGCGCTTCTGCCGTCTGTTTCCAGTCGGGGCGGGGGGCGATGTCGATCCGCTGAACCGGGTGCGTTGCCGGATCACCCGCGGAATCAGCCACCGGCGCTGCCGAAGGCGCGGGCCGAGGCACCGAAACCGCCACGCGGCGTCGGGCGCATGTTCGCCGCCGGTCGTGCCGCAGCGGACTTGGGAATGGTGGCGGCTCCCACTGCGTTGCCGACCTTCACATTGCTGCCGGTGCGGAATCCATTCCTGTCGTCACCGGACCGGTACAGCGGCTGCGTTGCCGCGCTGCGTGCGCTGCCGGACAGCATGCTGCCCATCATGTAGCCGACCATCAGGGGCATGAACACGCTGCCACCCGATGCGGTCTCATAGGGCGCGGTTTCGCACTGTTGTGCGCCGAAATCGGCTTCGCAGTCGGCCTTGTTCAGATACTTCGGTGCAACCTCGGCATGCAACTGCTCGGCCTGGGCGAAATCGGCGACGCATTGCTCTTCCGAGAAGACGCCTGCGGTCGTGCACTGCTGAACCGTTTCGTAAATCTGTGTCGTCACCTGCTGCTCTTCACAGGCGGTCAGGGTCAGCCCGGCGGCACCCATCGTGATCAACGCAATCTGTCGGGATCGTTTCATGGTCAGCCTTCCGTCCGCTTGTCGAAGTGCGCATAATAGCGCTCGCCGACCTTGTCCATTTCCACGGTGACGAAGACGTCCACCGTGCCGAACTGATCGTCTATCACGGCACCGTCGCCGATGACACCGCCCAGCCGCAGGTACGCCTTGATCAGCGGCGGCATCGCTTTCCAGACGCGCCGCGCGTCGATGTCGTCTTTCTCGACCATCTCCATCTTCACATAGCGGGCGTCGAGCGCGCGCACGGTCCGCGCGGGATCACCGCCATGGAAATGCCGCAGATAGGAGAGGGCTTCCGCATGCGCCTTCGGATCCCGGCCATGGAAGCTGGCACAGCCGAACAGCGTCGTCAGCTTGTGTTCGGCCAGATAGGCCGCGATGCCGCGCCAGAGCAACTGGATGGTGGCTTTCGAGCGATGGGTCGAGGCCACGCAGGAGCGGCCCAGTTCGAGCAGGCTCTCCATCGGACGGTCCATCAGCGGTGACAGGTCATATTCGTCGGCGGAATAGAATCCGCCGTTGTCGCGTGCGACGCTGCCGCGCAGCAACCGGTAGGCACCGACCAGTTGATCTGCCTCCGGCAGCGCACGGTCCATCACGATCAGGTGGTCGCAGATATCGTCATAGCGGTCCATATCCAGCCGCAGGCGGCGGGCGACGGGGTCGGGACGCGCGCCCATCTCGTCATAGAACACGGTGTAGCGGAGCGTCTGGGCCGCCCGGATCGCGTCACGGTTGCGGGTGATGTAGACCTCCAGATTGCCGGCCGAGCAGACCGGGCCCGAGGCAGGCAGATTCCAGCGCAGGCGGGACGCGCCGGGACGGCCGGCGGACATGGCGACGATCTGATCCGCATTCTGGTTCGACGGCGTGCGAATGGCCCGCTTTGCGGCCCTGCGCTCTTTCAGCTTGGTCGCCGCAACCTTGGGCAGGAAGATCACATTCTTGATCATCCTGCGCTTCCGACCGGGTGCCTTGGTACCGGCAGGCCTGACCCGGCGAAGTTTTCTCATTGGATTCATTCAGAATGAAAGGCCTGGAAGCCTTTCCTTTCCTTGGTCATGGGGCCACGCGTCGGGATGACTGGGGGCACGAAAAAACCTCATGTTGCCGGGGCTGAACCTAATCTCGCTGGCCCTGACGGTCAACTAAACACAGATCAATACCGTTGGTGCGCGCGGCGATCCGCACTAGGATTCGCCGAACGTCAGTAAAGGATACCGAGATGCCGAGAACGCCCGTTTTTCTGGCCATGGCCGGGCTGGTCCCATTCGTCGGCGGTGCCTGGATGGTCCATTTCGGCGAAGGCGGCTGGCTGGGGATCGCCCGGTTTTCGATGCCGATCTATGCGGCGGTCATCCTGTCGTTTCTGGGGGGGACCCAGTGGGGATTCGCGCTGGCGCCCGGCGCCCGGCAGGATGCTCGGGCCGTCCGGCTGCTGATTGCCATGGTGCCGTCAATCGCCGGCTGGCTGATCATGGCGCTGCCGTTCACCGCGCCGCAGAACAAGTATCTGATGTTCGCGGGCCTGCTGATCCTGTGGGCCGCAATCGATCACGTCTACGCGCGCAGGGGCTGGGCACCGGACTGGTATCCGAAGCTGCGCTGGCCGATCACGATCATCGCTGCCGGTTCGATGGTGATCGGCAGCACGTATTAGCCTTGCTGTGCGCGGTACTCGCGCGCCAGTTCGACATAGTGCGCGGCACCGCGCTTCATCATCGCGATGTCCTTGTCGGTGACGTCCCGCAGCGGCTTGGCGGGCCATCCGGCCCACATCTCTCCCTTGCGCGCCACCTTGCCCGGCGGCAGCAGCGCACCCGCCGCAATCAGCGCGCCGCCTTCGATCACGCAGCCATCCAGGATCACCGCGTTCATGCCGATGAAGGCGTCGTCCTGCAGTTCGCAGCCATGCAGCATCACGTTGTGTCCAACCAGAACGTCGCTGCCGATCACGGTCGGCGTGCCGTTGTTGTTGACGTGGATCACCGTACCGTCCTGGATGTTCGTGCGTTCGCCGATGCGGATGTAGTTGACGTCGCCGCGGAGCACGCAGTTGAACCAGACACTGGAACCCGCGCCGATCTTGACGTCGCCGATGATCTGGCTGCCCGGTGCGATGAAGCAGTCGTCGGCGATCTCGGGCGTCATGCCGCGGAAAGTGTGAATGCCGCCTCGTTCCATGTCGCTTGCCTTTCGTGTTATCTCCCGCCTGCTGTAGCCGCTCGTGAGCCGCAGGCCAAGTCACGGAAGACCTGACATGCATTATCTCTATCTGATCGGCGCCATCGTCGGTGAAGTCGTCGGCACCAGTGCGCTGAAGGCGACGGAAGGATTCACCAAACTCTGGCCGTCGTTGATCGTGGTCGCGGGATATGGCGTCGCCTTCTTCCTGCTGTCGCTGTCCGTCGAACGCTTTCCCATCGGCGTGCTCTATGCGGTCTGGTCGGGCCTGGGTGTGGTGCTGATCGCCATCGCGGGCGCGGTGATCTACGGCGACCGGCTCGACACGCCGGCCTATCTGGGGCTTGCGCTGATCATCAGCGGCGTCGTCGTGATCCAGATGTTTTCGGAAACGGTGCGCCATTGAGTCAGATGAAACATCCGCTGTCCGGGGCTGACCCTGCGACCTTCCTGAAAGCGCTGCTCGGCAACCGTGGTGTGGCGAAGGGGCAGGCGTTGCGTACCGCGGCCATTGCGGGTGCCGTGCTGGGCCGGACGCCGTTCACGCTGGCCGAGAGGCTCTACTGCGCCGCGCGCCTGCCTGTCGATCTGGAGCAGCCACCGATCTTCATCGTTGGGCACTGGCGCAGCGGGACGACGCACCTCTACAACATCATGGCCAAGGGCGATTTCGCCTATGTGCCGCCGGTCGCGACCGGACTGCCGTGGGACCTTCTGCTGATCGGCGGGCTGTTCCGTCCGTTGCTGGAGAAGGCGCTGCCAAAAAGCCGGGCCATCGACAATGTGCCGGTCACGCCGGACGCGCCGCAGGAAGACGAGATCGCCATCGCCAACATGACGGTGCAGTCCTTCTATCACGCGCTCTATTTCCCTGAGCGCTTCGAGCGGCATCTGCGCGCCGGGCTGTTCTTCGAGGGCGTCGATCAGGCCGGGGTCGCCGAGTGGGAACGTCAGGTCCGGCATCTCTATGCAAAGCTGGTGCACGATCAGGGCGGCAGGCGGCTGTTGATCAAGAACCCGGTCTACACAGGACGCGTGGCACAACTGGCGCGCATGTTCCCGGGCGCAAGGTTCGTCAACATGGTGCGCGACCCCTACGACATCTTCGTGTCGATGCGGAACTTCTATGTGAAGCTGCTGCCGGAGCTGGCGCTGCAGGGATATGCGCATGTCGATGTCGACGAGGCCGTCCTGAGCGTTTTCCCCGAGCTGATGCAGCGTCTGCGGCAGGACGCGGTTGAACTGCCCGCCGGCCACTTTGTCGAACTGCGCTACGAGGAACTGGACACCGATCCGCTTGCCACCGTGCAGCGCGCCTACGACGCACTCGGGCTGCAAGGCTTTGAAACAAGTGTTGAATCCTTCCGCACCTATCTGGGTGGCATAAAGAGCTACAGGAAGAACGACTTCGCCATGCCGGCGGAGGTGATCGAAAAGGTCAACGCACGTTGGGCGGACGAAATCGAAGCGCTGGGATATCCGGTCAGGGAGACATGACAGACCGTCACGGAACTGCGCCACCGGCCCGTCGCCTGTCATTGCCGGGCCTCTGGCTCGTCTGCGGTTTGCTGCTTCCGACGGCTTCCCTGGCCGATAGCCATGATTGCCGCCATGTGCAGGTGACGGATGCGGACAGCGGCCGACCCCTCGCAGGCATCGAGGATCTCGTCTATCACCCGCCCAGCGATACGCTGATCCTGTCCGTGCACGACCGTTGGGGCGATGCGGATGAAGACCCCAACGCGCTGATGGGCCTGTTCGGCCTGGCGCTGGAATCGCTGGTTGCCGGCGGTCCGGCGACAGCGCGGCGGATTGCCGGTCCAGCCGATCGGTCGATGCGCCCGCACGGCATGTCACTTGCCGAGCGCGAAGCGGGTGTCTGGCGATTGCTGGTGATCGATCATCGTTTCTACCGTGAGGAACAACGTGACGGCCAGCCCGGCACGATCCTGCAGGAGTACGATGTTACCGGCGACGGCGCGCTGGCTCCATTGCGGCAGTTCGGACATGCCGGACTTTGTCCTGCCAACGATCTGGACTGGGACGGCGGTGACCGGCTGATTGTGACGCTGGACCGGGCAAACTGCGGCGGTTTCTGGCGGTTTCTGGAACTGGCGCGCGGCCAGCAGCGCGGGCGCGTCGTTCTGGTCGATCTGGAAGCGCAGACCCTGACCGATCTGCTGACTGATCTGGCTTTCCCGAACGGGATCGCGCTCGATCCCGCTTCCGAGGGGCAGTTTTTCCTGACGGAATCCCGCGCTGCGCGCCTCTCGCGCTTCTCCCTCGATCTTGACGCGGAGCCTTCGAAAGGCATGAGTTCTGAAACGTTGCAGACTGTGGAACTGCCGGGCGCGCCCGACAATCTCGCGTTCGATGCGGACGGCATGCTGCTGGTCGCGCTGCATCCCGACGTGACGGATTTCGGTCTCTATTCCATGAGGGTGTGGGGCTACGAGAGTTCGGCCACGCGCATCGTCAGGCTCTCCGGGACTGCCCCGGAGGCTGAAGTTGAGACGATCCTGGACGATCCGGATGGCGCGCTCGTCTCCGGCGCGACGTCGGTCATTCAGGCAGGTGACCATTATGTTGCCGGCGCGGCCTTCGACGAGGGACTGGTCGTGTGTGATCTGCAATGACGGATAGCGGCCTCGATCTGGTCACGGGTGGCTGCGGCTTCATCGGCCGGCATCTGGTGGCGGCGCTTCACGCGCGCGGGCGGCAGGTGCGCGTGCTGGATACAGCCGGACTGCCCTCTGGCATGTCCGGCGTCGTGCATCATCAGGCCTCGATCCTGAGCCATGAGGCGGTGGACGAGGCGGTCGAAGGCGTCGAGCATGTCTATCATGTGGCGGGCGATCCCTCGCTCTGGTCGAAAGGGCAGCATGACTTCGACCGTACCAACCGGACCGGTGCGGAGATGGTTCTCGATGCCGCCGTTGCAGCCGGGGCGCGACGCATCATCCTGACCTCGACGCACGCGATCGATGTGAAGTCGAAGGGGCCGGTGAAGGAAGCGACGATGCCCGGACCCTACACCCGCGCCAAGTTCCGGGCGGAACAATACGCGCTGAAGCTGATCGGAGAAGGGGCACCGATCATTGCCGTCGCGCCGACCATGCCGATGGGGCCGGGCGACGTGAACCTGACGCCGCCGATGCGGATGCTGCTGGAGTTCCTGCGCGGCGAGAATCCGGCCTATTACGAGTTCGAGACCAACCTGATCGACGTCCGCGAGGTCGCCGAGGGCCATGTGCTGGCCGCGGAGCGTGGCGAGGTCGGTGTGCGCTATGTGCTGGGGCGCCACAACGTTCTGATGTCGGAGTTCCTGAGCCTCGTGGAGCGCCTCAGCCAGAAGCCCATGCCGCGGCGGCGGATCCCGTTTGCCGTCGCCCTGGCGTCGGCGTGGGCCTTCGAGGGCGCGGCGCTGGTGACCCGCAAACCGCCGCGCGCCTCGGTCGAGGGTGTGCGCCTGGCGAAACAGCTGAAGCCCGTGCCCGGGAACCCGGCGGCGGCCCTGGATCTTCCCGAATGGCCGCTTGAGGACATGCTGCGCGATGCCATCGCGTGGTTTGAACACGAAGGATACTGGACGCGTGACGGCTGAAACCGAACTGGTGATATTCGATTGTGACGGGGTGCTGGTCGACAGCGAACTGCCCGCCAATCGTGAGTTCGCGCGCTATCTGCAGGCGCATGGTCTGAACCTGACCACCGAGCAGGTCATGGAAGAGTTCGTCGGCCTGTCGCTGAAGACCTGCGCCCGGATCGCGCTGGAGAAGTACGGCGTAGGGCTG
This sequence comes from Minwuia sp., assembly GCF_048263705.1. GTDB lineage: Bacteria > Pseudomonadota > Alphaproteobacteria > Minwuiales > Minwuiaceae > Minwuia. The sequence goes on along the minus strand of NZ_JBLXDV010000003.1, from coordinate 150,664 downwards.
CCGGACAGTTTCATCCCTGACATCCGACGGATCACGGCCGAAGTGCTGGCCGTGGAGGTGAAAGCCATCCCCGGCGTGCGGGAAGCAGTGACGAGGATGGGGCTTGCCACCTGCGTGGCCTCCTCCGGCGAGGTCGAAAAGATGAAACTGACCCTGGGCCGGACCGGTCTGCTCGATCTGTTCGAGGGACGGCTGAATTCGGCGACCGAGGTGAAGAACGGCAAGCCTGCGCCGGACCTGTTCCTGTATGCAGCCGAGGCCATGGGCATTGATCCGGCCCGGTGCGTGGTGATCGAGGACAGTCCCTACGGGGTGCAGGGTGCTGTGGCGGCGGGTATGCGGGCGCTGGGCTTCTGCGGCGGGGGGCATCGCGACCTGCAGCGTGACTCGGTGATGCTGCTGAATGCGGGCGCGGAAATCGTCTTCGATGACATGGCGCGCTTGCCGGGGATCGTCGCGATGCATTAGGGTTGCGGCAATAACTGAACAGCGGTCATTTCCGTCGGGAGGAAATCCATGAACGACCAGTCTCCGCCGAACACCGAAGCGATGTTCAACCCGTTCTCGCCGGAATTCGTCCGCAATCCCTATCCGTCTTTCCACATGCTGCGGGCCAGCCAGCCCACCATGAAGACGCCATTGGGTTTCTGGGTCGCGACCCGCTACGACGACGTTGCGATGATCCTGAAGGACAGGCGCTTCGGGAAGGGGTTCGAGGCGCGCACCCTGCAACGCTATGGCGAGGAGATCTTCCAGAACGCCGCCTACCGATCGATGCGTCACTGGATGCTGACGCAGGACCCGCCGGATCACACACGGCTGCGCGGTCTGGTGTCGAAGGCGTTCACGGCCCGGCGGATCGAAGGGCTGCGTCCGCAAATTCAGGCGCTGGTGGATGAGTTGCTCGACACGGTCTCGGACCGGGGCGGCATGGAGTTCATCCGCGAATTCGCCTATCCGCTACCCGTCAATGTCATCTGCGACATGCTGGGTATTCCGCCCGAAGACCGAGCGCGCTTCGAGGTGGGGGGCAAGGTCTCGGGCCGCCTGATCGATCCGACCCCGATGACCGAGGAAGAACTGGCCGCAACCAATGAGGGATTCCTGGAGCAGGAAGCCTATTTCAAGGAACTGTTCGCGGCCCGTCGCGCCGAACCGCAGGACGATCTCACGACCGTGCTGGTGCAGGCTGAGGAGGCTGGCGACCGTCTGAGCGAGGACGAGCTGGTCGGCAACATGATCCTGCTGTTTGGTGCCGGTCACGAGACGACGGTTAACCTGCTGGGCAACGGCATGCTGGCGCTGCTGTCGACGCCGGGTCAGTACGAGAAACTGCGCGACAATCCGGACCTGATCCCCGGTGCCGTCGAGGAGATGCTGCGCTTCGATTCCTCGGTCCAGATGACGGGCCGCGCGGCTTTTGAAGACGTGCAGGTGGGCGACGTGACCATCGGTGCGGGCGAACATGTGATCTGCCTGCTGGGTGCGGCGAACCGCGATCCCGAACAGTTCGATGATCCGGATGAATTCGCGGTGGACCGGGTGAATGTGCGCCCGATGTCCTTTGGTGGCGGGATCCATTTCTGCCTCGGTGCGCAACTGGCGCGGGTCGAGGCAGAAGTGGCGATCCGCTGCTTGCTGGAGCGCTTGCCGAACCTGCGTCTTGGCTTTGAAGGCGATGCGGAATTCAAGCCGACCTTCACATTGCGCGGTCTGACGGGTCTGCCGCTGGCCTGGGATGCGGACTGAGCCGAAGCGACGGGGGACCGGCCCGGACAGGTGGCAGCCATCTATGACGCGGCGGTGTCCGCCTGCGGGCCGTCCTCGCTCAACGGGATCGCGAAGCGGAAGCAACTGCCTTCAGTGCCACCACGCACGAGTTCGAGCCGACCGCCCAGCTTTCGGGCGATCTCGGCGCTGATGGCGAGGCCGAGCCCCGTGCCCGAACGGCCCTTCTCGATCTGACGCCAGCCGCGGGAGAACTTCGAGAACAGATGCCCTTCCTCGACGTCGGCGACGCCCGGGCCATTGTCGGCGACATCGATGATGAAATGGCCGTCCTCCACATAGCGGCTGACCCGGACCCAGGGTGACGGGCTGTCGTTGTATTTGATCGCGTTGGAAACGAGGTTGATCACGACCTGGGTGATCCGGTCGCGGTCGCCGAGCACGATATGCCCTTCATCGGCCGAGACCTGCTCGATCCGGACGCCTGATTCCGCCGCCAGCCCCTCACATGACGAGACGGCCACCTGGACGGCGGTCTCGGGGGAGAGCGGTTCGGATTTCCACTGGATCTCGCCGCTCTCCAGATGGCTGAGATCGAGGATTTCGTTCAGCAGTCCGGTCAGGCGAATGCTCTCGTCGTGGATGATGCGTACGAAACGCTGAACCTGTGCGTCCGGCAGATCGACACCGTTCAGCAGCAGTTCCGAGAACGACCGGATGGATGTCATCGGCGTCCGCAGTTCGTGGCTTACCTGGCTGAGGAAATCGTCCTTCTCCGTGTCCAGCCGCATCAGCCGTTCGTTGGCCTGACTCAACTGCCGCGCCGTGCGTTCCAGCGTGCGCGAGTTCGCCTCCAGAGCCTGGCTGTACTCGATGATCTGTTGTGTCTCGTCGACCATGCGGATGATCTGGTCGAGGCTGATGCTTTCGCCGGAAACCACTTCCGAGATCATGACCCGCGCCGAGGCCGCACCGACACTGCCGCCGATCTCGCGTTCCAGACTGGCGATCAGTGCGGCATCGGGAATCGGATTGCCGCGCTCGCGCCCCTGCAGGGCGGCGTACTCGTCGAACAGGCGGTTGGCGGTGGCTCGCCCCAGAATACGGCTGGAGAGCACGCGCAGGTCGTCGATGGCGGCTGTTCTGACGAGCGCACTGGACTGCCGCCCGGCCGGATTGCGGAAGACATCGACAAACAATGTGCTCTGCAAGCGCTCCAGTGGCTTGGCTTCGCTGAACAGCGAGCCGAGCGCGAGCAGCAGGGTGTTGGCGGACAGGCTCCAGACGATCGCGTGAACCAGCGGGTCCATGCCGGTCATCCCGAACAGGGCCTGCGGGCGCAGCCAGGCGATCTCGAACAGGCCGTTCGCGACCAGATCGGCGACCCAGTTGCCGGGCGCTGCAAGGCTGGGCAGCAGCAGCGTGTAGGCCCAGAAGGCCGAGCCGCCAAGCAGGCCGATCTTGGCGCCCAGCGCGGTGGCCTGCCGCCAGTACAGCCCGGCCAGCATTGGCGGCAGGAACTGCGCCACGGCGGCGAACGCGATCAGTCCCATCGACGCCAGCGCCTCGGTCTGCGCGCTGAAGCGGTAGTACATCAGGCCCATGAACAGCACGAAGATGATGCTGAAGCGGCGGCTGTTCAGCACCAGCGTCTTCAGGTCGCCCTGCCGGCGCACGCCCATCGACTGCATCCGCAGCACGATCGGCATGACGATGTGATTGGAGATCATGATCGACAGGGCGATGCAGGCGACGATCACCATCGAGGTCGCCGAGGAAAAACCGCCGATGAAGACGAACAGCGCCAGCATTTCCTGATCGGCGGCCAGGGGCAGCGTCAGCACGAACATGTCGGGATCGGACCCGGCGGGAAGCGTGGTCAGGCCGCCCAGCGCGATCGGCAGGACGAACAGGCTGATCAGGAACAGATAGGCCGGAAACAGCCAGCCCGCGGTGCGCAGGTGTCGCTCGTCCGAATTCTCGACGACGGTGACCTGAAACTGACGCGGCAGGCACAGGACGGCGGTGGCCGACAGCACGGTCAGCGCGATCCAGCGGCCCTCGAACATGTTCTCCCGCTGCAGCAGGCGTTCGGCGGCGGCGTTGTCGAAAAGCTGTTCCACGCCGCCGATGGAGATCACCACGAACAGGCCGACCATGACCAGCGCCATCAGCTTGATCAGCGCCTCGAACGCGATGGCGGCGACAACGCCCGGATGCTGCTCGTTCGCTTCCAGGTTGCGGGTGCCGAACAGGATCGTGAACACGGCCATGCCGGCGGCAACCAGGAACGCGCCGTCGAAGAAGCCGCCGGAGGAAGCGGCTGGAACGAAACCGGTGCTGGCCGGCGCGCTGAGCACCTCGAAGCTGGACGTGACGGCCTTCAGCTGCAGGGCGATGTAGGGGGTTGTGCCGATCACGGCGATCAGGGTGACCAGAACGGCCAGCGTGTTCGACTTGCCGTACCGGGAGGAAATCAGATCGGCGATGGAGGAGATGCGATGTTCGTGCCCGATCCGGACAAGTTTGCGCAGCAGATAGAACCAGCCCAGGAAGACCAGCGTCGGCCCCAGATAGATGGTCGCGAAGTCCAGTCCGCCGCGCGCCGCCGAACCGACCGCGCCGTAGAATGTCCAGGATGTGCAATAGACCGAGATGGACAGCGTGTAGATGACCGGCGAGTTGCCGATCCAGCCCTGACCCCTGCGCGCCCAGCGGTCGCTTGCGAAGGCCAGCAGGAACAGCAGCCCCACATAGCCGATCGCGATGGTGATGACGATGTCAGGTGTCAGCATCTGACGGCTCTGCCGGGGGTGGCTCCGTCGACGCGGCCTCTCCGCCGGTGGAAAGCCTGCGCGAGAGCAGGAAGCCGAGGGCGATCAGCATGGCCCATACGGCGAAGATGTAGACGACGATTGCCGGCACGCCTGCGAGCCTGGCCGGTCCGCTCAACAGGCCGACAAACGGGGGCATCAGCAGGAAAAGCCCGATCAGCGGCAGCAGCAGGGCCGCATCACGCAGTTTCTGGCGATTCACGGGGTGGCCTATGGTGTTTCAGGAAATGACTGCGCTTCAATCATTTCCTGAAACGCGACTCGCCCGGGCCGGCCAGTCCCTGACCCGTGTCTGAGGCTTCCATCAAACACGGGTTCGCACTATTGGCCCGCCAGTCCGACGACACAATCCACCACCTCGCGGTTCGAGAAGGGCTTGGTGATGAACGCGTTCACGCCGAGATCCTCGGCAACCTTCCGGTCCTTGTCCTGGCCCTTGGCGGTCAGCATCAGGACCGGCAGCTTGGCAAGGCGGTCGTCATTGCGGACGGTCTTCAGGACTTCATATCCGTCCAGCTTGGGCAGCATCAGGTCCAGGATCATCACATCGGGGATGTCGCGGCGCAGCGTATCGACCGCGGCCTCACCATCGAAAACGGCGTCCGCGTGAAACCCTTCGCGTTCCAGGATGAACTTCAGCAGTTCAACCAGATGCGGCTCGTCTTCGGCGATAAGGACGTTCGTCGCCAAACCGGTATCCTCCCAGAAGCCCGGCGCATTGTTGCTCTTGTCTGCCGGATCATTGTTGCCCGAATTCTATACATGCCTTTTCAGGGCGTCATCCAAACATTTCGTTTCGTCAACGCAGAGGGCTCGCCGCGGTGTTGGCAGTCCTGCCTGGGGCAGAGCCTGCACGCCGGACCGACCTTGGTCGCCGTGAGGCGTGCGCCCAGGTCCATGCCGTCGGCGTAGACCGTCCGATCCGCATAGGCGACATCGCAGGCCAGCATGATGCTGTTCAGGAAGGGCGCGGCGTGGAATGCGGCGGGCTCGTGCCGCACGGTGCGGGCAATGAACAGGAACCGTGCGCCGTTCGGAAATTCGGCCAGCTGGCGCACCGTACGCTCGGGTGTCTGGAACGCACCATAGAGCGGCCAGAGCGGGCAACCGCTGCCGCCGCGCGGGAGCGGAAGGCCGGGCAGGGGATAGCGCTTGCTGATGAAGCCCGCCGGATCGGTGCGCATCAGGCCGAACGGAATGCCTTCCGCGCCGGGTTTCTTCAAGGTGATCAGGCGGACGCAGACCTGCTCCAGGCTGGCACCATATCGTTGTGCCAGCGCCTCGATGTCGTATCGGGTGGTGACGGCGTCCTCAAGGAACATGTCATAGGGCAGAAGAAGCGCCGCGGCGACGGATGACCTGAGGGCCGAGCGCGCCCGGGAGCGCGCCTCGTCGGTGGTCAGGACATCCGAGGTCAGGATCTCCTCGACACAGTCGGGCAGGGCCAGTTCCACCGCGATTCGTGCCATCTGAAAGCGACGGGTCGCCGGTGGTGCGGTGCTCAGCAGTTGCAGGTGCCGTTCCGAGGCGTCGAAACGGGCGGCGTTCCTGAACCCGGTTTCATCCACCGTTCCCGGCAGAACCGTGTGGATGCCGATGCCGAACCTCTGTTGCAGCAGATCCGAGAGCGCTTCCTCGTCGCTGGCCGAGCGCGTGGCGAGCAGGCGGCGCAGATCCTCGGCCGCCTGCTCGACCTCGGGGAACCAGGCGCGGTTCTGGATGTACAGATCGTCGACGTCCTCGGCCGGTGTGCGTGAGCCGCGCTCGACGCTGCCGCTCTCGAACAGGTGGATCAGCAGCTCGGCCTGCCGTGAGAGCTCGCCGCTGTTGGACAGGATGATGTCGACGAAGCGGCTGCGTTCGTCGCCTGTCAGATCATCCACGGTATCCAGGACTTCCGATGTCGAACGGATCGCCGTCGCATTGTTCAGGATGTGATGGACCGCTTCGGAAAGCGTTGGATCCTGATCGATGCGGTCGGTCAGGGCTGCGATGTACTGTTCACCGTCGCGATAGCTGCGCCAGAGCCCCAGCATCGCGCGCGCCCAGTCGGGATGGCGGCTGACCAGGCTGTTCGCGGTCTCCGGTTCGATGCCGTAGGCCTGGATGTTCGGTGTCGCTGCCACTTCCGACAGGCGTTCGATCAGGCGGCGTTCCTCGGTGCCGGCAAGTGTGTCGACGCTGACATCCAGTCGCTCGGCGATCCTGCGCAGCAGGGTGCCGCCGATCGCGCGCTTGTCGGCCTCGATCAGGTTCAGATAGGACGCGGAGATGCCCGCATCCTGCGCCAGCGCCGACTGGGTGATGCCCAGCGCCTTGCGACGCTGCCTGATCCGGATCCCGATGGGGCCTGCAACTGACAATGACGCGCTCCAAAGCTCAATGAAGTGTAAATTATTTACAGATCACGCTCGATCATGAGGCAGAAATTTACATAAGAATAGCAGTTTTCCGGGGCTTGGTTGAAAAAATTGACATCTTCGCTAACGATGATCGCGATCTGGCGGGGTGACCGCATCCAGCCGGAAAAAAGTCGATTTCAAAATCAACGACGATCCCTACGGGAGGCAATCCATGAAGATCACTGATTCAAGAATGTCGCGGCGTTCGCTGCTGAAGGCCGGTACGGCCCTCGGCGCGGGGATCGCCATGCCCACCATCATCACCAGCAACGCCTGGGCGGCGGGCTACACCAACGAGCCGACCGGCAGCACGGTGACCTTCGGGTTCAACGTCCCGCAGTCGGGTGCCTATGCCGACGAGGGTGCCGACGAACTGCGCGCCTATCAGCTGGCGGTCGAGCATATCAACGGCGAAGGCGACGGCGGCATGCTCAACACCTTCTCGTCGAAGGAGCTGAAGGGCAATGGCATCAACGGCAAGAAGGTCGTCTATGTCACTGGTGACACCCAGACCAAGTCCGACGCCGCCCGCGCATCCGCCAAGCGGATGATCGAGAAGGACGGCGCGATCATGATCACCGGCGGTTCCTCGTCGGGTGTGGCCATCGCCGTGCAGGGGCTTTGCCAGGATGCCGGCGTGATCTTCATGGCGGGCCTGACCCATTCGAATGACACGACGGGCAAGGACAAGCGCGCCAACGGCTTCCGCCACTTCTTCAATACCGAGATGACCGGCGCTGCGCTGGCCCCGGTGCTGAAGAACAATTTCGGCACCGACCGCGTCGCCTATCACCTGACCGCCGACTACACATGGGGCTGGTCGCAGGAAGGCTCGATCAAGAAGTACACCGAACAGCTGGGCTGGAAGACGGCGGATGCGGTCCGTACGCCGCTCGGAGCCGGTGACTTCTCGCAGTACATCACGCCGGTCCTGAATTCCGGCGCCGACGTGCTGGTGCTGAACCACTATGGCCGCGACATGGTGAACTCGCTGACCCAGGCCGTGCAGTTCGGCCTGCGCGACAAGCAGGTCAACGGCAAGGACTTCGCCATCGTGGTGCCGCTGTACTCGCGTCTGATGGCGCAGGGCGCGGGCGAGAACGTGAAGGGCATCTTCGGTTCGACGAACTGGCACTGGTCGCTGCAGGACGAAGGTTCGCAGGCCTTCGTGAAGTCCTTCGGCCAGAAGTACGGCTTTCCGCCGTCACAGGCCGCGCACACGACCTACTGTCAGGCGCTGCTGTATGCGGACGCCGCGCAGCGGGCGGGCACGTTCCGGCCGTCAGGCGTCGGCAAGGCACTGGAAGGCTTCAAGTTCGACGGTCTGGGCAACGGGCCGACCGAATACCGCGCCGAGGACCATCAGTGCTTCAAGGATGTCCTGGTCGTGAAGGGCAAGGAAAACCCGTCGTCCAAGTTCGACGTCCTGGAAGTCGTCGAAGTCACTCCGCGCGCGCAGGTCGAATATCCGGCATCGCTGCTGGGTGGTGAGCTTGGTCCGTACAACGACGGCGGCTGATCGCGACACGACACGACCTGCTTGGGTGCCGCCTCCGACCTGTCTGTCGGGGGCGGCCACTCACCCTGTTTTCTCCACGGGAACGTGACCGATGGATGTCTTTTTCCTTCAGCTGCTGAACGGCCTCGACAAGGGCGGCGCATATGCGCTGATCGCGCTGGGTCTGACGGTCATTTTCGGCACCCTGGGTGTCGTCAACTTCGCGCATGGCGCGCTGTTCATGCTCGGTGCCTTCTGCGCCGTGACGGTCAAGGCGGTGCTGGGGCTGGAAAAGGTCGCCCTGCATCCGACCGAGAAGACGGCCTGGGGATCGCCGGTTGAAATCCGGACCTCCTATGTCGAAGACTGGTTCGGTGATTTCGGCCTCTGGATGCTCGACTATTCGGTACCCGTCTCGATCCTGATCGCCATTCCCGTCATGCTGCTGATCGGCATCGCGATGGAACGCGGCCTCGTCCGCTATTTCTACAAGCGCCCGCACGCCGAACAGATCCTGGTCACCTTCGGCCTCGCCATCGTGCTGCAGGAGATCGTGAAGTCCCAGTTCGGTGCGAATCCGATCCCGCAGCCCGCGCCGGACGCGGCCCAGGGGATGCTCGACTTCGGCGCGACCATCGGCTTCGATCCTGGCAATGTAGTCTATCCGACCTGGCGGCTGGTCTATTTCCTGTTCTCGCTCGGCGTCATCGGTGCGGTGTTCGCATTCCTGCAGTTCACGACCTTCGGCATGGTTGTGCGCGCCGGCATGGCGGACCGCGAGACGGTTGGCCTGCTGGGGATCGATATCGACCGGCGCTTCACGATCGTCTTCGGCATGGCCGCGGTCGTGGCGGGTCTGGCGGGGGCCATGTACACGCCGATCCTCAGCCCCGACTATCACATGGGCATGGATTTCCTCGTGCTCAGCTTCGTCGTGGTCGTCGTCGGCGGCATGGGATCGCTGACCGGCGCGGTGCTGGCGGGTTTCCTGCTCGGCATCCTGCAGAGTTTCGCCTCAATGAACGAGGTGAAGGACATCCTGCCGGGCATCGACCAGATCATCATCTATCTCATTGCCGTTGTGATCCTTCTCGTGCGTCCGCGCGGGCTGATGGGTCGCAAGGGCGTCATGGAGAGCTGAGCCATGAGATCTCTCTTTGACATGACGCGCGGCGACGCGATCCTGCTGCTCTGCTTCACGGTCGCGGTGCTTGCCGGGCCGATCATCCTGCAGCCCGTCGGCGCGGGCTATCCGGACCTGCTGCAGAAGTTCGCGATCTTCGGCATCTTCGCGATGGGCTTCAACATCCTGTTCGGCCTGACCGGCTATCTGTCGTTCGGTCACGCCGCGTTCCTGGGGGTCGGTTCCTACACGGCGGTCTGGACGTTCAAGCTGTTCAGCATGAACCCCATCCCGGCCATCATTCTGGCGGTGCTGGTCGCCGGTGCCTTCTCGGCGCTGATCGGCTTCATTTCGCTGCGCCGGACGGGGATCTATTTCTCCATCCTGACGCTGGCGTTCGCGCAGATGTCCTACAATCTGGCCTATTCGGTGCTGACGCCGATCACCAACGGCGAGACCGGACTGCAGCTGCGCCAGGCCGATCCGCGCGTGCTAGATGTCGCCTTCGGCCGCGACTATGGCGCGGTGCTGCCGTCGTCGGACCTGTTCGGGATCGACATGACCGGCTACCCGGGCTTCTACTTCTGTGCGGTGATGCTGATCATCTGCTTCTACATCTCGATGCGCATCTTCCGTTCGCCCTTCGGCATGATGCTGCGGGCGATCAAGACGAACCAGAACCGGATGAACTACACCGGCCTGAACACGCGGCCCTATGCGCTGACGGCCTTCGTCATTTCGGGCATGTACGCCGGTCTGGCCGGGGGGCTGATGGCCGTGACCGATCCTCTGGCCGGCGCCGAGCGGATGCAGTGGACGGCGTCCGGCGAGGTCGTGCTGATGACCATCCTCGGCGGTGCGGGCACGCTGCTCGGTCCGGTGATCGGCGCGGGCGTGATCAAGTATTTCGAGAACATCTTCTCGGCCTTCAACAAGGGCATTCTTTCCGATCTTTACAGCTTCCTCCCCGGAAGCCTGCAGGAGGCGATGGTGTCAGTCTCGTCGATGTTTGTCGGCGAAGGCTGGCACCTGACCCTTGGCGCGCTCTTCATGGTGATCGTGATCTTTCTGCCGGGCGGTCTGATGGAAGGTTTCAGGCGCATCCGGGGCCTGTTCGGCGGCAAGCCGGACGATGACGATGAGGGTGCGGCCCGTCCCGCCCCGCAGGCGGCAGAGTAGGGGGCGGGCATGGGCATTCTTGAAGTCAGCAACGTCAACAAGGCGTTCGGCGGCCTGAAGGCACTCAACGAGGTCAACCTGTCGGTCGAGGAAGGCACGGTGCACGCCATCATCGGCCCCAACGGTGCCGGCAAATCCACCTTGCTGAACTGCTTCGTCGGCCGTCTGATCCCCGATACCGGCAGCGTGATGTTCGACGGCAGGTCGCTGCTGGGTATCAAGCCGCACCAGATCAATCAGGCCGGCGTGGCGCGGGTCTTCCAGACACCGGAGATTTTCACCGAACTGACGATCCTGGAAAACGTCATGATCCCGGCCTTCGCGAAGTATGACGGGGCCTTCCGGATCAATGCCTGGCAGTCGGTCGCCAGCCGCGGCGAGATCCGCGACAAGGCCGAGAGCGTGCTCTCCGAGGTCGGTCTGATCGAGGAGAAGGACGGTCTGGTTTCTTCCATGTCCCGCGGCGACAAGCGGCGTCTGGAGATGGCCATGTGTCTGGTTCAGGATCCGAAGCTTCTGCTGCTGGATGAACCCACGGCCGGCATGTCCCGCGCGGACACCAACAATACGGTCGACCTGCTGCAGCGGGTGGGGACGAACATCACCAAGGTGGTGATCGAGCACGACATGCACGTCGTCTTCTCGCTGGCGGACTACATCACCGTGCTGGCGCAGGGGACGCCGATCGCGGGCGGCAAGCCGGCGGACATCAAGGGCAACCCGAAGGTTCAGGAAGCCTATCTGGGGGGATCGCACCTATGAGCATGACCTATCGCCCCGCGAAGGAACCGACGCGCAACACGGGCTCCGATCCCGCCTTCTTCTCCTGCTGGGATCTGGAGGCCTATTACGGCGAGAGCTATATCGTCCAGAAGGTCAGCTTCGATGTCCGGGAAGGCGAAATCCTGGCGCTGCTGGGACGCAACGGAGCGGGCAAGACGTCCACGCTGCGCACCATCGCCCGGATGGACGACCCGCAACTGAAGGGCGGCGAGATCTGGCTGGACCACCAGCCGCTGCACACCATGAAGTCCCATGAGGCAGCGCGTCTCGGCGTCGGAATGGTGCCTGAGGATCGCCGCATCATCCAGGGGCTGACGGTCGAGGAGAACCTGAAACTGGCACAGATCGCCGAGCCCGTCGGCTGGTCGCTGGATCGGATCTACCGTCACTTTCCGCGCCTGGCGGAGCGCCGCAAGCAGGAGGGCGTGACCCTCTCCGGCGGTGAACAGCAGATGCTGGCCGTTGCGCGCGCGCTGGCCCGTGACGTGAAGCTGCTTCTGCTGGACGAACCCTATGAGGGCCTGGCCCCTGTCATCGTTCAGGAGATCGAGCGGATCGTGGCCGAGATCAAGGGGCTTGGGATCACCACCATCATCGTCGAACAGAATGCCATTGCCGCGCTGCAACTCGCGGATCGTGCAATCATTCTGGACATGGGGCAGGTCGTCTTCCAGGGAACCGCTCAGGAAGTGCTCGAGAACGCCGATCTGCGTCAGGAATATCTGGCGATCTGACGATGGCCAGCCGCCGCGACAGAGCGGGTGACGATGTTGAAGACGATTTCGTTTCGCCGCTCACGATGATCCGCGGGGTGCTGGAGATGCTGCACGACTCGGACGATCTGCCCGATACCGTGCGGCGCCGGTTTCTGGAACTTGCGCTGGATGACTGCGATCGCCTGGGAGAGAGCATCGACCGCCTGATCGAGAACAATCCGGATTTCGTCAAGCGGGCGGCCGGCGCGACACCTTCCGACCGCGTTTCTGCGGGACCTGACCGCGGGGCGCTGGCGGCCCGTGTCTCCTTCCTTGAAGCCGACCGGATCGCGGAACTCGACTTCAGCGATCTCAGTTTCGAGGGGGCGGACGCCATCGACGCCTTTCATGACGTGATCGACGACATCCTGCACGCGACGGGCCGGCAGTGGTATCTGATGGTGAACTTCAGGAACTGCACCATCGACCCGGCGGCCTGGGTCGCTTTCTCGCATCGTGGCAAGAAGACCAATCTGGCTTACTCTCTGGGCACGGTGCGGTATGCCGTGCCGGTGGACAGCCGGAACGAACTGCGCGAACAATCCGGGGGTCAGTCCGGCGATGACGGCATGTTTCGCTCGCGGCAGGCGGCGATCGATTTTCTGCGGCGGGAACGCGCGGGCACCGGCAACTGACCGCGCCATTACGGGGAGGCACACATGAGCGACGAAGACATCTATCAGGTTCCGGCGGAGATCGCCGCAAATGCCCTGATCGACAACGACGGCTATCTGGCCATGTACGAGAAGTCGATTTCCGACCCGGAAGGCTTCTGGGCCGAGCAGGGGCGGAAGATCGACTGGATCAAGCCGTTCTCGCAGGTGAAGGACGTCTCCTATGACCAGTCCGACCTGCACATCAAATGGTATGCCGACGGCACGCTGAACGTGTCCGCGAACTGCCTGGACCGCCACCTCGAGACCCGTGGCGATCAGGTTGCGATCATCTGGGAAGGCGATGACCCTGCCGATGACAGGAAGATCACCTATCGGGAACTTCACGAGGAGGTCTGCAAGTTCTCGAATGCCCTGAAAGACCGGGGTATCGCGAAGGGCGACCGCGTCACGATCTACATGCCGATGGTGCCCGAGGCTGCGGTGGCGATGCTGGCCTGCGCGCGCATCGGTGCGGTGCATTCCATCGTCTTCGGCGGTTTTTCGCCGGATGCGCTGGCCGGGCGGATTCAGGACTGCGCCTCGAACTGCATCATCACGGCCGATGAAGGTATCCGGGGCGGGCGCAAGATTCCGCTGAAGGCCAACACCGATGAAGCGCTGGCGGAATGTCCGGACTGCACGACCTGCATCGTGGTGAAGCGCACGGGCGGCGACATCGACATGAAGGACGGTCGCGATCACTGGTACCACGATCTGATGGCCGAAGCGTCGGCGGAATGCCCGCCCGAGGAGATGAGCGCCGAGGATCCGCTTTTCATTCTCTACACGTCGGGGTCGACCGGAAAGCCGAAGGGTGTGCTGCATACCTCGGGCGGCTACATCGTCTATGCCTCGATGACCCACAAGTATGTCTTCGACTATCAGGATGGTGAGATCTACTGGTGCACCGCCGACGTCGGCTGGGTCACCGGCCACAGCTATATCGTCTATGGGCCGCTGGCCAACGGCGCGACGACCCTGATGTTCGAGGGCGTGCCGAACTACCCCGACAACTCGCGTTTCTGGCAGGTGTGCGACAAGCACGATGTCAGCATCTTCTACACCGCGCCGACGGCGATCCGTGCGCTGATGGGGGCAGGCGACGCGCCGGTGAAATCGACCAGCCGGAAATCCCTGCGCATTCTGGGTTCGGTGGGCGAACCGATCAATCCCGAAGCCTGGAACTGGTACTACAAGGTGGTTGGTGAAAGCCGCTGTCCGATCGTCGATACGTGGTGGCAGACCGAGACCGGCGGCATCCTGATCACGCCGCTGCCGGGCGCGACGGCGCTGAAACCCGGATCGGCGACGCGTCCGTTCTTCGGCATCAAGCCGATCCTGGTCGACGAACAGGGCAAGGAACTGGACGGCGCGACCAGCGGCAACCTGTGCATCACCGAAAGCTGGCCGGGGCAGATGCGCACGGTCTATGGCGACCACGAACGCTTCATCCAGACCTATTTCTCGACCTATCCGGGCCGGTATTTCACCGGCGACGGCGCGCGGCGGGATGCGGATGGGTATTTCTGGATCACGGGCCGCGTCGATGACGTGATCAATGTCTCCGGACACCGCATGGGCACGGCCGAGGTCGAGAGCGCCCTGGTCGCCCACGACAAGGTGTCCGAAGCGGCCGTTGTCGGCTATCCGCACGACATCAAGGGGCAGGGCATCTATGCCTATGTCACGCTTATGGCCGGAGAGGAACCCTCCGATGAGCTGAAGAAGGAACTGGTGACCTGGGTCCGCAAGGAGATCGGGCCCATCGCATCTCCGGACCTGATCCAGTGGGCACCGGGCCTGCCGAAGACCCGGTCGGGCAAGATCATGCGCCGCATTCTGCGCAAGATCGCCGAGGATGATTTCGGCAGTCTGGGGGACACATCGACCCTTGCCGACCCGGCAGTGGTTGATGATCTGATCGAAAACCGTCAGAACAGGTGACGATCTTCGGGGCTGCTGCGGCAGCCCCTTCCGTTTCCGAAGGGAGCAGGGCCGGTGAACCTCGACAAGATTTCGGTGGGCAAGAACCCGCCCTGGGATGTGAACGTCATCATCGAGATCCCGATCGGCGGTCTGCCCGTCAAATACGAGGTCGACAAGGCGTCAGGGGCCCTGTTCGTCGACCGGTTCCTGCACACGGCCATGTTCTATCCCTGCAATTACGGCTTCATTCCGCACACGCTGGCGGACGACGGCGACCCGCTGGACGTGCTGGTGGCCGGACAGACGCCGGTGATTCCCGGCGCGGTGGTCAGGGCAAGGCCGGTGGGCGTGCTGATACTGGAAGATGAAGCCGGCATGGACGAGAAGCTGCTGACCGTGCCGGTCGACGATCTGCATCCCTATTACTCGGGCGTTTCGTCCTATCGCACGTTGCCGAAGATCCTACTGGACCAGATTTCGCACTTCTTCGAGCATTACAAGGATCTGGAGCCGACCAAGTGGGTGAAGGTGCACCGCTGGGCCGAAGCGGAAGAGGCCAGCCGGATCATCGAAAAGGCGATTCAGGCCGAGATCGAGGCGAATTGACTTAAGTTTACGACATTTTCACTTCCTGATGCTCAACTCTGCCCGAAGGCGTGAGAAGGGATGAATCATGGAAGATGTCGTGGAAGTGAAACCGTCGGATCTCGACGATTTCTCGGATGCCGAACGCTGGGAAGCCGAGGACATGGTCCGGCGCTACGGCCCCGAAGCGGAAAACATCGCGACCACCCTGATGATCGACGTGCTGGACGAGGGCAATGTGCCCGAGATCATTTCCAGGCTGCGGGTGCGCCGCTGTATCCGCAAGCTGGCGCAGAAAGAACCCTACATGCGCCGCCTGACCGACAAGATCGCGGCTGCCGTCGAACAGGCGCTGGAGCAGGGGCGGGTGACACTGGCCGAGCGGCTGAAGCCCGCTTTCCGGGCTGCACGCGAGGTCGAGGTCAGGTTCCAGCAGGAGCGCCGGACCGCAGACTCCGCCAAGACGCAGTCAGCCTGACGCCGGTCTTCCAGAACGGCACGCGACCGGAGCGAACATTCTACCCCTTCCAGAGCGGGTAGATCAGGACGGCCCCCGCGACGATACCGATCCAGAGCGCGGCGTACCGCAGCGTGGTCTTCAGATTCACGCGCATGCTGATGAATGCGGGCGCGATCAGTACCAGCAGGCACAGCAGGAAGATCACCCGCGCGATCATGTAGCCGTCTTCGCTCATGATGTTCCGATAGCACGTTCCCAGTCCGTTCGCCAATGTTGTATGCTCCCGCGCAGCGCAGGGAGCGAATCGCTTGGACGTATTTTCTGAACAGATCTGGCAGTTTGCCGTCACCGGCCTGATCGCGGGCTGTGTCGTTGCGGTTGCCGTGTACCTGGCGATGCGCCGGACGGGCGGGCATCGGCAGGCGCTGTCGCAGGCGGAAGAGGCGCGCCGCAACGCGGAGAACCGGTCGGCCAGTCTGGACGAGGCCGTCCGGCGGCTGGAAGCGGACCTTGCTGCGCAGGGGCAGAGGTCCGATGCACTGGCGGCGCGGCTGGACGAGGCACGCGATGCCCTGGCGGTGCGCGAGCGCGAGATGGCAACGCTGGTCGAACGACGCGAACGGGAAGCCGAGGCGGCGACGCAGCGCATTCAGGAACTGACCAACGCGCGCGAGGCCATGACCAAGGAGTTCCGGCTGCTGGCCGAGGAGGTCATGTCGAAGCACAGCCAGACCTTCAAGCAGCAGAACCGGGAGCAGCTGGACGGTCTGCTGAACCCGTTGCGGCAGAAGATCGTCGAGTTCCAGATCGGCATGACCGATGCCCAGAAGCAGGCGGCCGAGGGCCGCGCGCGCCTTGCCGAACAGATCCGGCATCTCAGCGAGCATTCGACCCGGATGACGGAAGAGACCGTCAACCTGACGCGCGCGCTGAAAGGCGATTCCCAGGTCCGTGGTGCGTGGGGCGAGATGGTGCTGACGCGTATTCTGGAGATCTCGGGCCTGCGGCAGGGCGAGGAATTCACGACCCAGGAGAGCGAGACGCTGGACGACGGCAGCCGTCTGAGGCCCGACGCGATCGTCAATCTGCCCGGAGACCGGCGGCTGGTGATCGACTCCAAGGTTTCCCTGGTCGCCTACGAGAAATACGCGAATGCCGATTCGGAAGCGGAGCGCATGGCGTGCCTGCGCGATCACGTGACCGCCATGAAGACCCACATCCGGCAGCTGTCGGGCAAGGATTACACGCGCCTTTCCGGCCTGACACCCGACTACGTCATCATGTTCGTGCCCATCGAGGGGGCGTTTGCCGCCGCGCTGGAAGCGGAACCCGATCTGACCGCGACGGCCCTGCACCAGAACATCACCCTTGCCGCGCCGACCACGCTGATTACGATCCTGCGGTCGGTCTCGCATCTGTGGCAGGTGGATCGCCAGCAGAAGAACGCCGAGGAAATCGCCAGCCGGGCCGGTCTGCTCTACGACAAGTTCGAGGGATTTGTCGGTGACATGGCGCGCGTTCGCAAGGGGATCGACGATGCCGCCCAGGCGCACGACAAGGCGATGAACAAGCTGTCGACGGGACGCGGCAATCTGGTCAGCCAGGCGGAGTCGCTGCGCCTGCTCGGGGCAAAGACAAAGAAGGCCCTGCCCACGGATCTGGTCGAGGACGCGGGCGTTCCGATGATCGAAACGGCGGACGACTGAGCCGCGCTCCGGCGCGCCGGGGCGCTTGGCTCCACATCTATTGCGCAGCCCACGACCCTTGCCTACAAAGCGGGTACGTTGACCCGACAATCCATGGAGCGGTGCCCCGATGCGGCTTTCCGAATTTTTCCTGCCGACCCTGAAGGAAACGCCATCCGAGGCGCAGATCGCGTCGCATCGCTACATGCTGCGGGCCGGGATGATCCGTCAGTCCAGCGCGGGCATCTACTCCTGGCTGCCTCTCGGCTTCAGGGTGCTGAAGAAGATCGAGCAGATCGTGCGCGAGGAACAGGATGCAGCCGGGGCGCAGGAAGTGCTGATGCCGACGATCCAGCCGGCAGACCTGTGGCGGGAGTCGGGACGCTATGACGATTACGGCAAGGAAATGCTGCGCATCACCGACCGGCATGACCGCGACATGCTCTACGGCCCCACGAACGAGGAGCAGATCACCGAGATCTTTCGGGCGTCGGCGCGGTCGTACCGCGATGTGCCGCGCATGCTCTATCACATCCAGTGGAAGTTCCGCGACGAAGTCCGTCCCCGTTTTGGCATCATGCGCGGGCGCGAATTCCTGATGAAGGACGCCTATTCGTTCGATCTGGATTATGAAAGTTCCAAAAGAGCTTATAACAAGATGTTCGTAGCCTACCTGAAGACGTTCGAGCGTCTGGGCGTGAAGGCGATTCCGTTGCGTGCGGATACAGGCCCGATCGGCGGCGACCTCAGTCACGAATTCGTCGTGCTGGCCGATACGGGCGAATCCGAGGTGTTCTGTCACAAGGATCTGCTGGATATGCCGACGCCGGGCGAGATCGACTATTCGGACGACCTGCAGCCCATCGTCGATCAGTGGACGAGCGTCTATGCCGCCGCCGATGACAAGCATGTACCGTCCGAATGCCCCGTTCCGGAAGCCGATCTGGTCACGCGGCGCGGAATCGAGGTCGGGCACATCTTCCACTTCGGCGACAAGTATTCCAGACCCATGGGCGCGAAGGTGGCGGGACCCGACGGGCAGGAAGTGACATTGCAGATGGGCAGCTATGGTATCGGCGTGTCGCGCCTTGTCGGTGGCATCATCGAGGCGAGCCACGACGATGACGGCATCATCTGGCCGAAGTCGGTCGCGCCCTTCAATGCGGGGATCATCAATCTGAAACCGGGCGACCCGGACTGCGACGCAGCCTGCGAGGCGCTGGAAGCGCAGCTTTCCGGCGCGGGTCTGGACGTGCTGATCGACGACACCGATGAGCGCGCGGGCGCGAAATTCGCCAAGATGGACCTGATCGGTCTGCCCTGGCAGGCCGTGATCGGTCCGCGCGGTGTCAAGAACGGCATCATCGAGGTCAAGCGTCGCCGGACGGGCGAGAAGGAAGAGCTGTCGACCGAGGCAGCCGTCAACAAGATCGTAGGGTTCGAGTAGCACAGCGCATGTTTTCCCCGTTCGAATGGATGATCGCCATCCGCTATCTTCGCGCCCGCCGGGCGGAAGGTTTCATTTCCGTGATTGCCTGGTTTTCGCTGGTCGGGATTGCGCTGGGCGTGGCGACGCTGATCATCGTCATGGCGGTGATGAACGGGTTCAGGACCGAATTGCTCGACCGCATCCTGGGTCTGAACGGCCACATTTCGGTCATGGCCTACGAAGACCCGATTCAGGGCCAGGACGCACTCGCCAAGCGTATCATGGGGATTGACGGAGTGATCAACGCCTCGCCCCTGATTGAGGGCCAGGTGATGGCTTCGGCGGGAGAGGAAGCGCGCGGCGCCGTGGTGCGCGGGCTCTCGATCGCTGACATCCGCAACCATCGCGCGCTGGCCGGCAAGATCGTGAACGGGGATCTTGCGAACCTGGAACAGCCGGGCACGATTCTGATCGGTGAACGCATGGCGCAGCGTTTCCGGCTGGGGGTGGGGGACAAGCTGACCCTGATCAGTCCGAAGGGTGCGACGACGGTGATGGGCTTCGTGCCGCGCATCGCGACCTACAGGATCGGTGCGACCTTCGAGATCGGCATGTTCGAATATGATTCCAGTTACATCTACATGCCGCTCCAACTGGCCCAGGGCTATTTCCGAACGGGAGACGGGGTCACGGGACTGGAGATCGTGGTCGAGGATGCCGACCGCGCCGAAGCACTGGCGCTGGAAGTCTACGGTCTGACCGAGGGCAAGTATCAGGTCTTTGACTGGCAGCGGGCGAACGCATCCTTCTTCACCGCGTTACAGGTGGAACGTAACGTGATGTTCCTGATCCTGACGCTGATCATTCTGGTCGCGGCGTTCAACATCATCTCCAGCCTGATCATGCTGGTGAAGGACAAGGGGCGGGACATCGCGATCCTGCGGACCATGGGCGCGACGCGCGGTGCGATCCAGCGGATCTTCTTCATTGCGGGTGCCAGCATCGGGGTCGTCGGCACGTTGATCGGTTTCGCGCTGGGGGTCGTCTTCTGCCTGAACATCGATGCCATCCGGCGGTTTCTGGAAAGCCTGACCGGCACCGAGCTCTGGTCGGCCGAAATTCGCTTCCTGTCGCAGATACCGGCCCGCATGGAGACTGGCGAGGTGGTCATGGTGCTGATCATGGCGCTGTTCCTCTCGCTGCTGGCGACACTCTATCCGGCCTGGCGGGCGGCGCGGCTCGATCCGGTCGAGGCACTGCGCTATGAGTGAGGTCGCCCTGGAACTGGTGGATGTGCACCGCACGTTCCGTCAGGGGGAACGCGAACTGAAAGTGCTGCGGGGGGCCGAACTGGTCGTGCCGGCGGGCGAGATCGTTGCGCTTGTCGGACCGTCGGGTGCGGGCAAGTCGACCCTGCTGCAGATCGCAGGCCTGCTGGAACAGCCCGACGCCGGGGATGTCCGGATCGCGGGCGAAAGCTGCGGTGCCATGAACGACGATGCCCGCACCGCCGTGCGGCGCGACAGGCTGGGCTTTGTCTATCAGTATCATCACCTGCTGCCCGAATTCTCCGCTGAGGAGAATATCGTTCTGCCGCAGATGATCTCCGGCAAGTCGCGCCGCGACGCGCGGGTTCGGGCGGGCGAACTGCTGAAGACGATGGGGCTGTCGGAGCGCGGAGACCACCGGCCGGCGCGCCTGTCCGGCGGCGAGCAGCAGCGCGTTGCCATCGCGCGCGGCGTGGCCAATCTGCCCGCCGTGCTGCTGGCCGACGAACCGACGGGCAATCTCGACCCCCAGACGGCGGACCATGTGTTCAACTATCTGGTCGATCTGGTCCGGGCGGAAGGCATCGGCGTGCTGGTGGCGACCCACAATCTGGCGCTCGCCGCACGCATGGACCGTACCGTGGAACTGAAGGACGGGCTGCTGGTTCCCGGCGCCTGAGCCGGCGCTCACAGGTCGTAGCGTACCATCGCGATGATGGTGTAGGTGATCCAGACCAGCAGGATCAGCGGCACACCGGCCTTCAGATAGTCGATGAACTTGTAATGGCCGGGTCCCATCACCAGCAGGTTCGTCTGGTATCCCATCGGCGTGGCGAAGGAACAGTTGGCCCCGAACAGCGTGGCCAGAATGAAGACCTCGGTCGGCACGTTCAGAGATTGCGCCAGTCCCATGCCGATCGGGGTGAACAGCACGGCGGTTGCATTGTTCGACAGCACGTTGGTGAAGGTCGCGACCATCAGGAAGAACACCGACAGGATGACGATGGTCGGCGCGCCCTGCATCACCCCCATCATGCTGGCGGCGATGTAGGATGCTCCACCGGTGCCGTGCAGGGCGGTCCCCATGGCGAGCGCAGCCCAGATCAGCATCGCGACGCGGCGATCCAGCGACCGGACGGCCTGATTGATGTTGAGGCATCCGAACACCAGCATCGCGCCCGCGCCAAGCAGCGACGAGACGACAATCGGCAACATGCCCGTCGCGCTGAGCGTGACGGTTACGGCGAAAATCAGCACGGACCGCCAGGCGAGTTCGACGGCGGGCAGATCGTGGGCCGACCATTCCATCAGGATCACATCACGCTGCCCGCGCAGGCGGCGCACGTCGCGCCGGTGTCCCAGCAGCAGCAGCACGTCGCCCGCTTCAAGGCGGATGTCCTGTACGCCCTGCCGGATCATCCGGCTGCGGCGCTGGATGCCGATCACGGTGCAGCGCGTGCGGCTGTGAAAGACGATCTGGGCCAGATTGCGGCCGATCATCCGGCTGGCCGGTGCGATGACCACTTCCGCCAGGATGAAATCGCGATCCATCGAATGCTCGGTTTCGCTGGGTTCAGGCAGATCGTCGCTGGTGTGCAGGGCCTGGATCAGGGCGGGCAGGCGGCTTATCGCTTCGGTGATCGAGGCGCGGGTTGCGGCGACGATCAGTTCATCGCCGGGTTCCAGGGCCACATCCTCGAACGGCGGCAGGAAGGAACGCTCGCCCCGCTGGATCAGACGCACGGTGATCCCGGGCAGACTGGAGAACAGGCCCAGACGTGCCGTTTCACCGATCAGCGGCGATCCTTCGCGCACATCGATCTGGGCGATGAACTGCTTGCCGACCGCGCCTTCGGTCAGGCTTTGGGCGTATGAGGCGCGGTCGGGCAGCAGCCTGGGCGCGATGAAGATGACGTAGACCAGACCGACGGCGGCCAGGATCGACCCCGTGATCGTGAAGTCGAAGAAACCGAGAGGCGCGGCACCGGCGTTCACGGCCGATGCGGAGACCAGCAGGTTGGTCGACGACCCGATCAGCGTGGTCATGCCGCCCAGAATCGCCGCGTAGCTGAGCGGGATCATCAGGCTGCTGGCGCTGCGCCGCAGCCGTGCGGCCAGCGCGACCATGATGGGGATGAAGATCACGACAACAGGTGTGTTGTTCAGGATGCCACTGGTGACGCCGACCACGACCAGCCCCGCGAAGACGGCGAGAAACGGGTGAAACCGCCTGAGTTTCGCCATCTGGCGGATCGGGGCGTCCAGCGCGCCGGTGCGGATCATGCCCTGGCCGATGACCATCAGCGAGAGCACGGTGATCAGCGCCGGGTCGGCAAGCCCGGCCAGCAGGCTGCGCAAGGTGATTTCCGGCACGCCCTCGATCGGGGTGTAGGGGAAGACGTGGAAGATCGTCGCCAGCGATGCCACGACCAGCAGCGACACCAACTCGATCGACAGCTTCTCGCTGACATAGGCGACGACGGCGATACCGACGACCGCGAAGACGAGCCACATGTGCAAGGTCGGTTCGACGACAACCATACGCGCGCCACTCCCCGGAACTTCTGTTTTTTCAGCGGCGACTATGCGGTGGGTGCCGATTCTGCACAAGCGCCCGCATCAGCGGCAGATTGCCTTCAGTGTTCCGCGTCGCGAACCCAGGGGATCTGGGCGAATTCAATGCCTTCGTCCCGCAGTGCCTCGGTTTCATCCGGCGTGCTTTCGCCGTAGATGTCGCGAACTTCGGTTTCGCCATAGTGGATCTTGCGGGCTTCCTCGGCGAAGGCCGGACCGACGTACTCGGCGTTCTTCTCCACATGCTGGCGCATCTGTTTCAGCATGACCATCATCTGGGCGGGCGATATTTCCGGCGCGGAAGACGCATCCCCCTTCGACGCCACATTGGGTGCCATGGGGGCCTTGATGATCTTGTCGTCATTGCACATCGGACAGGTCACCAGTCCGCGCTCGTTCTGGTCCAGAAAGTCCTGATTCGACGAAAACCAGCCTTCGAAGACATGTTCCTGTCCGCATTTCAGATCGAAGCTGATCATGGGTTTTCCGGTGCCCGCATGTTGGTATCCGCGCTGTCCATCTGACATATATCGTTGAGCGACCGTCCGTTCGCAAGGAGAAGCCGCAGATGAACGCACCCGACATCTGGATCAAGCGCCACATCGATCTCGTGCCTGACGGTGGCCGGGTCCTCGATATCGCCGCCGGAGAAGGACGGCATGTGGCGCTTTGCCGAACCCTGGGTTTGAAGGTGGTTGCCGTGGATCGCGATGTGTCCGGATTGCAGCAGTTCCGCAACGACGACGATGTGACGATCCTGGAGGCGGATCTGGAAGACAGGGCCTGGCCGTTGCCGGGTGAGCGATTCGACGGGATCATCGTCTGTAATTATCTTTGGCGGGCGCTTTTCCCGACGGTTCTGGATTGCCTCGCACCTGGTGGCTGCCTGATCTGGACCACCTTTGCGACCGGGAACGAGGCTTTCGGCCGGCCAAGGAACCCCGACTTCCTGCTGCGCCGGAACGAGCTTCTGCAACGGGTCCTGCCCGAACTGGAGGTTCTGGCGTACAGCCACGGTCTGGTACACAGGCCGACACCGGCAGTTCGTCAAAGCATTGCCGCGCGACGCCCTGACGTGGACCATACGTCAGCAGGGTGATAGAAATCCGACCACCGACACCAGACCGGATCAATGATGACGTCCCTTCCCGATGCAGCCCTGCTTCGACCCGTAGACCTGTCAGATCTGGCAGACGGGAACACGGGCATTGCGTATGCGCATCGCTTCGAAAGCGGCAATCCCGGTCCCGAGATTCTGGTCACAGCACTGGTGCACGGCAACGAGCTTTGCGGCGCCCATGCGCTGCGTGCCTTCTTCGATGCGGCGATCCGGCCGACAGCAGGTGCGATCACCTGCTGCTTCTGCAACATCGAGGCCTATGACAGCTTCGATCCCGTCTATCCGGTGCGCGCGCGTTTCATTGACGAGGACTTCAACCGGGTGTGGGATCCGCAGGTGCTGGATGGCCCGCGGCACTCGGTCGAACTGGCGCGGGCGCGTGAACTGCGTCCGCTTCTGGAGAAGGCGGATATCCTGCTGGACCTGCATTCGATGCAGTCCGACAGTGAACCTTTGATGCTGTCCGGCACGCTGAAACGGTCACGCGAACTGGCCGTGCAGATCGGATTTCCCGGTATCGTGGTTGCCGACCCCGGCCATGCGGCGGGACTTCGAATGCGCGACTATGGCGCGTTCGGCGCGGCCGCGGAGCAAAGCATTGCCCTGCTGGCCGAGTGCGGACAGCACCTGGACCCGCAGGCGGCAATCAACGCGAAAGAAATCCTCGCCCGCTTTCTGGTAGCGACCGGCACCGTTACATGGGAGCAGGCGCTCGCGCTGTCCCCGATGCCGGACAGGCCCCGACCAAGGACGATCGAGGTCACGGACCGCATCACCGTCCGGCACGGGAACTTCCGTTTCGAAGGCCAGCCGCAGAGTCTCGATATCTACGCCGAGGCCGGAACGCTGATCGGCATGGACGGTGACCAGCCCGTCCGCACGCCCTACGACAATTGCGTGATGATCATGCCGTCGCGCCGGCTGACGACAGGTCAGACCGCTGTCCGTCTGGGACGCTACGTCGATTGAGGCGACTTGCGCTGCATAGGGCGGACTGGCGCGGTCACCTCGTCTCGTTGGGTATCGGCGCGGTGGGTGGTGCGCTGTTCTTCTGGATGAGCATGCCGCTGGCCTGGATGATGGGATCGATGATTTTCGTCACCATTGCCGCGTTGGCGGGGCTGAAACCGTTCATGAACCGTACGTTCCGGGCGGTTATGGTCAGCATACTGGGCGTGTTTCTGGGCAGCGCCTTCAGTCCCGAAGTGATCGGTCAGGCGGGGCAGTGGGCCATGGCGCTTCTGGTGCTGATCCTGTTCATCTTCACAGGCAGCGCGATCGGGTACGTCTTCCTGCGCAGGGTCGGCGGGTTCGATCACGTCACGGCCTATTTCTCCTCGGCACCGGGCGGCCTGAGCGAGATGGCGCTGGCCAGCGAGGAAATGGGCGGCGATATGCGGAAGGTATCGCTGATCCACACCATCCGCGTGCTGATGATCATCCTGGTCATCCCGTTCTGGTTCCGTCTGGTCGTGGGAGCGGATGTGCCTTCGATCATGCCGCCGCGGCCCGGACCGCCTGCCGAGTGGCTCGACTGGGCGATCCTGGTCGGTTGCGCCGTTGTCGGCTGGCCGCTGGCGAAACTGTGCCGGATACCGGCGGCTTCGCTCGTCGGCCCGATGATCCTGTCGGCGATCGCGCACCTGACCGCGCTGACATATGTCCAGCCGCCCGCCGCACCTGTCGCCGCGGCTCAACTGGTGCTGGGTGCAGCGGTGGGGTGCCGGTTCGCGGGCACCAGCCTGCGTCTGATCGGCGATGTGGCCAGACTGGCGGTGTGCACGACCGCGCTTCTGCTC
Source organism: Minwuia sp. (assembly GCF_048263705.1). Classification (GTDB taxonomy): domain Bacteria; phylum Pseudomonadota; class Alphaproteobacteria; order Minwuiales; family Minwuiaceae; genus Minwuia. Next base: position 124,860 of record NZ_JBLXDV010000003.1, on the reverse strand, counting down.
GCGCTGGCGGTGGCGTTCATGGCGGTGTTCGCCGGGATGATCGGGGTCGAGCCGTCGGCGATGATTCTGGTGCTGGCCCCCGGCGGTCTGGCCGAGATGTCCCTGATCGCGCTGGCGCTGGGTATCGATACGGCGTTTGTCAGTTCGATGCACATGTTCCGGATCATGATCATCATCGTGCTGGGACCGACCCTGTTCCGCGTCGGCCGCCGCCTGCGCGGGACAACGGATTCTTAAGCATTTCAGTTGATTCTCGCGTGCATGAGAAGCACAGTTCACACCATGTCCTCGCGCAAGAATTACGTACCCAAGGTCAAGGTCGATACCCTGATCCTGATGACCGACGGAACCGAGATCGAAGGCAGTGTCTTCATCCGGGCGACGCAGCGCGTGCTCGACCTGATGAACGAGCCGGGGCTTTTCTTTCCGGTGTCCTGCGCGAGAACCGGTGAGATCACGCTGGTCAACAAGACCGCGATCAACAATATCAAGCCGCTGGAGTAGGCGCGGCCCGGCGCTCGATGCGCGGATAATACAATCCCATTGTGATGCAGCGCGCCAGGTTCAGCACTGTCAGGGCCAGCCAGAGCCCGTGATTGCCGAGATGTTCCGGCAGGATCTGGGCCGCGATCATGAAAAGGATCAGGGACGCGATCATTGCATTGCGCATTTCCCTGGTCTGGGTTGCTCCGATGAAGATGCCGTCAAGCTGGAAGCACCACACGGCGATCAGCGGATAGATGATCACCCAGATCAGATGGCTTTCAGCAGCCATCCGCACGTCGGGCAGGGTGGTGATGGCTGCGATCATCAGCGGGCCGGCCAGGGCGAACATCATCGTCATGCCGATCGCGATCAGTCCGGCCCAGACCGTGCTGGCGACGACTGCCTCGCGAAGGTCGCGACGGCTGCGTGCGCCAAGCGCCGTGCCGACGAGGGCCTCGGCTGCGAATGCAAAGCCGTCCAGTCCGAAGGCGGTGACGTGCACCAGTTGCAGCAGCACGGCGTTCGCCGCGAGTGTCAGGTCGCCGAACTGCGCGCCAAGGCGCGTGAACCAGGCGAATGACGCAATCAGGCAGGCGGTCCGGATCATGATGTCGAAATTGGCGCTGAAGAAGGCCTTCAGCCGTTCCCGGTCCAGGATCCGGGCCTGCTGCCAGTCCCCGGGCCCGGGCCGCAGCAGCCGGTACGCCAGAAACAGGCCCAGAAAGACGGCGGACCATTCACCGATCAGCGTGGCCCAGGCCACGCCCGGCACGCCCAGATCGAATCCGACGACGAACACGAAATCGAGGATGATGTTCACCCCGTTCAGCCAGATCTGCAGCATCAGCGCGAGGCGTGTCCTCTGCATGCCGATCAGCCAGCCGAGCAGGGCATAGTTCGCGAGCGTTGCCGGCGCGCTCCAGATACGGATCATGAAATAGTCCGCAGCCAGACCCTCGACCGCGGCGCTCGGCTCGAACAGCTTCAGCGACAGCCACCAGACCGGCTGCTGGATCGTGACCATCAGCAGACCCAGTGCCACGCCCAGCAGCACCGCCCGTGCCAGTACCGCCAACACCTCCGGCTGGTTGTTGGCACCGTTCGCCTGCGCCGCGAAGCCGCTGGTGCCCATGCGCAGGAATCCGAACAGCCAGAACACCGAGGTGAAGGAGATCGCACCGATCGCCACCGCGCCGATATATTCGGGGCCGGGCAGGCGGCCCACCACGGCGGTATCGACGATACCGAGCAGGGGTGTCGTGATGTTGGACAGGATGATGGGCCAGGCCAGGCTCCAGACCCTGACCAGCGACTGCCGGCTGACAGTGTGCATCAGCGCCGGGTGCCGCCGCTCAAGGCATCGCTCAACCCGTACCAGGCCATCATGGGACCCAGGAACCAGGGCCAGCCGTTGTAATAGAACTTGCCCGGGAACGGCATGTCGTCGAATGCGGTGCGCCCGGCCAGATCGCCCATCGCCTTCTGCGCCAGCTTGTGCCCCAGCCAGTTCGACATGGCGACACCGGAACCGCCGTAGCACATGGCATAGCCGATGCGGCCACCCATCCCGATCTTGGGGAAGGTGTCGAAGCTGAACGCGACCTTGCCGCTCCAGCAATGCGTGATGGCCGTTCCGTCCAGTTCGGGGAAGATGCGTCCCAGCCGGCGGCCGAGATAGGACGCCAGTTTCTGGTCATTGCCGCCGCCCAGACCGGGACGGCTGCCCAGCAGGATCCGCTTGCCGTCCGGCGACGGGCGATAGTAGTTCAGCAGATGATAGCTGTCGGTGATCATGCGTCCGCCCGGAATCAGGCGCGATACCAGATCCGGATCGAGTTCTTCGGTCGCCACGATGGCGCTGGTCACCGGGATGACGCGCGCCTGGTGTTCGGGGGTCGCAGGACCGGTGTATCCGTTGGTGCAGATCAGCACCTTGTCGGCCTCGACGAAGCCGACGCCGGTTTCCAGCGCGATGCCCGTGTCCGTTTCCTCCATGCCCAGAACGGCAGTGCGTGCCGCGATGCGCGCGCCCGCGCCGCGGGCGGCGGCGAGCAGCCCGTCATGAAATTTCGCGGGGTGCAGCCCGCCCGTGTCGTGATGCAGGCGACCGCCGTGATAGAGGGGAGAGTGCAGGAACTGGCTCTGCTCTTCGGCAGGGACCATGACCGCACTGACCTCGCGCGCGGCCTGTTCGGCTTCCAGTTTCCGCGTCATCGCATCGAAGTGTTTGCGGGACACGGCTGGGTAATACCGCCCCATGCGACCGAAATCGCAGGCGATGCCGTTGTCGATGATCAGACGCTCGATGAAGTCCACGGACGCGGCGGCCTCGTCCATCATGGCTTTCGCGGATTCGGCCCCGAATGTCCTGGTCAGCGCCGGGAAACCGGGCTTCAGGCGGTCACCGACCATGCCGCCGTTGCGTGTGCTGGCACCGTCTCCCGGATCGCCGCTGTCGAAGACGACGACCGATGCGCCGGACCGGGCCAGCGTCAGCGCCGCCGAAAGACCGGTGTATCCGCCGCCGATGATCGCATGGTCAACGCGGCCCGGCAGTTCGGGCTCGGGCAGGGTGCTGCGCGCACGCGCCTGCCACCACCACGGTTCGAACTGGATGTCTTCGGAAAGCTTCAGGGAGCCTGACTTCGCGCTTGCCACGTTCAGTTCCGATAGGACGGATCGATCCGGTCGATCTTGCGCACCATGGCCTCGAATACCCGGTCTTCCATCCGGGCCTGATTGCCTTCGAAATTCCGGGTGGCGGCGTCCGATCGTTCGACGATGTCCTGGCCCAGGGAGATCAGTTTCTGCCCGGACTGTTGCGCCGCAAGCTGGACATCGCAGGCGCGCTGCAGCCGCCAGAGCCGGATGAACGCCGTCGCAACCGAATCACCACAGGCCAGCAGGCCGTGGTTTCTCAGGATGACGTGGTTCCGATTGCCCATCGCGGCGACCAGTCGCGGCTTCTCGTCATCGTCGCAGGTCACGCCCTCGAAATCATGGTAGGCGACGTCATCGCCGATGATGGAGCCGTAGAAATTGTCGCGCGACAGGCCGTCTTCCATGCAGGCCACTGCGATGCCGGAGGTCGTGTGGGTGTGCATGACGCACCGGGCGTCCGCGCGGGCGGCGTGAATGGCAGAGTGGATGACGAAGCCGGCGGGGTTCACGGGCCAGTCGGAATGCCCGACGATATTGCCTTCAAGGTCGATCTTGACCAGGTTCGAGGCCGTGACCTCATTGTACCAGAGCCCGTAAGGGTTGATCAGGAAGTGGTCGCGGCTGCCGGGTACTTTCAGCGTGATGTGATTGAAAATAAGTTCGATCCATCCGAGGTGATCGAAGATGCGGTAGCAGGCGGCCAGTTCGACCCTGGCCTGCCATTCCTCATCGCTGCAGGAAAGGTCCTGCGTTCTGCTCAGATTTGCCGCTGTGGCCATGTCCGCTTCCTGTATGTTTCATTTTTTCACGGCGCAGATTATCATTGTTTGACGCTTTCTGGACACCGCTTTTGACCCGCGTTCCGGTTGCCCCATGCATCCTTGGTGACCCGCTTGTCTTGGTATTATGATGCTCCGATCAAGTTTACGGCGCGTTCGAATCGCTGCTGCCGTGACCTTTCTGTGGCCAAACACTTGAGGAATCCAAGTTCCGTAGGGTCAGAACTGTGATCGTTGTCGCGAAAATTTTAACTTCCTTTAGCTAAACATGAATATGTCGCGCCTTGAAAGACATGCGGCATAATTATACTTCCAGTTCCCAGAAGTTCTGATAGTTTGCCGCCACAAGTCAGCAATGTTACAGGACTGACGATCAAACAACGCCAATCAGGAGTTTTATTTCATGAACGCAAGCGCATCGGAAAGTAGCGCACCGACCCAGCAGGATTTGCTGGAAATGACGGCCGAGGTCGCGGCCGCCTACGTTTCCAACAATGTGGTGCCTTCGGATGAACTGCCGGATCTGATCAGCCGTATTCACAATGCCCTTTCTTCTGCGGGCGCGGCCGAGGAAGAACCGGAACCCGAAAAGCAGAAGCCTGCCGTCAGCGTTCGCCGCTCGATTACGCCCGAACATCTGATCTGTCTGGAAGACGGCAAGAAGCTGAAGATGCTGAAGCGGTATCTGCGGACCAACTACAACATGTCGCCCGAGGAATACCGGGCGAAGTGGAATTTGCCCCCCGATTATCCGATGGTCGCGCCGAACTACGCCCAGAAGCGCGCCGAAATGGCGAAGGCCATCGGCCTTGGTCGCGGTGGACGCCGTCGCAAGGGCAGCTGACGGCTGCACGGCGATTGACGAACAGGACCCCGGAGCCGTCTGGCTTCGGGGTTTTCTTTTGCCTGAAGCACGCCATCATCGGTCTGACCGGATCAGGGGAGCAAGAGACAGTGAACTGGGACGACAGAATTGAAGAGATCCATCGTCGCCGCGAAATGGCGAAGGCGCAGGGCGGACCCGAAGCGGTCGCGAAACAGCATGCGAAGGGGCGGCTGAGTCTGCGCGAGCGCATCGACAGTCTGCTCGACGACGGCAGTTTCGCTGAACTCGGGCGCGGTGCGGGCGTTGCTGAACGGGATGAGGACGGCAACCTGACGGGCCTGACACCGGCCAACTTCATCCTCGGGTTCGGCAGGATCGGCGGCCAAACCTGTGTCGTTGGCGGCGAGGATTTCACCGTGCGCGGCGGTTCGCCGAATCCGGCAGGCCTGCGAAAGTCGGTCTATTCCGAAGAAGTGGCACTGGAGTACAGGGTGCCTCTGGTCCGTCTGCACGAAGGCGGCGGCGGCTCGGTCACGGGGTCGGGCGGCAAGGGATCATCCGGTCCGATCGGCGAATCCGTCGGTCACGGCCATCGGTTCAATTCCGTCGCGCGGACGCTGGGCACGGTGCCGGTCGCCTCGGCTGCGCTGGGACCGGTCGCAGGATTGCCTGCGGCGCGCCTGGTCGCCTCCCATTTCACGGTGATGACCCGGGAAACGGCACAGGTGCTGATCGCCGGCCCCGCAGTGGTCGAGCGCGCGCTGGGCGTGAAGATGACCAAGGAAGAACTGGGCGGCCCCGAGGTCCATCTGAAGAGCGGGGCGGTCGATAATGTCGCCGAGGACGAGGAAGACGCCTTCCGGCAGATACGGCGATTCCTCAGCTATCTGCCGCCGAACATCGATCACCTGCCGCCCGTCGTCTCATGCGCGGATCCGGTCGACCGCTGCGACGACCGGCTGGCCGGCATCGTGCCGAAGGACAGGCGCAAGGCCTATGACCAGCGCAAGCTGATCGGCATGGTCGTCGACGAGGACAGTTTCTTCGAGATGGGGCGTCAGTACGGTCCGGGGCAGATCGTCGGTCTGGCCCGGATGAACGGACATGCGGTCGGCATTTTCGGCAATGACTGCCGTTTCTACGCGGGGGCGATGACCGCAGAAGGCGCGCGCAAGGCCCGCAGGTTCATCGAATTCTGCGAGACCTTTCATCTGCCCATCCTCGCCTTCGTCGACGAGCCGGGCTTCATGATCGGCCCGGAGTCAGAGAAGGCCGGAACCATTCGCCCCGGTACGGCGGCGGTACTCGCCGCGGCAAGCTGCCGGGTGCCCTGGTGTTCGATCCTGATCAAGAAGAGCTATGGCGTCGCCGCCGCCGCGCACTACGGCAACCATGCGCATGTGCTGGCCTGGCCATCTGCCGAGTCCGGGCCCCTGCCGGTGGAGGGGGGCGTGGCCGTCGCTTTCGGGCGCGAGATTGCTGCGGCGGACGATCCCGAGGCGATGCGGCGCGATCTGGAGGAGCGGATGGCCGAGCGGCAATCACCGTTCGCGCGGGCCGAAAGCTTCGCGTATCACGAACTGATCGATCCGCGCGAAACCCGCCCGATGGTCTGTCAGTGGCTGGACCTGAACACACACCGTATCGCTCAACTGCCCACGCTGGGGCCGCGGACCTTTCCGACGCGCCCGTGATGCTATCGGGGAAGACCGGGCAGGCCGCGCAGCCGGTCGAGCACCGCTGCGGTCAATGGGTCGGGTTCTCCGTCTGTGGCGACAGCGTCGAGATAGGCGGTCACATCCTTTTCCAGGATGCCGATGGTATTGGCCGGATCGTAGGTTTCCGCTGACCAGTCGATCCGGTCGAGGTTCGAGCCGAACCAGGTCCCGCCCGAACTCGTGTGCATGACGGCTTTCAGTTTCTCGGGATCCAGCCCCAGAGGCCCGGCCTGCGACAGCACGGTGCGGACGGCGGCGACGCAGGTCGCGGCGACGAAATTGTTCAGCACCTTGGCCGTCGCACCGGCACCGAGGTCGCCCAGGATGTGGATGGTCTCGCCCATGGCTTCGAACGCCGGCATCATCCTGTCGATGTCAGACCGGGCTCCGCCCAGCATGAAGCTCAACCTGCCGTCGCGCGCGCTGTGCGGTGCGCCGGACATGGGCGCGTCGATCATGGCGGTGGTGGCCGGAACATCGTCACGCAGCGCGCGAACGAAGCGCGGCGACAGCGTTGACGAGATGATCAGCAGGCCTGGCAGGTTGCCGATCGATTCGATCAGTTGCCGGGTTTGGGACGCGTCCCGAACGACCGAGATCACGGCGTCGCAGGTGCCAAGGATGCGGGGACCATCGGCCAGATATGCACCGAAATCACCGAATTCCTCGCGTGGGCGAACGTCATAACCGACAACGTCATGCCCCGCGCCGATCAGCCGCTCGGCCATCGGACGGCCCATCGCGCCGCACCCTGCAACTCCGATTCTCATCGGTCCAGAATGCCACACCGTGGCCGTGCGTGTCAGTCGGCGGCTTCGGCGTTCTGGAGCGCTTTCGCCTGGGCCAGTGCCACTTCGCCGGCGCGGGTCAGTCTGCCCTTGCCCGAAGCCAGCAGTTCCTCGCGCAGTGCAAAGGCGTTGCCTGCCTTTTCAGCAACCATTTTCTCCGGCGGGGTGGGAGAGGTGACCTCTGCCCAGTGCCCCGGCTGTGGTGCTGATCCTTCCAGAACGATGGCGGGCAGGTCATCGTCCACCACGGCGGGAAACTCGACGATTTCCATCAGGTTCCAGGCGAATTCCAGCGGGATGTTGTTGTTGTCGAAGAAATAGACTGACCAGAACGCCCCGTGATCGATGGGGCCGGTCACCTCGATCCCGGCGGCTTCGAGCCGGTCCTTCAGTTCGAACAGGTCCTCGCGGGTTGCGACGTTGAACGCCAGATGATCGAAGCCCAGCGGTTCAGAGGTCCGGCGACCGTGGAACTTCACCTTCATCTTCGATGCGCCCTCGTAGGCGAAGAAGGCAATGTGATTGTCGCCCGTCCTGAAGAAATAGTGCCGGAAGCCGTCATGCCCGATCCCCAGGGTGAGCTCCATCCCCAGAAGATCGCGATAGAATCGCACCGTGCCGTCCAGATCGGGCGTGATGAAGGCCAGGTGGTCGATATTGCCGAAGGACATGATGAGCTCCCGTTGCTGTTCGCTCGATGATTAGATGACCATTGCCGGCGCGGTCTCAAGCGATCCGTCAGAAATGCTGCGTTTCCATGTCGAAACACTTGTTGCCGCGCCGACCTGTGATCGCGCTAGAGTATGACGGGAAGAGGGGGCGTAAAGATGGTCCAGCCGACACGACAGATTGTGCTGAAGCGCTTCATAGACGAAGCGCCGTCCGAGGATGATTTCGAGGTCGTGGAGCGGGAACTGCCCGATCTTCGCGATGGTCAGTTTCTGGTGCGTAATGTCCTGGTGTCCGTCGACCCCGGGACACGTGCGCGGTTGTCCGGCAAGCCGAGTTACATACCGCCGCTGAAACTGGGGGATGTGGTCGGCGCGTTCTCGGTCGGCGAAATCATCGAGAGCCGCCATCCCGATTATGCGGAAGGCGAGATTGTCTCTCTGGCGGATGGCTGGTCGGAGCACGTGATCTCGAAAGGCCGCGGCTTCATCCGGCGGATCACCGATCGGAGGCTGCCGCTGAGCGCCTGGCTCGGGGTGCTCGGCGTTTCCGGCATGACCGCCTGGTTCGGCCTGAACCGCGTTGCCGGTCTCAGCGAGGGCCAGACGGTCGTCGTGACGTCGGCGGCGGGTGCGGTCGGTTCGGCTGCGGGCCAGATTGCCCGGCTGAAGGGATGCCGGGTCATTGGCGTCGCGGGCGGCCCGGAAAAATGCGGCTGGCTGCGCGATGCGGCCGGGTTCGATCACGCCGTCGATTACAAGAACACCGACGATGTCGGCAAGGCGGTTGCCGAAGCCGCGCCGGACGGTGTGGATATCCTGTTCGACAATGTCGGCAACCGGATGATCGACCAGGTCATCCCGAGCATGAACCTGAATGGCACCATCGTGGTTTCAGGGCAGATCGCCGCCTACAACGATGACGATCCACCGGGCCTGATGAACACGCGAGCCTTTATCACGCACCGTCTGAAGATGCAGGGTCTTGTCGTCTTCGACGACCTGCCGAACTGGTCCGAGGCGGAGAAATCGATGGCCGACAGCGTCGTTGCCGGAGATATCGTCTATCGCGACGAGATCAGTGACGGGCTGGAGTCCGTGCCACGGGCGTTTGCGGGCCTCTTTCGCGGCGAGAACAGGGGGCGGCGACTGGCACGGCTTCGGCCTGATCCCTTTAAGGCGGAGGCGGACAAGTGATGAAATCCGATATCGACGAACTGGTGGCGTCCATCGCCCTGCGCGGGGACGAGATCGAACAGGCACGGCGTCTGCCAGCCGATATTGCCCAGGACATGGCGGCGGCGGGATTGTTCCGGATGGCGATCCCGAAGGCGCTTGGCGGGCTTGAACTGCCGCCGATGGAGTCATTGCGGATGATGCAACGGGTGGCGGCTGCCGACGGGGCTGCGGGCTGGTGCCTGATGATCGGCAGCACATCCGCCTTCAAGGCCGGGTTCCTGGAGCACGAGGCAGGGCGCGAAATCTACGGCGACCCGATGGGCATCTACGGCGGTGTTTTCGCGCCGATGGGCAAGGCCGTCGAAGAAGGGGACGGCTACAGGGTCAGCGGCCAGTGGGCCTGGGCCAGCGGCAGCGCGAACTGCACCTGGCTGTCGGGCGGCGCGATGATTCTGGAAGATGGCGGCATCCGGAAACTGCCGAACGGTGCGCCGGATTCGCGCATGGTCATCTTTCCCGCAGGCGACGCCGAGCTGATCGATACATGGCATGCGCATGGTCTGAAGGGGACCGGTTCCGGCGACATGGCGATCCATGACCTGTTCGTGCCGGCGCGTCACGCGGTCTCGCTGATGAGCAGCAAGGCGACGCACGACGGGCCGCTTTACCGCTTTCCGACCTTCGGTCTGCTGTCGCTCGGTATCGGGGCCGTCGCGCTCGGGAATGCGCACGCCATTGTCGATGATCTTGTCGCACTCGCCGCGGGCAAGAAGCCGACGGGCGGCGGGCGGACGCTGGCAGAGCGTGGCTATGCGCAGGCGACGCTGGCACAGGCCACCGCGGCGCTGCGGTCTGCGACGGCGTTTGTCGAGGAAGCCGTCGGCAATGCCTGGCGCATGGCTGAGGCCGGCGATGACCTGACCGTTGAAGTCCGTGCCGATCTCCGGCTGGCGGCGACCCACGCGACACGCACGTCCGCGGATGTGGCCCGGCAGATGTACGATCTGGGCGGCGGTGACAGCGTCTATCTGAAATCGTCGATCCAGCGCCGTTTCCGCGATGCGCACGTGATGACACAGCACATGATGATCAATCCGGCGACCTGGGAACTGACGGGGCGGGTAGCCTTCGGTCTTCCGACAGACGCGACGTTCCTCTGATCCGGGCCGCTTCCGTCGGATGGCGGAGCGACCCTCAGTTGGCGCGGGGATAGCCTTCCAGCACCTGAACGACCTGCTGCCAGTCTTCTTCACGGGCACGATCCAGCGCGGTCTTGCCGTCCGCATCGGTGACCGCAGGCATCGCGCCGTTCCGCAACAGCGTCAGTACCACGTCATGATGGCCGTTCCAGGCCGCGCGCATCAGCGGGGTGAGACCGGAATCGTCGCGCGCATTGGGATCGGCACCCTCTGAGAGCAGGTCCTCGACGATGGACTGATAGCCGTTGATGGAAGCCCAGATCAGCGGCGTGCGGCCCTGAAGGTCGATGGTGTCGATATCGACGCCCTTGTCGATCAGGAATTCGACCACCATCTCCCGGCCGCGCCAGGCCGCCGCGATGATCGCATCCCGGCCCGAGGCATCAATGGCGTTCGGGTTCGCGCCGGAACGCAGCAGGTTCTCGATGCGCTGCACATTGCCCTTGTCGACCGCGACGCGCAGGTTGTCGTCAAGCTGACGCTGCTTGACGGTACCCAGTTTCTTCTCGGCCCGCTGTTTCTCGATGAAGCGGCGCCAGCGGCCCGCCTCTTTCTCGGCAAGCTGCCGGTCTTTGACGCTGAGTTCCTTGTTCAGCGCCTTCAGCGCCCGGCGCGCCACGGTGTTGTTGTCGTCGGCCGCCGTCTTCAGCATGATGTAGGCGCGTTTCTTGTCCTTTTCGACGCCGTCGCCGGTCAGCAGCTTCTTGGCCAGCTCGATCTGCGCGGGCTGATAATTCTCGCGCGCAAGCTTCTCCAGAATCTGCGTCGCCTTCTTCTTGTCCTGTTCGACGCCCTTGCCCTTGTCCAGCGACCGGGCGACGTTCATCTCGGCGCTCTTGATGCCCTCATCGGCGGCTTTCTTGAAGCGCTCCAGCGACTTGCGGGCGCGATCCCGATCTGCCTCGGTCATCTGCTCCGGTTTCGCCTCACGACGTTCCGACTTCTTCAGAATGTCCGCAGCCGAGAGCTTCGGCAGTGGCGGCGGCGGCAGTTCATCGGCCTTGGGCACCGGTTTCTGTTTGGGTGTCACGGTCCGAGCAAGCGCCTGTCGCGGTTCTGCGGTGGCCAGGCGCGTGCGTTTCTCGCCCGTCAGCGCGCGTGGTACCGGATCGGACGCCGACTTCGGCCGATCCGCCCTGGGCAACTGTGCCGCTGCCTTGGCGACGGACAGGCGTTTCATTCTTTTCTGGAGGGCCGCGAGCCGCTTCTGCGCATCGGCGAGCTGCTCCGGGTTCTCCTTGCCCGCCGCCACACGTTTCTCGATCCGGGCCTGGGCCTGCAGCGCTTTCAGGCGGCGCAACTCGGCATTGATGGCTTTCCCATCCTGAGGCACGGCAGCGGGTGCAGGACGGTCTGCCCGTTCCTGCGCGGGCGACAGGGGCGCGCCGCGCTCATAGACCATCGCAACATCGCCCGGCTTGTTCGGCTCGGGGATCGGGCCGCTGTCGTCAGGCCGTTCGGCAAGTTTGGCCGCTGCAACGGCAGCCGGCGTGACATCAGGCACGGCGACGTCGGGGGCCTTCTCGGGTTTCCGGATCTCTGCCGGTTTGTCGGGTTCGGGCGTAACAGTCGCGACCGCATTGTCAGGCTGCTCAGGCTCGGGATCTCTGGTTGGTTCCCCGACATTGATTTCCGGGACGTCATAGACCCCGTCAAAGACCTGGATGGTGATCGGTATCGCGGCTTCGTCGGGCGTCTTGCCGAAAAGCTGGGGTGCGGCCACGATCACACCGCCGAGCAGCACGGCGTGGAAAGCGCCGGACACGACGGTCCCGCGACCGATGTTTTCGGTAATCGCCAGAAATTTGGGTATCAGCCGTCGCGACATGACGAAAAATCACCGGATCCGAATAGCATTCAGCCGGAGTGTACCTCAAAAATACAAAACCCGGCAGTTAACCCGTTGTAAAGCAAGAAGCATGCCCTGAGGGCACGGTCTTCAGCCTCCGGTCACGCTCATATGACGGCTGAGAGCCGGTGCGGCCTGACGCCGGTCGATGACGAAATCATGCCCTTTCGGCTTGCGACCGATGGCCTCGTCGATGGCCTGGTCCAGCAGGATACCCGTCGGATCGGCCCGCAGGGGGCCACGCAGGTCGGCCGCATCCTCCTGACCCAGACACATGTAGAGCGTGCCGGTGCAGGTCAGACGGACGCGATTGCAGCTTTCGCAGAAGTTGTGCGTCATCGGCGTGATGAAGCCGACCCTGTGGCCGGTTTCGCGCACCGTCGCATACCGCGCGGGGCCGCCGGTCTGATAGTCGGTCTCGTCCAGGGTCCAGTCCTGGCCCAGGCGCGCCCGGACCAGCGACAGCGGCAGATACTGGTCGGTGCGATCCCCGTCGATATCGCCAAGCGGCATTGTCTCGATCAGGCACAGGTCATAGCCGCGCGCGCCGCACCAGCCGACCATGTCCGAGATCTCGTCCTCGTTGACGCCTTTCAGCGCAACGGCGTTGATCTTCACGTGGATGCCGGCGTTCTGGGCGGCATCGAGCCCGCTCAGCACCTTGTCCAGCTTGCCCCAGCGGGTGATCCGTTCGAACTTGGCGGGATCGATCGTATCCATTGAGACATTGACCCGCCGCACACCGATGCTGGCGAGTTCGTCGGCGAAACGGGACAGTTGCGAGCCGTTGGTCGTCAAGGTCAGTTCTTCCAGCGCGCCGGTCTCAAGGTGGCGGCCCAGATTGCGGAACAGGCTCATCACATCGCGCCGCACCAGCGGCTCTCCACCGGTGATGCGCAGTTTCCTAACGCCCTTGCCGATGAACGCGCCGCACAGATGATCCAGTTCCTCCAGCGAGAGGATGTCCTTCTTGGGCAGAAAGCTCATGTTTTCCGACATGCAGTACACGCAGCGGAAATCGCAGCGGTCCGTCACGGAGACGCGCAGGTAGGAGATGTGTCTGCCGAATGGATCGATCAACCGTATAGCTCCCGGAATGATGCAGGATGCCTGCAATATTGCGCGGAGGCCGGTACGTGTAAAGCGCAGCTCAGTCGGTGGCGGACAATTGATTGAGAGCGGACAGGAAGTCCGGGTCCTGCCGCCAGCGTCGCACAACGGCGAGGGCGTCGTTCTGATCCAGATCGGCATAGAACGCCTGCAGGGCGTTTCGTTCCTGGCGATGGGTCGCCGTGAGGGGACCGCGCGCCGCGCGGGTCAGATCGAAGATGGTCAGAAAGACCTGGCGATCCATGTCCAGCGAGCGGCAGGCCATTGCAAAGGCTTCCCCGCCCGGTTCGTAGACGAGCCTGCGCAGGAGTTCCACGCGCAGTTCGGCCAGTTTCGCCAGCGCGAACTCGAACAGTCGGACCTCGCCCTGCCGAAGGGCTTTCAGCGCGAATCCGATGTTCAACTGCCCGGCTGCGTGCAGCTTGTTCACCAGCCGCTCGGAGGGATCGTTGGATTCGACCTCGCCTGTGGTCTCGCGCACGGCGTCGTTCATGGCGAACACCACGTTATCGTCCAGTTCGGAGGGATCGAAGCGGTAGTTCTCGATGATGTAGTTCCGCAGTGCCGCCGACACCCAGGCATACATCCGCTTGGCCAGATCCTTTGGCAGGTCCGGGCGGCGGAGCAGGGGCTTCTGGTAGCGGTCCACGCGCTGCGACTCGGCGACCAGATGCTCCATCAGGGCCGAGGACATGGTCGCGCTGTCATTTTCCAGCAGGGCGACGACAACATCCTCGTTGCCGGTTGCGGCGAGGGCGTCGGAGATTTCGGTTGAGATCCCCGACCGCATGGCGGTTGCGAGCTGATGCTGCAGCGTGCGATGGCGGATGATCTCGATCAGGTCGGCATCGCGCAGGGCCTTGCTGTCCATCAGGATCGGGTAGGCGACCTCGATCTGGTCATTGGCCAGCATCGCGGCCAGTTCGGGAGGCGCATCATCGTTGGCGGCCAGGCGTTCGGCCAGGCGACGGCGCACGGTCATCTCGACGTCGTGGCTGAGCCGGCGCAGGATGTCGGTCATGATCGACCGTTCCGCGTCGTTCAGGGTCGGCCCGTCGTTCTCGAACAGGTTCCAGACATCTTCATAGAGCTGGGCGCGGCCCTCGCGGCTCTTGCGGTGTGCCAGCTGAAACAGGCTGGACATGTCCGGTTTTGAATCTGGTGTCTGGTCAAACACGTTTCTTGATCCATCAATCGTTCGGGATGGTCAGGCTATCCGCAGACCGGTTAACGAACGGATAAGGCTGGTTCTTCCGCTCACGCGACGGCCCTGCGGATGAAGTCGAGCACCGCCGGCAGCGGCAACGGTTTTTCGAGAATCGCGAATGCGCCGATGGCTTTCTGACCGGCTTCGGACAGTTCGTTGGGATAGCCGGACATCAGGATGATCCGGGAACCGGGGGAAAAGGTTCGCGCAAGGCCGGTTGCCCGGATGCCATCCATGCCGGGCATCTGGATATCCAGCAGGATCACCGGGGGCTGCAGGCGCCTGAGTGCGTTCATGCCTGCGAAGCTGTTGGTTTCGACCTGTGCCCGGAAACCGCTGTTGTTGATGTAGCGCGCGATCAATTCGGCATTGGCCCGGTCATCATCGATGACCAGGACGTCGATGGTGGCTGACGCACGGCTTTCGTGTTTCTGGGTCATGACCGTTCGGGCTTTCGTGGCGGATGTCAGCACGTTGTTAAGAAAACCATGCCACGGTGCACCTTACCGAGTGCTTAACCGATGGAACGACCGATGCCTGACACCATCACGCCGTATGACCCACGACAGGAAATCTCGCAGAAATACCGGACCGTCACCCGCCAGATCGAGCGGCTGCACCGGCTGTATCTGGATGTTATCCGCGCCGAACTCGGCCGCATGCACGTCAACGACATCAACGCCGTACAGGCGCTGCTGCTCACCAACATCGGCGATGCGGAAGTGAACGTGAAGACCCTCATGGAGCGCGGCTATTACCAGGGCTCGAACGCGACCTACAACCTGAAGAAACTGGTCGAGGCCGGCTATATCGAACAGTTCAAGTCACCCAATGACCGCCGCGCGACCATCGTCCGGCTGACGGAGCAGGGCATGACGCTCTGTCAGCAGATCCTCGATCTGGAGACCGCGTTTGCCGAAGGATTCGAAACGGAATCGGGCGGCCTCGGCGACCTTCTGGATCGTCTGGGTGGTCTTGAACACGCCTGGAGCCATCACATCCGCGTCTGTGCGATGAGCTGATCAGCCTGGCTTGTAGCCGGTCACGCGCGTCAGCGTTCCGGGGATGAATTCGGCGACGCTGATCCGTTCGAAGCCCGCATCCGCAAGGTAACCTTCGCACTCCTCGATGGAATGGGCATGGCCGACGGAGCGGGGAATGGCTTCATAGAGTCCCCACAGTGCCGGTGCGATCGGTCCCATCCGGTCATTGTTCACCATCTCGCCTATCAGGTGATATTCGCCGCCGGGTTCCAGCGCGTCGAAAATCTTCTTCACCAGCGCGCGCATCACCGGTCGGTCGTAGATCGGCAGGTTCGATGCCTGGATGGCAACGTCGCATCCTCCGGGCAGCGGATCGGCAGTGAAATCGCACGCCTTCGCGGTGACACGGTCCGACATGCCGTTCTCGGCGACATAGTCACGCGCGACCGGCACGACCGGCGGCAGATCCAGCACGATGGCAGCGATATCCGGGTACTTCGACGCTGCATTGATGCAATAGGCCCCTGACCCGCCACCCAGGTCCATGATCTTCCGGCGGTTCGACAGATCGACCTCGCGGTGAAACTTGCGCGCCGCGCCCATGCCGATGGAATAGGTCGCCGCGTGATATTTCCTGGCGCCTTCCTCGGTCAGGTCCTCATACATGCCCAGCCGGTCGCCGGGGTCGGCCTCGCGCATGATTTCAGCCATGCGGTTCCAGTCGCCCCACTTCTCGCGCATGAAGGTCATCCATTCACCGGCATAGCCCCGCCGGTCCTTGACCAGAAACCGGTCGACATCCGCCGCATTGGTGTAGATGCCGTCGGGACTGCGATGCACAAGCTCCATCCCGGCCAGCGCGTCCAGCAGCCGCTCGGCGTTCAGCGCGCCGATCCCCGCCGCATCCCCCAGCTTCGCAACGGTGTCATGACCCCGGTCGATCAGGGTGAAGGCTTCCAGATCGATGGCCGCGAACAGGGCACCGGTCTCCCAGTAGGCTTTGGCCGTGCGTTGCAGGCGCGTCGTATCCGGACGCGCGGTGTCTGATGTTTTCCCGCTCATGTGTTTCCTCCCTGAATTCCCCGATTGCAGGGTCCGCCCAATCGTCACCGGATGCAAGACATGGCAGGGTTTCCTTAACCATGTCGGGGCACGATAGGCGGCATGAAGAAGTTGCGGAAATCCGGCCTGAAGACGGTCGCGCTCGGCTGGCAGGCCATGGACCGGGGACGGCCCGATCAGGCGGCGGCGCTGTTCCTGCGCGCCGCTGCGGCGGAGGCGGATCGTTTCTCGGCCTATCACGGGCTGGCGACCGCGCGACAGGCGCTCGGTGATCCGTCCGGCGCGATCGAGGCTTTCGAGAAGGCCCTTGCCGTCGCCCCGGGCAATGCCGAGACCCTGATCGCCCTGGGCCGTCTTGCTCGGGATCTCGACGCGTCCGAACAGGCGGTCGGGTTTTTCCGGGAGGCGGCGCTGGCCGAACCCGGTTCGGTCCCGGCCCAGACGGGGATGGCGCATGCCCTGCGCGATATCGGCCAGCAGGAGAAAGCCTCCGAACTGCTGCAGTCGGCCCTGCAGATGCAGCCCGAATCGGGCGACCTCTGGACGGCGCTGGGGGCCGTCATGGCCGACCTCGAAGATCACGCGAACGCCCGGATTTTCCTGAATGAGGCGCTGCGGCTGAATCCGAAGGACGGTGCCGCGGCCGGCAATCTGGCGGAAGTCCTGTTCGCCGATGGTGAGCCCGACGCCGCATCGGCGATGTACGCGCAGGCGCTCAGGCTGCGCCCGAACGACGCCGCGCTTCGGTTCAATCACAGCCTGTTCGCACTCGCCGGCGGCGATCTGGAGGCTGGCTGGCGCGATTACGAAGCCCGCCTGTCGCGCGGCTATCCGGGATATGTGCGCCGCGACCTGAAACTGAAGCGCTGGAGCGGACGACCGATGCCGGAGGGCCGCCTGCTGGTGCTTGCCGAACAGGGCGTCGGCGATGAACTGCATTTCCTGCATTGTCTGCCCGATGTCGCGGCAAGCTGCAGCGACGTCTGGTGGGAGTGCGATCCCCGACTGCAGTCGCTGCTCTCACGCAGCTTTCCAGATGTGACGTTCGTGCCCTGGCAGGGGTCGGACAAGTCGGGAATGCACCGGGGGTATGACTGGCTGAGCGAGGCGCCACGGTTCGATGCCTGTATCGAGGCAGGCAGCCTGCAGACCATCTTCCGCCGGACGATGGATTCATTTCCCGAAGCGGGGCCGGTGCTGGTGCCGCGCAATCCGACGGTCCGCCAGCCTGTGAGTATCGGCGTCTCCTGGACCAGCACGAAACGCAGCCGTCTGCGCGATCGTGGCTATGTGCCGCTTGAGCACTGGGCGCCGATCTTCTTGGTTCCCGGCGTACGCTGGGTGAACCTGCAATACGGGGATGTTGCTGACGAAATTGCCGAGGCTGAGGCACGTTTCGGCATGCGCATCGAGCAGGTTCCGGGCCTCGATCTGAAAGACGATTTCGAAGGCACCGCGGATCTGATGGCGGGACTGGATCTGGTGATCGGCCCCACCAACGCATCGCGCCAGCTCGCCGCATCGCTGGGCGTCCGCACGCTGGTCTTCTCGCGGCTGCCATATGAGTTTGGTCTGGGCCAGCCCGTCAATCCGTTCTTTGCGAACATGACAGACTTCGTGCGCCTGCCGGATCGTGACTGGTCAGGTCCGATGGCATCCGTCGCCGAAGAGGTATCGGCACTGGCCCGGCGTCAGGCCGCAGCCTGAATTTCCCGAACCCGTTTCGCAAGCCAGTAGAGTGAGCGGTCGTTCAGCCCCAGTTCGATCATGTGATCGACGGTGTTCAGCAGGTAGTCCGAGCACGGGCCCAGCCAGCCTTCGGCCCTGGCGATCTGCTGCGCCGTCTGTTCCAGATCGCGGTTGCCGCAATAGCGTTCGCTTCGCCTGTTCATCATGAATGTTGAGGCGGGGACCTTTCCCTGATCGGTATGAACCTCGGCGATGCCGGCCAGATAGGCATCTGTGACCAGTTCCCGCCGGAAGATGATGTCCAGTTCGTGCTCGGCATGTTCAGCCGCGATCCGGAACGCGACGCCATGGCACGAGCCGCCGCGATCCAGCCCCAGCACCAGACCGGGACAGTCGGTCGATCCGCGGCCCGTCAGCGTTTCCAGGCAGAACCGGCGATGCCAGCCGTAGATCCGTCCCATTCGCCGTTCGACAAAATGAAAGGCCGGGTTCCAGATCAGGCTGCCGTAGCCGAAGACCCAGATATCTCCCTCCGGCAAGGCCGCCTGCACACGCTTTCGATGGGCAATCCGCTCGGCGTCGGGCATCCGGGTCAGCAGGCCCTGCCGTTCCGCATCCTTCAGCCGCGTCTCGACCTCACCGGCCAGGATCTTCTCCCGCGTGATCTTGTGCTCGCCGGTCATGACTGCACCGGCCTGCAATAGCTTTCACGCATGAAGAACGCCGACATCAAACCGATGGCGGAACACACGGGCAGGATCGCCAAGGCAGCATCGAAATGGGCCGGCGCGTAATAGGGAATGCCGGTCGTGGCGCTGATCGTGCCGTCCCAGACCATGTCCAGAACGATCCCGACGACGGGCTGCAGCAACGCGCCACCGCCGACGAAGGCACCGTTGACGAAACCCGTCACCGCCCCGCTGATCGACGGCGGAGACAGTTCCCGCGCCAGCGCCAGCGTCAGGATCATCGATCCGCCCGACAGCCCGACAAGGAACAGGGCGATCTGATACTGCCAGACGGGCAGTGCGGGGCCGTACAGGACGATGCTCCACACGACCAGCGAAGCGGCGGCGGCGATGATCAGGGGAAGCTTCCTGCGGCGGAACCGGTCGGACAGGAAACCGCCCAGGGGGCCGCCGACGGCAAATCCGATGGTCATCAGCGAGACACTGAAACCGGCGGTGTCGCGCCCGACGTCATAGATCAGCATCATGTGCGGTACGCCCCACAGCAGGCCATAGCTCAGGAACGGTCCCGACAGCAGACAGCCATAAATGGCCAGCACCCAGTTGTGCGGCAGCCTCATCGCCTGCATCAGGGAACGTCCCAGGCTCTGGTCGCCGGTCCGTTGCACGCGTCCGCCGTCGGGCCGGTCGCGGACCACCAGCCAGATCAGGGCGGCGAGCGCGAGTCCCCACAGGACGGTCGCGACCATGGGCTGTCGCCAGCCGAACAGATCGACCAGCGCGCCCAGCGGCCCCTGTGCCAGAAATCCGCCGATCATGGCGTAGCCCATGGTCATGCCCGAGAACATGCCGAACCGGCTGGGCGGATGCCACGCGGCGGCCAGCGTCAGTGCCGAGATGAAACCGGTGGCCGAACCCGCACCGATCAGGAACCGGCCCGCGTAGGCCATCCAGATGGTCTCGGCGAAGGCGAAAAGTCCTGCTCCGATCGCCACGAGCACCATGCCGCCGGTCAGCAACACGCGCGGACCCCAGCGGTCGAGCAGCAGACCGACCGGAAGCTGCAGAACCGCGTAGATATAGAGATAGAGCGCCGCAAGGTTGCCCATGACGCCCGCACCGACCGAGAACGCCCCCATCAGGGGATCGACCATTACGCTGGGCGCGGCCCGCTGGAAAAAGGCGTAGAAGAATGCGTTCGCGCCCAGGAACCAGACCAGCCAGGCGCGGAAGCTGCCGATGCGGCTGCCGGTGGCCACTTCTGCCGTGGTTGCTGCGGTCACGCGGCGGCCCTTCTCGTCAGCCCGAATTCTTCGGCCAGAAGTTCGTAGGAACGCACACGGGCGTCAAAGTCATGACTGATGGTGACGATGGTCAGTTCATCGGTCTGATAGCTGTCTGCCAGTTCGCGCAACTGCCGTCCGACGACATCCGGCGTACCGGCGATGGAACGGCCCCGGTTCGCCTCCAGCATGGCCATGTCCTGCGGGCCATAGTCGTAAGCGTCTGCCTCCTCCGGCGTGGGGAAAGGGCCCCATTCGCCCTTCATCAGGCGGATCAGCCAGAGATTGCGCGACTTGATCAGATATTGCGCCCGCTCGTCCGTGTCGGCGGCAAGTGCGAAGACGCCGACATTGATGTGCGGTTCGGGATGCCTCTCGGAGGGCTGATAGCGGTTGCGGTAGGCTTCGGCGACCATGTCACCGCCGCGCGGCGTGATGAAATGCGCGAACGAGAAGGGCAGCCCGAAATGGGCGGCATAGGAGGCGCTGTCCATCGATGATCCCAGCAGCCAGACCTCGGGCGACGTGTCACCGGCGGGCTGCGCCACGATGTCTCGAAAGGGGTGGTCCTCTTCCAGGTCATTGGCCATGAACCCGATCACGTCCAGCACCTGGCGCGGATAATAGTCGATGGATGCGGAGCCGGGACCGGCGCGCAGGGCCTGCATCGTGTGCTGGTCGCTGCCGGGCGCGCGGCCGAGGCCCAGATCGATCCGGCCGGGATGCAGGGTTTCCAGCATCCGGAAGGTCTCCGCGACCTTCAGCGACGAATAATGGTTCAGCATCACACCGCCGGAACCGACGCGGATGTCCTTCGTTGCCGCCGCGATGTGGCCGATCAGGATCTCCGGTGCCGCACCCGCCAGGCCGCCGGACGCGTGGTGCTCGGCCAGCCAGTAGCGATGATAGCCGAGACGGTCGCAGATCCTGGCGAGTTCGACGCTCTCGGCGATGGCATCGGCAGGGGTCGCACCCGCACGGATCGGACTCTGGTCTAGAACGCTGAGACGCACGGTTGATCCTCCAGAGGACACAGCTAGTCTGAAGTCTCAGGACTTAACGCGGAGGCAGACCCGATGGAAGACCCCGAAATCGCAAGGGTGCTCAGCTTCTGGTTCGAGGAACTGAGCGGCGAGGACTACTGGCAGCAGAGCGATGCGGTCGATGCACGGATTGTTGCGGTGTTTTCGGACCTCTATGAGAAAGCCGCCGGTGGCAATTGCGATCACTGGCAGGAAACGCCTGAGGGGGCGCTCGCCCTGGTCATCGTCCTGGACCAGTTTCCGCGCAACATGTTCCGCAAGGACCCGCGTGCCTGGGCGACCGACGGCAAGGCGCTGAAAGTGGCCCAGGACGCCATCGCGAAGGGACTGGACCTTCAGATCCCGAAGGATCGCTGCATGTTTCTCTACATGCCGTTCGAGCATTCGGAAGACATCGAGATACAGAAGCAGTCGCTGGAGATATTCAAGCGGCTGGACCTGCCCGAAGATACCTATGGCTTTGTCGTCCGCCACCACGAGATCATCGAGCGTTTCGGGCGTTTCCCGCATCGCAATGCGGTTCTGGGGCGTGAGACCACGCCGGAGGAAGAAGCCTTCCTCAAGGAACCTCACAGTTCATTCTGATCAGCTTCTGACCGTCCAGAAGCTTGCGTCGTGATTGGGCCTTGGCCGCGGCAGGAACCCGGCCAGCCGCTCGACTTCCGCATGCATCTCCCGCCGGACGTACTGGCATGGGAACAGGGGAGCCAGCACGCCGCCCGCGATCATCGGGGCCAGCGCGTTCTGCTCGTTGTAGCCGCGCGGCTGCCATTCGGGCGGATAGGGGAACGGCAGGAAGATATCGTGGACATGCACGATCACGCCCGGCGGCAGGCACGGGATGATTTCGCCGAACAGCAGGTCGACATCCGTGCCCGGCATCAGGATGTGGCTCGAATCGATGAACAGCATGTCGCCCGAGGCGAGATCTTCAAAGACCTTTGGATCGGCCCGCTGAACCACGTCTGCAATGACCTCGACAGGCAGGGTGGATATGTCGGCGCGAGGGGCCGGGTCGATGGCCGTGAACCGGCAGGACAGGTGCCCGTCGGCAATCGCCCGGACCATGAAGCGCGTCGAATGTCCTGACCCGACCTCGACAATGCGTTTCGGCTGGTGATGGCGAACCATTGCATAGGCGACCGCGGCGTCCAGTCCTGCAAACCAGTCCTGATCCCATCGTGGCGCGGGTGCGGGATCGTTGAGACCGATGGCGAGCAGATCGTTGCGGCACTGGCCTGTCAGCGTCAGCACGTCCGAGAACCGATCGTGAAGCTGTCCGAACTCCGTCTGCATCCGCCGATAGGACGTCTGCTCATCCACGTCCCCGGCGTAGCGGTAGGGAATGAACCAGCCTTCGCGCGCCGCGCCGGAAAGGGTGCGTTCGCCCATCTGTCGCCGTCGTTCGGCGAAGCTCTGTTTGCGATCGGTCAGGGGGTCAGCACCATGCCTTCTCTGGCGACGATCGAACCGGGGCGGGCGGCCTCGACATCGCGGGCAACGCCATCCATGAAATCATCGTCATGTTCGGGATCATGGTGAAAGACCACATAGGTCTTCACGTTGGCCGCGTTGCAGAGGCGCATGCCCGCCTCCCAGGTCGAGTGGCCCCAGCCCACGCGCTGCTGATATTCCTCGTCGGTGTAGCTGGCATCATAGATCGCGATATCCGCGTCCTTCAGGAACTCGACCAGCGCCTTGTCGTTGCCCTCGGGCGGGTGCTCCGTGTCGGTGATATAGCAGATCGACCGGCCGTCGAACTCGACGCGGTATCCGGTGGCCTCGTTCGGGTGGTTGAGGGCGACGGTTCTCACCGTGATGCCTTCCGCGGGTTCGAGGACGTCTCCCGCCGGGAAATCCAGATACTCGATATCGGCGTTGAATATGGTCGGCGGTACGGGAAACAGCGGCGCGATCATCATGTCCTCGATGACCTGCTTCAGCGTGTGCTTCGGATACAGGTTTCCGGCCCAGACCCTGAACTTCCAGCCGGGGATGAAGAACGGCACGAAGAACGGCAGGCCGCAGACATGGTCGAAATGCGTGTGGGTCAGGAACACGTCGGCCTCGCGCGGCGGCGTCGCAGCCATCTTCTTGCCCAGATAGCGCATGCCCGAGCCGCCATCGAACAGCAATGTCCGGTCGCCCGCCGTGATCTCCAGCGAGGAGGTGTTCCCGCCATAGCGCATGACATCGGACGCCGCACAGGCGATCGATCCGCGCACGCCCCAGAAGCGGACGGAAAAGTCCTTGTTACCGCTCAATTGGTCCCCCAACCGCTGCCGTCCCCATCCAGAAGTGGACAGGAGACTGGCTCATTGATTACCAATACTGCGCGAAAGCCGCAATAAAGTGAAGATAACCGGACATCACGCGCCGGGTTTTTGATATCCGTCCAACCTGCACCGGACATGAACTATGAGTGAACCGCTTCTGATGGCGCGTGACGGCGCGATCGTGACCCTGACGCTGAACCAGCCCGAAAAACACAACGCGCTGGATGTGCCCGCGATGCGTCGTCTGGGGCAGATCATCGAGACGCTGTCGCGCGAAACGGACATCCGTGTTCTGGTGCTTACCGGGGCGGGCAAGAAGACTTTCTGCGCCGGTGCCGATCTCAGCAATGTCGACGATGACTATCCGTGGGAGGACGATCCGCTGAGCGGGATCACGGACCGGCTGGAGGATTTCCCCTGCGCGACGCTGTGCGCCCTGAACGGATCGGTCTATGGCGGCGGCACGGATCTGGCGCTGGCATGCGACTTCAGGATCGGCCAGGCGGGGCAGCGGACTTTCATCCCGCCCGCGCGTTTCGGTATCCACTATCAGGTGAGCGGACTGCGCCGCGCGGTTGAGCGGATCGGACTGAATGCCGCCAAACGCCTCTATCTGGGGGGCGAGACCTTCGATTCCGACGAGATGCTGCGGTGCGGGTTTGTCGATCACCTGGTCGCGCCCGAACATTTCGAGGCGCAGGTGAGTGCGTACACTGCCGAGCTTGCGGGCATGGCGCCATTGGCGGTGAAAGGCATGAAATACGTCCTGAACACGGTGGCGCGCGGCACGTTCGATCCGGCGATCGCGCGGCAGAATGTCGAGGCCTGTGTCCGTTCCAGCGATTTCCGCGAGGGGCAGAGGGCCATCGCCGAGAAACGCAAGCCTGTCTACAGGGGAGAGTGAGATGGCCGCATCGCGCGCCGATCTGATGGCGTATCTCGACGATCTCGGGATCACGACCTCGACCGTCGAACATCCTCCGGTCTTTACCGTTGAAGAGGCTCAGACCCTGCGCGGCGATCTTCCCGGCGGGCATACCAAGAACCTGTTCCTGAAGGACAAGAAGGGCGGTCTGTGGCTGGTCGTCTGTCTTGAGGACCGGCGCGTCGACCTGAAAGCCTTGCGCAAACGCCTCGGCGCGCCGCAGATCAGCTTCGGCAAACCGGAACTGCTGGTGGAAACTCTCGGCATCGAGCCCGGCTCTGTCACGCCGTTTGCGCTGATCAATGACCGGGCGCAGTCGGTCACTGTCGTCTTCGACGAAGGGATGCAGGACTTCGATCCATTGAATTTCCATCCGCTGAAGAACGACGCCACGACGCAGATCTCGTGGGCAGATCTCCTGAAATTCGCCAGATCCACCGGGCACGAACCCGTGGTCTGCGAGATCGATGAAACGAGCGACACCTGAATGACGTTCGCTGGCAGACTGCACGGTGAATGGACGCTATGATCGGTCCCGTGATGAACGCCCGTGTCATAACCCTGCCGCAGGGCATGGACTGGCCGACCTTCGAGGCCGGCTGGGTCTGGCTGGCTGGTGCGGGACCGGGCGATCCCGGTCTGGTGACGCTGCACGCCCTTTCCGCGCTGCAGCAGGCGGAGGTCATTGTCTATGACGCGCTGGTCGATGAGCGGATTCTCGGATGGGCGAGACCCGATGCGACGGTCGAGTACGCGGGCAAGCGCGGCGGCAGGCCGTCGCCGAAGCAGCGCGATATTTCCCTGCGGCTGATCGATCTGGCGCGCGAGGGAAAGCGGGTTCTGCGCCTGAAGGGCGGTGATCCCTTCGTGTTCGGGCGCGGCGGCGAAGAGGCGCTGAGCCTCGTCGAGGCAGGCATACCCTTCCGCATCATCCCCGGTATCACGGCGGGAGTGGGCGGCCTGGCCTATGCCGGCATTCCCGTCACCCACCGGGACGTCAATCAGGCCGTGACCTTCCTGACCGGCCACGATCAGAAGGGCCTGACACCATCCGAGATCAACTGGAGCGCCATCGCGCAGGGATCGCCGGTGATCGTGATGTACATGGCGATGAAGCACCTGGATCAGATCGCGGAAAACCTGATCGCTGCGGGGCGCGATCCGGCAGAACCGGTGGCCGTCGTCAGCAATGCCAGCCTGCCGACCCAGCAGGTGCTGGAAACGACGCTGAGCCGCGCCGCGCGTGATGTCGCCGAAGCGGGGTTCGAGCCGCCCGCGCTGGTCTGCGTCGGCGGAGTCGTCCCGCTGCGTCACGCCCTCAACTGGCGTGAGAACAGGGGCGCGACACCGGAGATTCTGGAAGCGCTGGGCCGTCGCACACGCGAAACGGGCTAGACCGTGACGTCGCCGAAGGGGGTCGTGATCGCTGCGCCGGCGTCGGGTGCCGGTAAATCGACCGTCACGGTCGGGCTGCTGCGGGCATTCCGCGATGCGGGCGTTCGGGTGACCCCGGCTAAATGCGGACCGGACTACATCGACCCGATGTTTCATGCCGTGGCGAGTGGCCATGCGTCGGTCAATCTCGACCCCTGGGCGATGGATGCGCCCGCCTTGCGGGGATTGGCCGCCGCGGCCGCACGTGACTCCGACCTGCTGATCGTCGAGGGAGTCATGGGGCTGTTCGACGGGGCGCGGGACGGATCGGGCTCGACTGCCGATCTGGCCGCAACCCTTGGGCTGCCGGTCGTGTTTCTGGTCGATGCGTCTCATCAGGCCCAGTCTCTGGCGGCACTTGTACACGGATTCAATAGCTTCCGGCATGATGTTCATATTTCAGGTGTGATTTTCAACCACATCGGAATGCCGAGTCATGCGGCCATGATCGAGGCCGCGCTGAAGCCGCTGGGCATCCCGGTGATCGGCGCGATCCCGCGCAACGACAAGTTCGCCGTGCCTTCACGGCACCTTGGGCTGGTGCCCGCTGCCGAGATCGACGGAATCGAACAGCGGATCGCGAAACTGGCGCTGCAGGTCGCGGAAAGCGTCGATCTGACCGCCTTGCAGGCGCTGGCACGGCCCGTGGCCGATGGCAGCATGGCGCGAACACTGCCGCCATTGGGCCAGCGGATCGCGATGGCGCAGGACACGGCGTTCTGCTTTGCCTATCCGCACCTGCTGGACGGCTGGCACCGGCAGGGTGCCGAGATCGTGCCGTTCTCGCCGCTTGCCGATGAGGCACCGGACCCGAACGCGGATGCCGTCTTTCTGCCCGGCGGCTATCCCGAACTGCACGGTGCCGCGCTGGCCGGTGCGGATCGGTTCCGGGCCGGAATGGCGCGCGCCGCAGCGCAGAACGCCCTGATCTACGGTGAATGTGGCGGATACATGGTGCTGGGGCAGGGCATGACCGATGCGACCGGCGCAAGGCACGGCATGCTGGGCCTGTTGCCGCTGGAGACGTCGTTTGCACAGCGCAGGCTGCACCTGGGATACCGAGATCTGGTGCCGCGCGCGGGCGCGCCCTGGTCACAGCCGCTGAAGGGCCATGAATTCCATTACACCCGTGTCATTGCCGAGGACGGGGACGCGGCGCTGTTCGATGCGACAACCGCGGACGGGCGGGTACTCGATCCCATGGGGCGCCGCATCGGCACCACCCTGGGATCCTTCGCCCATCTGATCGCCTGAGAGATGTGCTCCGGTCGCGCTATTTGCTCTTCTGGAACAGCTCCCGTCCGATCAGCATGCGCCGGATCTCCGACGTGCCTGCGCCGATCTCGTAGAGCTTGGCGTCGCGCAGATAGCGGCCCGTCGGATATTCATTGATATAGCCGTTGCCGCCCAGCGCCTGAATCGCCTCCAGCGCCATCCAGGTGGCCTTCTCCGCAGCGTAGAGGATACAGCCCGCCGCGTCGTAGCGCGTGACCTCGCCCCGGTCGCAGGCCTGGGCCACCGAATAGACGTAGGCGCGTGAGGCGTTCATCGTCGTGTACATGTCGGCGATCTTGCCCTGCATCAGTTGGAACTCGCCGATGGGCGTGTCGAACTGCTTGCGTTCGTGGATGTAGGGAATCACCGTATCCATGCAGGCCTGCATGATGCCGAGCGGTCCGGCGGCCAGCACCGCGCGTTCGTAGTCCAGTCCCGACATCAGCACGCGGACGCCGTTGTTGAGCCCGCCCAGGATGTTCTCTTCCGGTACCTCGCAGTCCTCGAACACCAGTTCCCCGGTATCGGAACCCCGCATGCCGAGCTTGTCGAGCTTCTGCGCCGTGGAGAATCCCTTGAAGCCCTTCTCGATGATGAAGGCGGTGATGCCCTGCGGACCCGCAGCCGGGTCGGTCTTGCCGTAGACGATCAGCGTATCCGCGGTCGGACCGTTCGTGATCCAGAACTTGTTGCCGTTCAGGATGTAGCGGTCGCCCTTCTTCTCGGCGCGCAGTTTCATGGAGACGACATCGGACCCGGCACCGGGTTCCGACATGGCCAGCGCGCCCAGATGTTCCCCCGATACCAGTTTCGGCAGATAGCGCCTGCGCTGTTCGTCCGAGCCGTTCAGCCGGAGCTGATTGACGCAGAGGTTGGAGTGCGCGCCGTAGCTCAGACCGACCGATCCGGAGGCCCGGCTGATCTCTTCCATCGAGATCACATGTTCGAGGTAACCGAGACCCGAGCCGCCGTATTCCTCTTCCACTGTCATGCCGAGAAGGCCGAGTTCACCCATCTCCGGCCACAGATCGCGGGGAAACTCGTTCTTCTGATCGATATCCGCGGCGCGCGGCAGAATGCGATCCGACGAAAAGCTGGATACCGTGTCGCGGATCATGTCCGCCGTTTCGCCCAGGTTGAAATTCAATGTCGGATACTGGTTCGGTATCATGGCGCTTCCCCGTCGTTTTGATGAGCCTGACATAAGGGAGCGCCGCGTCAAACACCAGTGCGGCGCAAGGCTACATCCAGCGCGCGATCATCTTGTGCTGGACCGAAGCCTGTGCGGCAACACGATAGTAGGTCAGCAGCTCTCTCAGCGGGCTGCCCATGCGTTCGAAGCCCGAGATGAAAGCCACGACGACGCCGACGCTGGTCTGTCCGTTGATGACCATGATGCCGCCGAAGATCAGCACGCCCAGCGGTGCCAGGCCATGCATCAGATTGATCAGGCCCTTCATCATGAACTTGATGAAGAAGGTCTTGATCCGGTTCCAGTAGAGCCGGTCGATCAGAACCCGGGTTTCATCGGTGTCCGCGTCATTGCTGATGGTGTCGCTCATCTCACGGACGACCTCCAGGCGCCGCTCGATCAGCCGGTTGATGCGCGACTGCGCCATCGGCACCAGCACGGCCTGGGGTATCAGAAGCGCCAGCCCGAGCGCGGCGACAATTGGCTCGACAATCAACATGTACCCGAGAATCGCCAGCAGCATCCCGCCATTGACGACCGGCTGTGACAGACCGGAGCCGACAAAGCCGCCCAGACTGTCGATCTCGGTTCCGATGATCGCGACGGCGCGTCCGCTTTCCTCGCTGTCGTCGCCGTTCCGCTTCTTCCTGTCGTTGATGGCCAGCAGATGACGGCGACCGTATCGGACCGCGCTCTCGCTCAGCCAGGACTGATACATGCGCAGCGCGAACTTCAGCAGCCCGCTGATCAGCAGGACGCCGAAGAACAGGCCGCCTAGCAGCAGCAGCCGGTCCATTTCGGCGGATTCCAGCGCGCCGTTGATGATCCTGCGCTGCAGTTCCAGCGGCAGCATGGTCAGTGCCGCGACAGTCAGCGCCAGCAGGCATATCCAGAGCTGGTGGTATCCGCTCATTCGCCAGACGTATTTCAGCAGCGTATCCACCGGACGGTCGTCGCCGGTTTGTTTGATCTCGTTCGGGTGCAGTTTCATTGGGCTTTCAGGTCCAGCACATGGCGGGCGAGGGCGACCCTGTCTTCCAGAGAGCGCATGACCGTGCCGGTAACTGAGACACCGCCGACAATCGCCTCGACCTCGGCTGCATGGTCCTGATCCGCTGCGTCGATGACCATGTGGGTGGCATATCCGGCGTAGTGTTTCGCAATCCCGAGGACCGACGGGTCGGTTCCCAGTTCGCGCATCATCTTGGCGGTCGGACCCTTTATCGCCTGGCCGCCCACGATCGGGGACACAGCGACGACAGGCGCACCGGATTCCGCGATCGCCCGGTCGAACTTCCCCAGACTGGTGATCGGCGCGATGGAAATCAGCGGATTCGACGGACCGATGACGATCAGGTCAGCTTTCGCCAGCGCGTCGTGGACATTGGGGGAGATTTCGCGAGTCATGCCGCCGTGATAACCAAACCCGGTGACCTTTGGTTCCGCCCTGAGCCGCACAAAATAATCCTGAAAGGGCAGCCAGCCCTCGGCGGTGTTGATGGATGTGGGCGCGCTGTCGTTGCACATCGGCAGGATCCGGTGCCGGACTCCCAGTTTGTGCGCCAGCCGGGCGGTGATCTCGGTCAGGCCCAGCCCTTCTTTCATCAGCCGGCGGCGTTCGGTGTGCATGGCCAGATCGCGATCCCCGAGGAAGAACCAGTCCGGCCCGCCGAGCGCCTTCATCGTTTCCATGAAATGCCCGGTTTCGTCCTTGCGGCCCCAGCCGAGTTCCGTGTTGGCGAGGTCCGAGAGCGTGTAGACCAGCGTGTCGATGTCCGGACAGATGGGCAGTCCGAGATGTTCGAAGTCGTCGCCCGTGTTGGCGATGATCGAAAGCTCTGCGGGCTTCAGGATCTTCGACAGCCCGAGCGCCAGCTTGGCGCCGCCGACACCGCCGGAAAGATAGGCGACCTTCATCGAAACAGGTCCATCTCGGGCAGCCGGACGAGATCGGAGGCCCGGCCATTGCCCAGAAAGGCTGCGGCACCCCGGATGATCACGGCCGGTACGCCTTCGGCGGCCTGCCCCATCACGATCGAGGCCGCCGCGGCAAGCTCATCGGCGACGCCAAGGTCGCTGGCCTGCATCTCGCGTCCGTCCCGGTCACGGTTGCCGCGCAGGTCCATCATGGCCTTGACGCCCGACACGCCAATGGCGATGCCGACCGAGCCGACGCGCCAGGCGCGACCCGGACTGTCGTTGATGATCACGCCGATCTTGCACGGCATCGCGGCGCGCAACCGGTCCGCACTCCCGTCCGGATCGACAGGCAGCAGCAGCACGCGCTCGGACCTGCCGTCCTGCGGCACGTTCGAGGCATCGATGCCGGCGTTTGCAAGCACGTGCCCCAGCCGGTGCCGTACGATCAGCACGCCGGGCCGGTGCCGCAGCACTTCAGCGGTTTCGGACAGGATGACCGAGACCTGCCGCGGATCCTTGTCGCACTGGCGGGCGATGCGGATGGCGCGGGCATCCGGTTCGACATCGCGCAGATCGACAAAGCGGTCTTCGGCCTTGGAAACGATCTTCTGGGCGACGACGAGAATGTCGCCGTCCACTAAACCGCCCATGCGTTCCGCCGATGACCGAAGTTCTGCGGCGAGATCGTCGCCGGGACAGATCTCGGGAATTCCCGGCAGCGCGATGATGTCCAGCCGCGCGGTCACGCTTCCCGTCAGTCCGCGTCGGGAATGTTGGTGATCCGGATACCCGCACCGGGACTCTTGTAGCGCTTGTTCATGAAGATCAGCACCGACGTCAGCGATTCGGCGACCGCCGCATTGTCGATGGGGCCGACATGCCAGCCGGTCATGCCGCAGGCTTCCACAAGCTCGACCACCTGTTCGCGGGCCGCGACCACGTTGCCGGCCACCAGCACATCGCAGTCGGGATCGTGATCCAGGTCGGCGAGATGATCGGCGGCGACATTCTGGAACGCGGAGACGACCTGGACTTCGGGGCCGAGAATCTCCTGCGCGGCCTTGCCGGCCGAGCCTTCGGGCGGCATCTGCACCCGGCTGACCTTCGGCGGCACCAGCGGAACCGTGACATCCACGAAAACCTTGCCCTGAACGGCGGCCCGCACCGACCCAAGCGTCGCTGCATGATTGCTGAAGGGGACGGTCATCACGACGATGGTCCCGGCTTCGGCGGCGGCCACGTTTTCGAGGCCCTTCACGCTGGCGTCCGGGAACCGTCCTGAGATTGCGTCGGCGGCGGCTTTCGCCTTCTCCTCGGTGCGCGAGCCGATGATGACCGGATAGCCCGCGCGTGCCCAGCGCAGCGCCAGTCCCGATCCGAGGTCTCCTGATCCGCCGAGCACGGCGATAACCGGTTTGCTGTCACTCATTTTCAGATTCTCCTCATGCGAGACCCGTTTTTGGATCCCAGTCCGTATCGTCGACGGTCAGAACCCGCCGTATTTCATCGGAAACAAACCCGATGGCCATGGGCCTCCGGACCCCGGGCAGTACAGAAACGTCGTAGAGCTCCTGCACGACACCCTCGATTTTCAACCAGTGTACGATGTCGCCGGAATTCAGATCGATCACCTGAAGCGCGCATCTGGCATCCGTGTCGGCTTTTTTCAGCCGGTCGTCCAGTGGCAGGCCGGTAAATGTCCGGTTCTCGCGGGGCAGGGAAAGCCCGACGATCGCGAAATCGCCGACAAATGCGGCACCGCGCAGAAAGCCGGGGCAGAAGGCAATCGGCTCGAACCGGCCCCTTTCCAGATCGGCGTAACCGAATTCGCCCGTGCCGGCGTTGGACAGCCAGAGCCTGCCGTTGTGCCAGCGGGGGCTGTGCGGCATCGACAGACCCTGCAGCGCGATCTCGCCGGAGTCCACGTCGAGCAGGATGCCACCATCGATCCGCCGGTCGCGCCAGCCGTCGTTCACGTCCGACCGGCTGACCGCAGTGACATAAGCGGGCTTGCCGTCACGCATGGCCAGCCCGTTCAGGTGACAGCGGTCCTCGGCGGCCAGCTTCGAGATGAAGGGCGGTTGCCAGAGCGGCTTGAAGGAAAACCGTTCGCTGCAGGTGGCGAGGCAACTGAACAGGGTCGCCGCGAACACCGGCCGGTCCTGATCGTCGACGGCGACATCATGGATATCGATATCGCCGGTGGTGTAGCCGACCTGGGGAACATAGACCCGGTCGTACCCTTGATAGAGCTGGCCAGGCGGCAGGATGTTTTCCATGCGCCAGAGCTGATAGAGCGCACTCATCCAGATGGTCTGACCGTCGGCCCACAGGCCCATGCAGCGATTGAAGGTCCGCTCGAAGATGGAGAGCCGTCCGTCCTGCTGCAGTCCGATCAGGAACAGCTTGCCCGCCTGATAGGTGCTGAAGGAGAGGCTGATGTTCTGCTCCGCAAGCCAGTCGGGAAACTGCCGCGAAGGCGTGAGCAGAAGCTTTTCCCGGGTTTCGGCCGATGCGTCGGGCGTGCCGCTGTCTTCTGCAGATTCTGTCATGAGCGGCCTTCTCCCCCGGATCGTGCAGGCTCTAGCACAGCAGAGATCGACCCGACAATGACACGTCTGGTACAAACGAAACCGTCGTACATCCGGCGGCGTGACCAAGATCATTCGACGGCGCGGATGAATATTGCATGCTTACGGATGTTAGTGTTGCAGGAAGTGCCGGACGGAAAGTCCGTCCATGCGCATGCACGGCAGGCATGAAACCCTGGCCGCTATTTCCGTGGCGGACAGGTTGATGTGAGTCGTTATAATGGGATGAGAGAATCCGATGGCGGGAGGGGGTCCCGTTCCATCGTAAATTGAGCGGGGCGACATGACACAGCAACAGGTATTGGGCACGCTCTCGGAATGTGAGTTGCTTGACGGATTGCCCAAGGACGAGGTGGTCGCGCTTGAGCGTCGTTGTACGTGGCGCCGTTTCAAGAACGGCGAACAGGTTCTCGATCGCAACAGCGATTCCCGTGACGTGCTCTTCGTGGTCGAGGGGCAGGTCCAGATCGTCAACTATTCCGCGTCGGGACGCGAAATCGCCTACGCAACCGTGAAACAGGGCGGCTACTTCGGTGAACTGGCGGCGATAGACGGCGAGTCGCGCTCGGCCTCGGCGGTGGCACAGGGCGCGTGCGTGCTTGCGCAGATTTCGCCCAGCGTCTTCATGGAATTCGTCAGTTCGCAACCGATCGTTGGCCTGCGCGTGATGGAGCGTCTGGCACGCATCATCCGTACCTGCGACGAGCGCATCATGGACCTGTCGACCCTGGGTGCCGTGCAGCGCGTCTATCTGGAACTCCTGCGGCTGGCCGAGGAAGACCCGGTGACGCCCGGCACCTTCGTGATCTATCCCATGCCGACCCAGAGCAATATCGCGGCACGCGCGAGCACGACGCGCGAGACCGTGGCCCGCGTGATCAGCCAGCTGGCGCAGGAGGAACTGGTCAAGAAGAAGGGCAAGAGCCTCTACCTCTGGGACCGCGATGCGCTGGCCGTCCGTGCGGAGAAACTGACCATGAACGACGCCACCGCGCGCTGAGATTTCTTCAACACCTGCCGAAAGCGATCCTATGGCCGAACAGATAGATGTCCTGATCATCGGGGCGGGCAATGCCGCACTGTGCGCGGCGCTGTCCGCGCGCGAAATCGCGGAGAAGGTGCACGTGCTGGAACGCGCACCGCAGGCCGAAAACGGCGGCAACAGTCGTTTCACCGCCGGCGCGATGCGGTTTGCCTACGAGGGGCTGGACGACCTGCAGGCCGTCATGCCGGACCTGTCGGACGAGGAGATCGCGACCACCGACTTCGGCACCTACGACCGCGACCAGTTCTTCGATGACATGTTCCGGGTCACGCAGTACCGCTGCGACCCCGAACTGGTGGAGAT
Organism: Minwuia sp.; assembly: GCF_048263705.1. Lineage (GTDB taxonomy): Bacteria > Pseudomonadota > Alphaproteobacteria > Minwuiales > Minwuiaceae > Minwuia. Next base: position 90,680 of record NZ_JBLXDV010000003.1, on the reverse strand, counting down.
GCTGGTCACGCGCTCCCGGGACACGATGGTCTGGATGCGAGAGAAGGGCGTTCGTTTCGTGCCGATCTACGGGCGGCAGGCCTTCAAGATCGATGGCCGGTTCAAGTTCTGGGGCGGCCTGACGGTCGAGGCCTGGGGCGGCGGCGAAGGACTGGTCGACAGCCTGACGGAGTCATGCCGGGCCCGTGGCATCGGCATCGAATATGACGCCCGTGCGACGGAACTGATCACCGATGGCGTTGCCGTGACCGGCGTGATGGTCCGCCGCGACGGCGGGAAGCCGGAACCGCTGCGGGCGAAATCGGTGGTCATCGCTTCCGGCGGGTTCGAGGCCAACCCCGAATGGCGGACCCGCTATCTGGGACCGGGCTGGGAGATGGCCAAGGTGCGCGGCAGCCGCTTCAACACCGGCGACGGCATCCGTATGGCGCTGGATATCGGGGCGTCTCCGGCGGGGAACTGGTCCGGCTGTCACGCCGTCGGCTGGGAGCGCAATGCGCCTGAATTCGGCGATCTGGAAGTCGGCGACCAGTTCCAGAAACACTCCTATCCGTTCGGCGTCATGGTCAATGCGACGGGCAAGCGCTTCGTCGACGAGGGTGCCGACTTCCGCAACTATACCTATGCCAAATACGGGCGTGTGATCCTGGCCCAGCCCGGAGAATTCGCCTGGCAGGTGTTCGATGCCAAGGTGAAGCATCTGCTGCGCGGCGAATACAACATCAAGCAGGTCACGAAGGTCACCAGCGACACGCTGGAGGAACTGGCCGGGAAGATGGAAGGCGTGGATCCGCAGGGCTTCATCGACGAGATGGCGCGCTACAACGCTGCGGTCCGGACCGACATCGACTTCAATCCGAACGTGAAGGACGGGCGCTGCACCGACGGTCTCGACGTGCCCAAGAGCAACTGGGCCAATCGGCTGGATGAAGGGCCGTTCGAGGCCTACGCCGTGACCTGCGGAATCACCTTCACCTTCGGTGGTCTGCGCGTGACGAACGAGGCGCAGGTCCTGGATACCGACATGCGCCCGATACCCGGCCTCTACGCGGCCGGCGAACTGGTCGGCGGGCTGTTCTATCACAACTATCCCGGCGGGACGGGGCTGATGTCCGGCGCGGTCTTCGGACGTGAGGCGGGCAAGAGCGCTGCTCAGGCTGCGACTGCCAGCATTGCGGAAGCCGCTGAATGACCATCGCCTTCATCGGCCTTGGCGTGATGGGGGAGGCCATGTGCGCCAATCTTGTCGCGAAATCAGGGCAGCCGGTCATCGCCTTCGATCTGAACCCCGAACCTGTCGCGCGTCTGCAGGCGCAGGGGGCCGGGACAGCGGCCACGCTGGAGGATCTGGTGGCCCGCGCGGATCTGCTCATCACCTGTCTGCCCGGCGGTGCCCAGGTGCGGGAACTGGTGCTGGGGCAGGGCGGTCTGTCGGGGATGCTGCGTACCGGTCAGACCCTGATCGACATGTCGACCTCACAGCCCGCGCTGATGCGGGAGATCGCGGAAGCCGCGGCGGTTCGTGGCGCGCGGTTCGCCGACGCACCCATCGCACGGACCCGTCAGGCTGCGATCGACGGCACGCTGGCCATCATGGTCGGTGCGGACGATGCGACCTTCGCCGATATCGAACCTGTGCTGGCCTGCATGGGCAGCGACATCCTGCACTGCGGTCCCGTCGGATCGGGGCAGATGGTCAAGATCATGAACAACATGGTGCTTTTCCAGAACAATGTGGCGCTGGCCGAGGCCCTGAACATCGCCGAGGCCAATGGCATGGATGGCGGGACTCTGCTGGAAGCCATGTCGAAAGGGTCGGGTGACAGCTTTGCCCTGCGCAACCATGCGATGAAGGCCATGGTGCCGGACAGCTATCCGGACCGGGCGTTTTCGGTGAAGTACGCGCTGAAAGACCTTTCCTATGCCATTGAAATGGCGCAGGAAGCCGGATTACCCGTGCCAGGTGCCGAGAATGTGGAGCGGCTGTTCAATGCGGCCATCGAGGCGGGCGAGGGCGACCTCTATCACCCTGTCATCCGGCGGCGTTTGAAAAGCTGACGTAGTCCTGCTCGGCACGCGATCCTCGTGTTCGCTGCACGAAACGGCGATGACACCAATTGAAATCTGTTATTCCCGTCGCCGCAGGCGCGCGGGGATCGGACCGCGGAGGGCCGACAGACGTGACACCTCTCGCTCTCAGATTTCCCAATTGTGCCGCTTTCGCGTATCATGACCCCACGCAACGACGCTCTGGGGAGGGCATCATGAATTCACCGGTTCCGACGACATCCTATGGCGAACATCAGGAAGCCATGGACCGCTATATGGCCGAGGGCGCGGAGCGCGCCAGGGCGCTGGGCAATCGCGGGCCGATCCGGTTCATCGGTGACGGCGTGCTGCATCCCGATATCGTCGAAGCCTACTGGCGCTGCGGCTTCTACGTGTTCGAAGACGTTCTGAAGCCTGATGAACTGGCCGACATCGAAGCCGATCTGCAGGACATGATGAGCCGGTTCCCCGAAAAGAAGGACGCCGCGGTGGATGCCGAAGGCCGACCCGCCATCGCGATCGACAACAAGGCCCCGAAGCTGTTCTGGTCGAAGCCGCTGGGCGATCCGTTTGGCGGCACGAAGGCGGCGGCGGGACGTCATCCGGTGAAGATGTATGAACCGGTCGCGGCCAGTGAAGCACCTGAAGAAATCGTCTATCTGATGCTGGGAACGCTGGAATTCTCCGAGGCGCATCTGCGTGTTTACGGTCATCCCGACATTCTGGGTGTTGCGGCGGCGATCAACGGGCAGGATTTCGTGCCCTTCAATGAAGCCTATTTCATCAAGGCACCGGGGCTGGGGGCGTCGGTGGCGTGGCATCGCGACGGGGTTACCCACTGGGACGCCGAAGACTGGGACCAAGGCACGCACGGTTTCAACTTCATGGCACAGCTTTACGGCTGCACGCCCGCGAACGGGCTCTGGATCGTGCCGGGCACGCACAAGCTCAACAAGGTCGATATCGCCCAGATGGTGGCCGATGCCGGGTCGGACCGTCTGCCTGATGCCGTGCCGCTGATCTGCCAGCCCGGCGATGTCGCCATGACCAACCGTCAGCTCGTCCATGGTTCTTTCGCGAACACCAGTCCCGACTGGCGCGTGACGCTGAATTTCGGTTTCCACCGCCGCAGGTCGGTACTGGGTGTGCAGGGCGGCGGCATCCACAACGCACCCGCCGTCTATGACGAAGAACGCATTCGCCGCCGTGCGCGCATGATCGGTTATGCCATCGATGCCCGCCGCCAGCGCTTCCCCGACGAGACACCTTTCACCTATCGCCCGCATGCGGAGTCAGGTGAGAAATGGGCGTGGGATGACGCGGCCCGCAAGGACGTCTTCGACTACAATCTGGAAGACCTGAGCATCTGAGGTCGAAGTCGCCTCACGGCTCGTCCGGATAGACGGGCCTGGTCTTGTTCTCGGTCGCGATCTGGGCGGCACCGGCTGCCGCAGCGACTGCGGCGGGTGAGGGCGGTTGCGGTCTGGGCGCATCGCTGGTCGGGGTTTCGCCTTCCAGTTCCTGACCCTGCATCCATTCCGGCCAGTCGATCTGCACCCGGCGCTGCGCCAGTTCGATTCCCTGCTCGTACAGCGCGTTCTTCACTTCCTGGAAGACGGCCTTGCGGATGATGAACTGTTCGCGTGGCTTGCACATGAACTTGGTTCGCAGGATCAGCGCGCCTTCCTCGATCTTGAAGACGCCCTGCGATTTCAGGGGCTGGATGAACTTGGGTCCCAGTTCGGGATCCTCCAGCAGACGCAGGCCGACTTTCTTGATGATCTTGCGCACCTTGTCGGTGTCGACTTCGTAATGCAGCCGGAACTCCTGCTTGTAGATCGCCCAGTCCCGATTGTAGTTGGTGATGGAGCGCAACTCGCCGAACGGGATCGTGTGGATCGCGCCGCGATGGTGGCGCAGCCGCATGGAACGGATGGATATCTGTTCGACCTGACCGCGGATCTCGCCGAATTCGACGTATTCCCCGACGCGGAAGGCGTCATCGATCAGGAAGAACACGCCCGAGATGATGTCACGCACCAGCGCCTGGGCGCCGAAGCCGATTGCGATGCCGACCACACCGGCACCGGCCAGCAGCGGGCCGATGTCGATGCCCATGGACGACAGCACGACCATGATGGTGACCGACACCAGCACCGACAGGACAAAACCCCGGATGAGCGGCAGCAGCGTGCCGAAGCGTGAGGTGATCACTCCGCCCAGGCCGTCCTCGTCGGTCGCGGCGTCCGCAGCCAGCGCCATGGCCTTGTCGTGTTCGCGCCGCATGAACCGGTTGATCGTGCGCTCCACCAGCGCCCAGCAGACCCCCGCGACCAGCAGGATGATGGCGACGTCCAGCAGGACCAGCGATACCAGTTGCCCGACGCGGCTGCCGAAGGCGGCGACCATGTCGAGGCCCAGCACATGCAGGACCGACAGCGCTGCGGCGAGTCCCAGCAATGCACGGGCGATGGTGCGGAGTGAGGGAAACAGGCCGTCGCCGGTCGTGACCCGAGCCGGTTCGGTGATCTCTTCCTCGACGGGCGGCAGCGCTTCTGTTTCTGCCGGTTTCGGATCCTCCGGGTCCACGGGGATCGCCGATGACGGCGCACTTTCGTAGATTTCGGGCGCGGGCGGCGTCATGGGCCAGAGATGACCGAGATAGAGCGCCATGCCGATGGCCGCGGAGCCGATCAGGATCGCGGCAATCTTGGTGCCGTCTCCGGAAAGCACGCTGACCAGCCACAACAGCAGGAACAGACCCGTCAGGATCAGCAGCCACGCGCGCCGGTAGCGGGTGAACAGGCTCCCCAACATGCCGGCGGCGGGTGCTTCCGGGTTTCCGGAAGTCCGCAGAATGACGATGACCGTCAGCGTGGCGATCAGAAGCCCCGTGGCCAGCAGCATGATATCGAAGGTGGCGGCGGGCATTCCCAGCAGCCGGATCATGCCGACGCTGAAGCCGACGAGTCCGATGATGGCAAAGACTGCGGTCGTCCAGACCGACAGGGACCGCATCGCAGCATCGCCTGCATCGATCATGCGATGACCGGGTACGGTCGGCGCGAACAGGAATCGGGCGACGATCCAGCCCGCATAGCCCACCGACACCGCACCCAGGTAGGTGATCAGGAAGATCCGCATCGGGTCGACCTGATCGAACCAGACGAGGGAGAGCAGGAATCCCGTTGCGATGAACGCCGCCAGCAGAACCGCGTTGCGGATCAGGTCCACGGCGGACGCGGCCAGCCGCTGCAAGCCGAAGGGCGGTACGGTTTCGGGAATCATCAGGATGCGGTTGAGCAGACGTCCGAGCGCCGAGACGACGATCCAGCCGCCGAACAGCATCAGGGCCAGATTGAAGATGCCTTCCCACATGCGCGGCCAGCCCTGCAGGTCGGTCAGCAGAATGAAGGCGCGCGACCAGTGTTCGGGCAGGCGCGGCGCGACATCGACGCCGCGTTTGAAGTTCTGTGACAGGTCCCGCACGCTGTTCCGCGCACTGTCGATCAGGTTGGCGAAGGGATCGCCATCGTTTGCCGCCGCCGACGGGGCGGGGGCCTGCGTGACGGTTTCCCGCGCCAGTTCTTCCTCGACCAGTCGGCGGACGGTGGGTTGCAGCAACTGCTCCAGGCTCTGGGTTTCAGGCTGCTCGGCCTCGGTGTTCCGATCCTGCACGGCGGCGCGCTGCTGCACGGTCAGGGGCGCCTGCGCCTGCACAACGGGCGCGTTGAGAAGCCAGATGGCGAACAGCACGAGGAGCGTTGATCTCGCACGGAAAGTTCCTGTCAGCATCATATTGCCCCCAACCCCGGATCGGTCCTGCCGCGACGACAACCGTTCCCCAGTCGCGAAGTCTAATGGAAACCCGCCGCAGAGTAATCCGATGTTATTCCGTCGGGCGCGGGGCACCTTGTGTCAGCTATTCGTCATGGAAGCCCTCAGGACACGTCTGCGCGAGCGGACGGCATCCATATCGGCGTAACAGCCCTGCAGCCACCGTTCTCCGGTCCCCGAAAAGGCGGTGCGCGCATGCATGACCCGCCTGTTGTCGACCAGAAAGGCCATGCCGGGCGTCAGTCTGAACGAGACGGCCATTTCTGGATCGTCCACCAGATCGGCGAACCGCCGGTAGGCCCTGTAATAGCCGGCCATCTCCTCATAGGGGATATCGACCAGCGGGGCGGCGGAGCGGTTGTTGAACCGGACCGCGAGCACTTCGCCGTCGGGACCCAGTTCGATCATCGGGCGCTTGGCGGTCAGATCGCTGATCCCGTCGCCGTTGAAACGGAACCGCGCGGGATAGCCGGACAGGAAATCGAAGCTCTCCCGATCGGTTTCCCTCAGCCGTTTCACGACGGCGAAACCATCGACGACCGAGGAATCTCCGCCCGCCACGCTGTTTTCGAGGCAGTGCAGGATCTGAACGGTCGGCAAGGGATCGCGGTAGGGATTATCGGTGTGGGCCTGCAGACCCAGTCCCGAATAGGCGAGATTGACTGGTTTCACCTCGGATCGGACATCGAAATGCCGCCCGTAGTTCGTTTCGCGCACCGGCCCGAACAGTCCGGCGATCTCGCAGACCGTGCCCGGGACCGTGGGCGCATCCGTGATGATGGCCAGACCCCGGGTCGCCAGCGCGTCGAGCATCGCCAGAAGTGCCGTCCTGTCGGACGCGAGCGCCGGCCAGCGGTGACGGGCCGGTTCGTGATCTCCCGACCAGAGATGCAGCCCGTAGTCGATCCATCCCCGATCCCTCGCCGGGGACTGGTCATAGCGGTGCCTTCCGAGCCAGTCCGCCGGAAATGTCGTGGTGTGACCGTCCGGCGCGAACACGAGGTCGAGCGCGCCGTTTGCGCCGATCCCCGCATGCCGGATCCTCGTATCCGCGGGGATGTCGGCGATGGCGATCAGTCGCTGCCCGTTGCCGGGATCACGTGTGCCGGCGTCCAGCGCATTGTCGCGCAGCCAGATGGCGTGGTAGCGGACCTGCCTGCCGTCGCCGAAGGTGACCCGCACGGCCGCGCCATCATTGATCCGTTCGACCGCCGCCAGCCGATCAGCCATCGCCGGCGGTCATCCAGCCTTTGAACGTGCCGGTTTCCGCATCGAACAGGGCGTTCATGCGCCGGAGCTGTTCCAGCGGTGCCAGCGTCGCGCCCACCAGGCGGTCATCGGGGGTGGCCTGGGCCAGTTTCGAGGCGTTGATGTCATCGGCCAGCTTGCCGAGAGCGGTATCGACCTCCGTCTCGTCCAGCAACCCCTTGCGCCGGATTTCCCCCATCAGGGCCGCGACCCCCAGCAACAGTCCGGCAATCTGCGCGTCGGTGACTTCGGTATCACTCGTCATGGCTTCTCTTTCGGCATCAGGGATTCTGTGAGGCGACTCTAGCGCGTGCGCGGCGGGCGTGCACGGTCGAATGAAGGCCCCGTCATCTGAAAGGATAGTGAATTCAATCGCGTTAGCCTGTACTCTGAAAGACATTCATCTGGGGAGGTGACCATGCAGACGGCTGTCATGACCGTGCCCGCTCAGGCCGGGTCCGGCATCATATGGGGCTTGGATTCCGTTCGGTTCGGGCCTGCGCCGTTCGATCGCGGGGAAGCGGGCGAACTGCGCCGGCACGGCTGGTCCTGGCGGATTTGAGCATCATGGAAGTCAGACAGGTCGCAGGCGCCATCGGGGCCGAGATTTCAGGCGTCGATCTCTCCGTGCCACTGAGCGAGAATGCCGCGAAGAATATCCGCCAGGCGCTGCTGGATCATCTGGTGATCTTCTTTCGCGATCAGAACCTGACCCCGGCGCAGTTCAGGCAGTTCGCACAGAGTTTCGGCACGCCGGTCGAATACCCTTTCGTGAAGGGCATGGAGGCGTACCCGGAGATCATCGAGGTCGCCAAACTGGAGCATGAGCGCAACAATTTCGGCGGCATCTGGCACTCCGATACCGTCTATCTGGAACAGCCGCCGATGGGCTCGATGCTGCTCGCGCGGGAAGTGCCGCCCTTCGGCGGCGATACGCTGTTCGCCAATCAGTATCTGGCATACGAAGCGCTGTCTGAGCGATTTCGGACCATTCTGGACGGGCTTGTCGCGGTTCACAGTTCGGCCAAGGCGGATGTCTCGAAGACGCGGGAAGACCGGATCAAGTCCGGCGGCACAGCGGAAGCCGGGAAGGAATTCCTGTCAGAGCATCCGGCGGTGCGCACGCACCCCGAGACCGGCAGGAAGGCGCTTTTCGTCAATGTGGCGCACACCTCGCACTTCAAGGGCATGACCGAGGATGAGAGCAGGCCGATCCTGCAGTATCTGTTCCAGCACCAGATCAGGCCGGAATTCACCTGCCGTTTCGTCTGGCAGAAGGACTCGCTGGCCTTCTGGGACAACCGTTGCGCCCAGCACAACCCGATCAACGACTATCACGGCCACCGGCGGATCATGCATCGCATCACCCTGGCGGGCGATCGTCCGGCCTGAGCACGGGAATGGTGACCCTGCAGGCATCTAAAAAGACATTGATCGCATTGAATTTAATGAGAAATATGTTGCAGAGAAATTGTAAATACCAACAAAAATACCAACATCCAGCGGAAAGGAGTGTGCCGGTGCCTGGCAACTTTCAGTAGGCAACTGCACGTTTCGTGATCGGATGCCGACGATCGGGTCGTCGCACGCTAACTGGACTGCCAGAAGTAACCGGATGTCTGGTAGCCCTTCACAGGCTCGCCAAAGAACTGGCTGGCGGACAGGCCGGCGGCCTGAGCGGCCCCGAAACAGACATGCAAGGGGAGAAGGTGTTCTTCGCGCGGATGGCAGAAGCGGGCGCCCGGCACCTGTGCCCAGCCGACAAGTTCTCTGTGCTGCCGGGCATCATTCTGCTCCGGATCACAGATGATGCCGTCCATCCAGTCGTGAAAGGCCTTTGCGAGAGAAGGCCCTTCCTTTGCCTCGTCGAAGGACAGCCGCCCGATCAACGCGGGAATATTGTGGAAGCTGAAGCCTGAGCCGATCAGCACAATGTCGCCGTCTATCATTTCGCCGAGGGCCCGCCCGAATGCGATGTGTTGCCCGGGATCCAGCGATGAAAGCAGCGACATCTGCAGGATCGGAATATCGGCTTCGGGCCGCATCAGGAGCATCGGCACGAAGGTGCCATGGTCGAAACCGCGTTCGGCATCGAACTCCGGACCGAAGCCGGCTCTGGAGAGCCGTTCAGCCACAGTCGCCGCCAGTTCCGGCGCACCCGGCGCGGGATAGGTGATCTGGTAGGCAGCCTCCGGAAACCCATAGTAGTCGTAGAGCATTCCAGGCCGCGCAGCGCTGGAAAGACAGGGTTGCGCCATTTCCCAATGTGCCGTGACCACGATGATTGCCCTGGCCCCGGCAAGCTGGGGGCCCAGCGATGTCAGCGCGCTTGCAAGTCGGGCGTATCCCGGATCGCCCAACAGGGGCAGGGGGCCACCGCCGTGCGGAATGAAAAGTACCTTGCCCAATGCAGCGTCTCCTTGTGATCCGGTCGATTGCCGACGCGCGATCTATTTGGCGGTGGGATAGATGCCTCTTACCCGTCCGAACAGGCGCGTCAGGCCAAGAATGCCGTCGATATTAGGCGTCCCGATCCCGAGTCTCCGGCCGATCTCATGCACGGCGGTGACGATGGCGTCCAGTTCCAGGTCCCTGCCGGCCTCGGCGTCCTGCAGCATCGATGTCTTGAATGCGCCGAGTTTCGCGGTGACCTCGTGCCGTTCATCGGCGCTTTGCCCGATCGGGCAGCCGAGCCGGGTACCGATCTGCTGCGCTTCCATCATGGCCGCTGAACACAGGGTACGCACCAGCGGGTCGCCCAGTATCTGCTCGATGGTCGCGCCGGTAAGCGCGCTGACCGGATTCATGGTCAGGTTGCCCCACAGCTTGTACCAGATCTCGGTACGTACATCGATCGAGACATGGGTCATACACCCTGCGCCGCTGAACAGTTCCGCCAGTTCGGCGGCCCTGTTGCTTTCCCCGCCGAACGGTTCACCGATCAGCATCTGATGCCACATAACTTCCTGGACGAAGCCGGGTTCGATCCGTTTCGCGCTGGCATGGACAACGCACCCCAATACGGAATCGACTGTAAACGCAGTCGAGATGCGCCCGCCGGGATCGATGCTCTCCAGCGGTTTGTCGGCCAGACCAGGCTGGTTCTGGCAGAACCACCAGGGAATGCCGTTCATCGCCGGAACGACGATCGTCTCCGGCGTCATCAACGGCGCCAGGGCGGGGGCCAGATCACCAAGCGCCGGGGCCTTGACGGCAATCACCACGACATCCTGGGCCCCTAGTTCTCCGGCGGACTGGCTTGCGTTGGCGGGGGACGTAACAAGCTTCTCGCCGCTTTTCAGACGCCATCCATGCTGGCGCAGCGCGGCAAGCGTGTCCCCACGCGCAAGGGCCGAAACCCGAACTTGCCCGGTCGCGGCGAGACGCGCGCCGATCAGTCCGCCGATGGCGCCAGCGCCGACAATGCAGACTCGTTTCATGATTGCGACCTGGCCTTCTTCAGGTTCGCCTTGAAGTGCTCCGGCACACGTTCGTCGAAACCCAGGGCGACGCGCCGGACCTCAGGCGTATCAGCAGGCGGATGCCCGACACCCAGCGCACTGGCGCGTGGCGTATCGATTGCTGTCACGGTACCGCCGACCTTACCGAGGCCGGTAATCTCGCATTCCACGTGGTCGCCGGGACCGATGCTGCGGGAATGGCAGGGCGTGCCCATGCAGATGACGTCTCCCGGCTCCAGCGTTATGTGACGCGCGATATCGGCGATGATGTACTGCGGACCCCAGATGGTTTCGTCGCCAATGTGTGCCTGCTGGACGATGTGGCCGTTTACGTATGTCGTCAGTGTCTGCTCGAAGATGTTCACGCCCCGCGTGATGCCAGGGCCGATCGGCAGCAGTGTATCCGCGCCCTTGACCCGCAGCATGGAGCCTTGATCGGTGTCGCGGAAATCCTGCAATCCCATATCCAACAGGGGGCAGAAGCCTTCGATATGGTCCCAGGCCTCATCGGGCAGCACGTTGCGGCATGTCCGTCCAATGACGACGGCATACTCACCCTCATAGTTCAGGTAGGTGCAGTCGGCCGGCTTGAGAATCTGGCCACCATGGCCGTTCAGCGAGCTTGGCGGCTTGGTGAAATAAGTGGGCGTTTCCGTCGGCTTCGGCTTGTTGCGTGTCTCCATGCTGCGTGATGTGTAGCAGATGTGCGCGGCAATGATCTTGGTAGGGCTGACGGGGGGGAGATAGGTCGCCGCCCCGGCGTCCAGCAGACGTCCGTCATCGAGGCGCAGTTTGCCAACGTCGCTGCCACCTTCGACCATCGTGCCCCAGTAGGCCGACCCGCCGATCAGAACACGGCGGCGCTCCACGCGCGGGCCCCGCATGATCGCGGGCAGTTCCCTGATCGGATATTCCATCATGCCGCTCCCTGTTCATCGAACCAGATGTGAATGTTACCTGTGCCGCGGGCGTTCTCGTAGGCCGAAAGGGGTACGCCTTCGGCCCTGCAGTCGGTTCCCCCGAGCGCGCCAAGCATCTGCAGGTAGTGACCGCCCCAGGCTTCCCAGAAATGCGGCATGAAATCAGTCTCCCAGCCATCAAGAATCTGGTCGTGGCAGCCCTGTTTCATCAGTTCGATCGCACGCTTGTCGCTTGCGGCGGCTTCCGGGGAGGAGACGTTGCTCTCGTGAAAGACGCTGGGGTGATTGGGTTTCCAGTCGATATCCGTCATGCGGTGGCTGAGTGCGCCAGAGGCCAGGATGATCACGTTCTGCTCGCCCTGCCGGATTGCTTCTCCGATGATCTCACCGGACTTCAGGAAATGCTCGGGCCGGCAGTTCTGACAGATGCTGGAAGAGACGACCGGAATATCGCTGATCTCAAGCCGGAGATGTTTGATCAGGTTGATGGTCGGATAGTGGCGGGCAAGATCCGGGTTCAGAACCGCCCGGTTGTAGCCGCCCATCTTCTTCGACATGGCTTCGACACCAAGCGCGAACTCAGGGTCACCCCGGTACTTGTAGGGCACGCCATAGAGGTACCAGGGCATCTCGTCGGAGAGATACGTCCCCTGATAGCCCTCGCCACCGTCGATCAGGTGATACCCGGTCGAGAACCAGTGCGTGTCGAAGATCAGGATCAGGTCCGGCTTTGCCGCCTCGATCCTCTCCCGCAGGCGCGCGTAGCCGGCGATCAGATCCGAATCCGTACCAGCGCCCATCAGCCGCCGCATGTCTTCGCTCTGCATCAGGCCGGGCTGATGCGACACCAGCGCGGAACCAACTATTCTGCCCATATCGGTTTCCCTGTTTCTCAGCGTTGGCTGAAACTGGCTTCAAACGGCTTCTTCGGCACCACAACATCCTTGATGTTGCAGAAGAACTCGAAGCTCCAGTCGCCGCCTTCGCGGCCGATGCCGCTGTGCTTGATGCCGCCGAACGGCGCATCCAGGTCCCGGATGCCGAAGCTGTTCACCCAGATGAATCCGGTCTCCATGCGCTTTGCCACTTCGGTTGCGTGACCTTCGTCGCCATAGCAAACACCACCCAGCCCATAGTTGGTGCCATTTGCCAGTTCGACGGCCTCGTCGTCAGTCTCGAAGGTCTGCAAGGTCAAAACCGGGCCAAACACCTCGTTCTGGACGATCTCCGAGTCCTGGCTGACGTTGGTCAGCATGGTCGGGCTGTAATACTGCGCGCCAAATGGATGCTGCTTGCCGCCCCACAGCAATTTGGCGCCATCGGCGATTGCCCGGTCGACGAAACCGCTGACCCGCTCCACCTGACGGGGGTGGATGATAGGACCGATTTCGGTTTCCGGCTCACGCGGGTCGCCGATGCGCAGCCCGTCCGCATAGCCCCGCATCGCCTCGACAAACCGTTCGGCAATGCTGGAATGAACCAGAAACCGGGTTCCGGCCAGGCAGACCTGCCCGGCGTTCCTGTACATCAGCGCGCCGGTCGCGGCGGCCTTGTCGATGTGGGCATCCGCCAGCACGATGAACGGCGACTTGCCGCCGAGTTCCAGACTGACTGGGACCAGATTCGCGCCTGCGACCTGAGCGATCTTCTGGGCCGTCGGCACCGAACCGGTGAAGGAAATCCGGGCAATTCTCGGGTCGGACACCAGGCGATTACCCGTTGTAGCACCGTACCCCTGCACGATGTTGAGGACACCTGGGGGGAGGCCCGCTGCATCCGCACAGTCTGCCAGCAGGGACATGGTCAACGGCGCCCACTCCGGTGGCTTGATGACGACCGTATTGCCGGCTGCCAGAGCGGGTCCGAGCTTCCAGGTCCCCAGCATAAGGGGTGCATTCCATGGCGTGATGATGGCCGTTACGCCCGCCGGATCGTGGCGGACGATATGATGTGCCTGCGCCGTGTCGATTGGCCGGTCCTGCAGGCTGAGTGCGTGCTCCGCAAAGTGGGTGATGTTCAGCATCGCCCGCGGAACGACACCATGACTCATCCGGGAGAGCAGGACGCCGGCGTCATTGCTCTCCAGCTGACAGAATGCATCGGCGCGTTTGCCGATTTCTTCGGCCAGCCGGTCCAGAAAGACTTTTCGATCCGCTGCCGAGAGCGCGCTCCACGCGGGAAACGCGGCCTTGGCGGCGGAAACGGCCTGATCGACGTGCTCGTCCAGACCCTCGGCGATCTGACCGAGCAGCCGCTGATCAATCGGGCTATGAAGATCAAAGTATCGGGTCGATGACACGCGCTGGCCATCGATATAGTGGTCAGGGGACACGCTGATGTCCGCGACGCTGAGAAGTTTGCCCATCTGAAAGCCTTTCGTGCGGTTCGACCGCTTACTGTTTGGTCTTGTTCTGCTCGACGACGAGGCGCTTCTCGGCCCGGTCCTGCAACGCGTCGAGCTGATTGCGGAAGCCCTGCTGATCGACCAGCGGATGCGGGTCACCGGCCTTGCGAGTGCTCAGGCCCGCAGCAGATTCCGGCAGGCCCGTGGAAAAGCCGTGGGTCGTGAGGTGCAGTTCGACCGGTTTTTCCTGTGCCTCGGTCAGCGCGCGGATGCGTTTGACGCTGGCGATATAGGCTTCCACCTGTTCCGGTCCGCGTATGGCATTCAGACCCAGCCCGCCGACTGTGAAGGCACGATAGCTGGTTTCGCCGTCCTGGACGTCATAGGCATATGAAGCGGTTCCCATCGTGTGGCCGGGCGTCTCATAGGCCTGAATGGCAACATCACCACCCTTCACGATCTGACCGTCAGTCAGAACCATGTCCGTCTCGATCATCGGCCAGGGAAACGGGCGCTTGGCAGCGGAACCGGCCTGTGCCTCGGCCCACCCGCCTGCGGTCATGGCATAGCGGGTGCCGGGTGCCAGCACTTCCTTCAGTTTCGCCATGCCACCCGCATGGTCGAAATGGCCATGTGTAACGACAACAAGCTTGATATCCTGCGGGTCAAGGCCAAGCGTCTCGATGTTCTGCAGCAGCCGATCCGTGTAGGAACCATACAGGGTGTCGAGCAGGACATGTCCGTTGGGCGAGGTGATCAACCAGGCGGATACCCAGCAAACCCCGACATAGTAGACATTGTCGAACGCCTGATATGGCTCGATATTCTGGGCCGCCGGGTTACGCAGGAACTTGCCGAGGTTCGGGGGCATCTTGCCCGCTTTTCCGAACTCGATGAAGTTGGCCATGATGGGATGCGACTCGCACTTGTCGGTCAGAACCGGCGGCTCGGCCAGTACAGGCGAAGCCAGAAAGCCGAGCGCTGCAAGGCTCAGGATCATTCTGCGAAACAACATGATGGATTTCCTCCTCAGGTGAACTGGACAGAAATTGAACCGAGCGGACCGTAGTCCGCGTGAAAGCTGTCGCCGGCGGCGCAGGGGACCGGCCGGGTGAACGAGCCACCCAGTACGATCTCGCCGGCCTCAAGCCGCTCACCATGGGGCGCGAGCTTGTTGGCAAGCCAGGCAACACCATTGCCGGGATGATTCAGGACGGCGGCACCTAGGCCGGACTCCTCGATGATCCCGTTCTTGAACAGCAGCGCGCCCGCCCAGCGCCAGTCCACATCGTCAGGCCGCATCGGTCGGCCGCCCAGAATGATGCTGGCGTTGGCTGCGTTGTCGGCGATTGTATCCGTGACCTTCCGGGGCACCCGGGTGTTCCGGTCCAGTTGCTCGATCCGCGCATCGATCAGTTCCAGGGCTGGCATCACATAGTCCGTGGCGTTCAGGACCTGGATCAGCGTGACGTCAGGACCGGTCAATGGTTCGGCGAGTACGAAAGCGAACTCCACTTCCAGGCGGGGCACCAGATACCGGGCCGCCGGGATACGCGCGCCATCAGGCAGCAGCATGTCGTCCAGCAGGGTGCCATAGTCCGGCTCCTCGATGCCGGACGCCAGCTGCATGGCGCGTGAAGTCAGACCGATCTTGTGGCCGATCACGCGGCGGCCTGATGCCAGCTTCAGCCTGATCCATTCGCGCTGGATCGCATAGCTGTCCTCGATCTTCAGATCCGGAAACCGTATGGAGAATTGCTCTATGGGTTGCTGACTCTTTTCAGCCTGGTCCAGTTCACGCGCAAGCACCAGATATTGTCCGGAATCCATGCGGCCGCTCCACTGTACAAGTTTTCATCCCGGTGGCTCGCAGGCCAACAGCGATCATTTTCAGCGCCAGCACCCATTTCAACAATCGATGAATTATTGCTTATTGATTAGTCATGCTTAATAATTGGTTATGTCCCTGACACGCGTGACAGTCCGGCAACTGGAAGCCTTCGTCGCCGTCGCGCGGCAACGCAGCTTTGCCGCCGCCGCCAACGATCTTGGCCTGAGTGCCTCCGCGGTAAGTCAACTGGTATCCGAGCTGGAGGAAACTTTCGGATTCCGCCTGTTCGACCGCACGACGCGTCGTGTCGCCTTGTCCAGCTCCGGACGGGATCTGCTGGGCCAGGCTCAGTCCACGATGCGGAATCTCGGTCTTGTGGAATCCTTCGCCGAGGACATTCGCAATCGGGCGGCAGGCGTGGTCCGGATCGGCGCGCCGCAGGTGCTTGCCAGTACCCTACTGCCGGCAGCCGTCCGGGCGTTTCGTGAACTGCATCCCAAGGTGATCATCTACATCCGGGATGTTGCGGTCGAACAGATGGTCGAACGGATCTCGACCGGTGATCTCGATCTCGCCATCGGTCCGGATCGCCCGGCAGACGACGCTGTCGCGAACGAACTGGTGTTCGACAGTCCATGGGTGCTTTGGTGTGCGGCTGATCATCCGCTGGCGGCGCGGCCGGTGCTGGAATGGTCCGACCTGAGGGATATCGATCTGGTTGCTGCGGGACGGGATCACGAAGTCAGTGTCGCGCAGATGCGCACCGGTGGTTCGCACTCCGACCCCGTCACACCCGCTGATGTGGTGGAGAATATCACCACGGCTCTCGGCATCGCCGCCGAGGGTCTGGCGGCGACTCTCAGTCCCGCATATGTCGGCGTTGCGGCCACGCCGCGCGGGCTGTTGATGAGACGTATCCGAAACCCCGAGGTCATCCGGAAAGTCTGCCTCTATCGCCCCGAACTGCGCTCCATTCCACCCGCGGCGGAAGCTTTCGGTGAGTTTCTCGTCTTGTGGGCACGGCACTGGAACGAGAGGACCATCCTTCGGTATTTCTGAGAGACGCCCCTCCAGGCTGTTGCCCGCCGAAAGGGCAGCCGGTCATTGCAAAAACCGGCAAGCATGCCCGGTCGAGGTTGATCGCAGGCTAATCGAGTTGCGCATCCTGGGTATCGGTAGTCGTATCCCCCGCCCACCTTGCGGCCAGATGGACGAGTATGATGATCATCGCGAGGGGTACCGAAACGGAAATCCAGACCATCGGAATACCCAGGGTATCGGCTGTGAGGCCGGACTGCCGCATCAGGTAGCCTTTCGCAAAGCCGCCACGCAGTCCGACGAAACAGAAATAGATGACAGGCAGGACAAATGTCAGGATCGCCGCGCTCTGGATGGCTTCGGCGCAGAGGCCGAGAAAGCTGGGGCGCCTGGGAAAGACACTGTCCATGAGGACAGCGTCCGACCTGGTTTTAAATGACAGGGTTGCGCCCAGTAGGCCGGTCCAGACCATCGCGTAGCGTGCGACATCCTCTGTCCATATGGGCGGCGCAGAGAAAATGTATCGCGCTACAATCTGTATCATCACGACCAGGAACATGACGCAGATTGCCAGAACGGCAATCCGACGCGTGACCGCATGAAGGTTATTGCTTGCAGCCAGGATTGTTCGGCGCATCGTTTGTCCCTCCGGACAACGGGAACGGGTTGTTGGCCCAACCCGTCCCCATCTCATCCGTCAACGGTTGTTGTTGGACAGGTCGACCCAGGTCTTCACGTCTTCGGTCGGCATGAGCCCCGAGTCATAGACCGGCTTGGAAGCTTCCCTGAAGGCTGCCCGTTCGTCGGCCGACAGGCGCTGAACGGTCACACCCTTCTCTTCTAGCGCTGTCAGGCCCCTGACCGAGGCTTCAGCTTGCCAGGTCCGCACGGCCGCATCGGCAGCGACAACAGCCGCGTCAACTGCGGCACGATCCTTGTCGGACAGGCCATCGTACCAGGACCTTGAGATAATCACGGCGCGCAGGGGAATGATGACGCCAGCATCCGCGAAGTTCTTCACAAAGTCTGTCTGGCCAAACATCACCGGCACGAACGGGGAGTTGAGATAGCCATCGATCACGCCCGTCTGCAGGCCGGCAGGAACTTCACCCCACGGGACGATGGTCCCGCTGGAACCCCAGGCGGTGTACATGGCGATCTGTGCATCATCCAGTGCCCGCATGCGAAGCTTTGCCATGTCGGCGGGTGACCGGACCACAGCATCGGTCGTGATGATTCCGGAGGCCGGCCCAAGCGGCACCAACGACACCAGCATTACATCCTGCTTTGCCAGATTTTCGTTCACCCGATCGAACACCTTGCCTGCGGCGAGAGCCCGATCCATGTGAGCGAGGTCGTCAAAGATGTACGGCAGGCGAACGCCGTAGATGAACGGATCGACCTGAGCGACCGCACGGACGTCCGACATCGAAACCTCAAGCAGACCGGTCGAGGCCTGATCGAATTTCTCGGCTTCGTTTCCGACAGATCCACGCGGCATTTCCCGGACTTCCATGCCGGCAGCCGTCAGGGCCGAACCAAAGGCCTGGACCCAGTTGTAGGAACCGGAGGTGTCCAGATTCGGTTTGGTATCGAGTGCGATCTTGACCTCTGCGTTTGCAGTGGTCGCGAGAGCCAACATTGCCGTAATGGCGAATGCTTTCAGCTTCATTTGAGTTCTCCCTTGTTGAGTTCTAGTCGACCGAAAAACCGAACAGGCGCGGCAAGGTGAGGCTGATCGACGGCCAGTAGACCAGGGCCAGCAACAACAGCACCTGAACGACGATGAATGGCAGCGCGGCATAGGCCAGCCGCCAGTAGTTGAGTGAGGTCAGCGCCGACACGACAACCAGGCATTTGCCCAGAGGCGGCGTGATCAGACCGACGCAGAGATTGAAGCAAAGCACAATGCCCAGATGGATTGGACTGATCCCCTGCTCCAGGGCCTGAGGCGCGAACAACGGGATCAGCAGCGTCAGGGCCACAGGCGTATCCATGAACATGCCCGCAATCAGAAAGATCGCGACCAGGAAGATCAGGTAGTTCGTGCCGGTAAGCCCGAAAGACTCGACCCAGCTTGCCAGTAGCTGTGACCATCCCAGTTGGCCGGCGAGATAGCCGAGGACGGAAATTGCGGCGAGAATGATGAAAATCGTACCCGTCATTCGGGCCGTTGCTTCGACAGCATCGAAGATCATTCGCCAGGTCAGCCCCTTGTAGAACTGACCGGCCATCAGAGCGAAAAGAACCGCGATGGCGGAGCCTTCAGTCGGCGTGGCCAGCCCGAAAACAAGTGAACCCAGGATCACCACCGGAAGACAAAGGGCAGGCGCCGCATTCAGCAGGCTTGGGAGGAACCGCGGCAGGTCGTCGGACTTTCCGCCTGGATGCCCCTTGACGAACGCTATTCCGGCATTCAGCAGCATCAGGGCCGCGGCCAGCAGGAGTCCGGGCAGGACGCCCGCCACAAATAGTGCGGCAACCGATGCGCCGGTAAGGCCGCCGTAGATGATCATGATGATCGAAGGCGGTATGATCGGCCCGATCATGGACGATGCGGCCGTCACGGCGCCGGCGTAGTAGGGGTCGTAACCCCGCGCCTTCATCTCCGGCACGAAGATGCGGGAGAGTGCCGCGCTGTCGGCGATGGCGGAACCGGAAATGCCGGCAAAGAACACGCTGGTAAGAATGTTCACATGACCCAATCCGCCGCGAAAACGGCCCATGATCGACAGGGCAAAGTTGATCAGGCGCTGCGTCACGCCGGCCCGGCTCATTATCTCGGCGGTCAGTATGAACAGCGGCATCGCCATGAAGGCGAAGACGTCAAGCTGGGCGAAAATGCGCTGCGGAAGGATCGAAAGGAACTGCGCCTTGTCGACCGCAATGAACGTCAGGACCGAGACCGAACCCATCAGATAGGCGAAGGCGGTGCCGCTTATCAGAAGGATCAGGAAGATGATGGGAATGACGTACATTGCTACACCGCGCTCACACAGCTGTCTTCATCGACAGCGGCTCGGCCTGTGTCGATGATTTCAGGATGGGTGGATGGGTAACGATCGACCTGAGGTCCATGGTCGACGGGGCAATGCGGGCCACATCCGGCACGGGACGGGCAGTCTCTGAATCGGAGGCGAACAGCGCTTGCAGCGCCTTTGCCGCCGACAACAGACTCTCATCGCCCCGGGTTGGGCCCAGCATCTGAAGGCCGAATGGCATACCGTATGGATCTCGCCCCGTGGGGATTGTGATCACCGGTCCTCCGATGAGCGAGCTCCGATAACTCAATGCCAGCCAGCGATAGTAGATGTCCATCGCCTGTCCGTTGATCTCCGCGGGGTGAGATTGCATC
Organism: Minwuia sp.; assembly: GCF_048263705.1. Lineage (GTDB taxonomy): Bacteria > Pseudomonadota > Alphaproteobacteria > Minwuiales > Minwuiaceae > Minwuia. Next base: position 70,597 of record NZ_JBLXDV010000003.1, on the reverse strand, counting down.
CAGGGAAACGGAGATACCGGGCTCGTGGGCATGAGGATAACGTCGTAATCACGCATCAACGCGTTGAATTTACGTAAGATTCGGGTTTGTTCACCGTGGGCCCATGCCCTGTCCGCCAGCGACATGGACAGGCCCAGCTCGACGTTCTCTCTGATGTGCTCGCCGAAGGCATCCGGTGTGGCTTCCATCGCATCTGCGAAAGCAGCAACAAAACTCTCCCCGCGTAGAATGTCGAATGTGCGATCCAGTTCGCCCAGGTCGAGTTCGGCCCGATGGCATGATCCGACATGGTTCTCCAGCAGCCTGATCCGCGTCCTGAAGGTCTGCCGGATGGCCGGGTCGACGGGCAGATCGCCAAAATCCTCGCTGAAGCCCACCCGCAGACTCTTGAGATCAGCCGGTGGAAGCGCCGCAGGGTTGGGCACGGCGCCGGCGACAGACAGGGGATCATCCGGATCGTCGCCCTGACATACGCCGAGCATCAGACACAGATCGTCCATTGTTCGGGCCATCGGACCGAGTACGGAAATGCCAGACCATCCCAGGGGCCGGGTCGGATGGGCGATGACGCCAACAGAAGGCCGATAGCCAACGATACCACACAGTGCTGCCGGTGTTCGCAGGGACCCGCCTGTATCGGAGCCGGTACACAATGGCAGCAGTTCAGCCGACAATGCCGCCGCAGAACCACCCGACGAGCCTCCGGCAGTCAGGTTCGGATTGAACGGGTTGCCTGTTGCGCCCCAGACCGGATTGCGGCTGTTTCCGCCAGCGCCCAGCTCGGGAACATTCGTCTTTGCCAGAATGATGGCCCCGGCGGTGCGCAGTTTGGCGACCATCGGGATATCCTGCCGGGGGACGTGCCCACGCGCCCGCACACTGCCATACGTCGTCAGCAATCCCCTAGTGTCCTGGAGATCCTTCACGCCGATGGGTAGGCCATCAAGCGCGCCCTTCGGTCTGCCGATCTGCCATCTGCGAGTCGCATTGGCCGCCTCCGATATCGCGCTCTCGGCATCAATGGCTGTCAGCGCATTGATCTTCGGGTTGATGGCGGAAATCCGGGAAAGACAGGCGGAAACATATTCAGTGGGGGTCAGACTCCGTTGCTCGAATCTGGCGAGAATCTCAGTGGCTGAGAGTGCAACAAGTGCCGCAGGGTTCACGACCAGACCCCGCCATCCGTTTCGCCCAGATACAGCACGCCCAAAGCCCTCCCAACTTCTAGTCAGGTTATGATAATTGGGCTTGATGGCTCAAAATAATGAAAAATCGCATCAAAACATTAATCAAATGGAATGGTTTGCAGTTCTCCCGTTGTTTGTTGCAGACATTTCAGGAACAGCGACAGCGTACCGTTCTCATGCACCCGGTCCGCGCGCCAGAAGCAGCGCGCCTCGGACAGCAGCCCCTGTGTGTCCAGTGACAGATTGACGATTTCGCCGCGGGTCGCATGCCTTTGCGCCAGACGTTGTGGCAGAAGGCCAAGCGCGGGCATGACTCTGAGGATCTCGAGATTGAGTGTAAGAGAAAGCGAAGCAATGATGTTGCTGGGAGGTGTCAGGCCATGTTCGGCGAACAATGCGTCAACGGCGCGCCGGGCCACCGAATTTCCCTGTGGCATGATCCAAGGCGATCCTACGACATCGGACCATTCCAGATTCTCTCTCTGTGCCAGCGGATTGTCACGTCCTGCAACGACGACGATAGGTTCTGAAAACAGCGACATCTGACTGATGCCGGGCAGTTCCTGTGGCTGCCATATCCGTGCAATCAATACGTCGATTGATCCGGCTTCCAGCGCCGGTACCAGTTCGACAAAGTGTCCTTCGGAAACCGATACGGTTGCCAGGGGTGCGCTGCGTTTGAACAGGGAGATGGTGCCAGGCAGCAAGGTCGGCGCGACCGAACTCACGACGCCTATAGAGACCGACCCCGAGACGCCACTCGCCATTGCTTCGATATCGAAGGCAGCCCGATCGAGTTGATTCAGGACCTGCCGCGCATGATCGGCCAGCCGGCTGCCCATGGCGGTGAGATAGAGCCGATTTCGATCACGCTCCACAATTGGAACGCCAATGATGTTTTCCAGATCGGCAATCTGCTTGGATACAGCCGGTTGCGTGACATTCAGGGTCTCCGCGACCCGCGCAACCAGCTTCAGGTCTGCCAGTGCCGCAATCACTCGCAGATGCCTGATCGTTATGGCCTTCTGGAACTCATTACCAAGGATGGCCTGCCCCCCATCTGCGTGTTCTGAATGCGCGTAGTCCCGCGCGTTCCAACTGTCTCGACAACAATAGGCCAACACAGGTCAGCCTTGAAACGATGCAATCTGATTCATTCCGAGCTGAAACCTGGTCGTTGTGTGATGTGACATGATCAGGGGGTGCGCTCGCGACATGGTGGCACGAGGATTGGAGTATCATCCCCGGATCGCCCTTGCTTCGCGCCTGAACGCCGCAACAATCCTCTCGATGGCGGCATCATCCAGTTGATCAAAATCCTCGCCCTCGGTCCCTTGTTGGGATTTCAGCGCTGTCATGATCTCGGCCTGCCGTTCGCCAGAAACGACGCCGTAGCTCGTGAATGTCGTCAGCACCTGTTCGTGACCCAGGCTCTGACTCCACGCCTTGAACTCTTCGGGTGTCCGACAAATACGCTCACCGAGCTGCACCAATGTCTTTCGGAAGCTGTGCGGGTTGAAATAGGTCAGGCCGGCCGCTTCGAAGACATTCTTGAAGATACGTCGAATCGGGGTGGCATTAGTCCAGTGCTGACGCTCCAACCCGACGGCCGCAAACACACCGGCTTCGTTTAACGCTACCTGGGTCGCAGGAAACAGGGGATCGTCGTCGCCGAACAGCAGATTGGTGCGAAGATGGGCGAAGTATTCGATCACAATGACTTCGATGTCGTCACCAACAGGAAAGAACGAGGAGGTGAAAGTCTTCGCCCGCTTAGTCCGCACCTCCCGTGCATCCTGATGGACCAGCCGGCGTTCGACATCCACATGCTTCAATGACATGGAGGCGATGGCGTTGTCGCGCGCGCCGCTCAGCAGCGTGAAGGCGATCAGGGCCCGGTCGCGCAGCTGAATGTCAGTCTCTGTCGGTATCCCCGCGATCGCTTTACGAATCTGCTCCAACGACGGCACCGGTCTCTCACGCACCGCGCGTGCGATCCGCGTGTCGTTGGCGGACAGGTTGAAATATTCCGCATCCGAGTACCCGATGCGTGAGCGATAGCCCTGCTTACCCGCCAGCCACTGGAAGAAGGCCTTCAATGCCATCAACCGGCTGCGCACGGTCGCCTTGGCCAGCGGCTTGCCGCTTTTGGGATTGATCTGATCGGCAAGATCACGCTTGAACTTCCGGGCCTGTTCGATGTGGAACTTCTTGAAATCCCGGTATCCGGTGGAAGCCTCGAAAGCCGCGATGGCAGCGGCGGCCTGATCGACCGATGCCTCTGAGAGACGCTTGGCTTCCCGCAGATACTGAAGATGCCGGCGCTTGATACGCTCATTGTCCGGGTGATGCTTACGCATGGGTTTCTGGCTCCTGTTCGATGTGATCATTCAGGCAGGGGGAGGATCACTCCCCTAAGTGTCCTTGAGCCTGTGGATCGGAGATCTCGAAATTCGCCGAGAATGAGGGCATCTGGCGTTCGGAAACCCGTCGGTGCATGACCGCCTGGCAGACATCACAGAGCGCCCGAATGTTCAGGCTGGAGACGTTGCGGCTCCTGATCTCCACCATCCCCAGCGCAGGTTGGCGCGGCGCGCGGCACCGAAGGCAATAGAACTCGCCGGGCCCGCACCTGACTTTCGGCCGGCGCTGCTTCTTCAGAAACTCGATAAGGTCGCTGCCGAGGATAAGATGTGGTTTCTGATCCTTGATGACTGGTAGCCCCTTCGCAATCAAGCGGCGTATCGTGCTCTTGCTACAGTTCAGAAGCCGGGCAGCTTCATCGACCGTGTAGTTGCGATGCATCTTCACCGCCCGCCAGTTCAACTTGCCATGACCGGGCACAATCAATCGCCCAGCCGACGGAGCAACTCGCGGATGTCCTCTACCCGCCAGGCCGTGATGCGTGGCCCTAGTTTGACAGGCGCGGGGAAGCGGCCGGTTTTTACGCCATCCCACCACGTGGACTTGCTCACAGGCACAATCGGGGGCACGGGCGGATCAGACTTCGGATCGCCGATGATCTGGCGAATGCGGAGATAACCGGTCTCGGGAAGGGTATGCATGGTTCGACCTCGTTCAACAAAAGACGAGGCTGTATTGTGATGTCCGATCAGGTTCGTGTGCCAAATGGGACAACGCCAATCCCATTTGGGCTACCGAGCACGATTTGGGATATCGTTGCAACTGCCAGACGGTTAGCGATTGCTCTCATCGACCGACGTGTCTTGAGGCAGTAATTCTGCCCCCTGTCGCAGCCACTTCAAAATCGTATCCCGCTTCAGAGAAACGCCGACCCGATCCAGATCGTCAGAAATCTCCTTCGTGACATCGCTACGTGTGTCGGCCGGATTGTAACTGTATCCGCCCACAGCCATGCCAATCACCAGCCTGAGGAGGCTGGCTTTTGCCTTGGCATTGATGTCGTCATCGTCGTGAAGATGCTCACTGTTTTGCTGTGATAAGGTGCCTTCGCCGACGCCTGTCAACGCAATCTCCTTGGGAGAAATTGGTTCCACGACGCTCCCATCCGGTATGGCGGCCATGCGCCAGGCGCTATCGAACTTCAGTCCAACGTTCTCTGCCCAGGACATGAACTTCATCGGCGTGATGGGCATTGAGAGCTGGCCATCCCAACGGGCGCGCTTGGCAAGCTGCAGGTGGTGATCACCTGGATCGGGCACAACGAGGGCGGTTTCGCCTAACGCTGAATCAATCGTCCGAATGGCCTTGGCCGGGTCCTCGTTGTAAGCGAGCGCAATGCCTTCTTCGAGCGTCCAGCTTGACGCTCTTGCCCAAAGTGAAATCAAGCGATCACGCTCGACGATCCAGTCATTTGATCGCCCCAGCGTCTTCCGGATCGCAGGATCCTCGTCGTCTTCTTTATTTAAGAAGGCCATCCACCCATCCTGAACTCGAATCGGCATTTCTTCAATCGGAGCCAGTCAAGGCCGCTGCACTTGGAGATCACGTACCTCGTCAAGAAAGTCCGCCCACCATGTCATCATGGCAACCCGGTCATCCCAGTGCTCGCCGCGCGCATAGGCGCGCCGGACATCGTTCGCTTCGATGTGTCCCAACTGGCGTTCGATCACATCCGGTGCCCATTTGCCTGACTCGTTCAGCAGCGTAGATGCAGTCGCCCGGAAGCCGTGTGATGTGACTTCGTCCTTCCCATATCCCAAGCGCCTCAGTGCTGCGTTGAGTGTGTTCTCGGACATGCAACGCCGGGAGGAACGCACCGATGGGAATACGAGCGCCTCATTCAGGTGGAGTTCTTTCAGGTCTCGCAAAATGGCGACGGCCTGAGCAGGAAGTGGCACCCGATGCTCACGTCGCATCTTTGTCCTCGTGGCCGGCATGGTCCAGATCCCGGTATCAAGATCAAACTCGGACCATTCGGCTGCACGCAGTTCGCCCGGGCGTGGGAACAAGAGCGCCAACAGTTGGAGGCCCGCCCGCGTCATGATCTGGCCGTCAAACCCGTCGATGGCTCGCAACAGGCCGCCAAGTGCCCTGCGGTCCGTAATTGCTGCGTGATGTTTCACCTTCGGCGCAACCAGCGCACCCTTCAGCGCCACAGTGGGATCGTTCTCCGCCTTTGCTGTCGCGATTGCATAGCGCATGACGCTGCCAATGGTACTCCGAAGACGGCGTGCTGTTTCCAGATGCCCGCGTCGCTCGACCCGCCGGAGCACCTCAAGCACCTCGGCGGATGAAATATCGGTCACCGGCCGGTTGCCCAGCCTGTCGTTGGCCATGCCCAGCAGCCAGCGGACCTTGTCCAAGGTGACGGGCGCGCGGCCTTCCCGCTCCAGTTTCAGCAGGTATTCACTGCCGACGGCCTCGAAGGTGTTTTCCGCGTGGGCTTGTGCGCGGAGTTTCTCCTCCCGTTTCCGGTCACTCGGATCAATACCTTCAGCCAAAAGCCGCTTGGCCTCTTGCCGGCCCTCCCTGGCCTTCTCCAGCGAAACTGCCGGGTAGCCGCCGAGCGCAAGCGTCTTTTGTTTGCCGCTGTAACGATAGGCCAGTCGCCAGAGCTTTGATCCGCCCGATGTAATCAGCACGTGAAGTCCGCCGCCATCCGAAATCTTGATAGGCCTGTCTTGCGGCCTAGCGTTTCGTACTTTCGCATCCGTCAACGACATGTTGGTATCTCGCGCGCAGCTGGATTCCGTGTGCCAACATTAGTACCAACAGATTCACCGGATGCCAACGGATGTATTCGGACAATTCTGTTCCAGAAAGTTCATTAATGATCTGAAATCAAGGTAATTTTTATACGGTATTGGACAATGTCGGAGGTTGATTTGGCGACCCCTGCAGGACTCGAACCTGCGACCTACAGATTAGGAATCTGTCGCTCTATCCAGCTGAGCTAAGGGGCCGGTCCGGCTGATATATCAGCGTTTCCGGCCCGACGGAATAGGGCCTGCGGACGGTTCGGGGCTCTTAGCGTTTGCTTAACTGGGTCCGGCTAACCTGTCTGCAGTTTCGTTTGGACGGGTTGAGGATCGCCGCGTGTGCGCAGCCAAGCCAGCAATGGAAGTCAGCCTGGATCAGCTCACGATCCTGATCGCTGACGAGAATGACGGTTCCCGGCGGATCCTGAATGAACTGCTGCATGCCATCGGTGCGCGCGATCTGCATGCGACCAGCACGTTCGATCTGACCCAGCAGTTCATCAAATCCGAACCGGTCGATCTTTTCATCTGCGACTCCCATCTCGGGGGCGACAGGGGGGCCGCGCTGATCAAGGAAATCAGATCGATCGAAGGACATCCGAACGGCAAGATACCGATGCTGCTGACCTGTAGTCACACGCGGCTGCGCGATCTGCGCGAAGCCCGGGACTGCGGCGTGAACATGCTGCTTGCCAAACCCTACAGCGTCAGTTCGCTGTACGACCGGCTCGCCTGGATCGCCCACCGGCCGCGTCCCTTCGTCTGGGCCGAAGGCTACAAGGGACCGGACCGGCGATTCAAGGATGACGAGGTCGAGGAAGATCGCCGTGGCGACGGGGCTGCCAGTGCCGACGGCGAAAAGACAACGCAGGCAGCGTCATGATTTTTTCAGACCGCATCTGCCCGTCACGGGTGTCAGGAATAGTGTTCGATGACCAGTAATGTAAGAATCGAGAATGTGAAGACCCGCTTCACAGAGATGGCGACCAAACCGGCGCATGTCAAAAGGTCCGAAGCCCTGATGAAGGCCAACAGCGCCATGGTCGGCTTGAAGGATGAAGCGGGCGAATGGATCGACAAGGATATCGCGAGACTGTCCGAACTGGTCGGCGGCTGGAAGGCGGCGGGCCTGACCGATCCTGACACCAGCGACCAGGCCTATCGCACCGTCTGTTCGATCCGCGATACCAGCGGGCATTTCGGTCAGAACAGCCTTTGCCTGGTGGCCGACAGCTTCTGCGAACTGATCTTTCGCATGACCGAAGCGAAAGCCTTTCATGCAGAAGCTCTGCAGACCCACCTGAACGCGCTGAAGCTGGTCCACAGGTCGGACATGGACACGCTGCCTGAAGCCGCCGTCGCCCAGCTCGCCGCCAACCTCAAGAGCCTGACAGAAATTTTTCCCGATCCGGACGCGAAGCTGCGGCAGCAGAATGCCGATGCGCGTGCGGCACGGAAAAAGGAGGCCGAGGCGGAAGCCGCGGCCAGGGCAGCAGCCGACGCGGGTTAGAGCCCGAGTTTCTCCGCCAGACCGATCCGCTGCAGCTTGCCGGTCGCGCCTTTCGGAATTTCGTCCAGAATCAATATCTTGCGCGGTACTTTGAAGTCCGCGAGGCGGGTGGCGGCGAACCCGCGCACGGCTTTCTCATCGGCGGTTTCGCCTTCACGCAGCACGATGGCGGCGGCGACATCCTCGCCCAGTTTCGGATGGGGCATGGCGAAGGTGACGGCCTGGGCGACGGCGGGGTGATCCATCAGCACCTCATCCACCTCGCGCGGCGAGATCTTCTCGCCGCCACGGTTGATGATTTCCTTCAGACGTCCCGTGATCGTCAGATATCCCTCGGCATCAATGACCCCCTGATCGCCCGTGCGGAACCAGCCGTTGGTGAAGCCTTCGGCGTTCGCCTTCGGGTTGGCCTCATAGCCTCTGGTGACGTTCGCGCCCCGGATGACCACCTCGCCGGTCTCGCCCGCATCCAGAAGCCTGCCTTCCATATCCATGATCCGCACTTCGGGGCCGGCTGCGATACCCACCGAACCGGGCTTGCGTGCCGCAGGCGGCAAGGGGTTGGACGCCATCTGATGTGTGGCTTCGGTCATGCCGTAGCTCTCGATCACCGGGCAGGAAAAGGTTTCCTCCAGTTCGGCCATCACCTGCGGGGGCAGGGAGGAGGAGGACGAACGGATCAGCCGCAGCGGGTGCGCCCTGACGATCTCGGCGTTCCGGCCCGCACGGGTCAGGATCGCCTGATGCATGGTCGGTACTGCCGTGTACCAGGTCGGTCTTGCCGTCTCGATCCAGTTGAAGAAGCGCAGCGCGTTGAAGCCCGGGCTGCACCAGGTGCTGCCGCCAGCGGCCACCGATGACAGGACCGCGGCAATCAGGCCGTGAATGTGGAACAGCGGCATGATGTTCACACAGCGATCCTGTGGCGTCAGGGCCAGGGCCGCGCCGATATTTTCCGCACTGGCCACCAGATTGGACTGGCTGAGCGGCACGATCTTCGGACGCGATGTGGTGCCGGAGGTGTGCAGGATCAGGGCGACATCATCGGCTTCCGCCGGTCCGGGCTTGCCGGCGGCACCCACCGGCTCACCGTGCAGGTCGAACAGGCCGGCGGCATCCCCGGTGCGCGGGACCAGCCGGAAGACGGCAATGCCCTTCTTCTCGGCGACCGCGATCGCGGGGCTGTCCTCTCCCTGCTGCACGACCAGCGCCTTCGCGTTCAGGTCGGAGAGATAGAAATCGAATTCCTCGGCGCGATAGGCCGGGTTCAGCGGGGCCGTCGTCGCAGCGCAGGCGAAGGTCAGGAAGGCCGTGGCCATCTCCGGTCCGTTCGGCAGGACGATCCCGATGCGGTCGTCGCGGCCGATGCCCAGTGCGTTCAGCCTCGCCACCATTTCGTCGGCGAAGTCGCGCAGACCGCCGTGCGTCAGGTCGCTGCGATCCTCGGCACCGATGGCCGGCGCGTTCCGGTCGCCGGTGTCGAGCAGTGATCGGATGGTTTTCGCCATGGCGCGGCTCCCTTTGTGAGTGTCGAACCGGCTTCCTATCGCGTTCGGCGCAACGATTGAAGCGCTATCGTGCGCCCGGACGTGCCTCTGGCGTCGTTACCTCAAGCGCGCGCCCCGGTCGATCCAGTCCTGAAGCTTGCCGATATCGGTGCCACGCAGGGCGAAGGGGCCGCGCCGGCAGGCGATGTCCTCCGCGCTGCGGGCGAATTCCTGATCCAGCATCCATCTCGCTTCACGTGCCCGCAGGCCGCCACCGAAGTCTGTGCCCAGGTCCTCGTCACGGTGGCATGCACCAAGCACGTCAGGCGCGACGGGCCCGTGACGTGCCACCAGGCCGCGAATGTAGGCCGCATCGAGATGGCTGTAATTCGCGGCGAGCGTATTGGCGAACGCGCCGTAGCTGTCGCCGATATGCCCATCCGACGACAGACCCGCCCGCTCAACCGGCGGGATACCGCGCGCGGCGACATCTTGCAGGTATGAATCGCCCTGCCTGAGATCCTGAATACACGAGAAATCCGTTGGATCGTCATGGCATGTCGGTCCCGCGCGCACGTCCGGTGCAAGCGGGGTGCCGAACCAGTTTGCGTAGGTTTCCTTGAGATGCTCAAGCGCTTCTTCGGTGCCGGCTGTGCCGAGATATCGCTCCACAAGAACGAGGTCCTGATCCAGCGGCATAACGATGAGAGGTTCCCCGTCCGCGCACCTGAGGCGATAGGCGAATTCCTCGCGGAAGGTCCGCCGTGTGACGACCGCAACGGAGGGGGCGAACGCGTCGGGCGATGTCGAACCGGTGAGCGGAACATCGTCGGCTGATGCGGTGCGGTCAATCTGCAGGTCGCCGCCCCGGGCGATGAAATCACGTGCGAGCACGACGCAAAGACGGGAACTGTCGATCGACATGCAGCGAACCAGTTGTGCGGCGGCTTCCCTGACTGCTAGCGGCCTGCCAGCCTGATGGTTCGTCAGGTCGATATTTTCAGAGTTCGAACGGCCGCCGCCGATGAACCGCTTCAGGAATGACGGTTTTGCGGCGGCAAGGTCAACCAGCCGGACGGGCCTGACCAGGTGTGGTGCCAGTCGTTCGATGTCATCGATCAGGTCCGCATCGGAGCGCTGATTCACCCCCGGACGTGTGTCTGGGTAGAGCAGGTCGCGCATCGTGGGATGACCGCATCCGGTCACCGCATCGAAAGGCGGGGTCCATCGGATGCCGGGCTTTTCGAGATTCGCACGCCAGGCGATCCACGCTGCAAGAACACCCCTGAACCCGACTGAAAGGGGATGTGCTGTCATGGGCCGGTCGGATCAGGCCCCGAGCGTCGGGAAGGACCTGATGAAGTCGCGGATGCGCGGCTGGATCTCCGAGCGGAACCGGTTGCCGTTGAACACGCCGTAATGGCCGACATTCGCCTGGATGTAGTCGGCCTTCTTCTTGGCCGGTATCCCGGTGCAGATGTCGTGCGCGGCCTGCGTCTGCCCGATGCCGGAGATGTCGTCGTTCTCGCCTTCGACTGTGAACAGTCCGGTCTTCCTGATCTTCGAGGGATCGACCCGCCGTCCGCGATGCATCATCGTACCGTTCGGCAGATCGAACTTCTGAAAGATGACCTCGATGGTATCGAGATAGAAGGCCGCATCGAGGTCCAGCACGGACAGATATTCGTCGTAGAACCTGCGGTGCCCGTCGGTCGAATCGCCATCGCCCTGAATCAGGCTGTCGAAAAGCTTGCGGTGCGCATCGATGTGGCGATCCAGATTCATTGTCATGAAGCCGGTCAGCTGCAGAAAACCGGGGTAGACACGGCGTGTGAAGCCGGGATGGGGCAGGGGCACGGTGGTGATGACGTGGCTCTTGAACCATTCAAGCGGACGCGAGGTGGCCAGTTCGTTCGGTATGGTCGGGCTTTTCCGCGGATCGATGGGGCTGCCCATGATCGTCAGGGTTGCCGGCGTGCAGGGATCGTTGTCCTCGGACATCAGGGCCGTTGCGGCCAGCACGGCCGGTCCCGGCTGGCAGACGGCGACCACATGCGTGTTGGGGCCTAGCACGTGCAGGAAATCCATCACATAGTCGATGTAGTCCTCAAGTCCGAACTTGCCTTCGGAAACCGGTACCTGGCGTGCGTCCCGCCAGTCGGTGATGAAGACATCATGTTCGGGCAGCATGGCATTCACCGTGCCGCGCAGCAGGGTCGCATAGTGACCCGACAGGGGCGCAACGATCAGCACGCGCGGCATGTCCGCGGTCTTGGCGCTCATCACCGTCCGGTCCTTCTTGAAATATTTCAGCTGACCGAAGGGCTTGCGCAGCACGATCTGTTCGGTCACGGCCACCGGATGGCCGTCGACCAGAACCTCATCGATGTCGAAGGACGGCTTGCCGTAGCGTCGCGTGATGCTTTCGAAGACGTCGGCTGCCGCCGCGGTCGCCCGTCCCGGCAGGGTGAAGGCCGCCGGATTCATGGGATTTCGCAGCATGGCCTGCGTGACCTGCGCGGCGGCCCTGAACGGCGCGAAGGCCGCATGATTCATCTCGTAAAGCTGATAGAGCAAGCCGGAGTCTCCTGATCGGTGACAGATATGTGACGGGAGTATTTCATATTGCGCCGCACAATGTCACTCACCATCGTCACCATGCTGCATAAGATTCACTAACATACTGTCAAGATTGATGTTTCGTTGAATTCATGCGGATGAAGACGGAAATCCCGGTTACGGGAACCCGGACGGTTTTTGCGGCGCGGCGTTTCGAATCCTCCATTCGCCCCGTCCGTCGGATGACGGGGGCGTGAATTTGATCCGTCTCGAAAGCCGCTAAACTGCGGAACTGCAGTTCCCGGTTTGATGGAGGTTTTCACCATGTATGCACGCAGAACGGTACTGAAGGGCGCAGCGGCGCTGCCCCTGGCGGCGGTTCTCGCTGATCCGCTGCTTTCGAAAGCGGTCGCGGCGACGCTCAACGAAGCCGATCTCGTCACCAACGGCGGTCTGAACGTGAAGGGGTTCGTTGCGGTTCCCGAGGCTACACCGGCACCTGCGATCATCCTGATCCATGAATGGTGGGGGCTGAACGACCAGATCAAGGCTGTGGCGGCAGACTTTGCCAAGGCGGGCTACGTCGCAATTGCTGTCGATCTCTATGGCGGCAAGGTGGCGACCGACCCCGAGACCGCGCGATCCTACATGGGGCAGGTCAACGGCGAGGATGCCATCGACACACTGTCGAGCTGGATCGACTGGATCAAGCAGGAGCCGATCTGCAACGGCAAGGTCGCGACCATCGGCTGGTGCTTCGGAGGCGGATGGTCGCTCAACGCATCCATCGCCCGCGATGTCGATGCAACGGTCATCTATTATGGCAATGTCGCCCGCCAGGCTGCTGATCTGAAAGAACTGAAGGGGCCCGTGCTTGGTCATTTCGCCGAGTCAGACCAGTGGATCAACCATGAGATGGTCGACAAGTTCGAGGCCGAGATGGCCAAGGCGGGCAAGCCCGTCACGACCTACTGGTACGATGCCCAGCACGGGTTCGCGAACCCCACGACGGCCCGGTACGATCGCGAGGATGCCGCGCTCGCGTGGGAGCGTACCAGCGCCTTCCTTGCCAAGAACCTCTGACCCGAGAGGACAGGACAATGAAGCTTGTTCAGTATGAGGCGGCTTTCGGGCTTTCCTGTCCGAGTCCCTTCTGTGTGAAGGCGGAAATACTGCTGAAGATGGCGGGGATCGATTACGAGGACGTCCGCGTCAACGATCCGCGCAAGGGGCCGAAAGGCAAGCTTCCGGCGATCGAGGTCGACGGCCGCACCATCGGGGACTCCGAACTGATCCGGCAGGAGATCGAGAAGCGCACGGGATTCGATTTCGAGCCGGGACTGTCAACCGAACAGAAGGCCGTGAGCCATGCGTTCGCCCGCATGATCGAGGAACGGCTCTACTGGGCGATCGTCTACAGCCGCTGGATGAACGATGCGGCCTTCGAGGTGACAAGGCAGACCTTCTTTGCAGGCCTGCCGCCGCTGGTGCGGAACATCATCCCGATCGTCGCCCGGCGGCAGATACGGGGTTATCTGCACGGTCATGGGCTGGGCCGCCACAGCCGGGAGGAGATCATGGCGTTCGGCATCAGCGATATCGACGCGCTGGCGGCGTGGCTGGGCGCAAAGCCGTTCATGATGGGGGACGCGCCGAGCTATCTCGATGCGACCGCCTATGCGCACGTGTCGAATATCGTCGTGCCCGCCCACGATCAGGGACCGCTGGATCAGGCGGTCCGGAAACATCCCAATCTGATGGAGTATGTCGAACGGTGCAGGCTGCTCTGGTTCCCGGATCAGGCGGCGGCGTGACAGGGCCGCGAAGCGACGCGGGTCATTTCTGCCAGTTGTAGATCGTCAGGTTCATCAGCATGCGCGTGTCTTTCGAGCGATCGACCGACAGGGGCAGCAGAATATATTCGAGGGTGGGTACGAAGCGGTCGTGGATCAGTTGCGGCCAGCCCTTGCGCCAAAACGGCGTCTGCGTATCGCAGCATTTCTCGATCGAGGCCAGCGTGGTCGAGATCGTGCGCGAGCCCGGCTGTTCGTCCAGATAGGATCCGGTCTTCGGCCGGGTGGAGGCGGATGTCAGATTGCTGCCCAGCAGCCGATAGCGAAAACGGCGCGGATCCGTTTCGACATCCAGCAGCCAGACATTCCCCAGCAGGCGCGGGATCTCGACGACCGGATCCACGTCCGACCTGTCCGGAATGCGGTCGCAGACGCGCTTGGAACACCAGTATTCATGGATCGCCCGTATTTCCTCATGGAAATCGGCGGGCGGCGCGCCGAAACCGGATTCGTCCGGCGCATCGCCCAGCGCGCTCATGCGCGATGCGAGATCGGGGTTCACTGGCTTCTCCAGCGAAAGACCGTCATGTTCATGAACATCTTCACTTCAGGTGATCTGTCCACGGTCAGGGGCAGGAAAATTACTTCCAGTCCCTTGACGAACCTGTCGTGGACAATGCGCGGGGTGCCGCTGCGCCAGTAGGGCACCTGTTCTTCGCATGCACGGTTCAGATCCATTATCGTGGCATGGGCGTCCTCGCCGGAGGTGCGTGAATCGATGTCGTCGCCGACCTTCGAATCGACTCCGGCGCGGGTCAGGTCGCTGCCGATCAGGCGATAGGTAAAACGACGCGGCTGCGTGTGGATGATATCCACGAGCCAGACGCCGGACAGGAGTTTCGGGATTTCGATGATCGGATCCAGATCCTTGCGGTCGGCGACCCTGGCCGTGCCTTTTTTGGCCAGCCAGTAGTCGTAGATCGTGTGAATCTTCTGCGCATAGTCGGCTGGCGGCGCACCGAAGCCCGCACGATCGGGTTCGGCGCCCGTCTGCGGGGTCGTCAGGCTCGGGATGTTGGCTGAACTCTGCACGCTGTTCTCCGCCTCGGCATACTCTACGCACTATGCGACATTACACTAATCACACGCGGTGTATCCAAATGCTTAAGCTTTCAGCAATCGCGAGGGATCAAACAAAAAAAGCCCCGGCTGTTTCAAACCGGGGCTTTTCGAGATAGTCACGATTGATGCGGCGGTCAGGCGTTGACCTCTTCGACCGCATCGGCGTCGGTTTCTGCCGGCAGGGTCAGGTCGGCAGCATCGCCATGATCTGCGCGGGCTTTCAGAATGTCGCGCTTCAGACGCCGCGCATTCAGCGAAAGCTTGGAATCCGACTGCTTCACGATGAAGTTGTCGATGCCCTGATTGTGCTCGACCGAGCGCAGCGCGTGCGTCGAGATCTTCAACGCAACCACACGGTTCAACGCATCGGAAACCAGCTTCACGCGCCGGACGCTGGGCAGGAACCGCCGGTTGGACTTGATGTTTGAGTGGCTGACATTGTGGCCGGTCTGGACACCCTTGCCTGTCAGCTCGCAGCGCCGAGCCATTGCTCTTCTCCCGCCGAAGATTGAAATAGGAACGGTCCAAGCTGGACCCGAGCGCCGGTGTTTAGCCAAGGGGCACCGGCGGGTCAACCCTTCGATTGCGCCAGAAACAGCGCGCGCAGTGCGTCCGCGGCAGCGCCGGGTGTCGCCTGGCCCTCGGCGACGCGGCTTTCCCATTCCGGCAGGGCTTCGGCGACGCGCCGGTCCTGCGTCAGGGCCTGCACCAGACCGTCGGTCAGTTCCTGCCACATCCAGGAGCGCGCCTGCTCCGCCCGGAGACGTTCCAGACCGCTGTTTTCACCCATGGCCTGCCGGAACTTTTCGATGTCGCGCCAGATCTCGTCGATGCCCGTGTTCCTGAGCGCCGAGGCCAGGCGGACGCGGGCGCGCCATTCCGCATGTTTCGGCCGGATCAGTCCGATCGCCCCGCGATATTCGGTTGCGGCCCGCTTTGCCGGGGCGAGCAGGTCGCCATCGGCCTTGTTGATGACGATCAGGTCCGCGAGTTCCATCACGCCGCGTTTGATGCCTTGAAGTTCGTCGCCGCCGCCCGGCGCGAGCAACAGCAGGAACATGTCGACCATGTCCGACACGGTGGTCTCGGATTGCCCGACCCCGACGGTTTCGACCAGAACGACATCGTACCCCGCGGCCTCCACCAGCAGCATGGTCTCCCGCGTACGGCGGGCGACACCGCCCAGCGTCCCGCCCGAAGGCGAAGGCCGGATAAAGGCGTTCGGATCACGCGCCAGTTGTTCCATCCGGGTCTTGTCGCCCAGGATCGACCCGCCGGTGCGTTTGGAGGAAGGGTCGACGGCCAGCACGGCAACCTTGAGTCCCTGCGCGGTGAGGAACTGGCCGAAGGCCTCGATGAAGGTGGATTTGCCGACACCCGGCGTGCCGGAGATGCCCAGTCGTACCGCGCCGCCCGTGCCGTGGATGATTTCGGCCAGCAGCGCCTGCGCCTGTTCGCGATGATCCGCCCGGCTGGACTCGACCAGCGTGATCGCACGGGCCAGCGCGCGCCGGTTGCCGGCAAGAATGCGGTCAGCCGTCTCGCTCATGATTTCGCTCCGGCAAAGGGCAGGGCGGGTGCGTTGCCGTCGAGCGGCCATCTGGCGCGCGGTGCGGCCCGCAGGTCGTCCAGCATGCCCAGTCTGAACCGTTCGACCCCGGCCCATGCCACCATCGCGCCGTTGTCGGTGCACAGGGCCGGCGGTGGCGCGGTAAAGGGCAGGTCCGCTTCGGTTGCGGTGGCCTGCAGCCGATCGCGCAGAAACCGGTTCGCTGCGACGCCGCCCGCCAGCACAAAGGTCGTGATCGGTTCGCTGCTCTCCGCCCGGCAGGTTCTGATGGCGCGCGATATGCGGTCCGACAGCACATCCGCGATGGCCGTCTGGAAACCGGCACACAGATCGGAGATGTTCTGATAGGTGATTTCATCACCCAGTTTCTGCGCGGTCTGGCGGACAGCGGTCTTCAGGCCGGAGAACGAGAAATCGAGTTCGGGACGGCCCATCATCGGGCGCGGCAGGGCGAATCGGTCGGGATCGCCGTCACGGGCGCGGTGTTCGACGGCGGGTCCGCCAGGAAATCCCAGCTGGAGCAGTTTTGCCGTCTTGTCGAAGGCTTCACCGACCGCATCGTCGATGGTTGCGCCCAGGCGGCGATATTGGCCGACGCCCTGGACCAGCAAAATCTGGCAATGTCCACCCGAGACGAGCAGCAGCAGGTAAGGGAACGCCACGTCGCCGGTCATGCGCACCGTCAGCGCATGCGCCTCCAGATGGTTCACGGCGATCAGGGGTTTGCCGGTCGCGAGCGCGAGCGCCTTGGCCGTCGTGAACCCCACGATCACCCCGCCGATCAGGCCCGGACCCGCCGTGGCCGCGATTGCGTCCATGTCGGCCAGCGTGCATCCGGCATCATCCAGCGCTTTGCTGATCACCCCATCCAGCTTTTCGATGTGTGCCCGCGCCGCGATCTCGGGCACGACGCCGGCGAAGGGCGTGTGGTCGTCGATCTGGGAGTGGACGATATTGGCGAAGATCGTGCCATCGCCGCCGACGATGGCGGCAGCCGTCTCGTCGCAACTGGTCTCAATGCCGAGAATTCGCAAATCTGTGCCTCTTGACGCTGGTCAACCGCGCCAACCGGAGGTAACACCGACGACCATGAACGGACAAGCAAGCATTCGGATCGGCACCCGCGGCAGCCCGCTGGCCCTTTGGCAGGCCAACGAGGTGAAGCGCAGGCTGCACGCCGCCCACAGCCACCTTCCCGATGCAGCCGTCGAGATCGTGGTGATCACCACCACCGGCGACCGGATTCGCGACCGCGCACTCGCTGCGCTGGGTGGGAAGGGGCTGTTCACCAAGGAAATCGAGGAGCAGTTGCTGAGCGGCGACATCCATCTTGCCGTGCATTCGATGAAGGACATGCCAACGGTCCTGCCCGACGGGCTGGAGATTTCATGCCTTCTGCCGCGAGAGGATCCGCGTGACGCGTTCCTGAGCAACATTGCCGACGACATCGCCGGATTGCCGGAGGGGGTCACCATCGGGACGGCCAGCCTGAGGCGTCAGGCGCAGTTGCTGTTCCGCCGTCCGGACCTGAAGGTCGTGAACTTCCGCGGCAATGTCGATACGCGGATCGCCAAACTGGATGCGGGCGAGGTCGCGGCGACATTTCTGGCGAACGCCGGTCTGAAACGGCTTGAGAAGACGGAGCGGATCACGGCGCTGATCGAGCCGGAGGAAATGCTGCCCGCCGTTGCCCAGGGCGCGGTCGGTGTCGAGATCCGGAGCGACGATGACGCGACACGGACGCTGCTGGAACCGCTGCATGACCTGGTCACCGAGCACGCGGTGACCGCAGAGCGCGCCATGCTGGCGGCCCTGGACGGATCCTGCCGGACGCCGATTGCAGGGCTGGCCTTGCCGGACGGACCCGGCAAACTCTGGTTTCGCGCCGAGATCGTGATGCCGGACGGTACCGACCGGCGGGTGACGGAGCGCCGGGGCAGCGTGGATGACGCGCAACGCATGGGCGAGGATGCGGGAGCCGAACTGAAGCTTTCGGCGGGACCGGCCTTCCTCGCAGAGATCGTATGAGAGTTCTCGTCACCCGGCCCGATGATGACGCCGGGCAGACCGTGGGACTGCTGGAAAAGCTGGGGCATTCGGCCGTCGTAGAGCCGGTTCTGAATGTCGTTTTCGAGCCGGATCTGAAGCTCGACCTCTCCGGTGTCCGGGCGGTTCTGGCGACCAGCCGGAATGGTGTGCGTGCACTTGTCCGGGCAACGGATCGCAGGGATCTGAGGATCCTGTCCGTCGGTCCGAGCACGGCGGAACTCGCCCGGCAGACCGGATTCGGCGATGTCCGTGACGCCGATGGCGACGTTGACGATCTGGTCCGTATGACCACTGCCCAACTGCAGCCGGACAATGGCGTCCTGCTGCACATCTCGGGGCGCGATGTCGCCGGAAACCTTAAGGGCGCGCTGGAGAAGTCGGGCTACCGGGTGCGCCGGGTGGTCGGCTACCGCGCCGTCGCCTCGGAAGCGCTGTCGGCGGACTGCGTGACGGCGCTGACGCGTCGGCAGATTGACGCGGTGCTTTTTTTCTCCCCTCGGTCCGCGGGCACGTTTGCTAGTCTGGTGAGACCGTTCGACGCGTTGCGGCTTGCCTGCGGTGAAATCGCTGCCATCTGCATCAGCGAGCGTGCGGCCGAGGCTCTGGCTCCGGTGACCTTCCGGGAAGTCAGAATTGCGGACAGGCCAAATCAGGAAGCGCTGCTACGGTGTCTTGGAGACGTCAGGTAGCCGGTAAGGAAGCGGAAAAGCTGTATGGACTCGGACAAGAACAAGAAGACCGGTACGACCACGCCTGAAGACAAGGTGCCTCTCGATGCCTCAGATGCGGTGACCCGTGACGACGGTGAAGCCAGTGCCGAGAAGACGGAGGCGGGAAGTGCCGGCTCCGTTCCCGACAGCGGCGAGAAGGACAGTGGCGAGAAGGTCTCCGGCGCGGGTTTCGTGATGGAGAATTCCGAACCGGCGCCGCAGGGCGAAGCCGATGAGGCGGACGAGACCCGTGATGAACTGCCGCCTGCCGCACCGAAGGTTGTCGAACGCTCCGGCAGCGATGGTCTGGCCCGTGTGCTGGCGGTGATTGCCATTCTGGGTGCCGGTGGCGTGTTCGCTCTGTCGCAGTTTCCAAAGGTGCCGAAAGGCAGTGCGGCCAGGCTGGCAGCGCTCGAAACCGAGGTGGACGAGATCGGTTCCCGTCCGGTTTCGGTCGGCGATACCGCCGGCCTTCGGGCGGATGTGACCGCCGTGAACGACCGGATCGCGGAGCTTGAATCCCGCATCGGAGGGATGGCAACCGAACTGGAGGATGCGCAGACCCGGATGTCCGGCCTTTCCGGTCCGTCAGCCGACGACCCGCGCGTGGCTGAACTGCTTGAACGGATCGCGACGCTCGACCAGCGGCTGTCGGTCGTCGAAAGTGATCCGGTCGTCGTCTCGCAGACACCCACAACCATTGAGGTCGGCAACGACGACGGCAGGGTCGCAGCCCTGCGGGCGGAACTGAGCGACCTGGATCGCCGGCTTGCCGAACTGGACGGGCGCGTTGACGTGGTTCAGGCTGGACAGTCCGACATCACCGGCGCACTCGACGAGCGGCTGTCCGGGCTGCGTTCGGAGTTCCAGACATCCCTGCAGCGTGAAACCGGCGACCTGATGGATCGCCTGGATGCGCTGGCCGTGAAGGCGGAACAGGCGGGCGATGCGCGCCAGTCCCGGCTGGCAGCACAGGCCGCGATGGTGCTGGCTGTCGGGCGGCTGAAGGATGCCACCGTGTCCGATCAGCCCTTTCAGGGATCGTGGGACGCGGTAACCCGGCTGGGTGTGAATGGTGCCGATCATCCCGCGATCGCGGCTCACGCACCTGAGGGCGTGCCCAGCCTGAAGAATCTGAAGGATCGTTTCCCCAATGCCGCCAGCCGGGCCATCGTGGCCGATCAGGTTGGTGAGGATGACGGCTGGATCAGCGGGGCGATGAAGCGCGTCGGCAATCTCGTCAAGGTGCGTCGTACCGGTGAACTGGAAGGCGGCACCACCGAAGCCATCCTCGCGCGGGCCGAGAAGAGGCTGGAGGGCGACGATCTTGCTGCCGCGGTCGCCGAACTGGCCGCACTGGACGGTGCCGCGGCCGGGGAGATGTCGAACTGGCTGTCCGACGCACGAAAACGGCTTGAACTTGAGGAAGCCGTCGGTCGACTCCAGAAGAGCCTGTTCGATGATCTCGCGGCAGGGGACTGATCCATGATTCGTCTTATTGCCGCTCTCATCCTCATCGTCGCCCTGGCGATGGGGGCTGTCTGGCTTGTCGAGAACCCCGGCGCGGTCGATCTGCGCTGGGGCGACTGGCGCGTTCAGACCTCTGTTCCGATCGTCATTCTCGGACTGGTCGTGATCGTCGCCATCGTGATCGCGATCTTTCGCCTGATCGGATGGATTCTGTCCGGGCCAGCGCGCATTCGCGGTTATTTTGCAGGCAACCGCAGCGAAAAGGGACACCGGGCGCTGACGGAAGGCATGGCCGCCATCGCCTCGGGCGACTGGCGCAGGGCGAACAAGGCAGCCGAAAAGGCAGAGCGGTATCTGGACCACCCGCCCATCGCGAAGCTTCTGAAGGCGCAGGCCGCTCAGCTGTCGGGTGACGAGGCCGCGGCGGATGAACACTTCAGGGCCATGCTCGATTCGCCCGAGACCGAACTGGTTGCCGTGCGCGGCCTGCTGATCCAGGCCGGGCACCGGGGCGATCACGAGAAAGCCCTTGAACTGGCCAAACGAGCGAACCGGCTGAGCCCTGAGGCCGGATGGGCGCAACGCGCGCTGTTCGATCTGCAGACCGCTGCCGGCGACTGGAACGGTGCGCTGCAGACGCTGGGCGGGGCCGTGCGCGCGGGAGTCTACGAGAAGGAGCGCGGCGAGCATCTGCGCGCTGTCCTCGAAACGGCCATGGCGATGGAAGAAGAGCGCAACGGTCACCTGAAACCCGCCCTGTCGCATGCGGAAGTCGCGCTGAAACACGATCGCGACCATGTCCCCGCGATCATCACCGAGGCCCGGCTTCAGGTCGCGGCGGGCCGGGAACGCCGGGCTGCAAAACATCTGGCTGCCGCCTGGTCGCGTCTGCACCACCCCGATATCGGCCGGGCGATTGTCGAACTGAAGCCGGATGAAGATCCGGCGCAGACGCTTTCACGGTTCGAATCCGTCAACAAGACCAACATGGATCACGAGGAAACGCAGCTGTTGCTGGGGCGTCTGGCGCTGGAGGCCGACAATCCCGCGCTGGCGCGCGACTATGCGCTGGCCGCGGCCGATCGTTCGGCTGTCAAGGACCAGCGCTTCTGCCGCCTGATGGTGGACGCCGCCGAGCGGACCGAGGACGGCACAGCAGAGGCGCGCGACTGGCTGGTGAAACTCGCCGAGGCACCGCAGCCGCCGCGCTGGCAGTGCAACAACTGCAATGCCGTGGCCCCGGCCTGGGAACCTCACTGCCCGGCATGCGCCCACTTCGACGGCCTGGAATGGCGCGACGCCGAGCCGGTTCAGGAAGCCGTGTTGCTGGTTGAGAAGGATGAGCGGGACGTACCCGCCGAGGTTTCCCTGACCGAGGTCACCGAAGCGGAAGACGCGCCGCCGACCCGCGCCTGATCCGACGGGCAGCCTTTCCGAAATCGCCCTTCCGGCACGCAGCCGCATCGCCTAACCTGTGACCAGATCATCAGGGGAGGAAAAAATGATCGGTGTTGTTGCAACCATCAAGGTGAAACCGGGCACGGGCGCGGATTTCGAGGCGACCGCGGCGCGGCTCGTCGAGGCCGTGAATGCGAACGAGGACGGGTGCCTGTTCTATCAGCTGTTCAAGTCCGAGAACGAGAACGAGTACCGCTTTCTGGAAGCCTACAAGGATATGGATGCCGTCGGCGCGCACCGCGCCGCAGATCATTTCAAGACCATCGGCAAGGAGATGGGCGCGTTCATGGCGGGCCCGCCTGATGTCATCCGCATGGATGGTGCCGGCTGAGGGTCATGCGGGCTGTTGTCTGCCGCGACTGGCGGCCTTTCGAAGAGCTCGAGTTCGAGGAGAACCTGCCTGAACCGGAACTGCAGCCCGGACAGGTGATGATCCGGGTCGGTGCGGTCGGTGTGTCCTTCGCGACTAATCTGGTGGTTTCGGGCAAGTATCAGCGCAAACCGCCGAGGCCCTTCGTCCCCGGTACCGAAGTCGCCGGCACCATCGCCGCGATGGCGGACGACGTCGAAGGCCTGGAAATCGGTCAGAAGGTCATGTCGTTCGTCGACTGGGGCGGCATGGCGGAGAAGGTCGCGATCTGGTCCGGCCAGATCTATCCACTGCCGGAAGGCATGGATTTCGGTGAAGGCATTCCGCTACTCTCATCCTACGGCACCTCCTATGGTGCCCTGCATCTGCGTGCGCGGCTGGAACCCGGCGAACGGGTGCTGGTGCATGGCGCGGGCGGCGGTGTCGGCCTTGCGGCAGTGGAACTGGCGAAGGCGCATGGCGCGACCGTCATCGCCCGCGCCGGCACGCCGGAGAAGCGCGACTGGCTCCGGGAACGCGGTGCCGATCATGTCCTGGACAGCCGCGCCGACAGCTTCAAGCAGGATGTGCTGGACCTGACGGACGGGCAGGGCGTGGATCTGGTCTACGACCCGATCGGCGGCGATGTGTTCCACGAATCGCTGCGTGCGCTGGACCGTGGCGGTCGCCTGCTGACCATCGGCTATGCCTCGGGCACGATCCCGGAGATCGGGGCCAACCTGCTGCTGGTGAAGGATATTTCCGTCATGGGCTTCAACTGGGGCACCTACTGGGGCTGGAGTCCGAACGATGAGCGCGTACGCTTCTCGCCGGTCCGGGCCCGGGTCATGGAAGCGCTGACCAGGCTCTATCAGGAGGGGGCGATCCACCCGCGCGTCCATGCGACATATCCGCTGGAACGCTATCGCGAGGCATGGGCCGACGTGCGCGATCGCGTTTCCGTGGGGCGCGTCGTTATCGCACCCTGACGGGAGCGGTTTGGGGCCTTGCCCGTGCGCACGGATCGGGCTATAGACCCGCGCTCCGGCAGGCGCTTTCGCGTGTGCCTGTGCCGCTGTAGCTCAGTTGGTAGAGCAACTGATTCGTAATTAGTAGGTCGGTGGTTCGAGTCCACTCAGCGGCACCATCTTTTCAATGACTTAGAGGCTGCTTCTCCGCTCGGTGCAAATTTTTGGAAGCACTTTGGAAGCAGTTGGAAACGTTTCGAACGGCTCATTTCGACGTTGGTGTCACCCTTGAATTGTCTTGTCAGTTTCTGGAAACTTTGCGCTGCCGAGCGGATGAGCAGAGATTGGGGTTCAGAGGATCGTGGTTGGCGAAATGGTGGATTTCTCAGTCCAGACGCTGTTTGCAACGGAATTTTCAAATCAGTGCGAGGATGATTCGGCGCTGGTTTTACGCCAAGGCTGGTGTGAATCGGGAGACCTTAACGGAAGAGGAGTGAGCGGTGATCGGGCCGCTTGGGCTACCTGAGAGCAGGCTGGGGCTCTTCCCCGCGCACTCAATTGACGCTTCTCAATGACATCTTGTACGTGCTTCGCACTGGAAACCCATTGCGTGGTATGCCTGAGCATTATGGGATTTGTGATGTGGCGAGGTGAAGAACTGGTCAGTAGTTCTTCATACAAAAGACCAATAAGATCGGTCTGACCCTTACGAATGACCTAGGCCGACAAAAAATGAAATTTACAGTTTGATATGCCGATGAACATTCAAAGCTTTCTTGATGAAATTAATGCGATTCACGGTACAGGGTCCGCTACAGAACACTCCTACCGCGCTGCGCTGCAAAACCTACTTTCGTCCATTGCTCCAAACGTCACCGCCTTAAACGAACCGAAGCGGGTAAAATGTGGTGCACCGGATTTCGTTGTTTCTCAAGGTGAGATCGTCATCGGACACGTCGAGGCCAAAGACATCCCCATTGGCATCCGCGCCCTCAAAGATAGTAACAAGGACCAGCAAGAGCGATATCTGGCCGCCCTGCCTAACCTGATCTACACGAACTGCCTCGATTGGGATTTCTACCGTGACGGCGTGCTTGTGGCATCGGTTAGCATTGCCGATTATCTCATGGGAATTCAGTCCCGCCCGGATGATTTCGCCACCCTCGAAAACCTGCTTCGAGAATTCGTCATACAACGCCCTCAGACAATCACCAATCCGCGCGATTTGGCCGAGCGCATGGCAGGTAAGGCGAACCTTATCAAAGACGTCTTGGACAAAACGCTACGCGAGGACGCCGAGTTTCAGACTGAGCTTTCGGCTCAATATCAAGCGTTCAAGGAAAATCTAATTCACGACATTACGTCAGAAGATTTCGCCGACATTTACGCCGAAACCATCGCCTACGGAATGTTTGCCGCACGCCTGCATGACACCACACTGGACACGTTCAGCAGACAAGAAGCACTGGAGTTGCTTCCCAAGTCCAACCCGTTCCTGCGCTCCCTTTTTGGCTACGTGGCGGGTCACGATCTCGACGATCGTATTTCATGGATCATCGACGATCTTGCGCGGGTGTTCCAAGCCTGTGATGTGGCGAAAATCATGCAGGGCTTTGGCAAGCTGACAGGCCAGAACGATCCATTCCTGCATTTCTATGAGACATTCCTCGCGGCCTATAACCCCAAGAAGCGCAAGGCGCGGGGCGTCTGGTACACGCCCGAACCCGTTGTGAATTTCATTGTACGCGCCGTCGATGAGGTATTGCAGGCGGAGTTCGGCTTGCCGGATGGGCTGGCCGACACATCGAAGGTTACAATCGACTGGGACACAGGACAAACCAACAAAAAGGGCAAGCCCCTCACGATCAAGAAGGACGTTCACCGCGTGCAAATTCTCGATCCGGCCACAGGGACGGGCACGTTTTTGGCTGAGGTGATCAAGCAGATTGCGCCCAAGGTTCAGGACATCGCACCTGCCATGTGGTCGAAGTACATCGAGGATGATCTGATCCCCCGCCTGCACGGGTTTGAGCTTCTCATGGCGTCCTATGCCATGTGCCACATGAAACTCGATATGATCCTCACTGAACTGGGCTATATTCCCACCAAAGAACCGCCTCGCCTGTCTGTTTACCTCACGAACAGCCTTGAGGAAGGCGAGCCTGCCAACCAGACTTTGCCCTTCACGCAATGGCTATCCCGTGAAGCCAAGGGCGCGAATACGATCAAGCGCGACATGCCCATCATGTGCGTAATCGGCAACCCGCCCTATTTGGGAGAGGGCGGCGTGTCTGAGGGCTGGATCGGTGATCTGATGGATGACTACAAGAAAGAACCCGGCGGCAAGATCAAGCTCAAAGAGAAAAACTCGAAGTGGATCAATGATCTATACGTGAAATTTCTCCGTCTTTCATCGCACTTGATCCAGGAAAATGGCGAGGGAATTCTGGGGTTCATCACCAATCATGGCTATCTCGACAATCCCACCTTCCGAGGGATGCGGTGGCATCTACTGAACACCTTCGACCGCATTTGGGTTCTCGATCTGCACGGCAATGCCAAAAAGAAAGAGGTCACGCCAGAAGGAAAACCCGATAAGAACGTTTTCGACATTCAGCAAGGTGTCTCGATCATCATCGGCGTGAAGAATCAGGACGGTGTAAAAGGCTTGGCTAAGGTCATGCATGGCGATCTATGGGGGGATCGAAAGGCAAAGTATGAAGCCTTAAGCGATACAGAAGGCTTCGGGTTGACGAACCTTTCACAGATCGAAATCCGAAAGCCGAGGTTCTTTTTCAAAAGTTGGGACTATGACACTGAAGAAAAATGGGGGGCAGGTTTTTCCTTAGGTGAGTTGATGGCGGTGAACAGCAATGGGATCGTCACTGGTAAAGATGGTGTTTTGGTTGCATCTGATCGCGATATGTTACGTGGTCAAATCGTCAATGCGTATGGTGAGTATGAAGAGCAATTTGTTCAACGGCTTAGCTATCGACAGTTTCAGGTGAACTATTTTTACAACGACCCAGACAAGGTTGAGCGAGGGCGACAGGCAGTTATGAGCCACTATGCCCACAAACCACAAATTGGGTTGTTGATATCCAAGCAAGTTCGAGACTTAGCATTTGCCCATGTGTTTGTGACAGAGGCTCCGTCAGAGGCAATCTTTCTGTCAGGAACTACTGCCACAAATGCGATGAACGCCCCCCTCTACCTCTACCCCGATGAACAAGATCTCGACAAAATCCGCAGAGTGAACTTCGACCGTAAGCTCTACAAGAAGCTCCGAAAGATGGCTGAACACCCCGACCACGGGAAGCCCGACGAGGTGCAAGTTTTCGATTACATCTATGGCGTCCTACATTGCCCTGTCTACCGCGAGACCTACGCCGAATTCCTGAAAATCGACTTTCCCCGCATCCCGTGGCCGACCACCCCAGACGAATTCTGGGACGTGTCCGCCAAGGGCACGGAGTTGCGCAAGCTCCACCTGATGGAGCCAACCTCTATCGGCGCGACCCCATACCCGTTCACGGGCGAGGGTGACAATGTAGTAGGTAAGCCTCGCTTCCAGGGTGATCGTGTCTGGATCAATGACAGCCAGTATTTTGCCGACGCACCGCCTGTATCATGGGATTTCTATATCGGCGGCTATCAACCTGCCCAGAAATGGCTCAAGGATCGTAGAGGACGCGTCTTGTCGTTCGAAGATGTGAAACACTATCAGCGCATTCTCAAAATCCTGTCGGAGACAGATCGGATAATGAGGACTATCGAAATGTCGATCTAATACGTTCAGTTTCGATGTGCTCTCAAGGGCGATCCCACTTTCACACGAAGCCTTGGAATCATCCGGCGTCTATTCGGTCACGAAATGTAACCTTTTCCGGGTCCGGGCAATGGCTTTGTGGAGGTCCGCGCTGTCGTCATTCGCCGCCTTCAACTGGTCTGCTATCAGGTCGGGTAGGCGCGCCTTGATGGCGTCGTCGTCCAGCCCCTTCGCTACGCCATAACCGATGGCGTTGCCCCTAACCTGTTTCATGTAAACCTCCATCGCCTTGTCGCGTTCGATGGTGCGTATCTGGTCAGGTGTCAGCCCGGAGCGGAAGTCCAGCAGGTTGCCGCTTGCAACGGCCTGTGCAGCTTCCCAGAGCGGGTGGGGGGCCTGCCGGGTGACGTTGCTGTCCGTCTGGCGTTCGGCCAGGTATCGGATGCGGTCAAGGCTGTTGACGATCACGTCGCCGATGCTGTCCTCAAAGTCGTCCATGGTGCGGATGTTGTAGGCGTCTTTCAGGTGGGTCTTACCCGCGCGAACTTCGACGCGCCAAACTTCCAGTTCAGGATCGCATCGGTCCACGTCCCAAACTTCGAACCAGAACGGCTTCTGTTTGGCGATGGCTTCGGCGCGCTTGTCGTAAACGATGATTTGCCGTCCCGGCATCGAACCGATGGTGACGCTTTCCACGCGGCGACCGTTCAGGACGGATCGGGGTTGGTCTGACTCTGGCGCGGTGCTGTTCGCGCTCCAATGAGGCTTCAGTTTGCATCTTGCGTGGGTGACGAACCGGCCCATGTCCAGTTCGAAGCCGCGTGTCTGGAAGTCCATCGCGAAATCTACGCGATTGAGGGATACGCCAGTGATGCGGCCTCCCAGATTAAGAATTGTACGCTCGATGATGGCGAAGGTCTCCGCGTAGCCGTTTGCCAGCAGCATCGTGGAACGTGGCGAAACAAAGATATTCCATTGATCCGGGCTGGCGTTGTCCTTGATCAGCCAATTCGCACCGTTGGGGCCTGTATCCAGCAGAAATGCGTAACCGCCGCGCGCGCCATGGCTGGCGACATGGACTGCGATCTTGCCGTCGCTCAGATGGCAGAGTGCGCGTTCCATCTGTGCCGCTGCTTCGTCGCGCGCGTCCCGGAGTTGGGCGAGCACCCTCGGCGGGAACGATCCCTGGATGGCGATGTCGATGTTGTCGAAGCCTGAATGCAGAAGTTTGAACATTGTTTGCGCTCCATTACGCCAAGTCAGTGCAGAGGGGGGTGTTACAAAGACCCCCCTTATTGGAAGTCGGGTGTCAGACGGCTTTCGCGTTGCGGTCTGTCTGGCGACGCCACGTGATCTGGTAGGTGCCATCCGAACCGTTCGCGAACGCCGCGACGTTGATCGGGCGTTCGAAACTGGGATCGTCGAGGGTGAGGGACAGGAAGCTTTCGCCTGAGCCGTCCTTCTTCTGTTTGCGCCAGGCCGCGCCGATTTCGACAAGAGTGTCTGCGGCTTTCTCTGCATGAACGCGGTAGGCTGGACGGCTGCTGCCTGTCGCTTCACCTGTAGGCAGAAGCAGAATCGAGCAATCCAGCGCAAGGGTTGCGATGTGACCTTGCAGGGCCTGTGCACCGTCGCGATTGACGGACTCCAACTGTCCAATGGTTGTCATTGGTTTTCCTTTGCATGGTGGGTTCTGGTTCGGGGTAAGCGCGCTCCGCGCAGGGACCGCCTTTGTTTTGAGGGAGGAAAAAGGGCCGGGGGTTTCCTTTCGGAAACGCCCCGGCTGTTTCAGGCGCGGTTGCGGTTTCGGCGCAAAAGGCTTTCGCCGCGTCCGCCCTCAAAATCCCCGTCGGTGCGGTCAACCCCGCCGGGGCAAAACTTGTTGTCTTGGGCCGTGTTCGGTCGCTGTGATGTACTCGACACGCGATGGCTGTCGCGCCACGCGATCAGGTCGCGCCTGCAATACCGTATCGAACGCGCGGACACTTTGATGAAGTCCGGTCCGCCGCCACGTACCCGCCAGTTTTGAAGGGCACGTACCGAGTAGCAGAGAAATTCTGCGGCTTCTGTCTCGTTCAATAGTTGGTCGAGATATACGGTATTCTCGACTTCGATGGTCAGTTCACTTTGCATTGCCAATGCTCCTGTTGTTTCGTTGAGAGGAGATTAGCGATAATGAGCGGGAGAGGCTTTGAAACTCGCTTCGGAGAAATGGGAAAATTCGAGCCCTATTTTTCCGAAGTGCGTTTTGGCCTGTGCTGATATTTTTCGAGCGCTTGAGGCAGATACTTGATTGCATCACTGTCGAGTTGACGCATCAGTTCGGTGAGGAAGATGCCGACCGGTGAGGTCAACTCGCCCTTGTGTCTGTCCAGCGTGACTTTCCGGCCCAAGTCTTCGTGCCAGAAATCGCAGTGTAGCCGAACCCAATGGTCTATATGCCAGTGTGAAGGTCTGCCTTTGCGTCCCTCCTTCAAATATTCAGGTGCCTTTTGTGCGCAAAGGGCAAGCATTCGTACGCCAGCTAACGCATCCTCGTAGTCGATAAGATTGAAGCCTTTTTCGGCATCATTCTCGATCGGTGTGGCAGCACCAATCTGTCGAAACGGTGCGTCTTCGCCATCGTGTATCTGATGAACATGATGCATCCATGCATTGTAGAGCGGCATATGGAATTCCGACATTGCCTCTGCGAGTTTCGCCTCAAGCCTTTCAGCTGCGCTGGTCAAAGACCGCAATTTCGCTAAAGCCTCTTTCTTGATCTGGCGATTTTCGATGACCTCGCTGTAGTTGATGTAGTCGCGTCCAGCCAGAGCAAGTTTGTTCAAAAACTGTTGCAATTTTTCGTCTGGAATCTCGAACCGTAAACAGAATTTTCGGACCGCATTATCTGGGTATTGATTGCGGGCTTCAGGAAAAAATTCCAGAAGATCAGCGGGCCAAATCGATTTTGTCACTGCTCTGGCTCCTGATCAAAATGTGCGGGTCAGATTCATCGCCCACTGGTCAGTATGCGATCAAACCTACATCATTGAATCGGGGTCAAATTTATCGAGTTCTGATGTTTCAGCGATTCGCTTCCAATCCGCAAACACGTAACGTGTCCGACAAAGGCCGAAGCAGCGAGATCACGTGTATGTATGTACGGTCCAAGTGAATTCCGTACGTACGTACGGGCACCTTGCTCAAAGGCTTTGACTGACCCTTACGTACGTACGTGTGGTGTCGGACTTATCCAGCTTCCTTGCGGATCGGGATCACGTTCGCCGTCACATCTGAATGGGGCGTCGCTGTCGGCTGTATATGTGCCGTCTGCATCGCCTCACCAGTGATCCGCGCGACAAGGCTTGCGGCTTCACGTACGGGATCGTCGGCAAGGTGTGCGTATCGCATGGTTGTTGCAATCTGGGTGTGGCCGAGCAGCTTGCCGATCATTTCGACCGGCAGTCCGGCGGCAATAGCATTTGACGCATACGTATGGCGGAGATCGTGAATGCGTACGCCTTCAAGCCCGGCGCGCTTGCGGATGCGTCGCCACGGGCGTTGCAGGTCCGTCAGATACTGACCGGGTACAACTCCAGTGATTACGTAAGGATTGTCGGGCAGGCGCGGAATGCCGTCGAGTATAGCTTGCACAGTGCCATCAATCGGTATCTTGCGCGCGCCGGTCTTGGTATCGGGCAGCACGAGATACGGCGGTTTCACGTATTCCCATTTGAGTTGCTGGATTTCGCTCAACCGGCAACCTGTAAGCATCAGCAGGCGGATCGCGGTGACGGCGGAGGAAATCTCAGGGTTTTCGGCCTGCATTTCGTCAAGCACGTTGGCCAGATGCGCAATCTCAGGCTTTGACAGGAATCGTTCACGCGGACGCTCTGCGAATTTCTTGATATGTCGGCAGGGATTGGACCCGTCCGGGCGCAATCCCCAGATTTCAGCCAGATTGAACATCTTGGAAATGATGCGGATGATCTGATTGGCCATGTAGGGCGTCTCGCGCATCCGATGGTGAAGCTGCGCCACGTCCGGGCGCGAAATGTCGCCCAGCCGGAAGGCTCCAAGTTCGGGCTTGATGTGCTTGTCGATGGAACGCTGATATTCCAGCGCGGTTTTCGGCTTGCAATGCTGCGCGACGTGTTCGTCCATAAAGCGGTCGCAAAGGGCTGAAACGGTCGGCGCGATGCGAGCCTGCCGCACATCCTCCGAAGGGTTTTCACCACCTGCTACAGCGCCAAGCATTTCACGGGCGCGGGTGCGTGCTTCGTCTGCGGTGACTGTTCCAAAGCGTCCGAGCTTGACGCGGCGGGTGCGTCCACCTGAACGATACTGGATGATGAAGGTTTTGCGCCCGCTGGTCAGAACGCGGACG
Organism: Minwuia sp.; assembly: GCF_048263705.1. Lineage (GTDB taxonomy): Bacteria > Pseudomonadota > Alphaproteobacteria > Minwuiales > Minwuiaceae > Minwuia. The sequence goes on along the minus strand of NZ_JBLXDV010000003.1, from coordinate 39,044 downwards.
CCAAAGCCGGGCAAGGTTTCGTCGAAAACGATCCTTTCCTTGGCATCGGCCTGGAGGCTGTCTACGTAGCGTTTGGTCAATCTGGGCATGAGAACAAAACCGGCTTTTCTGGAAGCATATTGGAAGCAGCAGAAGGCGAAACTTGGCGTAGATGGTGACAAGTCAGAGTCGCCACGTCCAGAAATAATTATTGAAAATCAGTATATTACGTAGTTTAGCGCAGCTTGGCGCAAGTCGGAGAAATGGCCTAAATACGGTTCGTAATTAGTAGGTCGGTGGTTCGAGTCCACTCAGCGGCACCACTTTCTCATCCGGCACCATCCGGAAAAGTCCAGAAAACACCAGAAAATCAAACATATGAAGCGGAGTGTTGGACAGTATCGTCCAGCTATATCCGTTGGTATCCGGCGAATTTGTTGGTATCATTGTTGGTATCAGCGATGCAACTGACAGTGAGATACCAACATGCCTTTGACGGATGCGAAGGTTCGGAACGCCAAACCTGACGCCAAACCAACCAAGTTTTCGGATGGCGGGGGACTTCATGTGCTGGTGACGCCCGGCGGTTCGAAACTCTGGCGACTCGCGTACCGCCATGCCGGAAAGCAGAAGACCCTTGCCCTGGGCGGATATCCAGCAACTTCGCTGGAGAAGGCGCGGGAGGCGAGGGCCGAGGCCAAACGGTTGATTGCCGAGGGAATCGATCCCAGCGACAGGAAGCGTGAGGCGAAGCTTCGCGCGCAATCGAATGCCGAAAACACGTTTGATGCCGTTGGCATGGAATATCTGCAGAAGCTGGAAAAGGAAGGCCGCGCACCGGTAACCTTGGACAAGGTTCGCTGGTTGCTGGGCATGGCGAATGAGAAGCTGGGCAACCGGCCTGTCGCGGAAATTTCTTCTGCCGAAGTTCTGGAAGTGCTCAAGCGTGTCGAGCAGCGGGGGCACCTCGAAACGGCTCGACGGTTGCGGAGCACGGTCGGCAGCGTAATGCGCTATGCAATCGCGACGGCCCGTGCCGAGAACGATCCGACCGTTGCGTTGCGAGGGGCACTCGTCGCGCCGAAAGTGAAACACCGCGCCGCAATCACGGATCGCAAGGCGCTTGGCGGGCTGTTGCGTGCCATAGACGGGTTTGATGGGCAGATCACAACGCGGGTGGGCCTTCAGCTGCTGGCGCTCCTGTTTCCGCGTCCGGGTGAGTTGCGCGCGGCTGAATGGCCCGAGTTTGATCTTGGTGCAGGAGTCTGGATCATCCCGGCCGCACGGACAAAGATGCGGCGTGAGCACCGCGTGCCATTAACCGAGCAGGCAGTGGTCATTCTCCGTGATCTGAAAGACCTGTCGCTTAATACAGTGCTGGTGTTTCCGTCGGTCCGATCTTCCCAGCGGTGCATGTCGGAGAATACGCTGAACGCTGCGCTTCGGCGCTTGGGTTATGGAAAAGATGAAGTCACGTCACATGGGTTCCGTGCGACGGCATCGACCCTGTTGAACGAGTCCGGAAAATGGGCACCGGATGTGATCGAACGTCAGCTTGGCCACATCGAAGTGAATGATGTCCGTCGGGCCTATGCCCGAGGAGAACACTGGAATGACCGGGTCGCAATGATGGCATGGTGGGCCGACTTTCTAGACAACACTCGAAGTCTCTAGCTGTCGCTGCCTTGGCTGACTCGGATTGAAGAAATAGCGGTCCGCGTTCAGGATGTATCTATGACTGCTAAGGGCGAAGAAAACGACAAGGATCCCTCGATCAGGAATGCGCTGGAGCGGTCGTATGACTGGATCGTTGAGCGCGACCGCCTGATCTCACTTTGGGCGAAAGCGTCAAGCTGGAGCCTCGAAGAAGGTATCGCACTCGCCTACAACAAGGATCCGGACAAGGCGATTCGTACGGTAGACAGTGCGTTTGGGGATACAGCTTTGATCGTACCCGATCCTGGTCGTCACCATTTGAAACTTGCGATACGAGCATACCAAGATGGTCTACTCACGATGCCGATCAAGCCAACAGAGTTTATTGCCTGGGCAGAGAATGTTGGTCTGAAGTTCGATGATTCCTGGCACGAGGCCGTCTCGCCAGCAGCCAGCGTGGCGGAGCCATACTCTCCGAAAGATAATACGTTGTCTGGTGTGGGGGACGGCGAAGCCGCTTCATCGCAGCCAAGCGATCAAGTTCACCAAGACAATGAAGAAATAAATCCAAAGGTGAAAGCCAGCCTCCTCAGACTTGTGATTGGAATGGCTGTCGGCGCTTACGCTTACGATCCGGCAGACACTCGCAGTGATGTCACCAGGGAGATTGCCGACGATCTGGATCGGGCAGGCGTCTCATTGAAACGTGACACGATCTTGAAGTGGTTGCGGGAAGGGGCGGAGTTGCTGCCTCGGGATCTGCCTGACGACGCGGGCAGTTCCTAGCAAAACTGTATTACGCGTCGCTATCCCAAATTCTTCTCGGTGTCCCAAATGGTATAGGCGCTATCCCATTTGGGACATGAACCAACACGGACGTTTCAAGACAGCCTCGTATTTCACTGAACGAGGTCGAACCATGCAAAAGCTTCCCGAGACCGGCTACCTCCGTCTGAATCAGATAATCGGCAATCCGAAAGCTGATCCGCCAGTGCCGCCAATTATTCCCGTGGGTAAATCCACTTGGTGGGAGGGGGTAAGGACAGGGCGTTTTCCGGCGCCCGTCAAATTGGGACCGCGGACTACCGCCTGGCGCATCGAGGACATCCGGACCTTGCTGCGTCAGCTCGGCGGCTGACCCGTGGCCCGGCAAGGCAAGCCGAACTGGCGGGCGGTGAAGATGCATCGCAACTACACGGTCGATGAGGCGGCGCGCGTTCTCAATCGCAACAAGGGCACGATACGTCGCTGGATCGCGAACGGGCTGCCTGCGCTCACCGACCAGCGTCCGCACCTCATCCTTGGTGGCGATCTGATCGAGTTCCTGAAGAAGCAGCGGCGGCCGAAGGTCAAATGCGGACCGGGCGAGTTCTACTGTCTTCGTTGCCGTGCATCACGTCGGTCGGCGCTCGGGATGGCGGAGGTCGTCAGCCGCGCCACCTATAGCGTGAACCTTCGGGCGCTCTGCGAGGCGTGTCAGGCGGTCATGCACCGCCGCGTGTCCGACCGCCAGTTGCACTCATTTTCATCGAAACTGGAGGTCTGCGATCCGCAGGCTGAGGAACACTTAGGGGAGTGCCCTCCCCCCTGCGTGAATGAACACATCGAACAGGAGCCAGAAACCCATGCGAAAGCATCATCCGGACAATGAACGAATCAAGCGCCGGCATCTTCAGTTTTTGCGGGAGGCGAAACGCCTTTCCGAAGCGTCGGTTGATCAGGCGGCTTCCGCAATCGCAGCGTTCGAAGCATCGATCGGATTCAGGGATTTCAAGAAATTCCACATCGAGCAGGCCCGGAAGTTCAAGCGCGATCTCGCTGCACAGATCAATCCCACGACCGGTAAACAGCTGGCCAAGGGAACCATGCGGAGCCGATTGATGGCACTGAAGACTTTCTTCCAGTGGCTGGCAGACCAGCCGGGATACCGGTCGCGCATCGGCTATTCGGATGCGGAGTACTTCAATCTGTCTGCCAATGACACGCGCATTGCGCGGGCAGTGCGGGAGAAGCCGGTGCCGTCAATGGAACAGATTCGCCATACCCTTTCGATCATGCCGGCCAACACGGATGTCGAGCGTCGGGACCGTGCGCTTGTCGCCTTCACGCTGCTCAGCGGCGCGCGGGACAATGCCATTGCTTCGATGTCGCTGAAGCACATCGATGTCGAACGCCGCCTTGTTCATCAGGATGCGCGCGAAGTGCGGACCAAACGCGCCAAGACCTTCACATCTTCGTTCTTTCCGGTCGGTGAGGATATTGAAGCCATTGTCGTCGATTGGATCGATCATCTTCGTATCGTCTTGCATTTTGGCGAAGACGATCCGCTCTTTCCTGTGACGCGCGTTGCACCGAATGGTTCAGGCTTGTTTGCCGCCAATGGACTGGAACGGCGGCACTGGAAGAACGCCAGCGCCATCCGACGGATTTTCCGGGAGTCCTTCGAGGCGGCCGACCTGCCATATTTCAATCCACACAGTCTCCGCGATACGCTCACACAACTTGGGCAACGCCAGTGTCGCACGCCGGAAGAGTTCAAGGCCTGGAGCCAGAATCTGGGGCACGAGAAAGTAATGACCACCTTCATCAGTTATGGTTCTGTGGCGAGTGAACGACAGATGGAGATTATGGCTAACTTGGGCCACCCAAACGAAGATCTTGACGATGAGTTGATCCACCGAATTGCGAACATGGTGCGTATGAGTCGGTGATGAATTGTGACCTGTATTGAATCGTCAAAGGGCACCAATAGATCTGACCTAGATGCCCACTCAACCGTGTCACCGGCGGTTCCCGACTTTCTTCGAGCATCGAAGGGTGGCAACTGGATAGGCTAAGCCGAATGCGATAGATGTCCCGTCGCCGTCAAAAGACCCTATTTGACCAATTCTCAAGCAACTGTGGTAAGAGGTCTTGCGGATGATCACCTCCAAGCGTAGCCCATTTGGAAGAAGCACGTTCCAGACTGGTTGAGATCGATTTTCCCGTCTTTGCATCCCAAACAACGATCTTGATTGTAATTCGATCCGGGCGCCCGGACCATTCAGTCGCTCGATCTTCCCAGTGCAGTATTTTTGGTTCGATCACATAGTCGACCGAACTCGTCGGCGCGTCAGATAGAGCAGTGTGCAGATTGGGCGCTGTAGACATGGCGACGTTCGATAGATGCTTGGAAACGGCGGCCTGAGTCTGTTCGGAAAGCATCCTTCCGGAACCAAAGTATTGACGCCCGCCGTACTGGCCATCCTCGGCCATCATGATAATTGCCTTGGCACCTTGAGCGATCGGAGCCGGTGGCGGTGTGAACTGATCTGTTTTGAACTTGTTGCTGCAGCCGGTAAGCAAGATGACGGCGAATATCACTGAAATGATCTTGATGGTCATAAGTGTGGCTCATTTTTGAATTTGACGATCCGCTAGAATGTGCGAGCACTTAGAGGTAATCAATTGCTAACTATGTAATCGGTTGGCGTGCTGCTAACCCGCTAACGATATTCCGGTTCCGCAGCAGATGTCGACGAAGGGGCGTCCGAATGGGAAATCAAGTGCTTGCCAGGATCATGCGGAGTGGGGCTGAGGCGGTTATTTTCGGCTTGATGGGGATACTGGTATTCAGCCAACCAGCGTCGGCGGAGCCACCGTCGTTCTTTTCTCTTGGCGCTGGCTACTACGATCCGATCAAAGGAGACAGGGCAGCAGGCGAGGGTCGGATCGAGTACAGGCACGGCGAGCGGTTCTGGATATTCAAGCCTTTTGCAGGGGCGACAGTAACGACCGATCCGTCCTATTTTGGATACGCTGGCGTTCTAACGGACGTCTATTTCGGGAAACGGCTAGTAGTTTCCCCCAGCGTTGCGGTCGGTGCCTATCTGCGGCACAGAGGGAAGAACATGGGCAGCATTTTCCAGATCCGCTCAGGCTTGGAGGTTGCTTATCGTTTTGATAACCGTGTCCGGGTCAGCCTGATGTTCTATCATTTCTCGAACGCCGGGTTGGGCGATGACCGAAATCCGGGATCCGAAGCCGTCAGCCTGACTTACTCAATACCCCTTAACTGATAGGCAATGAATTAATCTTGGATGGCTGTTTCCGAGAAGCGTTTGGTGGTGCCTTGATTGTCCATGTACCCGGACTCTGAAGCGAAATGCCATACCAGCCCTATCCGGGCCGATCCGGGCTGAAAAAGCTTGGAGGGCAAGGCGATCCCGATGGCAAAATTGACGTCCACCGGCATCCAAGTCGAGAGGATGACGGAGGATCCGAGGGGGTACACAGCATGTGTACTTTGATCATCGGCCATTTGCCGAGCACGTCTGGCAACAGACTGAATTTGAGTCAGCGTCGGAAAATGGCCGTTTGCCTTGAAGAATGCTTCGTAGGCTGTCCAGATAAGGGCGCCGTGGTGGCAATCTGATGCCGTTCCGCATGCAGGAACCAAGAGATCAAGAATACCGGGCCAGTTGCGTCCCGGGTCTGCATATTCAATGTCGATTCCCAGGCCACTTCTGCAGTGGGAGGTTGTTGCGACGACTACGCGACCGCGAGAATGGCTCACCGAAGTTGTCACATTGGCGGAATCCGGCCATAGGCCGTGTAGGATTGCCTGGCATCTTGCTGCTACCCTGCGCTGAGAGGCCTTCCCGGTCCGCTGAATCGGTGGCGATCCCGAAACCTCACCGGCGGCGATATGCACCGTGATTTCGCGATCAGCCAGAATCAAACCCTCTCCCGTCTTGCGTCCGAAGTTGTGGAATTTCGGTTGATGAACCGATACGATTTCATGGTAACCAATTTCCGGCCAAGGGACTGAAAAATGAAGAAGATGACACAACAGGGAATTACCTTGATCGTTGTGGTTATTGCCGTGGCCCTCCTGAGCGGCTGTCTTCGCGAACAGCCGATCTACAATGTGACGGACAGGCGCTTTCCGCTCTCGGTGTCCAACCAACTGACCCTAGATGATGTAGCCGAAGCAATTTCCAAAGCCGGAAAGGGGCGGAACGAATCCTGGAATTTCAAGCGTGAGTCGACAAACCTGATGATTGCTGAACTGTTCATTCGCCAGCACTCCGCAAAGGTCCAGATACCCTTTTCAGAGGACAAGTTTTCCATCACCTATGCCGATAGTGCAGTCCTTCGATATGACGGCAAAAACATCCATCGTAACTACAACAAGTGGGTGAAATTCCTCGAAGAGGATATTGTGCGTGAGGTCAATAAAGCGGCGGCTGTGAAATAGCATTGGTGGCGTTAGCACAGGCAATGCCATTCCTTCCCGCCATGAAGGTGATGGACTGGTGCGCATTGGAATGGCGCGATGGTGCCGGCTCAGCGGAAGCGGTTGAGACCAATATGGTAGTGGAGAAATCCATACCTGCCGGTTCGCGAAGGCGCCTAGGTGCGTTTGAACGTTCAGTTGTGCGTTGCGTTCTAGGTCTTGCCAGAGACGGCGATGCTTGTTCGCTGACACTCGGTTCACGCTACGGCAATCTAACAAGCGCAGAAACGATCCTGCGATCCGTCGGCATTGCTGAAGCACCGTCACCGACACTGTTTTCACACTCGGTCTTGAATGCCGGTTGTGGCGTGACCAACCAAATCCGGAAAGACCGTTCTCCGCATTCAGCCATCTCGGCAGGCCTCATGACTGCACATTGCACCCTCACAGATTCATGGCTGCAGATGTCGACAGATACTGATTTGAAGCGAACGCACCTTGTAGTCTTGATTGACACGCCGGCGACCGGTTCCTACCGCGAGTTGATGTCGAAATGGGAGGCGAATGTCTGCATCGGCCTGCGTCTCGAAATGGCTGATGCTAAAAATGAATCCCCAGTATGCCATTCATTGGGTTGCGAGGGCTATTTGTCGTTGCTGTCCAGCCTGAAGTCGGGATTATCTGAAATGGTTCTGCGCAACTCGCATTGGTCTATGATCTAATGTCGGTAAGGAAGCAAATTGACTATCTATGGCGTCTCTTTGCAACAGGAGTATCGTTCCTGATATTCGGTGTTGTCGGCTTGGTTTTTTCGGTGACATTTTTCCCTGCTATCAATTTGATTTATCGCTCGGATCGGCAATTTCGGCAAGAGATGGCACGACGCGCAATTGCCAGTTCGTGGAAGGTTTATTTGAAATTCATGTCGATTTTGGGTGTGTTGGAGCTAAAATTTGAGGGGATTGCAGAATTGCAGTCAGATCAGGGGGTCATTGTTATCTCCAATCATCCGACATTGCTGGATATTGTCGTTCTGATTTCAGTGATGAAGAATGCCCAGTGCATCGTCAAGCAAGGGGTGTGGAACAACCCAGTAATGCGGAGTGCTGTCCGGTCCGCCAACTATATTCCAAACAGTGATGATCCGGAAGAATTGCTGCGCAAATGTTCGGAAGGTCTTGTAGCAGGCAATAATATCATTGTTTTTCCAGAGGGATCTCGTACTCGACCTGGTGAACCGATGAAGCTACAGCGGGGATTTGCGCAGTTGGCCTATCGGGCAGGTGCGCCGATGCGTCTGGTCGAGATGCGCTGCGAACCGCCGACCTTGTTGAAGGGACAAAAATGGTATGATATTCCACCTTCGCGACCGCATTTTTCTGTTCGTGTTGCGGAGCGGATTGACCTGTCTGCACTAGATTTGGAGGTGCTTCCTTCCCGGGCTGTCCGGCAGATCACGAAGCATGTTGCCGCGCGATACAAGGAATTGATGCCTGATGGAAAAGTTGGAAGCTGAGCTGAAACAACTGATTGTGGATGCACTGTTCCTAGAGGATGTATCGCCATCAGAAATCGGCTCGGACGAACCCTTGTTCGACGACGAAGGTCTGGCGCTGGACTCCATCGACGCGCTTGAAATTGGTGTCGAATTGAAAAAGAAGTACAAAATCGAGATCGATCCGGACGATGAAAATCTGAAAACCTATTTTGCGACAGTACGAAATCTTGCGAAGTTCGTCGCGGAGGGGGCGCATGCCTGAGACTGTAAATACAAAGGAAGAGATTTTCGTCCGGTTGAAGGCATTTCTCGTCGAGCTTTTCGATCTTCCTGAAGATAATATTGTCATGGAAGCGGATTTGGCTGAGGACCTGGATCTGGACAGCATCGACGCGGTCGATCTCATGGTGAAGGTCCAAGAACTGACCGGAGTGAGAATCTCTGCTGAAGAGTTCAAGTCGGTACGGACCGTCAGTGATGTCGTGGATCGTGTGCACGATCTGATCAACAAGAGCGCCGCCTGATCGAAGCATGCCAGCATACATTCAACGCCCTGTGAGCAGCTTCCTTTCAGACGCTGGACGGCTCAGGCGTTTTTCGTCCGTGACGACCGGTACTGTTGCAATCCTGTTCCCTTTTTTGGTGCTGTTTTCAGCGGACCGCATCGGCATGTGGCCGATCATTGGCCTGCTGGGCTTTGCTGTCATTCTCAAGATCGTCTCGGGGCGGATGGATCGGGGCGCCGCTGTTCTGGTGATCGCACAGGCAGTGGCGGTGGGTGTGATCGCGGTGGTAGGCTTGATCGACGATGAACTGGCTGCCCGTCTATACCCTGTTGCAGTGAATGTGGCGTTGTTGGCGGTCTTCGGGGCAAGCTTGCTGAACGGTCCCTCAATGATCGAGCAATTGGCGCGGATCACCGAACACGACCTGCCTTCGTCAGCCCTGCGGTATTGCAGGACAGTGACTACTGTCTGGTGTGTTTTCTTTGTTTTGAACGGGACGGTTGCGCTGGGGACCGTCTGGCTGGCTGACTTGACCGTCTGGGCAGTCTACAATGGATTGATTGCCTATCTTGCAGCCGGATGCCTGTTTGCTATTGAGTATGTTGTCCGCATTCGGGTGCGCCGCCAAGCAGAGGAACCAGAGTGAGCGTCAGTCTTCTGCACGGCCTGGCTACCCTGCCTGCAACGCGACCACTGTTTCGTGGACATCGGGGCACTATCACTGCCGGACAGATTCGGGCCGCTGCACAGGTGCTTGCGACAGATTTGTCGGCTCACGACGGCGATCTTTTCCTGTTTACAAATTCTCTTGCGGCGTTTGCTGCCGGGTTGCTTGCTGCGGCGATTGCGAACCGTGACGTGGTGCTTCCAGCACATGCGGGTGAATCTTATCTTCAGTCCGTTGCTGCCGGTCAGCCCATCGCCTCTGATATGGCGCTGCCATACGGGAACACGGTGTCGATCGCGATACCCGACGGTCAGGATGCTGATGCATCGGTCGATGTCGGTATATTGGCCACCCTGCAGTTGACGTTCTTCACTTCGGGCTCCACCGCAGCGCCCAAACCTGTCCGGAAATCGATTGTTCAGCTTGATGTCGAAGCTGCAACACTTGCTCGGATATGGCCGGGAACCGGGCTTCAGGATGTGATTGGCACCGTGCCGCATCATCACATCTACGGGTTGCTGTTTCGTCTGTTCTGGCCATTTCACACTGGGACAATCAGCCATGATCAGACCGTGGATTATTGGGAGACGATCGTCGCGAGGTCGGCAGACGCACGACTCGCGTTGATTTCCAGCCCGGCGCACCTTGGCCGCATTCCGGAAGGTACGTCATGCCGGCCAGATCAGGTTTTCTCGTCAGGCGGCCCGCTGATGCCGGATGATGCGGCCAATGCCAGTCTCTCATTGGGCACGTGGCCGATCGAAGTTCTGGGAAGCACCGAAACCGGCGGCGTCGGGTGGCGGACGCAGGAGAACGGCAACAAGGCCTGGGAGCCGCTGCCAGGCGTTGGGGTGATATTGTCTGACGCCGGTGAGATCAGGGTGCAGTCGGCGCATGCTGACGGCGATGGTGTCTGTGATCTGGGTGACCATGGCGCACTGCTGCCGGATGGCCGGTTTCAGATATCGGGCAGGGTCGGGCCTGTCATGAAAGTCGAAGGTGTTCGGGTGTCGATGGTGCGGGTCGAGGAGAGCATCAGCGCGCTTGAAGATATCGCAAGGTGTCGAACACTGTTGATCCCGGGCCTTCCCGAGAGGCTGGCTGCGGTAGCAACGCTGACCCCTGTCGGTCTCGAGAAGCTCGCGGAAGCAGGTTCTTTCAGGTTCAGTCGAACATTGCGTAACGCTCTGTCGGGAGAGCTGTCACCGGCAGAACGACCCAAATCCTGGCGCTTCGTGGAACACTTGCCAATGAACAGCCACGGTAAGGTCACGCTGGAGACCTTGCAGTCTCTCTTCATCGACGGGGTCGCGAACGGCGACACGCTTCCGCTGACCGAAATCGAAGCCCACGAAACCGAAGCTTCCGTCGGGCTTCATCTGTCGGACAGCATGCCGTGGTTCGAAGGCCATTTTCCGGGTCAGCCGATCCTGCCGGGCATTGCCCAAGTTCACATGGCCATGCAGGCCGCACAGCAGATCTGGGATTGGCAGCCAGAGGGCTCGAATCTGATGAAGCTGAAGTTCAAGCGTGTTGCACGACCTGGCGACCACTTGAGCCTCCACTTGCGAAGAGATATCGGCAAGGCGCTGCTCTGGTTTCGATTCGAACGTGATGGTACCGAAACCGCGTCGGGTCGGATCGGTGGGCGTGGATGATGGATGACACCTACTGCGCGATCATACCGACACACAATCACGTACAGGCGCTGAGTGGCATACTGAATCGACTGTCCAACCTGGACCTGCCGGTAGTGGTTATTGACGATGGCAGCAAGCCTGATAAGGGACGGGACATTTCGGAAATCTGCGGTCAATTCCAGGATGTCGAATATCTGCGCCACAGCTTCAACGGCGGGAAGGGTTTTGCCGTCCTTTGCGGCCTGGCGCGGGCAGCCGAGCGTGGCTTTACGCATGCCGTTCAAATTGATGCGGATGGTCAGCATGATCTGGATGGCTTGCCTTCCTTGCTGGCAACGTCGCGAGATGATCCTGACGCCCTGGTTGCAGGTGACCCGATGTTCGACGAAACCGCGCCAGTTGGCCGTCGAGTGGGACGAAAATTCACGGCGTTCTGGGTTGCGGTGAATGCGAACTCGCTGCGTATGCCCGACGCTATGTGCGGCTTCAGGATCTACCCGGTGCAGCCGACCCTGAATGTAGTCGGGAAGCAGAAGGTACGCGGCCGCTGGATGGACTTCGATATCGAAGTTCTGGTCAAGGCGCACTGGTCTAGGATCCCGATTGTCGCCTCGCCAGTGCGGGTGGTCTATCCGGACGACAATTCATCGAATTTCAGGATGCTGGGCGACAATGTGCTGCTGACACTGATGCAGTGCCGACTGTTCGTCGGCATGCTGGCGCGATGGCCGGTTCGGCTTCTGGCATCTGATGACAAGGGTGAAGGACGACTGCACTGGGCCAGTCTCCGCGAACGCGGCACCTACACCGGTCTCTATCTGGTGGCCCTCGTTTACAAGATACTCGGGCGACGGATCAGCTTGGTGTTGTTGACGCCGATTGTGGGATTCTTTTTCCTGACCGGAACGACGGCAAGGCGGGCATCGGCAGACTTTCTGCAGCGCGCCTGGTCAAGCGGATACTTGCCCGCGCCACCGGGCATCGGCACCAGTTTTCGTCACTACATGAATTTTGCAGGGTCTGCGGTGGACAAGTTCGAGGCATGGACCGGTAGGTCCTCGCCAGACGATGTCACCGGCATCATGGAGGGGCCCTTCCGTGAGGCCGAACTTGCTGGCGGAGCGTTCATACTGACGGCTCATCTTGGCAATCCGGAAGTGCTCCGTGCCATAGCTGGTGTCAGCGGTCGTTGGCGGGTCAATGTGTTGGTCCATACGGTTCATGCCGAGATGTTCAACCGGCTTGTCGAACGATTCTCGGGCCAGTCCACGGTGCGCATGACACAGGTGACCAGTGTTGGGCCTGAGACGGCTATACAGCTGGCCTCGGCTATTGAGCGGGGGGAATGGGTGGTCATGGCGGCGGACAGAGTGCCGGTCACCCGGGATGGCCGGACCGTGAAGGTACCCTTCATGGGCGCTATCGCCGAGTTCCCGCAGGGCCCATTCATCCTGGCGTCAATCCTAAAGTGTCCGACCCATGTCATGTTCTGCACCAAGGTCGGGGAAAGATATCAGGTACATTTCGAGGCATTTGCCGACCCCGTTCGCCTGCCACGCGGACGCCGTGAACAAGCGATCCGCGAATATGCGGTACGTTTTGCCGCCATGCTTGAAATACAAGTGGCGAAAACGCCATTGCAGTGGTTTAACTTCTACCCATTCTGGAATAACGAGGACGTCGAAGATTCCCCGGATACAGAGCCGGATCGACCAGAGGATGCCAGCCCGTGAAGCCAGTTGTCAGCGCAATCATTACCGATCAGCCGCATTTCCATGATCTGGATCCAATGAACATTGTCTGGCACGGCAACTACGTCCAGTTTTTCGAGAAAGCCCGCGCGGCGCTGCTGAAGAAAATCGGCTATGGCTACGATCGGATGCTGGCGGGCGGTCACGTCTGGCCGGTGATAGACCTCAGTGTGAGATACTACCGACCGCTGACACTCTCCCAGACCTTCGAGGTCGAAGCCGGGATTGTCGAATGGGAGAACCGGCTGAAGATCAGTTACCTGATACGCGATACGGAAGAACGCCAGAAAATCACGCGGGGTTACAGTGTGCAGGTGGCCGTGGATAAGACGACGGAGGAGATGCTTTGGGAAACGCCAGGGATTTTTCGCGACCGGTTGGCACCCTATCTGTCCTGATGTTGTTGATGTCGACAGGCTCAGCGTTGGCGACGTGTCCGTCTTTGGACAAACTGATGCTGGATGAAGCGCCGCGCAGCTTCAGCCAGAAGAGACACCTCCCCGATCTGCCGAACCCACTTCGGTCCTCAGGCATGATGCAGGCGGACAAGGAACGCTTTGTCTGGCAGGTTTGCCAGCCGTTTGACATTCGTACAGTGGTCGCGGCAGACGGAATCACTCAGTCAGTCGAAGGCGAGGAGCCGCAGCCTCTGGGACCGGAGATGGTCCAGGAAGTGATCCGCCAGATCAGCATTTCCGACATTTTCAGGGGCGATTTCGATCAATTGCAGTCCGCTTTCCGACTGTCCCGCCGGGAAGGGGCCTCGGGCGAGCCGTGGAAGGTCACGATGACGCCACGCGCGGCCCGATTGGCGGATATCATAGCGGAGATCGATGTGTCGGGATGTCAGGTCGTCGAACAGGTTTCGATCCGTTATCTCAGCGGTGGTCGAGATGAAATTCTTGTTGTTGGAAAGGTCGCGCCGTCGGGTCCGGCGGCGTGCCCGACTAACTGATTTTGCCGACGGGCTCGACATTGCGACAGTTGCATCTGATGGCGGTGACAGCGGCGGTCTTGGTATTGATCATATTGGGCCTGCGGCTATCCGTGATGGACGTTGGCGTTGACACTGACATCCAGTCCATCTTGCCGCAGACGGCCGCTGTGGCTATCGAAATTCCGGCGATCCAATACGCGGCGGCCACCGCAGCGTCACGCCTTACATTCGGAATAATGGGCGGCAGTACGGAGCTGAGGGACAGCGCCGCCTCTGACCTCGAAGCCCGACTTTTGGCCACTGGCCGGTACGTGCCGGCGTCTCTGGATGTGGCGGAAACGACGGCCTGGCTGCGAGCCAACCGTTATGAAATCGCCTGCGAGCGGGACATCAATGCGCTGGATCAGGCGTGGGGTGAGCGGCTTGCGCGTAGGGCGCGAGTCTTGGCTTTTTCCGGAGTGATCCCGCTGTCTGGCGTCGACCTGACCAAGGACCCCTTCCTATTGCAGTTGCGGCATATGGAGTGCCTGATGGCCACCCTAGGTGTCGGCACCGTAGACGACAGTATTACCATACTGACGGGTCGTCTGACGGCATCGCCCTATGCGTTGGACGTGCAGGCAGATCTCGACCATGCCGTCGGTCAATGGCAATCGGAAGCGCGGTTTGCTGAGCTTGATCTGGTGATGTCCGGTGCCGCTGTCTTTTCTGCGGATGCCGGCGCACGGGCAGAACGGGATATCACCTGGGTGGGCAGTATCAGTGTGCTGTTGATCCTGGTGTTGTACACGCTCGCATTTGGAAGCCCACTCAGTGCTGGTCTTGCATTGACGACCGTAGCCGCAGGCACCCTCGGAGGCGCTAGCCTCTGTTTTGCGGTTTTCGGGCAGGTGCATTTCTCGGTCTTCGTGTTTGGATCCGCGCTGACTGGCATCTCCGCCGATTACGCGGTGCACAGTCTGGCGGCCCGGCGCGCCGCAATACTCGCGGAACACAACGGTGGATCCGCAAGTGTTTCGGGGCTGGGGCGTGCGCTCACGATCAGCATGCTGACCTCTGCTGCTGGTTTCGCCGCTCTGCTGTTCTTCGATATCGAGGTGTTCCGCCAGATCAGCATCTTCGCCATAGGCGGGCTGGTGTCGGCATGGCTGTTTGCCACGACTTTGCTGCCTCGGTTGGATCGGCCTGCGCGGGATCGAGCCACCGGACTGCGCCAGGTCCTTCGAACCGCCCGTCTAGTCCGGGCCAGCGTCGGACGGCGGATCTGGTTGTCTGCGGCGGTACTGGCAGTCGCGGGAATGTCTGTGCCGGGCCTGCTGACTATCAGCTTTATCGATGATGTCAGGCGTTTCCAGCAGCCATCACCCCAGCTGATTGCAGACCGGGAGATCTTGCATCCGGGCAATCAGGGGCAGTTTTCCGCTCGTTTCCTGCTATCGTCAGGGGAGGATCGGCAGGCCGCGTTGCGTCAGGAGGAAACCTTTCTGGCGCATTCTGACGGATCACCCGGCAGCTTTCTGGCAGTCAGTCGATTCGACCCGTCGGATGTTCGGCGATCTGGGATCCGAAATGCATACGATACACATCTGCTTGGCCCCCACATGGCCGCGCTACGGGTCGACCTGGGCCTGGATGCGGCACATGAACCGCTATTGGAGAGGGCATCAGTACCGCGTCCATCATGGATTACAACGGCTGGTTTCGAGCATCATGGGCAGTCGCATCTTCTTGCGCCCCTGCTCACAGGTTCAACAATCGACCCGACGACTGCAACTTCTGCGTCGAGGCGCTTGGTCGATCCGGTGGAGACTTACGGTGCGGCACTTCAGGCCTACCGACAGCAGGTCCTGACAGCGATTGTTGCGTCGGCAGTGCTGGCGGCGCTGCTCCTCACGCTGGTCTATCGGCGCGCGGCAGCATTGTGGCTTGTGGTGCCGCCCTTGCTGGGTTGTCTGCTGGCGATAAGCCTGCAGTCGTTGCTGGGCCAGCCTCTGACGCTGTTTTCAACGTTGGCTCTGTTTGTCGTGCTTGGCAGCGGTATCGACTTTTCCGTGTTTCAATGGGAAATGGCGCTGGACAGAACCGGATGGACAGGCACGGCAGTTCTGGTGGCTGCCCTATCGACCTGCGCGGCGATGGGGATGCTGGGATTCAGCAACACTTTGCCTGTGCAGTCGTTCGGATTGACCATAGCCGTTGGAGTCCTTGGCTCTATGGTGTTTTCATTCATGTTGCCGGTGAACAATCGAAGGATGATCGAGCCCGATGAACAGCGCGTGTGATGTGGCCATCATCGGTGCAGGCCCGGCAGGTTCGGTCGCGGCGGCAGATCTTGCCAGGCGAGGCTGGCGCGTCTCGGTATTCGAACAGGGTCGCTTTCCGCGCTTCTCTATCGGCGAGAGCCTGTTGCCCCAATCCATGCAGTTCCTCGAACAGGCTGGTTTGCGCGACCGGGTGACGACTGCAGGGTTTCAGAAGAAAGACGGCGCTGCCTTCCAGCAGGGTCCGAAAGCGCAGTCACTGGATTTCAGTGAGAAGTCCGCAGACGGATTTGCTTCGACATTCGAGGTAACACGCGCCGATTTCGATCAGGTGCTCGCCGAAGGTGCTGCAGAGGCGGGGGCGAACGTGCAGTTTGGTACCCGGGTCACAGGATTTTCGGAAGCCGACGGCGGTGGCGCGAGCATTTTCATCGAGGACGAGGGGGGCAATCCGGCCCGTGTTGACGCGCGGCTGGTTCTGGATGCCAGCGGGTTCGGTCGAAGCCTTGCCAGGTTGCTGGATCTGGAGCGTCCGTCCGGTTTTCCCGTGCGCAGTTCCCTGTTCCGGCATTTCGATGATCATATTCGTGACGCCAGCTTTGACCGCGAAAAGATCCTGATTTCCATCCACCCAGTGAATCCATCGATCTGGTACTGGCTCATTCCCCTTGCCAACGGTCGCAGCTCGGTTGGTGTAGTGGGAACGGAGGCTGACATCGCAGCAGCCGGTCGCGACGATGAAGAACGGTTCGCAGAACTGGTGAAGGCCTCCGGTCGGATGGGAGAACTGCTGTCGGACGCGGTACCGATACGGGATATCGGGCGGCTGACGGGATACTCGGCCTCCGTTGCATCACTAACCGGCCCGGGGTGGGTGTTGTTGGGCAATGCCGCCGAGTTTCTGGATCCGATCTTCTCCTCTGGCGTGACCATCGCGTTGAAATCTGCGTCACTGGCGGCTGACGTGGCTCACCGGCAGCTGTCAGGTGAAGCCGTTGACTGGAAGGCAGACTACGAAAGTCCGCTCACCAGCGGGATCGAGACGTTCCGTGCATTCGTCAATTCCTGGTACAGGGGTGAGTTGCAACACATCATCATGAACCAGCCTCCTGGCCCCAATAAACTGAAGAGCATGATCATTTCCATCCTAGCTGGATATGTCTGGGACAAGGACAACCTTTTCGTGCAGAATCCGCAGCGGTACCTAAAATTGGTGCACGAACTGTGCTGATCCGGATACTGCTTGTCACTGCCTTCATGTTCTCGGTAGCTGGATGTGCCATGCAGGACGGAGACCGCCTGACGAAAACAGATACCGATCTGGTAGACATTGGCGGAGGCGTCGGGCTGCGTTTCCCTGCGCAACCGTACTATCCGGAAGTGACCCGGATATCGCAGCTTATCACGACCGTCCACGACCGACAGCAACTACGGTTTCAAGGTGACTTGCAACTTGGTCGTGAAGCCGTGACGGCTGTTTTTTCACTCCCCGGTGGGCCGCCGTTGCTCACCATCAACTGGACGGCTGGGGGTATCGATGTCCATAAGACTACCGCTGTTCCTGTCGGGCTAGATGGACGTCGGGTTCTGGCGGATATCGTGCTTTCCTTCTGGCCGGCTTCGATCATTGAAACCCATCTCATTGGCGGTCGAGTCGCGGACGAAATTGGACGGCGAACAATCAAATGTGATGGTGACCCGGTGATCGTCATTGATCACAAAGGCGATGCGGCTCGCACAGAAACAAGATTGCTCAATCTTGCACAAGGCTATTACCTGACTATCGTGTCGAAACCCGCAGCGATGAAGTGAGCACACGTTTCGTACTAATGATTGCCAGGACAAATGACCACAGATGTTTTCATACAGGGCGACTCGGTTGTGTGTGGTCTCGGCGTTGGCTCCGAACAGGTCGCTGACGCTCTATTTGCAGATGCGTTGCCAGACTTGGATGTTGCTAGGCTGATAGATGGTCGGACCGTGCCTATCAGTTCGGTCGATCTGAATGCCCATGAATTGATGCGAGAAAGCGGCATACCGGAATCGCGCAACAATCGTTTGGCCAAAATTGCGCTGGATTGTCTGCCGCATCGCGCGAAGGATATTGTTTCGGCAACTGTCCCTGATCGGCTTGGAATCGTTATTGGCACCAGCACATCGGGCATCGGCGATGCCGGGGATGCGATGACCAGGTTTGTCAAGGATGGGAGGTGGCCAAGCAATTTCGAACTCTCCATGCAGGAACTTGGCGATCCGGCGCTGTTCATCGCCCGCCAGGTGGGTGCGCAAGGGCCGACCTACGCCGTTTCGACCGCCTGCACATCGAGTGCGAAAGCCATCATTTCTGCTGCCAGGATGATCAAGCAGGGCCTTTGCGATACCGTGATTTGCGGCGGCGTCGATACGGTGTGCGACATGACATTGAACGGTTTTGGTGTTCTGGAAGCCCTGTCGCAGGAACGCTGCAAGCCATTCAGCCGCAATCGATCGGGTATCCATATCGGCGAAGGCGGGGCGTTGTTTGTTCTGACCGCTCAACCGTCGGCTGTTCGCGTTTCGGGGTGGGGCGAAAGTTCCGATGCGCATCACATCAGTGCCCCTGATCCTGAAGGCCACGGGGCCCGGATCGCAATGTCATCGGCTCTGCAGATGGCGGGCAGGACTCCCGATGAAATCGGCTACATCAATCTGCATGGCACTGCCACCGTGCAGAACGACCTGATGGAGGCGGGAGCCGTTCATGGCTTATTTGGTGACACGACACCCTGCAGTTCCACAAAGCCGTTGACCGGACACACATTGGGTGCCGCTGGTGCTATCGAGGCCGCCTTCGTTGCCCATGCCATCAAGCGACGACGTCTTCCGCGCAACCGCAACGACGGCGAGAACGATCCAGGCCTCGCAAACATTCAGTTGCTGGAATCGGATGCAGACTTTGCTGGCGCGGCCGCCATGAGCTGCAACTACGCCTTTGGCGGCAACAATACGGCATTGGTACTGGAGCCGACATGATGCAGTCAGAGTACCCGGATATCAGCGAGCTCGTGCCGCACCAGGGGCGCATGTGCCTTGTTTCCAACGTTCGGGATGAACAAGAGGGCCAACTGTCGGTTGCCATCACCATTGAACCCGATCATCCCTTTCTGGTGCCTGGAGAAGGCGTGCCGACCTATGTCGGATTGGAGATGATGGCGCAGTCGATCTGTGCGAAGGATGGTCTTGTCCAGAAGCGCAAGGGCCGTGCCCCGGCTATTGGTTTCCTGCTGGGATGTCAGCGATATCGTACCTATCGGGACTGGATCCGTTTGGGAGAAACCGTGACTGTGCACGTGAACAGCCGATTGGATGCTGAAGAACTGGGCTCCTTCGAATGCCGACTTCAGGCTGAGTCCGGGGATGTTCTAGCAACTGGAACCCTCAGTGTGTACCGACCCCGGGACCTCTCCGGATTCCTCTCAAACGATGAAGCCGATGCATGACGGACACGGATGACAGGCGCGTACTTGTGACGGGAGCGAGCAAGGGGATCGGGGCATCGGCGGCCGAGTGGCTTGCCGGTATGGGGCATCCTGTCGTGGTTCATTACGGTCGTGACGAAGCAGGTGCGGTTGCAGTCGCTCAACGCATCAGGTCCGCTGGTGGGAAGGCCGACACAATCGGGTTTGACGTTTCCGACCGAAAGCAGACGCGGGATGAACTGGAAAGGCAGGTCGCAGACCATGGCTCGTTCTGGGGAATTGTCCTAAACGCCGGGACGACTCGCGACAACGCATTTCCCTCGCTCAGCGATCAGGACTGGGACAGCGTCATCCGGACCAACCTAGATGGTTTCTACAATGTGCTGCATCCGCTGGTCATGCCAATGATACGGCTCCGCGATGGTGGCCGTATCGTTACGCTGTCCTCGATATCTGGACAGGTCGGGAACCGAGGTCAAGTGAACTACAGTGCTTCCAAGGCGGGCATCATCGGCGCGACCAAGGCGCTGGCCGTCGAACTGGCGAAGCGGAAGATCACGGTTAATTGTGTCGCCCCTGGGCTGATCGAAACTGCGATGACCGCAGGTCTGCCAGCTGAAGATGTAAACAAGTCCATCCCGCTACGACGCTTTGGCAGGCCTGAAGAGGTGGCTTCACTGGTTGGCTATCTGTTTTCGCCCGAGGCCGGGTATATTACGCGACAGGTTATTTCGGTGAATGGTGGAGTATCGTGACAAAGCGTGTGGCAGTTACCGGAATGGCGGGCATATCGGCGCTGGGCAACGACTGGCCCGCGATTCGCGATCGCATGCTGGCGGGGGAGACTGCCACGCGGTCAATGCCGCAATGGGATCACCTGCAGGATCTCGACACGCGCTTGGCTGCACCAGCCGATCATTTTGCGCACGAGAAGGCCTACCCTCGCAAGAAGATGCGCTCTATGGGACGCGTCGCAACATTGGCGGTCAGTGCTGCTGAGAAGGCACTTCAGGACGCTGACCTGATCGACGACCCGGTTCTGACCAGTGGCAGGACCGGTGTGTCCTGCGGTTCCTCCTATGGGTCTACGGAACCTGCAAGGGATTTCGTCAAGTTCCTCGAAAGCGGCAAGGCCGGTTCGCTGAACGCCACCAGCTACGTCCGCATGATGAACCACACATCACCGGTCAACATTGGTGTCTTCTTTCAGTTACGTGGCCGTGTCATCACCACTTCGTCGGCCTGTACATCCGGCTCCCAGGGTATCGGGTACGCATTCGAGGCGATCCGGCATGGCTATGCCGATGTCATGATTGCCGGGGGAGCAGAAGAACTCTGCCCATCGATGGCAGCAGTGTTTGATACGCTCTATGCAACAAGTACCCGTAACGACGATCCCGGTATCGCCTCGCGGCCTTTCGACGCCGACAGAGATGGGCTGGTCATCGGCGAAGGTAGCGCCATTCTGATACTTGAAGAGTACGAGCATGCGCGCGAGCGAGGGGCGGAGATCATTGTCGAACTGGTCGGTTTCGCTACCAACTCAGACGGTGCTCACATCACGCAACCAATGCAGGCGACCCAGGCGCTGGCGATGCGGGAAGCGCTGACCATGGCCGGGATCACTCCGGATGCCGTGGGTTTCATTAGTGGGCATGGTACCGCAACTGAACTTGGTGACATCGCAGAATCCCGGGCAACGTCGGAAGTCTATGGCGACAAGGTTCCGTTTCATTCATTGAAGGGGCACTTCGGTCATACTCTTGGTGCCTGCGGCGCGCTTGAAGCCTGGCTGGCGCTCGAAATGCGCCGTGAGGGTTGGTTCGCCGGAACCGCGAACCTTCAACGCGTTGACGAACGCTGTGGCGCACTGGATTACGTTCAAGGGGCTGGGGGTCGGAAAATCGATTGCGAATATGTTGTCTCCAACAATTTCGCATTCGGGGGCATCAACACCTCTTTGGTGTTTCGCGCGACATAGAGAAATGTCCCCATCAATACAATTTTTTGGAGGGACCTGACTTGTTCTTGATCTACACAAGATCCAGCCGGGCGCTGCAGAGTGTCATCATGTTACTCGGACACACTTTGGCGGTCCCGAGTTGCAGGAACACTGACGAACTCTTGAAAATTGCCCCCTTGGGGAAGTGTCCTCTCTACATTCGCGATGTCGCGTATCGGAGGGGGGAGTCAACTTTGTTGGTATTTTTGTTGGTACATAGAAGTTATTTGGCATAATTATCGAATTGAATGCAGTAGGTTAAGTTGTCAGTGCGTTGCCACTCAGCGGCACCACTCCTCTCCCCCGTCTTTCGGATATCCGGTGCTTCAGTACACCCGGCGTTTTGGGGCCCAGCGTTTCACGGGCTTGCCGCCGGTGATCACTTTCGGCACGCCCTCGGGCAGGTCGTCGCTTTGCCTGTGTGCGGGAACCGGTGCCTGATCCTGAGGCTGAGCCGCAGGGGCGGCTTTTCGGGGGGCAGGGGCCGGGCGGCAGGGTTCGGCGTCGCCCATGAACGCACGGCGGTACGCGGGGCCCATCTGATCGAGCGGAATTTCGGCATCGGGGGCCAGCTCGCGTACGTCGGCGAAGATTCCGTCCGCCTCGACGAAGCCCTCAAGCTGTTCGACAGGCAATGTGCCGAATTTCCGGAAGATCAGCGACAGACAGGCTTCAGCCTTGGGGTCGATCTCCTTGGGCCGGTGGCTCTCGTCGGCGACTTCGAGCACGGGATAGAGATTGGGGTCGCAGGGGCCGAGCGAGCCGGCGATGAACCGGCTGGGCATCAGCGCGCGGCCGTCGTTCGCGGCGGCGAACAGGCCCTGGGCCATGTAGAGCAGGTGCTGCAGCTTGCGCGGCTGCAGGCGTGTTCCGTTCGATTCGGCGGCGGCGTTGAACCATGCAACGGCGGCCACGGATGTCTTCAGGGCGGGTTTGCGAAAGCGGGGCGTCTGGGTCATGCGCCGGATCATCCGGCAACATGGCTAATGGACCGTTAACCGAGGGTCTTCAGCTTCTTCGCCGCCTCGACCGCGAAGTAGGTCAGCACGCCGTCGCAACCGGCCCGCTTGAAGCCCAGCAGGCTTTCCATCATCACCTTCTCGCCGTCCAGCCAGCCGTTGGCGGCGGCTCCGGCCAGCATCGCGTATTCGCCGGACACCTGGTAGGCGAAGGTGGGCAGGCGGAATTCGTCCTTCACGCGACGGCAGAGATCCAGATAGGGCATGCCCGGCTTGACCATCACCATGTCGGCACCCTCGGCGATATCCATGGCGACTTCACGCATGGCCTCATCGCCGTTGGCCGGGTTCATCTGATAGGTGGCCTTGGTCGCCTTGCCGAGGTTGGCCTTGGACCCGATCGCATCGCGGAAGGGGCCGTAGAACGCGGAGGCGTATTTCGCGGCATAGGACATGATCTGCGTGTTGTGATGGCCGTGGGCTTCCAGCGCGGCGCGGATGGCACCGATGCGGCCGTCCATCATGTCGGACGGCGCGATGACGTCGCACCCGGCCTCGACCTGGTTGAGGGACTGTTCGATCAGCACCTCGACCGTGATGTCATTCTGGACATAGCCGTCGCGGATCAGGCCGTCATGGCCGTGGCTGGTGAAGGGGTCCAGCGCCGCATCGCAGAGCACGCCGACCTCCGGCAGGGCCTGTTTCAGCGCGCGGACGGCCTGGCAGACGATGTTTTCGGGATTGGTGGCTTCGGTGCCTTCGTCATTCTTCCGGTCGGCGTCGATGGCGGGGAAGATCGCCACCAGCGGCACACCCAGATCGCCGGCCTCGCCGACCGCATCGACCAGGCTGCTGAGAGACTGACGCCGGACACCCGGCATGGAAGCGATCTCGACCGGATCGTCGCCGTCATGGACGAAGACCGGCCAGATCAGATCGGCCGCCGTGAGCACGTTCTCGGCCACCAGCCGCCTGGACCAGTCATTGGCCCTGTTGCGCCGCATCCGGACGCGCGGATAGGCCGATAACGGCAGGTCTTCGCGATCGACGGTGGCGGGCATCGGTTGGCGGAAGGGCAGGGGATTTTCGCTCATGGCACGGGCCTGTCGATCATGTGTATGCTGGCGGCAGTATAGGTCAGCGTGCCGTGCCGGGCAAAGGCGTCGGCGTCACAGTCTGCAGATCGGGGAAAGCCGGAGATGTCTGAAGAACGCAAGCCCGCCTTCTGTGCGCAATGCCGCTCGCGGTGCGGCTGTACGGCCATCGTGGAAGATGGTCGTCTGACCGGTCTTCAGCCGATGCCGGAACACCCGAGCGGCAAGGCGCTGTGCCCGAAAGGCCACGCTTCGCCGGAACTGGTCTATCACCCGGACCGGCTGACGCGCCCGATGCGCCGGATTTCGCCCAAAGGCCATGCGCCGGTCGAATGGGAAGCCATCTCCTGGACCGAAGCGCTCGATCAGATCGCCGACAGGATGGGGGATGTACGCGATCGGTTCGGTGCCGAACAGGTCGCCTTCTCGGTCACGACGGGCAGCGGCACCCACATCTCTGACGGCATTTCCTGGATCGAGCGGTTCATCCGCGCCTTCGGCAGTCCGAACACGATCTACAGCACGGAAATCTGCAACTGGCACAAGGATTTCGCCTCGCGCTTCACCTACGGCAGCGATATCGGCACGCCCGATTTCGCCAACACGGAATGCGCGCTGATCTGGGGGCACAACCCGGCGACGACATGGCTGGCGCGGTCCGTCGAGATTCGCGAGGCACGGGGCAGGGGGACGAAGACCATCGTCGTGGATCCGCGCCGGACGCTGTATGCAAAGCGCGCGGATGTGTGGCTGCGCGTGCGGCCGGGTACGGATCAGGCGCTGGCGCTGGGGCTGATCAACCTGATTCTCGAAGGCGAGACGTTCGACGCGGATTTCGTACGTCAGTGGACCAATGCGGCGTTGCTGGTACGCGACGATACGGGCGCTCTGCTGCGTCAGAGCGATCTGGAACCGGGCGGTCGCGACGACATCGCTTTCGCACGTGCGGATGATGGAGGACTCGTTGCCTACGACATGACCGCGCGTGAATGGCGCGACGGTCCGGGCGGTGTGGTCCTGTTCGGCGCGATCGAGGCTGCGGGGACGAACGGGACGATGGCCTGCACGTCGGTGCTTCAGCTCCTCAAACAGGCCGCAGCCGCGTGGTCGCCCGAACGCACGGCGGACGTCACCGGCGTAGCGCCGGACCGGCTTCGCGCAGCCGCCGGCCTTCTCACCGAAAGCGGTTCTGTCGCCTACTATGCCTGGAACGGCGTTGGACAGAGCGTGACCGCGACACAGACCGACAGGGCGATCTCGATCCTCTACAGCCTGCTTGGCCACTACGGGAGCAAGGGCGGCAACGTGCCGGGTGCGGCGGCCCCGTTCAATGACATCTCTGGCCATGACCTGGTGACGCCGGAACAGCGCGCGAAGACGCTGGGGCTGGCCGATCGCCCGCTGGGACCGGGCCGCAACGGATGGGTGACGGCGCGCGACACCTATCGGGCCGTGCTGGAGGGCGATCCGTATCCCGTGCGGATGCTATTCTCCTTCGGTGGCAACCTGCTGTCGGCGCAGCCGGACATGGCGATGGCGAAGAGGGCGCTCGGGAAACTCGACTTCCACGTGCACACCGATTTCTTCCTGAATGACGCCGCGGATTATGCCGACATCGTGCTGCCGGTCTCGACATCCTGGGAGCGCGAGGCCCTGCGTACCGGCTTCGATGCGTCCCTGGAAGGACAGCGCCGGGTTCAGTTGCGTCAGGCCGTCGTGGACCCGGTCGGCAAGGCCCGCAGCGACATCGAGATCGTGCTGGGCCTGTCCGGGCGACTGGGACTGTCGGAACAGATGTTCGATGGTGACGTCGATGCCGGACACCGGCATGTGCTCGCGCCATCGGGCATCGACCTCGATGACCTCAGGCAGCATCCCGAAGGTATCGACCTGGACGGGCATGTACCCCAGCAGTCATACCGCACGAAAGGCTTCCCGACTCCGTCCGGCCTGATCGAACTCTATTCGGAGACGTTCCTGCAGCATGGCCATGCGCCTCTTCCCGAACTGGCCGACAACCCTGATTCCCAAGGCCGGCGCATCGATTTTCCGCTCAGACTCAGTTCCGCCAAGACGGTCGCCTATTGCCACAGTCAGGGACGCAACATTCCGGCGCTCAGGAAGCTCACGCCCGATCCGGTCGTCGAGATCGCCCCTGAAACGGCAGCGGAACGCGGCATCGGCGCCGGGGACTGGGTCGAAATCGCGACGCGGGACGGCGAAGTGTTCGCCCGTGCGAAGCTGGTCGAGGATCAGGAACCGGACACGGTTGTCGCGCAGCACGGCTGGACGGCCCGGCAGAATGCGGCCAACGGCCTGCCGACCAACATGAACGCGGTGCTGTCGACCAGAGATGCCGACCCGATCAGCGGCTCGATACCGCTGCGGTTCCACTGGTGCGAGATACGCCCGGCAACCGAAACCGTGGCAAAGTCCGGCATGGCCGCCGCCGAGTAAGCCGGACTATATTGCCGACAGTCAGACCAACCGATCGGGGAGGATCGCATGTCATACAGCACCATGAAGTACGAGGTCGCGGACGGGGTGGCCACCATCACGCTCAACCGGCCCGATGAGGCGAACGCGCTGGATCTGGAGATGTCGAAGCAGCTGTTCGATGTCGCGGTTCGCTGCGACGAGGATCCGGACGTGCGTGCCGTGATCCTGACCGGCACGGGCAAGATGTTCTGCGCCGGCGGCGACGTCGCCTTCTTCAGCACCCAGGGTGAGAAGCTGCCCACCATGGTCAAGCACATGACCATGTATCTGCACGGTGCGGTATCGCGCCTCAGCCGCATGGACGCGCCCGTGATCTCGGCGGTGAACGGTACCGCCGCCGGTGCCGGGTTCAGCCTTGCCATCATGGGCGACATTGTCATGTCCGCGGACAGTGCCAAGTTCACCATGGCCTACACCCGGCTCGGCGTGTCGCCGGACGGCTCATCCAGCTATTTCCTGCCGCGCCGCGTCGGTACCAAGCGCGCGCTGGACCTGATGCTCACCAACCGGCTGCTGAGTGCTGCCGAGGCGGAAAGCTGGGGCATGGTCGATTATGTCCACCCGGCTGAAACCCTGATGGACGAAGCCCGCAGGATGGCCGCGATGCTGGCCGAGGGACCGACGAAAGCCTACGGGCGGGTGAAGAACCTGGTCCATGACAGCATGCACGAAACGCTGGAAAGCCAGATGGAGCGGGAGACGGTCGGTATCGCGGAATCCATGCGTTCGGAAGACGGACGTGAAGGCGTGGACGCCTTCGTGAACAAGCGCAAGGCTGACTTCAGGGGACGTTAGGAGCGGCTGTCATGCCGGCGACCGGGTCAGGTGCTGGCCCGGTCGGTCACCGGTCGATGCGCCGCCGCCCCAGATCTGGATCCCATTGGCGAACACCATCTCGATACCGGCTGCGGGTTGCTGTGGCTCAGCGAACGTTGCCGTGTCGATGACGGTCGCCGGGTCGAACAGGACGAGGTCGGCCGCATATCCGGTTGCAAGGCGACCGCGCCCCTTCAGGCCGAATGTGTCCGCAGTCAGCGATGTCATCTTGCGAACGGCGTCTTCCAGGCTGAACAGGCCTTCATCCCGAGCGTAGTGACCCAGAACGCGGGGAAAGGTGCCCCAGGCGCGGGGATGCGGATGGCGGTCCATGACGATACCGTCGGAGCCGATCATTGTGTCGGGCCATGCCAGAATGCGGGACACGTCGGCCTCGTCCATAGCGAAATAGACGGCACCGCCGGGCATCAGCTTTTCCGCTGCCTCGGTGTCGCTGCATCCCATTTCCGCGGCGATGTCCGACAGGTCGCGTCCTGTCGCCTCCGGCATCGTCGTTGACCAGGTGATGATCACGCGGCTGCATTTGTGCACCCGCTCGGGCTGCAGGATGGTGGAACTGGCTGTATAGGGATAGGCATCGAGACCGACGGTCTGGTTCGACCGCGCGGCCTCGATCATCTTCAGTGTCACCTCGGACTTGCCGAAGTTCTGCGGGCTGGTGCACTTGTGATGGCTGACGATGACAGGTGTCCCGGCGTCACGACCGATGCGGAAAGTCTCTTCCAGGGAGTCGGTTACGAAATCTTCTTCATCCCGCATGTGAGTGACATAGAGGCCGTTGTAGCGCGCAAGCACACCGGCGATCGCGGTCACCTCCGAGGTCGGTGCGGCATTGGCGGGCGCATAGTAGAGGCCGGTCGAGAGGCCGAGCGCGCCCTGCTGCATCGCCTTGTCCAGCAGATCGCACATGCCGTCGATCTCAGCCGCCGTCGCGGGTCGGTCGAAGTCATCCATGAAGGCGTTGCGCAGATTGATGTGGCCGCACAGGCAGGCGTGGTTCACGGCTGCGGGTTCGGCCTCCATCGCGGCAAAATAGTCCGCAAAACTTTCGAAACCCGGTTCGCCGCTCCGGTTGATCAGATTGAGCGGCGGCGGTCCCTCCGGTCGGCCCGGCAGAAACGGCGCGGCGCTGACGCCGCAATTGCCGTTGATGACCGTGGTGACACCCTGACTGACCTTCGGTTCCAACAGGGGCATCTCGATCAGCGCGCGGTCGTCATGGCAGTGGCTGTCGATGAAACCGGGCGCAAGCGCCAGCCCGTCCGCATCGACGATCTGATCTGCAGATGTCTTTCCGAGGTCGCCCATAGCAACGATGCGACCGTCACTGACGGCAAGATCGCCTGTTGTCGAGGGCGCGCCGGTTCCGTCGATCAGGCGGGCGTTGCGGATCAGCAGGTCATGATCGGGCATGGCGGTTCCTATCCGGCGAGATCCTTCAGTTTTTCCTCGACCATCCAGATGCGGTCGCCGCCCCAGAACAGTTCGCCGTCGATGGCGAAGGTCGGCACCCCGAAGACGCCCATGTCGATGGCTTCCTGACGTTCCTGCTCGTGGCGTTTCAGCCCGTCTCCGGTCAGCCAGTCATCGAATCCGGTCACATCGGCCCCGATGTCGGACAGCACCCGCCGGATCTCGTCGGGTACATCGACGTTCAGATCACGCTTGAAGAACCGCTCGAACACGGTGCTGGCGTAGGGGCGCAGCAGGTCCTGCTCGATGGCATAGGTCATGCCGATCCCGGCGGGGCGCGAGTTGAAGATCTTCTTCGGTCCCAGCACGGTCAGGCCCTTGCGGTTGGCCAGCCGCCGCGCATCCATGTAGGCGTACTTGACCTTGCGCCAGTCGTTCTCGCTGCGGGTTTCGACCGCGCCCAGAAACTCCGGAATTTCCAATGTGTAGTGAACCCAGCGGATTTTCTGACCGCTTTCGTCTTCCAGCCGGAACGCGTCTTCCATCGCCAGATAGGCGAAGGGGCTCTTGAAGTCGGTGAAGTGGATGATGTCGGTCATGCGGCGACGTCTGCTTTCAGGTGTCCCGATCTCACATACAGCAGGCAACCGGTATCGGTGCGTGGCGCATGGCTGGACCCGTCGGCCAGCCTGAGCCACGTGCCTGCCGGATAGCGTCCGTCGTCATCGTGAATTTCGCCTTCGATCACAAAGACTTCCTCTCCGCCGTCGTGGGTGTGATGCTGAACCCGCGTCCCCGGTGCAAGGCGGGACAGGTAGATCTTCTCGGGATGATCCTCGTCATCGTACAGATCGAAACGCAGGCGCCCCGGTGCCGATTCACGCCAGCCGGTCTGCTCGGTCGTGTCCTTGCGATAGGCCGGTCGATGATTCCCTGCGTACTGGCAGAGTTTCACCAGCAGTGTGCATCCGGCTTCGGTCTTCGGTGCGTGCGGGGTGTTGTTGGGCAACAGCGTCCAGGTTCCTTTCGGATAGCTGTCGTGCTCATCGGCAAATGTGCCTTCAAGGACCAGAACCTCTTCGCCGAGGGGATGGTCATGCCGCGCGAAGCCTGCGCCGGGATCGAACCTGACGATGGAAGTCACCATGCCTTTTTCCGTGTCGCCGATCAGTTCCAGCCGCTTGCGCCAGACGCCTTCTGACGGGCTGGCCTGCCATTCCATCTGGTTCGTGTTGATGACGACGCTCTTGCCGCGGTTGCCGTGCAGATCACTCATGCCCGATCCTCCATTTCCAATTCCGTCGATAGTGGCTTAACTGGCGCGGTCAGGGGAGAGGGAAAAATCGTGCAGCAGATCGTCGTCGAACGCAGGTTCCAGGGGCCGACACAGTCCGCCAACGGCGGATACATCGCGGGCGTGCTCGCCGAACTGATTGACGGGCCGGCGGAAATCACGCTGCGATCGCCGCCGCCGCTCGAAACGCCGATGCAGATCGTCGAGACCGAAGAAGGTTTCGAACTGCGTCATGAAGGTGCGCTTGTCGGATCGGTGAAGCCCGGCACCTTCAGCGTCGAGATACCGGAAAAACCATCCGACGCGGCAGTCCTGGCGGCGCTGCCGAACTATCGCGGCGCGAAGAACAGTCCGATTCCCCATTGCTTCGTATGCGGTGTGAAGGGCGAGGTGGGACGCACGTTGCGGGTGTTTGCGTCGCCCGTCGAGGGACACGATCTCGTTGCCGCGAAATGGGAGGCGCATCCCGGCCTCGCGGATACGGAGGGCCGGATCCCCGAACGCTATGTCTTCGCGGCGCTGGATTGCCCGGGTGCCTATGCCTTCCATGACGAAGCCGGGGTCAACATGCTGCTGGGGCGCATTGCAGGCGAGGTTACCGGCACGGTGATGGCAGGCGAACTCTGCACGGTGCTGGCCTGGCGCATGGGCACCAAGGGGCGCAAGGCCTGGGCGGGATCGGCCGTGCTGAACGCGCGCGATGAAGTCGTCGCCAGTGCCTACGCGACCTGGATACGGGTGCCGAGCATCAGCTAGCCGTCCGGTTCGTGGGCACCAGCGCGGCGGTTCTAGCCACCGACGCGCGCGTAAAGTCCCAGGATGTATTTGCGGTCGTCGGGGTCGAGTTCGCCTTTCTCCAGATCGGCCTGGAAGTCGCGCAGGTCTTCGGCCGTGTTCTCGTTCAGGTCGGGCTTGGCCAGCAACGCCTTCAGCGCCTTGGCGACCGACGCATCGTCTTCGCCAAGATCGAGGGCCGCAGCCGATGGGGCGCGGCGCAGTCCTTCCCGGATCACTTCATCCCAGGAAAGGCCTGAGGCTTCCATCAGCGCAGACGCTTCGCGGCTGGCGGCGAGCGCTTCGGTGTCATCCTCAACGGCCATCCGTTCCAGGCAGTCAATCAGGGCCTCGCGGTCGATACTCATGTTGACGGTCTCCGCATCTCGACGTTCACTAGGTTCATGCCCCGCGCCATATCACGACGCGCGCGGGAATGACAGTCAGTCCGAGAGGAAACCCATGATCGATCTGTATTACTGGCCCACACCCAACGGGTGGAAGATCTCGATCATGCTGGAGGAATGCGGGCTGGCGTACCGCATGATTCCGGTGAACATCGGCGAGGGCGAGCAGTTCGATCCGGATTTCCTGAAGATCAGCCCGAACAACCGGATGCCGGCGATCGTCGATCATGATGGGCCCGGCGGCGCGCCCTATCACCTGATGGAAACGGGTGCCATTCTGATCTACCTCGCCGAGAAGACCGGCATGTTCCTGCCAAAGGATCCTGCCGGTCGATACCGCGTGATCGAATGGCTGATGTGGCAGATGGGCGGGGTCGGGCCGATGTTCGGTCAGAACGGCCATTTCAAGCTCTATGCGACCGAGGATATTCCCTACGCGAAGAAGCGGTATCTGGACGAATCCAACCGCCTCTACGGTGTGCTGGATCGCCGGATGGCGGGCAGGGACTATGTCGCGGATGAATATTCCATCGCCGACATGGCGCTGATGCCCTGGTTCATGCTGCACCGCATGCAGGGCATCGTGATGGACGATTATCCGAACGTGCGCCGCTGGTACGATCTGGTGAAACAGCGACCGGCGGTCCGGCGCGGTGTCGATCTGGGGCGCGAGCTGCGGCGCAAGCCGGAAGACATGGGCGAGGAGCAGAAGAAGAACCTGTTCGGCGACAAGCAGTTCCAGAAACGCTGATGAGTTCGGAATCGGACAATCCGGAGACATTCCTGGCGCAGGCGCTCGGGCACGTCGAACCGGCCAGTCGCGGTCTGGCACCGGGAATCTATCCGGCCTCGACGTACGAGCGCGATCCGGACCTGAGTCTGCCCGGCGGTGCCGTCTACGCGCGTGACGAGAACCCGACCTTCGAACTGGCGGAACAGATGCTGGCGAAGCTGGAAGGCGGCACCGGGGCGATGCTGTTTCCGTCGGGGATGGCGGCTGCATCGACGCTGTTCCAGTGCCTGAAGGCGGGCGACAGCGTGATCATCCCCGAGATCATGTATTTTGCCCTGAAGGTCTGGCTGCAGGACTTCGGCGCGCGTTTCGATGTCGAGGTGCGCATGATCGGCAACGACGCGTCGGATTATGTCGAGGCCCTGGCGCGGAAGCCTGCGCAGATCGTCTGGGTGGAAACCCCCAGCAATCCGATGTGGCACGTGACCGATATCGCTGCCGTGGCCGAAGCCTGCAGATCAGCCGGCGCGGTACTGGCCGTGGACAACACGGTACCCACGCCGCTGCACACCCGACCGCTCGATTTCGGGGCGGATTTCGTGATGCATTCGGCGACCAAGTCGCTGAACGGTCACTCGGATGTGCTGGCGGGGGCGCTGGTGACGAAGGACGTGGAGCATCCACTCTGGCTGGACGCCAGAAAGCAGCGGGGGCTGGGTGGCTCGATCATCGGTCCGTTCGAGGCCTGGCTGCTCGCACGCGGCATGCGTACGCTGGCGATACGGGTGGAGCGGGCATCGGCCAATGCGCAGAAGATCGCCGAATGGCTGGATGCCCGCAACGACGTCGACGCCATCTATCCGGGTCTGCCGAACCATCCGGGGCATGCGGTCGCGAAGCAGCAAATGCGGAACGGCTTCGGGGCGATGCTGTCGGTGCTGGTGCGGGGCGAGAGGACAACGCGCGCGAAGGCCGTGAAGGCCCGCCTGAAGCTTTTCCGGCGCGCGACATCGCTGGGCGGGGTCGAGAGCCTGGTGGAGCACCGCCATACGGTCGAAGGCGCGGCCACCATGTCACCGCCCGATCTGCTGCGCCTTTCCGTCGGGATCGAGAATGTCGACGACCTGATCGCCGATCTGGATCAGGCGCTGGATATCTGAATCGAATTGTCAAAGGGGAAGTCCAAGTGATTGAATTCTATACGTGGGGTACGCCGAACGGACGCAAGATCTCGGTGATGCTGGAGGAATGCGGTCTGGATTATCAGGTGCATCCGATCGACATCACCAAGGACGAACAGTTCGATCCGGATTTCCTGAAGATCAGCCCGAACAACAAGATACCGGCGATCGTGGATCACGACGGGCCCGGCGGCGAAGACATCTCGGTCTTTGAGACCGGGGCCATCCTGATCTATTTGGCTCAGAAGACGGGAAAGTTCCTGCCCGGCGACCCGCACAAGTTCACGGACACGATGCAGTGGCTGATGTGGCAGATGGGTGGCGCGGGTCCGATGATGGGTCAGGCGCATCATTTCCGGAAGTTCGCGCCTGAAAAGATTCCCTACGCCATCGACCGTTATACCAACGAGACCAGGCGTCTCTATGGCGTGGCCGACAAGCAGCTGTCGCAGCACGACTGGCTGGCGGCCGATACATACACCATCGCGGATATCGCGACCTTCCCATGGATCGCGCGCCATGAATGGCAGGGCATGGAACTGGAAGACTTTCCGAACCTGAAGCGCTGGTATGACCGCATCTGGGCACGCGACGCGGTGAAGAAGGGCTTTGAAGTGCCGTAACACGTTGGCGCACGATGGTATCAAGCTCGCGTGAGACCTCTGGCGCGGGGGTTTCCAGATGATCACCTGTCGGCTCTAACCAATGAGACATGGTGACCGGGGGCAGGTTGATGACAGAGTCAGATCAGGCGAAGAAGTCCGGCGGGATGCCGGGCTGGCTGAAGATCGTTGCCGGTCTCGCGGTCCTGGTTGCGATCATTGCGGCCTATTCGGTATTGCCGATCGCGGACTGGATCGAGGCTTTCCGGACCTGGATCGAAGGGCTGGGCCCGGTCGGCTGGGTAGTGTTTGCCCTGGTCTATGCGTTCGCCGTGCTGGCGCTGGTACCGGGGGCCCTGCTGACTCTGGCGGCGGGTGTCGCGTTCGGCCTGTGGGGGTTTCCGATCGTCGTGATCGGCGCGACCATCGGTGCGGGCATGTCCTTCCTCGCGGGCCGCTATCTGGTGCGCGAGCGGGTGCAGCGGGTCATCCAGCAGCGGCCCAAGCTGCGCGCCATCGATGCAGCCATCGAGGAAGACGGCTGGAAGATCGTGGCGTTGCTGAGATTGTCGCCGGTCGTACCGTTCAGCCTGCAGAACTGGGTATTCGGCACGACCGCCGTCGGGTTCTTTCCCTATCTGCTGGCGACCTTCTTCGGGATCATGCCGGGCACGCTTCTGTATGTGTGGATCGGGTCGCTCGGCGGCGCGGCGGCGGCAGGCGAGGAGGCTTCCGCGCTGAAGTATGTCTTTTTCGGTGTCGGCATCGTCGCGACCCTGATCGTGACAATTCTTGTGGGGCGCAAGGCGAGCGCGAAGCTGAAGGAGCATGGGCTGGAAGAAGTTGTCGAGGACAACTGAATTTCCGCCGATGTCTCATCGTATTTCACGCGACAGCCAAAGAACTTGCCACGGCAACAAACCATTCTTTGTCAAAGGATCCGGCCTGTTCATTGTTCGACGGCTTTCGGGAACCGTTCATTAACCTTTCTGGTCGCAAGCTTCCTCGCAAGGCACGGCACTCTGCGGGTCGTCGTCGCTGACACGAGAGATGAGATTGGAAGATGGGACACTATGATCCGAGCAAACTTGACAAGCTGATGGCCATGGCCGATGCGGGCGACCGAGACGCGCAGTACAGGATCGGTCTGATCTATGCCACCGAAACGGACGAGAGTGGGCTGATCGAGGCGCACAAATGGTTCAACATCGCTGCGACGGCAGGCGATATGCGTGCCCGGACCGAACGGCAGGAAATGGCTGAACTGATGTCATCGGCGCAGATCGCCGAAGCCCAGAAACAGGCTCGTGCCTGGATGGTTGCCCGCGCGGTCTGAAGCCCCTCCGGAGCGCGACTCTGCCACGCTTGACGTGGCGCGCGCAGTATCGCCCACTCTGAGGCATGTTTGAACATGTCGATGCCTATTGCGAACGGCTGGTGCCGGGGTTCTGGGACGAGCCGCTGAATGCGGTCACCAACCTGTCGTTCATCATTGCCGCCCTGCTGATCGCCCGGGGTGCCGCGCGACAGGGCAGCTTGCGGCGTCCCTCGCTGATGATCCCGCTTTTTCTGCTGTCGGCCACCGGCGTCGGCAGCTTTCTCTTTCACACCTACGCCAACGGATGGAGCGCGGTTGC
Organism: Minwuia sp.; assembly: GCF_048263705.1. Classification (GTDB taxonomy): domain Bacteria; phylum Pseudomonadota; class Alphaproteobacteria; order Minwuiales; family Minwuiaceae; genus Minwuia. The sequence continues at coordinate 4,041 of NZ_JBLXDV010000003.1, read as the reverse complement.
CGATACGGCGGCGCTGAGCCTCTGCCTGTTGTTCACCTTGTACTTCGGGGCCCGGCGTTGGCTTGAAACCAACATCTTCGTTTCCCTGCTGTGGCCTGCGGGGATGATCGTCGCCGCAATGCTGCTCGCGCAGCTCGTGCCCGTACCCGGCGCATTCTATCTCGGTCCGCTGGCGGCCGGCGGCGCGATGGCGGTTGCGGCGCGGCGCGCGCGGCATCCGGCCTGGAAATGGGTGGGCGCTGCGGTTGTCGTCTTCATCCCGTCTTTCATCTTCCGGGCGATGGATGAGGCGGTATGCGCAGCCTGGCCCTATGGCACGCACTTTCTTTGGCATATCCTCAACGGCATCGTTCTGGGGCTGGCCATCTGGCCGCTTTCGAAGAACGACACGAAGTAACCGGGGAGGGATCGACCATGGCGCTTGTCGAGCGACGCGACGACGCGGGACTGTGCACACTGACACTGAACAGGCCCGAGGCGCTGAATGCGCTGTCGCCAAGCCTGTTCGTCGAACTGCGCGCCCATGTGGAGGCGTTGCACAAGCAGACCGACGATATCGGCGCGGTCATCCTTTGCGGCGCGGGGCGGTCCTTCTGCGCGGGCAATGACCTGCGCGCGATACAGGACGGCGATGTCGCGCCGACCGAGAATTACCAGTCCGATACGGTCGATCTGATCGAGAACCTGCCGCAGCCGGTGATCTGCGCCGTTCAGGGACATTGCTATACGGGCGGTCTCGAACTGGCCCTTGCAGCCGATCTCATCGTCGCCGGATCGTCCGCAAGGTTCTCCGACACGCATGGCAAGTGGGGCATGACACCGAAATGGGGCATGAGCCGCCGATTGCCGGAACGGGTCGGCATGCAGCGCGCGAAGGAAATGATGTTCTCGGCCCGCGTGATCGGGGCTGAAGAGGCCGTCAGCATCGGACTGGCCATGGAATGCGTGGATGACGAGCGCCTGCTCGATCATGTGACGGCCATGGCAGAAGGGTTTCTGGAAAACTCCTGGCACACGCTCAGGGGCGACAAGATGCTGGTGAACCAGGGCCAGAATCACGGCCACTGGGGCGCACTGGAATTCGAACGCCGCAACAGTCCGGGGCGCGGTCCCGATCTGGAAGAACGGCTGAAAGCATTCGGGAAGGGATAGAGGCATGGCACTTCTGAAAGTCGCGATCAGCGTCGGCGGGTATGACCGCTCCGGCATGGGGGCGGTCGCCGAGTATGTGCAGGCCGCCGAGTCCATGGGCGTCGACTGCGCCTGGTCCGCCGAGGCCTGGGGACAGGACGCGGCGACATCGCTCGCCTATCTGGCGGCCAAGACCAGCCGGATCAAGCTGGGTACGGGAATCATGCAGATCAGCGCGCGGGTCCCGTCCATGACGGCAATGACGGCCCTGTCAATGCACAGCCTGTCCAACGGCCGCTTCATTCTGGGGCTTGGCGTCAGCGGGCCTCAGGTCGTCGAAGGCCTGCAGGGGCAGGACTACCGCAAGCCGCTGACGCGCCTGCGCGAAACCGTCGACGTGATCCGTATGGCCTTTCGGGGCGAGAAGCTGAAATATGACGGCGAGACCATCACGCTGCCGCGTCCGGGCGGCGAAGGCAAGCCGATCAAGCTCGACTTCCCGCCGACCGAGATACCGATCTTCCTGGCAACGCTGGGTCCGAAGTCGCTGGAGTACACCGGCGAAGCGGCGGATGGCTGGCTGGGCACATCCTTCTCGCCGGATCACGCCGAGGCGCATCTGGCTTTCATTCGCAAGGGAGCCGAGAAAGCCGGACGCTCGATGGACGACATTCATCTGAACGCCGCCTGCGCGATCGGTATCGGTGAGGATGTGGAAGGCCTGATCGATGCACGCCGGCCAGGCATCGCGTTCCAGATGGGCGCGATGGGATCGGCGAAGACGAACTTCTACAATGAAGCCTTCCAGCGCTCGGGATTCCAGGACGAGGCGCTGGAGATCCAGAAGCTCTGGATCGAGGGACGCCGTGACGATGCGGCGAAGATCGTCCCCGATGCGATGATCACGGAATTCGGTGCCGTCGGCACGCCTGAGATGGTCCGAAAGCGGTTCGAGACCTATGCCAGGGCCGGGGTCAGCGGCATCACCGTGCGGTTCGACCCGGCGTTGAGCGCCGACGATCAGCTGAAGCAGCTTGAGCAGGTGATGGAACTTGTCGACTAGGGCGAGAACAGTCTGAATGGAACCATTCAGACTGTTTCCAGGAATACCGCTCTGGTTGTTTCAGGCATCACCGGTCAGATCGAAGGGTTCGACAGCCCGAACGCGAGCACGCACCAGATGCCGGTGATGCCGAGCAACAGCAGCGTGATCGCCGTGCCGCCAACGCGCCCGACGACGCTGCCGGATGGTTTCGAAAGGGCGTAGGCGTGCATCAGACGCGCGACGATCAGCGCAATGCCGGCCGCATGGATCGCCCAGCCCGGCTGTCCCGCGCTTTCGAGAAGGGCCATCATCAGCAGGATGACCGGTGCGTATTCGACCAGATTGCCGTGCGCGCGGATACGCCGTGCCAGATCCGGATTGCCCCCGTCGCCCAGACTGGGCCCGGAGGGGCCACGGCGCAGTGCAATGATCCTGATGGACAGGACGAGGAGCAGCAGGCCGGTCAGACCGGCGTAGAGCATCGTTATCTGCATGGTGGTATGGCCTCCTGACCGCATATCCGGCGCTGTTCCGAGTTAGACCGTCGCAGCATCTGGATTGCAACGGTCAAACGCACGGGATGTCATCCCGCCAGGCGGGCGGGGCCACCCGACGACCGGACAGAACGCGCGTCAGCCGTTTGTCGCTTCACGGCCCTTCAGATGCGGCATGATTTCCCCGGCCATGCGTTCCAGATTCCGGACCGCGGTCTTCAGATCCAGCCCCGGCGGCTTGGGCTGCCAGATCAGGTGCTGCAGCCCGATGCGCTGGTGCCAGCGGTTGATCTTCGCCCCGATCTGTTCGGGCGCGCCCACAAACCAGCGGGCCTGCATGAAGTCTTCCGACAGATAGTAGGGATCATCCAGAGAAAGCGGTTTGCGTTCTCCCGTCTCCGGGTCCTTTCGGGTCAGGCCGGTGCGGGCGGGGGCGTACTGCTGCCTGTAGACCAGATCCAGCGCGTGCTTGTGCGCGTCGATGGCTTCGGTGACGCTGTCGCCGATCAGGATCTCGCGCATCAGCGCATGGGGCAGGGCGGATTTCCCCGCGGCTTTCACGTTCAGGTCGTAGTCGGCGAACTGGCGCGCGGCATGGTCCAGTTCGATCAGCGGTGCGATGATCAGCCCCGCGTCGAAGCGGATGGCCCGTGCGCGGGACGCGGGCGCCGCTGCGCCCAGCCAGAGCGGCGGCGTGCCGGGGCGGATCGGAGCGGGCCTCAACAGGCCGTCACGCACCTTGTGTATCTCGCCGTCATATGAGAACCGCTCTCCTGTCTAGGCGAGATGCAGGATCTCCAGCGCTTCCTCGAAGGCGCGGGTCCGCCGCCTGTACGTCTGACCGTAGGCCGCGAACTCGGCAGGGCGGTAGCCCTGTCCCAGGCCGATCATTGCCCGTCCGCCGGAGATGTTGTCGAGCACGGACAGGTCTTCGACCAGACGCAGCGGGTGGCCGTAGAGCGGAGCGATCGCGATGCCCTGTCCGATCAGGCAGTTGGGCGCGGCATGGGCGAGCGCGGCACCCGCGACGATCGGCGAGGGGCAGTAGCCGTCCTCCTCGCCGTGATGTTCGCTGACCCATATGCTGCGGATGCCCAGCCGGTCTGCCTCGGCGGCCAGCTCCAGCGCTTCGCGGTAGATCTGCTCCCACGTCTCGCCCTGTCCGGCGTGGCGCTGGAAACTGATGGTGATCCCGATGTGCGGTGCCGTCATGTGCCGATCCTCCCCGGCGGGGAGACTAGAGCGTCCCCATATTTGATTGAATCGATTTAGGATTCCCAAATCAGTCTGGTTCTGATTCAACATGCTGGCTGGAGAAGGAGGCCAGCATGTGATGGTTCGACCTTACTCACTTGATTTGCGGGAGCGTGC